>DASYDE010000101.1:0-26741 GCA_036499725.1 Kofleriaceae bacterium
GATCTCCGAGGCCGTTCGCGACCTGCCCGGCGTCGACGCGCGCTTCTTTGGCTTCACCGATACCGTGATCTACGACGCTGGCGACGCGCGGATGTGCGAGGTCACGGCGCTCCAGGCGAGCGGCGGCAACAACGACGCGGCCGCGCTCTATCACGTCGCGTCTCTCGCAGCCTCGTCGCAGAAGCGCGCGCGGGTGCTCGTCATGATCAGCGACGGTCTGCCCACGCAGTGCTCCGTCGCAGCGCTGCGCGGCCTCGTCACGCAGCTCACGCACCGCAAGGGCATGGTCTGCGCGCAGGTCGCGGTCCGCAAGCTCGAGGAGGAGTGCTTCCCGAATCACGTCCTGCTCGACGACGCCTCGGTCGACACGGCCGTCGCCAAGTTCGGCCGCATGATCGGTGACCTCACGCGCCGCGCGCTCGGCAGCTGACGTTACACTCGGCTCATGCCTGCGAAGTGGACCCTCGAAGAGCTGACGCCCGGCCGCACCGTCGAAGCGACGTTCTTTCCGAACACGCTCGAGGACAGCGAGTTCCGCCTGCGCGCGACGCACCTCGACGGTCGCCGCGCTCCCAAGGTCATCCTCTCCAACGACGAACGCATCGTCGCGGGCATTCCGTGCATGGTGCGTGTGATCAACGTGCACAAGCCCGAGCGCGACGACCGCGGCCGCATCGAGGTCGAGTACGTCGGTCGCGCGCCGTTCCGCATCGAAGGCGTCTATCTCGATCCGATCGTCGCGAAGAAGCTCCAGGTCCTTCTCGAGTCGGGCCTGAACATCCTGCTCGACGGTCCGCAGGGGTGCGGCAAGACCGTGCTCGCCCGCTCCATCGCCCAGTCGCTCGGGATGGAGTTCATCTTCTTCAATTGCGGCGCGGTCGTCGAAGCGTCGGACTTCTTCGTCTCCATCCAGATCCGCGCGTCGTCGGCCGGCACGCCGATCACGGACTTCATCAAGACCGACATCCTCAACGCGCTCGAAGCGGCCGGTGACAACCCCGAGCGCCGCTACCTCGTGTTCCTCGACGAGCTGAACCGCTGCCAGGAGAGCGCGCGCAACGCGTTGATGCCGGCCCTCGATGGCACGCGCCGCGTGTTCCACCCGATCGAGAACACGTTCATCCCGATCCCCGACAACGTGCAGTTCATCGCTGCCGTCAATCGCGGGCGCGAGTTCAGCGGCACGTTCGGGATCGACGCGGCCCAGCTCGACCGCTTCGCTCCGCTGCAGATGACGTATCCGCCGCCGCCCGCGGAGATCCAGCTCCTCGCGACGCGCCACCCCAAGGTCCCGCCCGCGACGATCGAGGTGATCGTCGACGTCGCGCACGCGATCCGCACGGCCGGCGATCTGCCCGGCTCGCTGTCCGTCCGCGCCACCGACGAGGTCTGCGTGTACCTCGCGCATCCGATGTTCGCCGACGACGGCAAGCGCGCGCTGCCCGAGATCTTGAAGACGTCGTTCTGTGGGCGCTTCCCCGGCCGC
This sequence comes from Kofleriaceae bacterium, assembly GCA_036499725.1. Taxonomy (GTDB): domain Bacteria; phylum Myxococcota_A; class Polyangia; order Haliangiales; family Haliangiaceae; genus JABFXX01. The sequence goes on from DASYDE010000101.1 coordinate 1,487, forward strand.
TGGGACGACGTCACGACCGACGCGGGCGCGGTCTGGGGCGTCGTTCGCAAGACGCTCGCCGCGAACAAAGTCGCGCTGCCCGACGACGCCAAATAGTCCCGGCGGTACCTTCGGCGCATGCTGAAGGACAAGGTCATCGTCATCACCGGCGCGAGCCGTGGCATCGGTGAAGCCATCGCGCGCGCGTGCGTGGACGCTGGAGCAAAGGTCGCGCTGGCCTCGCGCAAGCAAGCGGACCTCGACAAGGTCGCCGCGGATCTCGGCGAGCACGCCATCGCGGTCGCCTGCCACACCGGCAAGGCCGAGGAAGTCGATGCGCTCGCCGCGAAGGTGATCGAGAAGTTCGGTCGCATCGACGGCTGGGTCAACAACGCCGCGACCAACCCGTACTTCGGTCCGCTCATCGACACGCCCGACTCCGCGATCGACAAGACGATCGAAGTGAACGTGCGCGGGTATCTCTACGGTGCGCGCGCTTTCGTGAAGCACGCCCGTCAGCGCGGTGGCGGTGGCTCGATCGTCAACATGGCGAGCGTCGCCGGCACGCGCGCAGCCCCGATGCAAGGCATCTACGGCGCGACGAAGGCCGCTGTCATCAGCCTCACGCAGACGCTCGCGTTCGAGCTCGGCGGCAACAACATCCGCGTCAACGCGATCGCGCCCGGTCTCGTCGAAACCAAGTTCGCGGCGACGATCGTGAACAATCCGCAGCTGCGCGAGTACGTCGTGAAGCGCACGCCTCTCGCTCGCCACGCGCAGCCGTCCGAGCTCGCCGGCGCCGCGGTCTATCTGCTCTCGGATGCCGCTTCGTTCACGACGGGCCAGACGCTCGTCGTCGACGGCGGCATGACCTCGACCTAGCGCATTCGCTGCCGCTCGATGCCCTGGAACGGGTTCAGCGTGTAGAGCACGTCGCGCTTACCGTCGCGCAGGAACTTCCACACGGAGCCTGTCGTCGGCTCGCCGAGTGGCACCCAGCCGCGATCGCCAGGCGTCTCCGGCGCCGTGAACAGCCGCTTCGCCGAATCACCGTCGGGGATGCTGGAGCTCGCGTAGAGGGTGGTGCCGTCGCCGATGATCGCCTCCGTGCCGCCGAGGCCGAGGCCCGCGAAGACATCGACCCACGTGGCGCCGCCGTCGCCGGAGCGCAGCAAGCCATCCTGGTACGGGCGGTACATCGTGCCGTCGGGCGATTGATAGAACTGCCACGCGCTCGCGGCCTCGGCGTCGTCGACACGCTGGAAGGACACGCCGCCATCGTGCGTGACCCACGTGCCTTCGCCGACGGGCGTGCGGTTGGATGTGAGCAACCACGTCTTCGCGTCGAGCACCTGGATGTACTGCATGACACCCATACCGACGGCGGGCGCATGCACTTTCCATTGCCACGTGTCGTCGACGAGCTCGCCTTCGAGCACGCCGCTGTCACTGCCCGCGTTGCGCCAGGCAACCATCGATGTCGCGAAGATGTGGTGCGCCTTCGCCGGATCCACGCCGATGAACGCGACGTCGGGTCGATCACCGTCGATGACCTGCATCGCGACGTCGGTCGGAACGATGTTGTCCCAGCTGACGCCCGCGTTCGTGCTCCACCAGATGCTGTTCCCGCCAAACCGCGGCGAGATGTAGAGCGTGTCGGGCACGACCGGATCGATCGCGAAATCGATCGGCTCGGAGTTTTCGATCGCGGGCGCGTTGATGCCGTTGTTCGTGTGCTCCCACGTCGCGCCGCAGTTGGCGGTCCGCCACACGCCCTGCTCGTGCGTGCTCGCGTAGAACACGGACGCGTCGAACGGATCCATCACGAGCCCGCGCACGCCGGGGTCGGGCGCCATCGCGACGACGTCGGGCGGCGTGACATCCACCGCCGCGCCCACCTCGCCGAGGTCGCACGGGCTCGCCGTCTGTGCGAGCAGATCGACGTCGACCGCGTTGCACCCGACGCAGACGAGAAGGACGACGACGCTCCGCACGGTCGATCGCAGATTATCACCGCCGCCTCGTGTACCGTGACCGCGTGGGTGTCACGCGTATCGCAGGAATGGCGATCGTGGCCGTCGCGTGCCTGACCGCTCGCGCGAGCGCTGATCCCCTGCCCGCCGTCCCGATGGCGCTCGTCGACGCTCCGCCTGCCTTTGATGGCGCGCGCTTCACGACCGCACTCGAGACCTACGTCGTGAACGCGCAGGTCAGCGTGCGTCTCGTGCCCGTCATGACCGACGACGCCGTGTGCGCGAGCCTGCTCGTCGCGCCCACGCAAACCGCGGTCTGGGCCCGCTGGACGGCGACGACGATCCAGCTCTCTGTCGCGACGGCCGAGAAGGGCTGCGGTGCGGTCGAGACGTCCACCGTCGACATCCCGAAGGACCAGCCCGCGTTCGTCTATCGCGTCGCCGCGCTCAAGGTCGCGAGCCTGTTGCGCACGCTCCCTGCGCCGCCCGCTCCGCCACCCCCCGCGCCCACGCCCCTCCCCGCGCTTCCCGGTGTCGTCCCGCCGCCTCGTCACGTCGACACCAGGACTCCTGTCGCGGTCGAGCTCGGAGCCACGGGTGTCGCGAGCGGGAGCAAAGCGCGGCGCACGAGCTCGTTGGTCCTCGGCGCCTGGTTCGGGAAGACAGTCTCCCTTGGCGGCTCGCTCCTCGCGAGCGCGGCCCAGGACGCAGACGCGCCCGGTGGGTCAGGAACCGCGCGCATGTTCGGCGCGCTCGTCGGTGGACGCATGACGTTTCCGCTCGGCGGTCGGCTCGCCATCATCAGCGAGGTCGATGTCGGCGTGCTCTCCGTCGGGTCCTCCGCGGACCGCGTCACGGGTGCTGCCGCGATGAGCGACCGCGAGTGGACGCCCATCCTGTCGTTCGACCCTCACCTGGCCGTCCGCGTGGCGGGGCCGCTGTACGTGCTCGTCGGACCCACACTCGACCTGGCCACCCACTCCGTCGACATTTCCCTCGGAGATACGCCGCTGTATCACGCGAGTCTCGTGCGCTTTCGCTGGGATGTACGCGCCCAAATTTGGTTTTAGCCGTCGTGGTGCGTGCCGCTACTCACCCGGTACTGGACCCTGAAATCGTCGCACGCGCTCGCAGCGGGGACCGCCAAGCCCTCTCGACGCTCCTGGACCACCACTATGAGCAAATCCACCGCATGCTGGTTCACCTCGTCGGTCGGTCTCCCGACCTCGACGACCTGCGCCAGCACGTGTTGCTCTCCATCGTCCAGGGCCTCCCGAACTTCCGCGGCGACAGCGAGCTGTCCACGTGGATCGGAGGCATCTGCGTGAACGTCGCGAAGACGCACTTCCGCAGCAAGCGCGTGCGCTCCGAACGCACGATCGACGATGGTCAGGCCGCGATCGATGACGCGCGCGGGCCCGACACTGCTGCGCAGCTCGAGTCGCGCGCCGAGCTCGTTGCCGTCGAACGCGCGCTCGCGACGCTGTCGCCCGAGCAACGCACGGCGTTCGTGCTCGCGACGGCGTACGGCCACTCCGTCGAAGAAATCGCGAAGATGATGAACGCGGCGAAGTCGACGACGCGTCTGCGCCTCTACTACGGCCGGAAAAAGTTCCACGCCGCGCTCGGGAAGGCCGCATGAGCGACCTGCGCGATCAGCTCGATCAGATCGCCGATGCGGCACCACCGCCGACGGGCTCGGTGCGTGACGTGGAGATCCAGGCCGCGATCACGCGTGGTCTCGCTACGCCCGCTCGCGAAGCGCGGCGCGTGTGGCCCTGGATCGCGATCGGCACTGCGCTCGCCGCGGCCGCCGTTCTCCTCGTGTTCCTGCGCAAGGAGCCTCACGTCGATCAGCAGGTCGCGATCGTCCACGATGCCGCCGTTGTCACGCCGCCTCCGCCGGCCGACGAGGTCCAGGTCGTGGCGAGCGCGGATACGAGCTACGTGCGCGAGGCGAGGAAGGTGCGGCTCGACCACGGAAAGCTCACGGTGCGCGCCGCGACCCCGATCGAGATCACGACGCCGGAAGTGCGGATCGTCGGTAGCTCGCAGTTCGTGATCGGCCGCTACGCGAGCGAGACCGTCATCGAGGTGCAGGAAGGCGAGCTGTACGTCGCGCCCACGACCGGCGAGCCGGTCACGCTCCATGCGGGCGAGCGCTGGCCGGCGCTTGTCGTCGTGGAAGACGCGGGTGTCGTGGATGCCGCTCCTGTCATCCCACCGCACGTGCCTGCGTTCGACGCGTCGATCATTCGCAAGGCGATCCGTTCCGGCGCGGTCGACAAGGCGCGCGAGATGATCGCGGCGTCGCTCACGGCGCATCCCAGCTCGAAGCGCACGCTCGCAGAGCTCGGCATCCTGGCAGCCGAAGCGGATCTGGCCGAACGCCACACGAAGACCGCGATCGACAAGTACCTCGCCGTCGTTCGCGACTTCGCGAGCACGCCGCAGGCGGAGCAGGCACTGTTCGCCGCCGCGCAGCTCGCGATCGACCGGCCCGACGCTGGCTACAAGGCGGACGCGCTCCTCCGCGACTATCTGGACACGTACCCGAAGGGCCAGTTCGCGAAGGACGCGGAACGCTTGCTGAACAAGTAGCCATCTCCACCTATTGCAAACGGTAGCCAGGGGACTCGACTCCCGCGTGTAACGGCGCTGATCTGACTTAAGCTGCTCGCCATGAGCGAGCTTCCATCGGCCACCGTCGCCAACGCGAAGCCGCCGTTCTACCAGCGCGCGGGATTTCGCACCGTCGTGAAGGTCGCGCTGATCGTCGCTGCGTGCGCGGTCGGCTGGAAGCTGTTCAAGCGCTTCACGCGGCCGGAGTCGTCAAAAGAGCTCGCGGTTCGCCAGGACAAGGCGCGCAAGATCGTCGGCAAGGCGTTCGACAAGCTGTTCGATGACCAGCTCGACGACGGCAAGACCGACGTGAAGATCGAGTCTCGATTCAAGCTCGAGGGCGGCCTCGGCGAGAGCTACGCCTCCGAGACGGGGTGCGCGAAAGGGTTCACCGACGCGTTCAAAGATGCGCTCGGCCCCGACGTCGTCACGTTCACGTCGACGAGCTGGAAGGACGCGAGCAACACGCTGACGTTCACCGGAACCGTCTCGCCGCATGGCTCGGGCTTTCAGCTCCCGAATTCGCCGACCGTCTATCAGGGCATCGGGATCTCGGGCGACATCGAGTTTCTCGGTAAGAAGGTGCACGTCGACATCACGCCGCCCGACGATATCCAGTTCGACTACAGCACGTACGGCTTCTCTCTCGACAGCCACGGTCCGTCGGAGAGTGACGTCGCAGCAGGAATCCTGCAGGGCTCGTGCAAGGAAGCAGGCCTCGAGCTGCTCGAGCACATGACGCCGTGGTTACGACCGGAGCCCGAGAAGCGCGACCCGGTGAAGGAATGCGAGCAGGGCTTTCACTGTCAGGAGAACGCGGCCGCGCTCGCAGCGACCGACAAGCCAAAGGCGGCGCGGATGTTTCTGAAGGCGTGCGACAACCACGAGGACGACGCCTGCATTCGCGCTGCTGATCTCGCCATCGAAGCGAGGAAGCCAGGCACCGAGATGGACTCGATGGGTGCGATCGGGATCGCGCTCGAGATGGATTGCCACATGGAGATCGTGTCTGCGTGTTCGGGTGCCGGTCGCATCGCACTCACGCCCGAGAAAGACGGCGACGAACCGTCGGACTATCGACGCCAGCAAGCGCTGCTGTCGTTTCTGCGCGGGTGCGATCTTGGCGATCCAGATCAGTGCACTGCCGCTGCGCCGCTCGTCAAAGGCACGCCGTTCGCCGACGCGCAGCTGATCCTCAGCGGCGAAAAGCAGACGGTCGTGTCCAAGAAGCTCGGCACCGTGTTCGGTCTGCATTGGGGTCAGTGGCATCAGATCGACAACGGTCAGCCGACGATCTGGACGACGACCAAGCCGCCCGCGCCGCCCAAGGACGCGATGGTGACGACGTTCTCCGACGACAAGATTCCCGACGCGATTCATCCGCCCGCAGGCATCAGGACCGTGTACGCGATCGCGCTCCGCGGCGGCGGCGGCGAGTACGATCGCGAGTGCACCGCGTGCCAACCGAACCTGCATGGCCACGGTCCGTTCGACCTCGCACCGGTGAGCTGTGTGTGCGCGCTATCGCCGGTACCAGCGACTACAGACCCGTAAACGGCGGCGAGACCATGCCGCCCGTGGGCGCGGCCGTCGACGTGTAGCCGATCACGCCCGAGCCACCACCGCCGCCACCGCCGCCACCCGTGCTCCCGTTGATCGCGGTCATGCCGCCAGCGTTCGTCGATCCCGCGCCACCGTCGCCACCGACGGTCGAGAACCCTGAGCCGCCGAGGGCAGCTACGTTGGCAAAGACCGCTTCGTTGCCCGTCGCGCCGGCCGTCATGTTCATACCGCTGCCCTCGCCACCACCGCCACCTTGCGCGAGCAGGACAGCCGCGCCGCCGAGCGTGATCGTCGCCGCGTCGAGAACGATCGTGCCGCCCGATCCACCACCACCGCCGCCCGACGCCGACATGAGTCCGCCTTTGCCGGGCGCACCGATCGCGAAAATCGCGCCTGTGACGTTGATGCTGCCCGCGACGAGAGACGCCGCACCACCACCCAACCCGGGGAGACCACCGTCGGAGCCGCCGCCAGGTGCGCCCCCGCAGCCCGCTCGTAGCATCGTGAAGGCGATGACGGGGGCGGCCACTCCGGCGGAGCCCGCACCCGTGCGCCCGGTGCCGCCGTTTCCACCCGAACCGCCGAAGCTCCCGCCTTGACCGCCGCCGCCGTCGCCAGGAAGTGTACCCGCTCCGCACGTAACGGAGCCCGCGCCCGCGCCCGGCGTCAGGTTCACGTGACTCGAAACGTCGAGGACGCCCGCGACGGTGATGCCGCTCGGTGCGAACAGCACGACCGGTTTGTTGCCGGTGACGGTGAGCGTGGTGCCGAACGGGATCGTGATCGTCGAGGCCGCGATGACACAGAACCCCGCCGCGGTATTCATCGCCGTCGTCGCACACGCGCTCGGCGAATTCGTGTCGATCGCCGTGGTGAGCGTGATCGGTGCGGGCACGGCGTCCATGCACACGTGCGGCTTCGTACCGAGGCAGATCGGACCGGGCGCGTCGGGCATCGCATCAGGATCGACGCCGTGCGCATCCGGTCCTGCATCGTCACCGACAACGTCGTCTGCTTGCGCAGCTCCGCCCGCGGTGAAGCCGCACGCTCCGAGCAGCGGCACCACGAGGACACATGACGTCCGGAGCATCGTCCCCATGGTACGCGCGCGCTTACTTCTTCGCGAGTCCGGCGGCGATGGTAGGTGCGAGTGTGGCATCCGCCTCTAGTGCGCTAGCCCACGCTCGGGCCACCTCGAGGTAGCTCGCATCGTCGAGGGCGAACTGGGCAATCGCCTCCTTGGGCGCGAGCGTCGCCAGATCGCGGAGGAGTGCGACGTAGTCGCTGATGCGCGCGATCGGTGAGCCGGGAATCACGGTGCGGTCCTTGAACGGCGCGGGCGGCGGCGCAGCCTCGCCGAGGACGACACCGCCGCGGGCGCGGAACTCCGTGTAGAACGCGTCGCGCGTCATGCGATCGCCGAGCACGGGCACGGGATCGCGCGCGAAGTAGGCTTGCTCGCGAATCTGCAACGCGATCGCGCGCACGACACAGGCGTCCAATGTCGCGATGGCCGCTGTATCAGCGAGCGCTGTGGTTGCAGCGGCAAGCGCGCGGGGAGTGACGGCGACCGCGTTCTCCGACCCGTATCGATAGCGGCTCTGCTCGAGAGTCTCGCGGCGCGTGCGCCAGGCGTTCGTCGCGCGACCGCTGTCCTGCGCCGCCGGCGGTGTGGTTTGTGTCTTTGTCTTCGCGCGCTCGAGCGTCTGCGTGAATGGGCCCGCATTGTCCGGCAGCGGATTCTGTGCGAGAGCGTCCGTTGCGAGCGCGACGGCCTCGTCGAACTTGCCGAGTCCGATGTACGCGCACGCCAGGTGATTCCACCCGTTCGTCTTCCACATGATGTCGTCACCAGCGACGGTGATCAGCTTCTTCGCGATCAGCTCGCACGTGACGTAGTCGCCGACCTCGTCGAGAACACCTGCATACGCGTTGAGCTGCGATGCATCGTACGCGTCCGGATCGAGCTGCCACGCGAGCCGATACGCGCGCACCGTACGCGGGTTATCCATCGCGGCGTACGCGATGCCGCCGAACGTGAGCCACTGCTCCGCGCGCACGTACCAGCGGCTCGCGTAGTCGAGGAGAGTCATCGCGGCGGCCGTGTGCTGCGCCTGGTGGAGAACGCCGGAGACGATCTGCGTCGCTTGTTCCGGCGTCGCGCGCATGAGGTGCACCAGCGCATCGGCGGCCTTGCCCTGCATCGCGAGAGCGAGCCCGAGGTTGCGGTGCGCTTCTGCGTTGGTCGGGTCGTATGCGATCAGCCAGCGACCGATGCGCTCTGCACGCACCGGATCGCTTCCCTGGAGCGACTGGAACATCTGCGCCGCTCCCTTCGCAAAGTCGAACGACACGTCGAGGTTGAGCTTGGTCCACGCTGCTTCGAGAGCGGGCACGTTGCGATCGCGCCATTCCTTGCGCGCGGCGGGCAGGCCGGCTGCGAGCACCGAGAGAGCCGCCGAGCCGCGCCCCGCATCGAGCAACACGCGCGCGGCGTGGACCGCGGGACCGGGATGGATCTCTTCGGCGAGGTAGCAAGTCGTGAGCAGCTCGTCGATCCCGTCGTCGAGCTCGAGCTCTTTGGCGGCGAGCTGCGCGACGACAGCGTCGGCCCACTCGACCGCGCCGAGGTAACCCGTGTGCAGTGCGAGCTGCGTGGCCTGGGCGACGACGGCGGCTGCCCAGTTGTTCGGGTGCTCGCGGTGCAGGCGTGCGACCGACGTCGCGAGCACGGCCGACTCTTCCGGGCCGAGCGCGCGCGAGACGATCACGCCGTAGTCCGCCGCGAAGCCCGCGATGTCACCGGCCGCGCGCTCGTCGAGGCCGAGGCTCCGCTCGACGGTGCCGAGCCAGTTGCTCCCGACCCAGCGATCCACGCGCCGCAGCAGCGGCTCGACGACGCGCAACAGCGCGCGCGCATCGCGATCTGCGAGTGACGTGCGGTGACGGCGCACCAGCGCGAGCGCCTCCGCAGCGACGGTCCGCAGCGCGCCCGCGAGCGATGTGGCGACGCCTGTCGTCAGCGCGAGATAGCGACCGAGGGCGTGAGCGGCGGTGTACGCGGCGGCCTGCGCGAGCGACTCCGGTTGCTCCTCGGATGCGCCTGTCATCGCGACTTCGAGCCAGCGATTCACGAGGCGATCGCCCTTGGCCACGTCGTCGTCGGTCGCGTGGAGCTTGTTGATCGGTGCGACCTCCGTGAACAGCGCATCGATCGCGCGCTTGCTCGCTGTCGTCGCGGCAAACCCGTCGAGCGACGTGGGGTCCATCTCCGTCTTCGCCTGCTTGCCGAGCGCGCGCGTGATCACGCTGCTGGTCGCGGCCTTGTGCGCGAAGTCCGCGATGTCGCGCGCCATGCGTCGTGCGAGTGAGGTCGCTCCCAGCGCGACACGCTCGCCGATCGCCGCTTCGAGAACATCGAGAGGCGCGCACGAGAGCATGCGCCCGCAGCGCGAGATCGCGACCTGCTCGTCGCGCCCTGGCTCCGCCAGCTCCACGCGCCAGAGCTCTTCCAGACCGCGCCGCCACTCGTTCGCTGCGAACAGTCCGCGCGCTGCTGCGAGTCGCGCGACGGCACCCGTGTAGCCACGGCCTAGCCCGTGCTGAGCCCATGCGAACGCGACCTCGTCCTCTTTGCCCGTCGCGACGAGCGCGTCGATCAACAGCGCGACATCGACGGCATCGCCAGGCTCGACGCGACCAAAGCCCTCGACGGCACGCTCGGGTTCACCGCGGAACGAGCCTTCGCGTGCGAACGACCACGCGACAAAGCGGGGGTTCTTGCGCCAGTTCGTAAGGATGCGCGTATGTCGCGGCCACGTCGCTTCGTGTCCCTCGATGCGATTCGCGCGCAGTGCGATCGCCTCGTCGAGACGTCCGACGGCAACGAACGCATCGGAGAGTGCGAGGTCGATCATGATCTGATCGGGATACCAGTACGCGCCCACGTCCATCGGGCAGCCGTGCTGCCGGGCACTGATGCGCGCTTGAGCGAGCCACGCGCCTTCGCGATCGGACTCGCGCAGCTGCTCCAGGAGCGCGAGATGGGCGGACGAGTCGTCGCCGAGCGTGGTGAGTGCGCGTTCGAGGAGACGCACGCCTTCGTCGCCCAGGCGCGAGTCGGCGAGCAACGCCGCGACACGCTCGATGACGCGGAGGTTTTGCGGCCGGCACAGCGCCGCGATGCCTGCGCCCGCGACGGTCTCCAGCTCGCTCGGCGTGCCCGGCTTCTCGGGATCCTCCGTCGGTCGCGCGAGCTCCGCGTACGGGCGCGCCCAGCACGGAGCCGCAGCGATCACGCGCCGCAACAGCGCGAAGTCGCGGATGCCGCCCTGCACGCGCTGCTCGAAGCGCGCGAACAGCGCCTGTGGGTGCTCCGCGTCGACGGCGAGGATCAGATCACCGAGATCTTCGCCGAGCGCGAGCTCCACCACGCGCAGCGCCGCCACGCGGAATGTGTTCGTCGGCATGCGATTGATCGCCGCGCGTCCCACGCCGGGCCGCGAGCGCGTCACGATCTCGACGGTCGGCGGCGAGGGCGGGAGTTTGTCGTCGTCATCCTCTGGCGCGTCGTCGTCATCCTCTGGCGCATCGCCATGATCGTCGTCGGTACTCGCGCTGATCGGCGTGGCCCACCTGCCGGCCTGCTCGACGAGGAGCGCAGCGATCGGCTTGGTCACCGCGATCAGATCCTCGGCCGCAGCGGCCGCGACCTTCTTGGGCAACGCGCCGAGCTTGCGCGCGTTGAGCCACGAGCTGATCGCTTGATCGACCTGATCACCGAAGTTACGCCCGAGCGCATCGAACGAGCTCTTGGCGCCATCGCGCGCGATCACGTGCAGGCGCACGGCGCCCTTCGGCAACACCGCCTCGAGCCACAGCACCTCGTCGCGGCGCGCGAACGCATAGAAGTTGTCGCTCGGCGTCGCACCGACCGTCGCGTGGTCCGGCGCGAAGTGGCCCTCGTCGTTCACGAGCGGCGTCGACTCGGGGTCGTACACCGCGATCATCGGATGCCGCTGCAGCGCTTCGATCACCGCGAGCCACAGCACGAGCGCAGCTTCGGGCGCGTACGCCGCGTCACTGCCTTCGATGGTCAGCTGCGGCAGCAGGACGCCCACGCGGTGCGGTTTGCGCAGCGCCGGCATCTAGACGCCCTCCAGCTCGCCGTCGCGGATCCGGCGCGCGCCCTGGCGTTCGAGCTGCGCGATGATCTGCACCGGGACCACATCACCGAACACGTAGTAGTCCGTGCCCGGGAACGGTCCCGACACGAGGCGTGCTCCCGCGGCGACGACGGACTTCTCGATCAGCGCGCGGTCGCGGACCAGGAGCTCACCCGCGATGTAGACCGTCGATCCAGGAAAGCCACGCCCCAGGCGACGCACGACGGCATCGACTGGCTCGAGTGACGCGCGATCGGGTTCTCCGTCGAGAGGAGCGGGCTCACCGAGCGCGAGAACCCCGTTGATCCCCGCGGCGAGCGCAGCGATCGCCGGCCGTGCCGTCGGTGCTCTCTCGATCATCCACGCCTCGTGCGGCCCCGGGAACGGCGGCAGCTCCGTGAGGTCCGTGATCTCCGACGGCGGCATGTCCTCGGCGAGGATCCGCTGCGCGAGATCGGGGCGCCCCGCGCGATACGACGCGAGCGCGCGGGCGCACACCAGCTCGGGCGTGTGCAGTCGCGCCGTCGCCGCGAGCTCGAGCGCTGCGAATGGCCGTCCGCAGATCGCGAGCCACAGCGCGCCGATATCCGCACCCGTCGCGCCCTGCGCCGCTGCTGCGAGCTGCTGGATGCGACCGCGCCGCGCGAGCTCCTCGAGATAGAGATCGCGGACCTGGCCCTGCGATTCGGGATGCGCGCCGACGAGCTCGCGCGCCCGCGACGGGTCCTTCGCGCCGAGCACCATCCAGCCCCACATCTGATAGAGGTACGCCTCGGGGTGACGCTCGAACTTGGTGAGCGCGCCGAGGTCATCCGCCGCCTGCCCGCACTTCTGTGCCCGCTCGCTCGGCTTCATCAGCGCCGTCGTGCGCGCGACCCGCAGACCACGCACCGTCGGCACGACGCCTTTGTTCTGCACGTGCCACCGCGCTCGCTTGCGCAGGTGATCGACGATGCGCATGTCCTGCAACGTCTCCTCGAGCCGCGGCAGATGCTTCTCGCCGCCGAACGTGAGCGCGAGGAATAGCATCTCCAAGCGCTCGCCGATCGCCGCATCCCGCGCGCGCGCGATCAGCAACGGCACGGCCTCCTCGCCGAGCGTCGCACCGATCAACCGCAACACGCGCAACCGGTGCTGCGGCGCGATGTCGGGCAGCGACACGAACAGCACGCGCGCGAGCGGCGCCGTCGCGAACGCCTCGAGCGCATTGCCCCACAGCCCGGGCGCCTTTGCGAAGATCGCCGCGACCAGATCCGTTTGCACGGCGCGCAGCGCGATCGGCAGCGCGTCGCTCGCAATCTTGCCCTCCGCCGTCGCCGCATCAGCCAGCTTCGCGAGCACCTCGTCGGCGGCCTGCACCGTCTCGACCGTCCATAGCGTCGACGCGTGACGCTGGCGCACCTGTCGATCACCGAGCGTCGCGATCGCCGCATCGCGCACCGGCGCTGGCGTCCCCGCATCCGCGAGCACGGCCGCGAGGCGCTTCACCGTCTCGACGGACGGGAAGAAGCTCAGCCACTGGCAGCCCTTGGTGCGCAGCTCCGCACCGTGCTTGCCGTCGATCATCCAGTACCCGATCTCCGCGAGCGACGGATCCGCGCCGACCCACGCGCCACCGTCGGTCACGACGCGCTCCCATCGCGTCCGCCCCACCCCACCGAGCTCGCCGTCCGCGATCAGGCTCAACGCATCGCGCAGCTGATAACGGAGCGCTGGCGGCACCGCATCCATGCTTCCGAGCTTGACCGGCTCCGCCACCGAGCCATGATACCCGCGATGCGTGCTCTGTTGCTCGTCCCTGCCGTCGCTGTCCTCGGTGCTCCCGCTTTCGCAGGCACGATCAAGGGCACGGTCATCTACGAGGGCCAGGGCCCCGAGCGCACCGAGGTCGTCCGCGACACCGACCCCTACTGCGCCAAGACCAAGCAGCTCTCCGACGACGTGATCGTCACCAAGGGCAAGCTCAAGGACGTCCTCGTCCGCGTGAAGAACGGCACGATGGGCAAGACCACCGCGCCGACGACGCCGATCGTCCTCGACCAGAAGGGCTGCCAGTACATCCCGCACGTCGTCGGTATGCAGCCGGGCCAGAAGCTCGTCGTGAAGAACAGCGACGGCACGTTTCACAACGTCAACGGTCAGATCGCGGGCAAGCCGCTGTTCAACAAGCCGCACCAGCCCAACGGCCCCGACCTGACGTTCGAGACGACGGCGCAGGCCGGCGACGTCATCGATATCGTGTGCAACGTGCACGCGTGGATGCACGCGTACGCGGTCGTGCAGGACCATCCGTACTTCGCGGTCACGGGCGAGGACGGCACGTTCACGATCGACGGCCTGAAGCCGGGCACGTACGAGCTCGAGGCGTGGCACCCGACGCTGGGCACCAAGACGCTGAAGGTCACCGTCGGCGTCGGCGCCAAGGCGACCGTGCCCGCGCGCATTGGCTACAAGCCCTGACCTACCGCTCTCGGTGCTCGAGCCCCGCAATCCGAAGGCGGGGGCGATGCGTCATCCCAGAGCCACGAAGGCACGAGGACACGAAGACATTTTTTCGGCGACACCCTTGGGCTTGCCCACACCACTCGCGGCGCACCCACGAGACCGCGCATATCTAGTCTCGTCAGCGTCTACGTGATCGCTGCCGTGAAGGTTGACGTGCACGTGCACGTGAACTCCCACGTGGCCGTGATTCGTAGCTCCGTGATCGATGACGTACCGATCGATCAAGGGGCTACAAACCACGGCCACGATAATCGTTCACCTGCACGTGCACGGCCACCCTCACGGGAACCGTAGACGAGCGCGAGTACTTGGCCGAACTAGCGAGCGTATCTCCACCCTTGGACGTGCGCGGAGTCAGGAGGTTCAGATGGGATGTTCTGCGCTATCCTTGGGGCATGAGCGCCCAGGCCGAAGCGATCCTCGAACAGGCTCTCCGGCTGACGGCCGACGAGCGCGCGAACCTCGCCAGCGCCCTTCAGCGGTCCCTCGACGAGGGCGGTCATTCCTCCTTGCCACCCGAGGAGGTCGCACGCCTGTGGAACGAGGAGATCGAGCGACGCCTCGAGCGCGCCCGTGCGCGTATCGCCCGGGGGGAGCCAGCCGGTCGAACCGCCGATGAGGTCTACGCGGACGCGGAGGCTCGCGTCGAGGCGATCCGCGCGTCGCGTGACCGCGGATGAAGGCGGTCCGATACGAGGACGCCGCGGATGAAGAGCTGATCGATGAGGTGGCGCGCTACGAGCTGCGCCGCGACGGTCTCGGCTTCGAGCTCTTGGCCGCGGTCCGTGCGGCCGTCGCCTTGGTCGCGCAGAACCCTCACGCGTGGCAGGCGTCCGATTACGGCCTCGGGGTGCGGCGGTTCGTCATGGACAGGTTTCCGTTCACCATCGTCTACGCGGAACTCGCGGACGAGATCCTGATCATCGCGATCGCGCACACAAGCCGCGAACCCGGGTACTGGCGCAGGCAGCGGTGACGCATACGCCTCGATCAGTGCGACCTCGTTGGCGCTACGGGACCACCGTGATCGACGGCGAGTACGTCGCGCCCGCCGTGTGCGTGCCCTTGATCGCGATGTAGCCCGCACCACCGCCGCCCGCGCCTGCGCCCGCGCCATCCTCATGACCATCGCCACCGGCCGCCGTCGTGCTGCCTGCTCCACCGACGCCGCCTGCGCCGCCAGTGCCACCGGCCGCGGCCGTTGCCGAGACCTGCGCGTCTTGACCCGCGGTTCCCGCCGCGCCGCCACCACCTTGACCACCGCCGCCACCGTTCGCCGCGAGGATCGCGCCGGCCATCGTCGTCACCGTCGGTGCTTCGAGGCCGATCATGCCTCCCGCACCACCGCCGCCGCCGCCACCGCCGGTGGTGCTCGTCACGCCGAATTGACCGCCCCCGCCGCCCGCGTTGATGCGACCGCTCGATTGGATCGTGATCGCCGTGCGCGCCGTGAGCTGCAGCGCGCCGCCTCCGAAACCTCCGACGCCGCCCATGGTGCTGCCCGCCGCGCCCTTCGCACCGTCGCAACCGCCGGCGAGAAGAGGGAGAGTGGCGAGCGCCGTGCCGCCAAGACCTGCGCCGTTACCGGTGTTCGCGCTCGCACCATTGTTGCCCGTACCGCCCAGGCCGCCGCGGCCACCCGCCGTCGCGTTGCCGCCACCGCCCGCACCGTCGCCGCCTTGGCCATGCGCGGTTCCGGATGCGGCTGCACGCGCGGTGCATGTGGAGGGGCTCGAGCCCGCGCCGCGAACGAGAGCCACGCTCGAGATGTCGACGGTGCCCGCGATGTCGATCGCCTCCCACGATGCGACGACGAATGGCGCGGTGCCGGTCACGCGCAGCGTCGCGCCTGCTGCGATCGACAGGCCCTTCACCGACAGCACGCGGAAGTCGCCGACCATCTTGTTCAGCGGCGTCGTCATGTTGTTGCCCGGGTCGGTCAACATGCCGGAGCCGGTGTCGTACTTGTACTCGCCCGCCATCGAGAGGTTCAGCGGATCCGTCGGCTCGGGGATCATGCAGGCGTCGAAGTGGCGCGCGGGAAACTGCATGCAGAGGCTGCCGCTGCCGCTGCCACTGTCAGTGCCGCCGTCGTCGCGTGCGCCGACGAGGCAGAAGCCGGCGGGTCCGCAGAAGCGATCCGATGTGCACTCCGTGTCGAGAGAGCACTCGTAGTTGTCCGACGGATGCGGGAAACATCCGGCGAGAAGCGCGGCGGCGAACGCGAACCGGATCATGGGAGCTCCATCGTGAACACGAGGCCTCCACCACCCTGCGTGGGCATTGGCGCGAAGTGGCTCACCGTGGCTGCCTCGGCGGACGCCGACGAGTGCTCCGAGATCGCGCGCACGACGCCGTAGATGATCGCGGCCGCACCGACGGTGGTCAGCACACCGCCGATGAGACGGCGCTGACTACCCTTGTCCTGGAGCGCGGTGAGACGCGTGAAGTCCGCGTCTGTCTTGGGGTTGAACGAATTCACGTCGCTCTGGATGCTGTAGGACGAATAGAGAAAGCCACCCCCGACCGCCGCGACGACGACACCGCTGCCGAGGATGCCCCACGTGGTCGGCGTGATCGCGCCGCTCTTCTCCGGGACCTTGTCGTCGCCGAGATCGGGGCCATCACCCTCGCCCTTGGGCTCGTCGGGCGTCGCCTCGGCGCCACCGAACAGGGAGCGCGACAGCTTCACGAGCTGCTTCGCCATCTGGTCGACATTGCCCTCGACGTTGTACGTGCGCTGCTGGCGATCCGGTCCTGGCTCGAAGCGCGTGAGCGTGACCTTGAGCTTGGACTTGTCGGGATCGACCATCTCGATCGTGCCGAACACGATGCGCTCGGCCTTGTACGATCGGGCGACCTTGTCGAGGCACGTCGTCGCTTCGGCATCGCATTCGAGCAGGAGTGCTGCATCGTCGATGGGAACCTTCGCGACGGTGCCGTCGATCGCATCGGCGAGAGCCTGCGAGAGCTCCTCGGGCGCGCTCGCCATGCTGATCGGCAGGTTCGGCGCGGAGAGCGGGAACACCGTCGTCGAGGGCGCCGCGACGGCGGAGCTGGACGCGAGAGCAACGGCGACGAGCGATACGACTCTGACGTTCACAATCCTCCGAGCTGACGAATGCGCTGCGTGATCGCGACTTCATCCTTCGCGTTCGGCGCGAGCTCGAGATACTTCTTGAGCGCCGACACGGCCGCCTTGTTCTTGCCCGCGCTCGAGTACGCGAGGCCGAGTCCGCGCCACGCAGGTGCGTAGCTCTTGTTCGCAGCGATCGCCTTCTTGTACAGCGTCTCCGACGTCGCAAAGTCACCCTCGAGATAGGCCGACGACGCGTCCTTCACCATCTGCGCGGCATCGCCCTTCTTCGGCGTTTCCTTCGGTTCCTTCGGCTCTTTGGGCTCCTTCGGCTGGAACGGCAGCACGGGCTGCTTCTTCTGCACCGGCTTCTCGCTCGGCGGCGTCGGAATCGGCGTCGGCGTCGGATCGACAGGCGGCGTCTTCTGCTCGACGACGGGCGCCGCGTCGATCGGGACCTCCATCACCGGCGCAGCGTCGGGCGTGATCGCGGGCTGCGCCACGGGCGTCGGAACAGGATCCGGCGCGAGCGGCGTGACGGAGATCTCTGGCTTGGGCGTGGGCTTCTCGGCGACGACTGGCGTCGCCGGATGACTGCGCCGCATCGTGACGAGCATCGCGATGATCACGCCGAGCACGACGCCGATCGCGATGATGACGATGAACGGGCGGAGGCGCGAGACAGGCTCTTGCTCCGACTCGGCGTTCTCGTCGAAGAACATCGGCCGCTGACCGATCGGATACTGGAGGATGTGACCCGACTCGCCCGGCGGAAGCGGCGGCATCGAGCCACTCTGCGGCAGCGCGGGCATCGGGCCGCTCGGCGTGAACATCACCGTCGCTTGCTGTGACGGAATCATTGTCTGCTGCATCTGCGGCGGGATCACCGTCTGCTGCATCTGCGCCGGGATCACGGTCTGCCGCGCGGCCGGGCTCTGCGCCGAGGTCGCCTTGTCGAGCTGGATACCGTCGCGGAACGCGGTGCCGAGTTGCTCGAGCTCGGTCGGGCTCAGTGCACCTGCCGTCGCGCGCGCGAGCAATCCCTTCCGCGTCGACATGCGTTCCGCGTAGAGGTTGTTCATGTACGTCTCGACCTCGCGGGTACCGATGCGGGCTTGCCAGACGGCGTCGTCGATCGCCTGCTTCATCTCCGCGATGCTCTGAAAGCGATCGTTCGGATTGGGCGCGAGCGCGCGCAGACACGTGACGTCGAGCGCGTGCGGGATCTGCGGGAAGAAGTGCGACGGCGGCACGCGGTCGGCCGTCAGGATCTGCATCAGCGTCGCGGCGACGTTGTCGGCGTAGAACAGCCGGCGCTGTGCGAGCGACTCCCACAGGACGACGCCGAGCGAGAACACGTCGCTCCGCTTGTCCATCGGCTCGTTCTTGATCTGCTCGGGGGCCATGTAGCCGTACTTGCCCTTGAGCTCGCCCTCCTGCGTCGACGTCACGCGGCCGTGGGCCTTGGCGATGCCGAAGTCCACCACCTTCACGACACCGTTGTACTGAACCACGATGTTGCCCGGCGACACGTCGCGGTGGACGATGCCGAGATGGTTGCCGCTGTAATCGGCGAGCTCGTGCGCGAAGTGCAGGCCCTCGGCTGCATCGGCGACGATCTTCGCGGCGAGCAACGGAGACATCGGCTGCTGCCGCAACCGCGCTTCTTTTTGGACCTGCGCGAGCGACTCGCCCGCGAGGTACTCCATGACGATGTAGAACGTCCCGTACGCCTCGCCGAGCTCGTACGTGTGCACGACGTTCGGGTGATCGATCTGCGCGGCCAGGCGCGCTTCGTCCAGCAGCATGTTCACGGCGACCGCGTCGTTCGCCATGTGCGGGTGAACGATCTTGATCACCACGACTTTTTCAAAGCCGGCCGGTCCACGCTGGCGCGCGAGGATCACACTGGCCATGCCACCGGCCCCGATGGTCGCGAGCAGCTCGTAGCGCCCCAACATCGATCCGGGAGCGAACGACGCGCCCAGCTGTGGCGCCATCGACACCATGCGTCGGCAATTATGCCACGTGGGGGTACCTCAGGATCCAGTTGTTGGCCCCCTGGCCGCCCCCTTACCCCGGTGAAATTACTTGGCTAGGCGGCGACGTTCCCTGCACACGATGCGCTCTCCAGTGCGCAAGGTCCTCTACGTGGCCATGGCTGTGGCGCTGGGCGGAGCCGTGCTCGCCATCCTGGGCCCCGAGCACACCCCTCCCCCGGTCGCGTTGGAGTGCCATGACGGCCCCACCATCGACGGGATCGACGTCTCGTACCACCAGGGCCAGATCGAGTGGAAGAAGGTCTCCCGGGCCGGGATCCGGTTCGCGTTCATCCGGGTCTCGGATGGCCTGATCGTGAGCGATCCGCAGTTCCACCCGAACTGGCAGCACGCGCTGGACGCGCACGTCGCACGCGGCGCGTACCAGTACTTTCGCCCCGATCAGAGTGCGATCGCGCAGGCCGACGCGATGATCGCCGCACTCTCGCGTGACCCCGGCGAGCTCCCTCCGGCGATCGATGTCGAGGAGACCGGCGGCCTCAAGCCTGCGCAGCTCGCGAAGCAGATCGCGATCTGGATCGATCACGTGCGCGAGCGCGTCGGCGTCGAACCGATCATCTATACGTCTCCCGACTTCTGGAAGGACTACGTCGCGGGCGCAGACATGACGACGCAAGCGCTCTGGCTCGCGCACTACACCGACGAGTGTCCTCGCGTTCCTGCACCGTGGAAGAATTGGACGTACTGGCAGCGTTCCAAGACGGGCCGCGTGCCCGGCATCCGCGGCGACGTCGATCTCGACGTGGCGCGCGCACCGGCGACCACCACGGAGACGGCACTACGATGAAGATTCCGATGACCTGCGCGGTGCTCCTCGCCACGACGCTCACCGCCCACGCGGCTCCCAAGCCGCACCCGCCGAAGCTGTTCGCGAAGCTCTTCGTCGAGGGCGCGAGCTGGACGTTCACCGCCCAGCACGTCATCGACGAGCCCGACAGCGACGGGAGCAAGCTGCACAAAACGACAACGAAGGACAACGTGACCTGCACGAGCGGCGACCTCGGCGAGGTGCCGGGTGGATGGATCATCGCGATCACATGTGACGGGTACGCGAGTCCTGTGAGCGGGACGTACGTCGCGACCTCGGCGGGACTGTGGCGCGTCGACATCGACTGGGACCGCTCGACGAAATCGCTCCGCGCCAAGGAGATGCTGATCGGATCGACACCCAAGGCGGGGAAGCGCGAGCTCGGAGACGAGCAGAGTGGCTACACCACGTACATCGTCAGCAAGCACGCCGGTGGCTGGTGCTTCGCGAACATGCAGGCGCTCGGTGACGAGAGTGGCTGGATGCTGTGCATCTCCGAGAAGAAGGGCCTCATCGGCGGCAATGCTTTCATGGCCGGCGCGTTTGTCGATGACTTCTACTTCGGCCAAACGCCGCGCTATTAGCGCCCTACTTCTTCGGCTTCTTGATCTTCGTCGAGCAGTCGTAGAACCGCGAACTCTGGGCAGTCAGCTTCTCCGCCTGTTCATCGGTCGGCTTCTGCTTCGCTGCCGGGTCCAGAGCGATCCTCGCGTTGAAGGCGTTGAACTCGTCCTCCACGCCCTTCGCGCACGCGAGCTCCGTACACGCGCACATGCGATCCGCGAGCGCGGTCATATCGACGAGCACGCTGTCCTGAAACGACGCGGGCGGACCGTTCGCCGCGTTCGGATCTTCAGCGCCGAGATTGCGCATCGTGCACTCGCCGAACCGCGTACCGAGATCGTTGAACGCGGGCGCGAGGTCCGGCGGCGGCGGCTTGTCGGCGTCGGGGTTCTTCTCCATCGCGTCGCCCCACAGCTTGAACTCGTCGAGCACGCCCTGCGCGCAGGATTTATCCGCGCACTCGCACATGCGCTGCGTGAAGCTCGTCATCTGCGCGAGCACTTGCTCGTGGAACGAGTGCACGGGCGCGGCGCTCCCCGACCCGGATCCGGTCTCCGGCTCTGGATGAGCAGGCGGCGCGCTCGATGCTCCGCACCCTGCCAACACGACGACGATCGCGATGCGCTTCATTGGAGGCATGGTTACGTCGGAAGGGCGGCACGCCGGAGCCGCACGATCAGGTCGTCCACGAAGGTGCGCATCTCCGCTGCTGATACACCGCCGGGAAGCTCGAGCTCGGGCGGGATCGAGATCTCCGACAGGACCCACGCGAGCGCCGCGGGCGTACATCCACCATCCTTGTCCAACGCGGCAGGCAGGGCGTCCTCGATTCGAAGGCCTGATCTCTCGAGGAATAGGACGTCGACGAGATCACGCTCCTCGGCGCGGCCAATGAGTGTCGTCAGCTTGTTGACGAGGATCTCGTCTGCCGCGTCGATCCGAATCTCATCGATCACCGGTTTCTCGGCGTGGAGCTGCCGACCATCGCGGACGAGATCGACGACGACGCCATCGTCTCCCCGGACGAGCACGGCGCGAAGGAATCGCGGGGCTTGTTGTCTGATCTCGACTCGGCCACCGAGCGAAGCCGCAACGTCCTCGAGCACGTACCGCCCTCGCCCGAAGGCGTCGTCATCCGTGGTGAATAGGTCGAGGTCGTCGGTCAGCCGATGCTTCAAGTAGAAGCCCGCGAGCGCAGCGCCCCCCGTCAGGAAAAACTGCTGCTCGCGGCTGAAGAACGCACGAAGCGTCTCGAGCTGGAACAGAGTCAGCTTAGACGGCGAGGAGTCCATCGCTCTGCCAACCTTCGATCAGGAACTTCCAGAACGCGTAGCGGCGTCCGACCCTCCGTCGCAGGCGCGGCAACGCCCGTGCGACGTCGGTTGGCTTCACGAACTTCCATACGTCGAGATCGCGCGCCTCGCGCAACATCTTGCCGAACAAGCGATCGCGGTGGTCGCTGTCGGGCCCCTTTAACGCGGCCGCGAGCTCGTCGGTGGAGACATCCTCATCCCACAGGAAGTACGGGCGGTGATCGCCCCGTGACATATCCGTGGATAGTGGCCGCACATCCGCAAGATACCATCCGGCGGCCGACCGGCGAGAGATCGTTCAGTGCGAGGTCGCGTCGATGCGAGCGCGCGCCCAGTCGGCACGCTGGCGAACATTGATGTAGTCGCCATCGGTGGGCTTGTCGCCCCACTTCGCGAGCTCTGCTTCCGCCGTATCGAGATCCTTCTTTGCGGCAGCCGCGTCGATGTCCTTCGCGGGGACGGCTTGCTCGACGAGGATCTCGACGGCGCCCGCCGGATCCACGCGGAGGTAGCCCTGAGAAACCGCGTACCGCGAGCGCGTCTTGGTGCCGATCGTCAGCACGCCCGCCTTGAGCGCGGTCAGCATCGGGATGTGTCCCGGGAGGAGCTCGAACTCGCCGAGCTCGCCTGGCGCCTGCACGCTATCCGCCTCGGTGTGAGCGATCACGCCGCGCGGAGTCACGAGATTGACGCCGAGGATGTGGCTCAGGTCCGCCATGGTTAGTGGCGCTTCGCGATCTCGGCGGCCTTTGCGCGGACGTCGTCGATCGTGCCGGTCATCTCGAACGCCTGCTCGGGGAGGTCATCGGCCTTGCCCTGGAGGATCTCGTCGAACGAGCGAACCGTATCCTCGCGCGAGCAGAAGATGCCTTCGAGGCCGGTGAACGTCGTCGCGACGTGGAACGGTTGGCCGAAGAACTTCTCGATCTTGCGCGCGCGCGACACGGTGAGCTTGTCGTCTTCGGACAGCTCGTCCATGCCGAGAATCGCGATGATGTCCTGCAGATCCTTGTAGCGCTGGAGGATGCGCTGCACTTCGCGAGCGACCTTGTAGTGCTTCTCGCCGCAGACCGCGGCCGAGAGAATGGTCGACGTGGAGTCGAGCGGATCGACAGCCGGGTAGATGCCCTTCTCCGTGATCGCGCGGTTGAGCACCGTCGTCGCGTCGAGGTGGGCAAATGCGGTCGCGGGCGCCGGATCCGTCAAGTCGTCGGCGGGGACGTAAATCGCCTGCACCGAGGTGATCGATCCGTCCTTGGTCGACGTGATGCGCTCCTGGAGACCACCCATCTCCGTGGAGAGCGTCGGCTGGTAACCGACGGCGCTCGGGATGCGACCGAGGAGCGCGGACATCTCCGAGCCGGCCTGCGTGAAGCGGAAGATGTTGTCGACGAACAGGAGGAGATCCTGCTTCTCGACGTCGCGGAAGTACTCCGCCATCGTCAGCGCCGAGAGAGCAACGCGAGCGCGTGCGCCCGGCGGCTCGTTCATCTGGCCGAACACCATGGCGGTCTTCGAGAGAACGCTCGAGCCATCGAACAGCTTCGCGTCCGCGAGCTCGTGATAGAGGTCGTTACCTTCGCGGGTACGCTCGCCGACGCCGGCGAACACCGAGAACGAGCCAGACTTCTTCGCGACGTTGTTGATCAGCTCCTGGATGAGCACCGTCTTGCCGACGCCTGCACCACCGAACAGACCGATCTTTCCACCGCGGCGATACGGAGCGAGAAGGTCGATGACCTTGATGCCCGTCTCGAACATCTCGACGGCGACCGACTGATCCACGAACGGCGGGGCCGAGCGGTGGATGGGCATCTTCTTCTCGAACTTGACCGGACCCGCTTCGTCGATCGGCTCGCCGATGACGTTGAGAATGCGACCCAGGACGCCCGGGCCGACCGGCACCGCGATCGCCTGGCTCGTGTTCTTCACCGACTGACCGCGGATGAGACCGTCGGTCGTGTCCATCGCGACGCAACGAACCATGTGCTCGCCGAGGTGCTGAGCAACCTCGACCGTCAGGTTGTCTTCGCGCTTGTCGATAGACGGGTTGGTGAGAAGGAGCGCCGTGTTGATCTCGGGCAGCTCTGCCGAGTCGAACGCGACGTCGACGACGGGACCGATGACCTGGACCACGCGGCCCATGCTGTTGGGGGAAAAGTCAGTAGCCATGGTGTGTTCCTCTTAACCCTTCAAAGCCTCGGCGCCGCCGACGATCTCGGCGAGCTCCTTGGTGATCGATGCCTGGCGAGCGCGATTGAATTGGAGCGTGAGCGCCGAGATCATGTCTCCGGCGTTCTTGGTGGCGTTCTGCATCGCCGTCATCTGCGCCGCGAAGAACGACGTGATGGACTCGAGCGCCGCGCGGTACAGAAGGATCTGCACGTAGAGCGGGACGAGCCGGTCGAGCAGAACTTGCTTGCTCGGCTCGTACAGGTAGTCAGTCGCCGTTGCCTCGGCCGCCGCGTGGGCGCCCTTGTCGACGGTGGTCAGCGAGGTGACCTTCTCCGGAACGACGGGCAGGATCTGGCGCACGCGGACAGCCTGCGTTCCGGCGTTCTTGAACTCGTTGTACACGACGAAGACGTGGTCGACCTTGCCGTCCTTGAAGTCGGCGATGACGCGGTTCGCGGTCTCGCGAGCGAGATCGAGAGCGGTCGTACCGATCGGGGCGGGGTCGAAGCTGGTGATCGTCGAGTTGCGACGGCTGAAGTACTGGTTGCCTTTGCGACCGATGATCCGCAGCGACACTTCCGACGCGCCCGAGAGCTCGTTGGCCGCGTACCGCTCCACGCCTTTGACGACGTTCGCGTTGAACGCGCCGGCCTGGCCGCGATCGCTCGACATCACGATGATCGCTGCCTTCGCGAGCGGACGCTCCTCGAACAGCGCGTGCGAGTCGGGACCCGCAACGGCGGACAGCTGGCTCACGACCTCGGAGATCGCCTGCGTGTACGGACGCGCCGCGATCAACGCATCCTGCGCGCGCCGCAACTTGGCGGTCGACACGAGCTGCATCGCCTTCGTGATCTTACGAGTGTTCTTGACGCTCGTGATCCGAGTGCGAATTGCCTTGAGCGACGGCATCCGAGTTACGCCTTCTTCTGCTCGACAGAGAACTGCTTGGCAAACTCGGTGAGCGCGTCACGGAGCGACTTCTCGAGCGCGCCGGGGCCCTTCTTGCCGTTCTCGTCCTTGACGTCCTTGAGCTCGCCGACGGACTTGAGCTGCGACATGACGTCCGCCTTGCGCGACTTCATGAACGACATGAGCTCCTGCTCGTAGCGACCGAGAACGTCGACCGGGTAGTCATCGACGAAGCCGTTGGTGCCGGCGTAGATGACGACGACCTGCTCCTCGACGGGCATCGGTGCGAACTGGCCCTGCTTGAGCAGCTCGACCATGCGCTGACCGCGGTTGATCTGCGCGAGCGTCGCCTTGTCGAGGTCGGAGCCGAACTGCGCGAACGCAGCCTTCTCACGGTACGACGCGAGCTCGAGGCGGAGGCGACCGGCGATCTTCTTCATCATGCCGGTCTGCGCGGCGCCACCGACGCGAGACACCGAGATGCCGACGTTCACCGCGGGACGAACGCCCTGGTAGAACAAGTCGCCCTCGAGGAAGATC
>DASYDE010000102.1:0-192310 GCA_036499725.1 Kofleriaceae bacterium
CGTGTGGAGCAAGGCCCACGCTGCGTTCGCGGTCGCTGCACTCGCCGGTCTCGAGGTCGTGCGGTGGCCGGCTGAAAAACGCCGCGCTGCGCTCGGTATCGCGGGGATCGGGGTGTGCGCCGGGCTCGCGTTCATTCCGGTGCTGCGGATGGCGGCGAGCTCGCAGGTCGTCGGTCTCTCGTCGCACGCTCCTGCCGGCCGGGCGGCGCTCGTGCTCGGTGTGCACGGATTCTACGTCGAGCTCGCGGCGATGCTGCGCTCGAATGCCGTCGCGTATCCGATCAGTACGGCGGGACCGTCCGCCGTCGATATCGTCCTCGGTACACTCGGCCTTGGTATCGTGCTCGGGGCGTTGTGTGCACCGCGCGGTCGGAGGTGGAGCCCGTCGCCGATCGTGCGTTCTGCGGCAGTGCTGTGGCTCGTCGGTTGGTTTCCGGTGAGCCATCTCGTGCTGCCGTTGCAGATGATCATCGTCGCGGATCGCTATCTGCTGCTGCCGTCGCTCGGGTTCTGCCTCGCTGTCGCCTTCGCCGCGACCTCGATCTCCTCGGCGCGCGCGCGCCGCGGCTTGATTGCCGTTCTCGTGCTCGCTGCGGCGCTGCGTACGCTCGATGCGAAGAGCTCGTGGCGCGACGGAGAATCTCTGTGGGCGAGGGCGGTCGAGTCGAATCCCGCCGCCGGCGAGGCATGGTCCGCGTATGCCGAGGCAGTGAATCGCACGGGAAACGCGGAGCGTGCCGAGCAGATCGTCGCCGAAGGACTCACGCACGTTCGCCCGGGGCGATTGCTGATGCGCGGCGCGCTGCTCCGACTCGCACGCGGTGACGCCGAGGGTGGCCGCGCACTGATGCGCGAAGCGAGCGATGCAGGGGAGCCGCGCGCGATGTCGAACCTCTCGCTGCTGTTGCTCGCTACGAATCCCGACGAGGCGCTCGCGCTCGGTCGCAAGGGAGCGCAGCTAATGCCGATGTACGCACCAGCGCGCCGCGCTGCGGGCAAGGTCGAGCTCGCGACCGGTCACGCCGCCGCCGCCGAGATCGAATTTCGTCGCGCTCACGATCTCGAGCCGTCGTGCACGAATGCGTACAACCTCGCGCTCGCGCTGTTGCAGTTGGAACACAGGGACGAGGCGCGCGCGTTTCTCGAGCCCTGTCGCGGCGACAGCGCGCTCGGCCACCAGATCGAAGCGGCGCTTCATCGATGAGCGCCAAGTGGAAAGGCTGGCGTCCGCGCGTCGCGATCATCGCGCTCGTGACCGCCGTGTTCTTGCCGACGCTCTGGTTCACGCAGTCCGGCGTCGACGATCACTGGCTGTGGTCGGAGGACAGCCCCCTGCGCCACGTCGATGGCGACGTTCTGCACCACGTGTTCTTCGAGCTGGATGCGCGCGCGCGTCACGACGTCGGCACGGAGTATCTGCCGGTGCGGGACGTCATCGTCGCCGCCGACATGGCGGTCTGGGGCGATAGCTATCGCGGTCCGCACGCGACGCAATTGCTGCTGTACCTCATCTCCGTCGTCGCTCTCGGCGGACTGCTCGTGCGGTGGGGCGTGCGCGC
The DNA here is from genome assembly GCA_036499725.1 of Kofleriaceae bacterium. GTDB lineage: Bacteria > Myxococcota_A > Polyangia > Haliangiales > Haliangiaceae > JABFXX01. Next base: position 1,560 of record DASYDE010000102.1, read on the forward strand.
GGACCTCGCCTGGGTCGCGACAGCGCTGTGGGCGATCCATCCGCTCCACGTCGAGCCCGTCGCGTGGCTCTCCGAGCGGAAAGGGATCCTCGCCGGGTTGTTCGTGATCGCACTTGGTCATGCGTGGATCCGCTATCGCGACGGAAGGTCGTCCCGCTGGCTCGTGGCCGCGATCGCGTGCGCCATCGCGGGCACGTGGAGCAAGGCGCCCGCTATGTTCGCGCCGTTAGTGTTCGCGGCATGGGACTACCTCGTGCTGCCGGCGCACCGCCGTCGCTGGATCGCGACGTTCGCGACAGGAGCCGCGGCGCTCGTGGCGGCGATTCCCGTGCTGATCGTCGCGCGCGGCGGAGGCATCGTCGACAATGACTTCAAGCTCGCGGTGGATTCTCGGCCCGTGGCGGCTGTGTCCGCGTTCGGGCACTACGTGCTGGGTGCGCTCGGCGTGCGCGAGCCGTCGATCTCGTATCCGTTACAGACGAACGGCGCATCTGCCGTCGAGATACTCGTCGGCGTGCTCGCGCTCTCGGGCTGCATCGCGCTCGCCGTGGCGGCCCGCGCGCGGCCGTCGTTGACGTGGCGGCGCGCATGGGTCGCTTGGATCGCGGTGTGGTTCATACCGATTAGTCAGCTCGTCTTCCGCGTCCATATCCCGGTCGCGGATCGCTACGTGTATCTCTGGCTGCTCGCGCCGTGCGCTGGTGTTGCGGCGCTCCTCTCCCTCTCGCGCGGCCTCGTCCGATTCGCGGCAACGCTCGCGCTGATCGGCCTGCTCTCGATCCAGAGCATTCGCGCGCTCGAGGCGTGGACGGGAGGCCTCTCGCTGTTCCAGCGCGCCGTCGATCGCAATCCGGCCGACGCACAGATGTGCGAGTCGCTCGCGCGCTCGAAGTTCATGTTCACGCAGTACGCGGACGCACTCGTCGTTCTCGATCGCTGCCTCACCGCGAACCCTGAACAGCCGTACTTACTCGCGACGCAGGCGATGGTGCTCGATGCAGTCGGCATGCATGACGAAGCTGTCGATGCGGGCGCACGCGCTGCCGCGAGCGGCCACGCGAGCGTGATGCACGACTACGCGGGTATGCTGCTCGCTCGCGGCCGCCTCGCCGAGGCGCTGCCGTTTGCCGAGCGCGCCGCGCTCCGTCGTCCCGAAAATCCGGACTACACGTGGCGCCAGATCCAGATCCTCGTCGAGCTGAAGCGCTTCGAAGAGGCGGAGCAGGTCGGCTTTGACCTCGAGCGCCGTCACCCGAGCTCGGCGACAGAGATGGTGATGGCGCGCCTCTACGCGAGATGGCGCCGCGTGCCGGAGATGCACGCTCATCTCGCTCTTGCTGCCGCGCTCGGCGCATATCGCAGTGCGATGCGCAGCGTGGACGAGAGTCTGACAAAGCACGCCGAGCCCCCGCCATGAACCGCGATCGATGGTTCGCGTCACGCGTCGCCGCTGCGATGGGGGCGCTCGTGTGGATCGCGTTGCTCCTTGTCGGTCTTTCACCACAACGCTTCATCTCGAACGACACGACACCGAGCCGCCTCGGCGCGGCCGCTTTGCGGTGCGGCGGCGATCTCGATCTCCTGCGCGTCGACTGGGTGCGCGACCTGACGCCCGACGCGTACTGGCTGCAGCGCGTGAACGGGCAGGGCGTCTCTGCCTTCGGTCCCGCGCCGGCCGTGTTCGGCGCAGCGGTAATGCCCACACTCGCCGACGGCGATCTCGTCGATGACGACCTGCTGCGCAGACGCGAGCGCTTTGCCACGGCGCTCAGCGTCGGCTTCTCGGCGGCGCTCCTCGCGCTCGCCATCGCGGCGCGCCGTTCGGTGCTGCTCGCGTTCGTTCGTAGCGCTATCGCGCTCGCGTCGTTCGCGGGCGCCGCGACGATCGGGCAGGGACTGTGGCAAGCGACGAGCGCGCTGCCGCTGCTGATGGGCGCGTTCGCTGCGCTCTCGTGGGCGAGCGTACCGCGCACGTGGGATGAAACCACGCGGGCAGGGAGGTGGCCGCTGCGCGTCGTTCCCGCGCTGCTGCTCGCGGCGATGCTCGCGCGCCCGACGATCGCGCCGCTGTGCCTCGGCCTCGGCGTCGCGTGGATCTCGTTGCGTCCGCGTCTGCGCGATTGGCTCGTAGCGATCGCTCTCGCTGCGATCGCTGCCGCGCCGTTCGTCGCGTGGAACTCCGTCGTGCTCGGTCACCTCTACCCGACGGGGCAGGCGGCCGTGAACGCGCGCGTCGACGTGCACCTCTTCGTGTTCGCGCCCGGCCACATAGGCACCGGCGTGTGGGGCCTGCTCGTCAGTCCGGCGCGCGGACTCGTCTGGTTCGCGCCGGTCGTGCTGCTCGCTGTCGCGCGGTCATTGCGCGGGCGCAGGACCGATGGTGCGAGCGAGCGTATCGTCGCGGGCGCGATCGTCCTGCAACTTGTCGCGATGGCGCTCTTCTACCGGTGGTGGGGTGGCGTGTGCTTTGGCCCGCGCTTGCTCGCGGAAGCCGTCTGGATCGCGGTCGGTGTCGCGTCGTGGCGACCGTTTCATTCGCGCGTCTGGCACGGCGTGTTCGTGCTCGCGGCCCTCGTCACGATTGGCGTCGGTCAGATCGGGCTGTGGCGCTGGCGGGCCGAGGCGTGGGAGCGGCGGCGCAACCCCGACATCGACGAGAACGCGCTGTGGGATGTGCACGACTCGCCGATCCCTGCGGCCCTGACGTACGACGTGTCCGCCGAGTTGCTGGCGATCGACGGCGGCGAACCACGCGTGATGCGCTGCCGTGCGGGGCGACTAGAGACCGTCGCGCCTTAACGTCGGCGACAACAAGCGACGAGGAATCCACCGACGTCGCGCGCGCCCGGCAGGTCCGCGAGCTTGTGCTCTGCCCACCGCATCGCGGAGCCGAGCAGCGGCACTTCGAGCACCTTCGCGGCCGGCGTGATGACGCGAATACCGCGCGACGTGACCCACTCGAGCTCGGGCGGCAAGTAGCTGCGGATCGCGGCGGCGTCGTCGTAGCGCGTGAACACGTGCTCGTCGTTCGTCGTCTCGCTCACCGCCGTCGGCGGCTTTAGCTTCTTCACGAGGCGGCGGATCGAGCGCGCGTTGTAGAACTCCGCGAGCACCCAGCCGCCCGGTCGCACCACGCGTGCCATCTCGCGCATCGCGCCCGCAATATCGGGGATGTGCGCGAGCACCTTGAACGAGTACGCGACATCCACCGACGCGGTCGCGACTGGTAGATCCGTCGCCGACGCTTGCGCGACAGAGAGTCCGCGCTGCGCGGCCTTCTCGAGCATGCCGCCCGAGAGGTCGATGCCCGTGGCCGAGCGAGCGCTCTGCGCGGTGCGCCCGAGGATCAGGCCCGTGCCGCAGCCGACCTCGAGGATGTCCTTGCCGGCGCCGTAGCGCTCGACGAGCTCGACCTCCAGGTCATCGAGCATGCGGTGGTACGGGAGGTGGCGCTCCTTCTCGTACCAGCCGGCGAAGTCGTCGTAGTAGGTGCGGTTGTCGAGCCGGGACACGCACCCCTCGTACTACAGCTTCGCGAGCAGGTCTTTCTTCTTTGCCTCGAACTCGGCGTCGGTCAGCACGCCCGCGGCCTTGAGCTCGCCGAGCTGCTTGAGCGTGTTCATGATCTGGTCGCGCGACTCGGTGGGCTTCTGCGCGTTCGCGTTGCCCATCATGCCGCCCATCTGGCCCGCCATCGCGAAGCCCATGCCGATACCGGCGCCCTGGAATGCCGCGCCGCCGTCGCCGCCGCCCTTCTTCATGCCCTCGGCAGCGCCCATCATCATCTCGGCCTGCGCGAGCTGCTGGTAGCCGGCCATGCCGCCCGAGGCGTTCACGTACGCGAAGCGCTCGACGAGCTTGTCGAGGCGATCCTTGTCGGCTTGGTCCATGCCGATCGAGAAGTCACCGAAGCGGATGAGCTCGATGCCGTACGTCTCGATCTCCTTGCGGAGCTTCTCGAGCGACGACTTCTCGATCTCGTCGGTGTACGCGCCCGACGTGACCTTCATGATCGGCCAGTTCTGCTTGACGATCAGCTCGGCGATGTCGTCCTTCATCACCTTCTGGACGAGGGACTTGAACCAGCCGAGGAACGAGTCGTTCGTCGTCGCGCGCTGACCGACGAGGCCGATGACGAGCTTGGGAGGATCGATGACGCGGGCCGAGAACTCGCCGAACAGCGTCAGGCGAACGCGCAGCTGCGTCTGGGGATCCTGAACGTCGCCGATGGAGGTGCCGAACTTGATCGACGGCAGCTCGCGCGTGGTGACGAAGAAGACTTCGCAGATGAAGACGTTGCCGCCCGTGAACTTGTCGACAAGCTGCCCGAGGAACGGGATGTTCGACGCGTCGAGCGTGTGGCGACCTGCGGAGAAGCTACCGACGAACTTGCCGTCCTTGAAGAACAGCGCGACCTCATCGGAATCGACCGTGAGCTGCGCCTTCATCGGGATGGTCTGGTCGGGGTGCTTGTAGACCCACTGATCCTTGGCCTCGTCCGGCCGCGCGATCGCCAGTTCCTTCACGCCACCCTTGATGAAACTGATGATTCCCATCGCGTTCTCCTTGGCCTCGAAAACTAACACACGGGCCAGCGCCATCAGCCTGGCTATGGGTTGGACAATCGCAAGTGCCAAACCTTGGCTCGCCGAGGTGCGACGTTGACTAGGCGCGCGCGCAAAACGCGATCGTCGCGCGGTCGTTCGAGGTCGTCGATCGATGGACTCGCGCCACGCGATCGACGCGATCGTGGCCGGATGAACGGGTAGGGCGGACCGATACGACACGCCAACGGTGGGTGGACGGGATCTGGTCTCCGAGCCAATCGCTATGACGCAGCCGCCCATCGATGGCCTGAAAACCAGTGACGTTTCCGTCGAGTGAGCAGGCTTATGTGGGCGCCCTCGCACTTGGCGCGCAGGGCGATGCGCCGGGGCATCGGTCGGCCCTAGGGGGCTATCCGATAGAATGTGTACCTGATTCGTTTTGGCTTGAAAGGCACGCCAATCTTCGTACTCTGCGCGCCCATGAACATCCGTTCGATCGCGGTCGCTTCTCTGCTCTTCGCTGCGTGTGGCCCCTCCGGCCGCCCGGGCGGCAATAACGGTGACGACGGCGTGGACGGTGGCAACGGTACGGAGAAGTGCACGGACGGCATCGACAACGATGGCGACGGCAAGACGGACTGCTCGGACTCCGAGTGCTCCGGCATCGACGGCTGCCCGGTCTGCGGCACGGTCGATAACCCCGAGGCCCAGCCGCTCGCGCTGCCGGACGGCATCTCGACCGGTGCGATGTGCTCGACGGACTCGCAGTGCACGTCCGCGACGGCGCCCAACTGCGTCGCCAAGGAGTGCCACGCGTCGTACCTCTCGACGCTCTCGTTCGTCGGCTTCCCGCAGGGCGCGACGCTGACCGACCCGACCAAGCTCCACAAGGTGTGCCTCAACATCGAGCACAGCTGGATGCGCGACCTCCAGATCGAGCTCCTCACGCCTGACGGCAAGGTGTTCGTCCTGCACAAGTTCGTCGACCGCACCGGTGGCGAGACGTACCTCGGCGAGGCCAACGACAACGACGAAGACTCGACGCCGGTTCCGGGCGTTGGCTACGACTACTGCTTCACGCCGACCGCGGCGCAGACGATGATCGCGGCTGCGGACGCGACCGACCCGCACATCCTCCCGGCCGGCGACTACGCGTCTGTCTCGCCGTGGAGCACGCTCGGAAACAGCCAGCTCAACGGCGACTGGTCGATCCGCGTGACCGACCTCTGGGCAATCGACAACGGCTACATCTTCTCGTGGAAGATCGAGTTCGATCCGTCGCTCGTGTCTGACTGCGCCGGCCCGATCATTCTGTAAGCTAGCGAGGCCTTGCGCCTCGTCGTTGGACTCGTAGCGCTGAACATCGCGCTACTCGTGGTGGGCGCGCTCGTCGTGCCGCCACCGGCCGTGCGCCAAGGCAACGGCATCCGCGTCGGCCTCGTCTTCGACGTCGGCGGCAAGAACGACAAGTCGTTCAACGAGGCTGCGTACCGCGGGCTCGAGAAGGCCAAGGCCGAGCTCGGTGTCGACGTGCAGTACATCGAGCCGAGCGAAGGCGCGGACCGCGAGAGCGCGCTGCGAACGCTCGCCGCCCGCAACGTCGACCTCGTGATCGGCGTGGGCTTCATCTTCGGGCCCGACCTCGAGCGCCTCGCGACGCAGTTCCCGAATGTGAAGTTCGCGGGCATCGACTACTCGCCGTCGACGGACTTCGCGCCGCGCGACAACCTCGCGGGCCTGCGGTTTCGCGAGCACGAGGGCAGCTTCGTCGTCGGTGCGATCGCCGGCATGCTCACGCACACGAAGGTCGTCGGCTTTGTCGGCGGCATGAAGATTCCGCTCATCCGCAAGTTCGAAGCTGGCTACGAGGCGGGCGTGAAGTACGCCTGTCCGACGTGCCGGGTGCTCGGCGCGTACGCGGGCACGGAGCCCAAGGCGTTCGCGGATCCATCGCTCGGCGAAGAGCTCGCGTCGGCGCAGATGGGCGCGGGCGCCGACATCGTGTTCCACGCCGCAGGCAAGACAGGCGACGGCGTGTTCGCGGCGGCGAAGCACCACCACGCGCTCGCGATCGGCGTCGACAGTGATCAGTACGAAGCGATGCCGTGCTGCGTGCTCACCTCCATGGTGAAGCGCGTCGATGTGGCTGTTGTCGATGTCGTGAAGTCTGTCGTCGACAAGAAGTTCCAGGGCGGCATGCACGAGCTCGGATTGGCAGAGAAGGGCGTCGCGTTTGTCGCGGACGAGCGCAATGCGCACCTGCTCCCCGCCGAGGTCGTCCAGAAGGCGCGCGCGATCGCGGATGACATCGTCGCCGGCAAGATCGAGGTCCCGTCCAAGTGAGTGACCTCATCGTCGACGCGACGCTCGACAAGGCGTACCCGGGCTGCGTTGTTCTCACGGCCGCGACGCTCGCGGTTCGCCGCGGCACCGTGCACGCGCTGTGCGGAGAGAACGGTGCTGGCAAGTCCACGATGGTGAAGATCCTCGCCGGCGTGACGTCCGCTGATGCGGGCACGCTGTCGCTCGACGACAAGGTGATCGCGCTTCCCTCGTGGGACCGCATCGCGGCGCGCGCAGCAGCGGTAGGCATCGTGATGCAGCACGGCTCGTCCGCCGAGACGCTCTCCGTCGTCGAGAATGCGGTACTCGGCACGGAAGGAGGCGAGATCCTCGCGCTCGATGCGCCCGCCGCGGCGCTGAAGAAGCTCGGCGAAAAGATCGGGCTGCCCGTCGATCCGCATGCCATCGCCGGCGAGCTCACGCTCGGTGCTGCGCAGCGCGCCGAGATCCTCGCTGCGATCCATCACGGGGCGACGCTTCTCATCCTCGACGAGCCGACGGCTGTCCTGACGCCCATCGAGGTGGACGGTCTGCTCGCGACGCTGCGCTCGCTCGCCGCGGAGGGCACGACCATCATCATCGTCACGCACAAGCTCGACGAGGTGCGCACCGTCGCAGACGACGTCACCGTGCTGCGCGCCGGCAAGACCGTCGCGACGTTCTCCACGCGCGATGCACCGCTCGACACCAAGGCGATCGCGCGCGCGATGGTAGGTGCCGACCTTCCCGAGCCAAGCACCGTTCCGCCGCCCGCCGCCGACGCGCCGGCGATGCTCACGGTCGCGACGATGCACATGAAGGGCCTCGTGAAGGTGAACTTCAGCGTGCGCGCCGGTGAGATCGCGGGCATCGCCGGCGTCGACGGCAACGGCCAGTCCGAGCTCGCGCGCATCATCTCCGGCCTCGATCGCACGGACGCCGTCGTCACGATGGGCGACACGAACGCGAGCCTTCTCTCGCCCGCGCGGCGCCTGCGCGTCGGACTCGCGCACATCCACGAGGATCGCCACCACGGCGGACTGCTCCTCGACTCATCCATTGCCGACAACCTCGTGCTCGGCCGTCCCGACATCACGGGCCGCTTCCGCATCGATCGCACGCGTGTCGCCGCGTTTGCGAAGGAGCAAGTCGACAAGCTCGACATCCGTCCGCGCGATCCATCCGTCATCGCCGCCACGCTCTCCGGCGGCAATCAGCAAAAGATCGTCGTCGCGCGCGAGCTCTCGCGCCCGAGGATCAAGGTCGTTCTCGCCGTGCAGCCCTCCCGCGGCGTCGATCTCGGTGCCGTCGCGAAGATCCACGAGCGCCTCCGCGATGCGGCCCGCGCTGGTGCCGCCGTGCTCGTGATCTCCGCCGACCTCGACGAGCTGTTCGCGCTCTGCCACACGATCCACGTCATGTTGCGCGGCGCGATCGTCGGCACGCGCAGCGGTGGTGAGCTCCGCGCGCCCGACGCTCGCGAAGGTCTCGGCGCTCTCATGACCGGCGCCTCCACGCGCGCATCTGCCGCGAAGCTCGACCCGTCGAGCGGGGAGGCGATCGCGTGATCGTCACCTTCGTTCGCGCCCGCGCCGTCGAATCGCGCCGCACCGCCGCGCTCGCTGTCGTCGTGTCGTTGCTCATCTCGATTGCGATCGGCAGCGTGTTGATGCTCGCCGCTGGCAAGTCGCCCGCCTATGTGTGGTCCGAGATGGCGCTGCGGACGTTTGGCGATCCGTACTTGCTCGGCCAGATGCTCTACAAGACGACGGGCCTGATCTTCACCGGGCTCGCGGTGTCCCTCGCGCTCGATGCAGGCTTGTTCAACATTGGCGTGGAAGGTCAAGTCACGGCCGGTGTCGTCGGCGCGTCGCTCGTCGGTGCGGCGTTACCGCCATCGACGCCGCCGATCGTCGCCGTGCCGCTGTGCCTGCTCGCCGCCGCCGCGTTCGCGGGTTGCGTCGGCTACGCGACGGGTGTGCTGCGCGTTTATCGCGGCGCGCACGAGGTCATCACGGGCTTCATGCTCAACGCGATCATCGCGGGCGTCGCGCTGTGGCTCGGCAACGAATTCCTGTTCCAGAACGGCTCGACGCGCGGCCCCGCCATCGTCCCCGGGGCACGGCTGCCGCAGCTCGGCTTTGGCGGAAGCGCCGTCAACGCATCGCTGTTCCTCGCGATCCTCGTCGCGGTCGCGATGTGGTGGATCCGCTCGCAGACCACGTGGGGCCGCACGTGGCGCGCGATCGGCAGCGAACCGACCACCGCGCGCACCGTCGGGATCGACGTCCAGCACACGCAGATCCTCGCGATGGTTGGCTCCGCTGCGCTCGCCGGTCTCTCCGCCTCGAACTTCGTCCTCGGCCACAAGCACGCGTTCGAGGAGGGGCTCGGCCGCGGCGTCGGGTTCCTCGGCATCGCCGCCGCGCTGCTCGGTCGCCTCAACCCACTCGCCATCATCGCGGGCGCACTGTTGTTCGGCTTCCTCTCGTCGGGCGGTCTCGCTGTTGCTGACATCGTCCCCAAGGAGCTGACCGAGATGCTCCAGGGCGTCGTCGTGCTCGTCGTTGCCGTGATCATGGTGTGGCTGCCCACGCGCGGTGTCCGGGTTCCCACCAAAGGCGCGCCGTGATCTCCGCCATCCTCTCGCTCGCGTTCTTCGCGCAGGTGCTGCGCATCGCGGTCCCCTACGCGCTCGCCGCGATGGGCGGCTCGATCACGGAGCGCAGCGGCGTCATCGATCTCGCGATCGAGTCCAAGCTTCTGTTCGGCGCGTTCTTCGCCGCCGCTGTCGCGCACGCGACCGGCTCCGCGTACGCGGGGATCGGCGGCGGCATGCTCGCCGGAGCCGTCGTCGCCGCGATTCAGATCTGGTGCTGTCTCCGCCTCGGCGCGAATCAGGTGCTCGTCGGTGTCGCGCTCAACCTCGTCGCGCTCGGCGGCACGCGCTTCCTGCTCCAGCTCATCTATCACGAGGGCGCGAACTCGCCGCCGGTCGCCGGCTTTGGCAACGCCGTGGGCACCAATCCGCTCGTCTGGCTCGCGATCGCCTGCGCCATCGCGCTGCCCGTCGCGATCAAGCGCACGCGCTGGGGCCTGCGCCTCCGTGCCGCTGGTGATCGTCCCGACGCGCTCGTCTCCGTCGGCGTCTCTCCCACGCGCGCCCGTCTCGCGGCGGCTCTCGTCGGCGGCGCGATCGCCGGTGCAGGTGGCGCTCAGCTCTCGCTCTCCGTCGGCGGCTTCGTCGCGGACATGTCAGGCGGCCGCGGCTACATCGCGCTCGCGATGGTGATTCTCAGCGGCTGGCGGCCGCTCTACGCCGCACTCGCGTGCGCGGGCATCGCCGTCGCCGATGCGATCAACATCCAGCTGCAAGTCGCATCGATCGGTATCCCGCACGAGCTCGCGCAGCTCGTCGCCCCCGCGCTGACGCTTCTCGTCCTGATCATCGGCGGCGGCGCCCACGGTCGTTCGCCCAGCGCCCTCGGTAAGCAGTGAGGTCCGCGTCCAACCGCCGTAGCGTGCTCGTGTCGCTCGCCGTCGTCATGATGACGATCGGCACGGCGAACGCGTATGTCGTCAACTACGCGGAGCACGAGATCAACCTCCAGCTCGTCTACATCGGCGCGGTGCCGGCCAAGCGCGCCGGCAACGAGAACCTCGACTTCATCTACGCGAAAACGGCAGAGGACGATCGCGGCGCGATGGAGCAGCTCGCCGTCGATGAAGGGCCCGAGCACGCGCAGTACTTCCCGCTCCGACCACAGAAGCTCGGCGAGGTCCGCGGTTTTCATTTTCGACTGCACCTGTTCGCGCCACCGTCGGGACCGAAGTACGCAAAGGCGCGCGCGATGGTGATCGGCAGGGCGGACGGCATCGTGCTCGTCCTCGACGCGAGTCCAGCGAGCGAGAGCGCGAACAAACGCGTCGTCGCCGAGCTCGCGAAGGCGCTGACGAGGAATGGAAAAAAGCTCGCCGATGCGAAGCTGTTCGTTCAGGTCCTCGGCTCGGATCGCAGCGATGATCTGACCGAGGCGGACGTCCTCGCGCAAGTCGGGCTCGCTGGACGGCCGTCGTTCCTGGCGTATCCGGTCGAAGGCATCGGCGTGTTCGACGCGCTCCTCGCGACGTCGAAGCTCGTGATCGAGGGCATCGACATGGAGAAGATCGCGAAGTCCGCGCGCTAGCAGCCGGGAAAGCAGGCCGTGCCAAGCTTCGCTGCCGCTTGGGCCCGCGTTGCCGTCGCGATCTCGATCACGCGGTCCACCGTCGCGCGCGCCAGTGCCTGCGCCTCGTCGGTCGTCGCGTACTTCGCGAGCAGCTGCTGACCGAGCGCCTGATGCGCGCGCTCGTCGGGCTGGATGTACTCGGTGTAGATGCGCACGGTCTCGTGATCGCCGCGGCTCGCGCACAGCGCCATGAACGTCTCGTTCACGCCGTACGCGATCGATTCGAGCGTCACGAGCCCCGCCGCGATGCGCTCGACGGTGGAGGACAGCGTCTTCATGTAGGTGAACAGCGCGTTGTCGGGCGGTGGCGCAAAGGCGGCGACGTCGATGCCGAGCGCGGTGAGCCGCTGCGCGACGAGCTGGAAGTGCCCGGCCTCGTCGCCTGCTTGCCGCGCGAACGCGATCTTCACGTCGACCTCGTGCGTGGTGGGAATCCACACGGCCGCGAGCTCGGCGACGCTGATCTCGTTCACGAGAGCGACGCGCAGCAGCGCATCGATGTTGCCCGCTCCGGCGTTGTCTGCGAGCGCGAGCTGACCTGCACCGACGAGGGGAGCCAGGCGCTGCGCTTTGTGCGCCTCGAGCTCGCGGACAAACGCGCTCGGCTCCATCTACATCTGCTCCGGGGCAGCGATGCCGAGCAGCGCCAATCCGTTCGCCAGCGTCGCCTTCACCGCCGACACGAGAGCGAGGCGTGCATCGCGCGTGGGGACGTCCTCGCACAGCACACGCAGCGCCGGGTCACCGTTGCCGAGCGTGTACCAGCGCGAAAAGTCGCCGGCGAGCGCGAGGAGGTAATGCGCGACTCCATGCGGCTCGCTGTTGTCCGCAGCGCGCACGACGATCTCGGGGAACTCGAGCAGCTTCTTCGCGACCGCCCATTCCGCATCGTGCGTGAGCTTGGACAGATCCACGCTCGCGAGCGGCGTGAGCGCCTCGCCGTTCGGAGACGCCTTGCGCAGGATCGACGCGCAGCGAGCGTGGCTGTATTGGATGTACGGACCGCTATCTCCGTCGAGCGACGTCGCCTTCTCGAGGTCGAAGTCGATGTCCTTGTCGCGCTGCGTGGCAATGTTCGCGAACACGACGGCGCCGATGCCGACCTTCGGCGCGATGTCGTCGACGATCGCGGCCGGCAAGTTGGGGTTGATCGCGGCGATGCGCTCGCGCACCTCTTCCTCGGCGATCTTGAAGACGTCCTTCATCAGCATGACGCCACCGAGGCGCGTCGCGGTCTTCTTGCCGCCGAGGCGGATCAATCCGTACGGCACGTGCTCGCAGCGCGTCGCCCAGTCCTTGCCAGCCTTGGTGAGCAGCTTGAACAGCTGGCGGAAGTGCAGGGCCTGACCGCGATCGACGACGTAGAGCGAGCGCGTGAAGTGGAACGTGTTCCAGCGGTACTCCGCCGCCGCGACATCGCGCGTGGCATAGAGCGTGGTGCCGTCCTTGGTCTTCAGGAGGATGGGCGTCTTCTCGCCCTCGAGCTCGACGACCTGCGCGCCCTCGGATTCGGTGAGCAGCGGTCGCAGCTCCTCGAACACGCGCGCCATGTCGGGCTCGTACGCCGCTTCGCCGCGGACTTCGTCGAACTCGACGCCGAGCATCTTGTAGACGGTGTCGAACTCCGCCCACGAGATGTCGCGGAAGCGCTGCCAGAGCGCGCGGACCTCGGGGTCGCCGTCCTCGAGGCGCTTGAAGTAGGCGCGTCCCTGCGACTCGATCTCCGGGTTGTCCTTCGCCGCAGCGCGGAACTTCACGTAGAGGTCGTTGAGCTTGGAGACGTCGAGCGGCTCCTCGGCGCCGAACATGTTGTAGGCGGCGATGAGCATCCCGTGGGTGGTGCCCCAGTCGCCGAGGAAGTTGATGCCGATGACCTTGTAGCCGAGCGCGCGAAAGATGTGCTTGAGCGAGTTGCCGAGCGTCGTGCCGCGGATGTGGTGGTAGGCGAGGTGCTTGGAGATGTTCGGCGACGAGTAGTCGATGCAGATCGTCTTATCGGTACCGACGACCGGCAGCATCGTGTTCGCGAGCGCCGCTTCGATAAGCCAGCGGTAGGTGCGCGGGCGGTCGAGCTTGACGTTGATGAAGGGTCCTGCGGCGCTGACCTCGGAGATGAAGTCTCGCTTCTGGATGTCCGCGGCGAGGTCCTTGGCCACCTGGGCGGGGTTCTTGCCAGCTGCCTTGGCGATGGCGAAGCAGCCGATGGCGAGATCGCCTAGATCGGCGCGAGGCGGCGCCTCGACCTTGAGATCGTTGGCGGCCACGCCAGCGCGCGCGGCGACAGCGTCGGCCGCGGCAAGGTGAACAGGCGTGTGGTGCGGCATGGGCCGCGCAAGCTAGCACGCGCGATGTGGGTGGAAAAAGCCCAACAGATTCCCGGCGGTTGGTTTGACGCTAGAGAATCTCGGGTGTTAAAAATGAACTGTTCGGGGAGGACTCTTTGAGCAAGATCGTTCTATGCGTCGATGACAGCGCGACGATGCAGCAGGTCGCGGATATCACGTTCCGTGGCACTGACTTCAAGTACGTCGGCGCGCGTACGTACGACGAGGCAGTGGAGAAGGCGAAGGCTGAAAAGCCTGCGATCGTCCTCGCTGACTCGGTGATGACCGGCAAGACTGGTTACGACCTCTGCCTGGCCCTCAAGTCCGATGGCAAGACGGCCGATGTGCCCGTCGTCATCCTGGTGGGTAACGGCGCGCCGTACGACTCCGCCAAGGGCGTGTCGGTCGGTGCAGACGCCAATCTGCCCAAGCCGTGGGACACGCAGACGATGCTCGAGAAGGTCACGGAGATCGTGACCAAGGCGGCATCAGGTGTGGCCAAGCCGGGTGCAGGCGCTGCGGTGGCTCCGGCCGCTTCGGCGGCTCCGGTCGCTGCCGCTGCTGCTGCTGCCGCCAAGGCCGCGCCCGCTGCGGCTGCGGGTCAACAGCCTCCGCGCTCGGCGACGATCATGGGCATGCCCACGATCAAGATGCCCGCGGGGAACGCGCCAGCGGCTACCGCGAGCCCGCCCGCGACGTCCAGGACGACGGTCATGGCGGTTCCGCCCATCAACCCGGACGGCTCCATCGGTCGTGCACCGGCTGCGCCTGCGGCAACCGACGCAACGCTCACGGCTGGCGCTGGTCTTCGCGCTCCGGCGAAGGCCGCCGCCGCCCCTGCCGCTGCAACGCCCGCGGCTATCCCGACCTTCTCTGTACCCTCTGCGAATCGAGCCCCCATGATCAGTGGCAACCCGAGCAAGCGTTCTGCGCTCGTCGACCGCACTCTCGCGAAGATGGCTCAGCGCCTCGCTGACGCCGCTGGTATCGAGCCGGGTAGCCCCGAGCTCCTCGCCCTCGTGAAGCTCTCGGCGGAAGTCGTCGAGCGCATCGTGTGGGAAATCGTTCCCGAGCTCGCGGAGGCAATCATCCGCGAGAACCTGACCGATTTGACCAAGCACCGCGGCCAGGCTTGATCTCGGCCTAGGGCCCGCTCTCGTCGGTCCTCGACGAGGGCACATATGTTAGCGTGCGCGCCGTGACTACGTCGTCGGCGCTCTCTAAGCAGTATGACCCCTCCGACGTGGAGCCTCGCTGGCTCCGCTTCTGGTTGGAGAACGGGTTCTTCCACGCGGACGAAGCGGCGCCCACGGTTCCGTATTCGATCACGCTGCCGCCGCCGAACGTTACGGGCTCGCTCCATATCGGACACGCGCTCGGCTCGACGATGCAGGACATCCTGGTTCGCTGGAAGCGGATGCAGGGCTTCAACTCGATGTGGATGCCCGGCATCGACCACGCGTCGATCGCCGTGCACGTGCTGCTCGAGAAGGATCTGAAGCGCCGCGAGAACAAGACGCGCTTCGACCTCGGCCGCGAGGAGTTCCTCAAGAAGGCGTGGGCGTGGAAAGAGAAGAGCGGCAATCGCATCAGCGAGCAGGAGAAGCTGATGGGCTTCTCGCTCGACTGGCAGCGCGAGCGCTTCACGATGGACGAGAAGTCCAACGGCGCGGTGACCGAAGCATTCGTGCGCCTCTACGAAGAGGGCCTGATCTTCCGCGCGAAGCGCATGATCAACTGGGACCCGGCGAGCGAGACCGTCGTCTCCGATCTCGAGGTCGACACCGTCGACGAGAACGGGTCGCTGTGGGAGATCAAGTACCCGTTCGCGGACGGCACCGGCGAGATCATCGTCGCGACGACGCGCCCCGAGACGATGCTCGGCGATACGGCCGTCGCCGTGAACCCCAAGGACGAGCGCTACAAGGGCATGCACGGCAAGCTCGTGACGCTGCCGCTGACGGATCGCCAGATTCCGATCGTCGCGGACGAGTGGCCGGATCCCGAGTTCGGCTCCGGTGCCGTGAAGGTCACGCCCGCGCACGATCCGAACGACTACGAGATCGGTCAGCGTCACAAGCTCGAAGCGATCCAGGTGATCGACTCCAAGGGCAAGATGATGGCGCCGTCGCCCGCGAAGTACGTCGGCATGACGGTCGACCAGGCGCGCAAGGCCATCGTCGCGGATCTCGAAGCAGCCGGCTTCCTCGGCGAAGTGAAGCCGCACAAGGTTCCGCGCGGTCGCTCGCAGCGCAGTGGCGCCGTGATCGAGCCGATGCTGATGGATCAGTGGTGGGTCAAGGCCGCGCCGCTCGCCGAGAAAGCAGCAAAGGCCGTCGAGGACGGCAAGACCAAGTTCGTCCCCGAGCTGTGGACGAAGACATACATGCACTGGATGACCAACATCCGCGACTGGTGCATCTCGCGCCAGCTGTGGTGGGGCCACCGCATTCCCGCTTGGTACTGCAGCGCGTGCAATGCGACGACGGTGCAGCGCACGCCGCCCACCGCCTGCAGCAAGTGTCAGTCGGCAGAGATCAAGCAGGACGAGGACGTGCTCGACACGTGGTTCTCGTCGGGACTCTGGCCGTTCTCCACGCTCGGTTGGCCGGAGAAGACCCGCGCGCTCTCGACGTTCTATCCGAACAACGTCCTCGTCACGGGACCCGACATCATCTTCTTCTGGGTCGCCCGCATGATGATGATGGGCCTGCACTTCACCGGGAAGGTGCCGTTCCGCACCGTGTACCTGACGTCGATCGTCACCGACGAAAACGGCGACAAGATGTCCAAGATGAAGGGCAACGTCATCGATCCGCTCGATGTCGTGTACGGCGCGACGCTCGAGTCGCTGCTCGCTCGCGCGGACGCGGAGAATGCGCCCGAGGCCGCGGTCAAGACGATCAAGAAGAACTTCGGCAAGGGCATCCCCGCGATGGGCGCCGATGCACTGCGCTTCGCGCTCGCCGCACTCAACACGAGCGGTCGCTACATCCGCCTCTCCATCGAGCGCGTCGAGGGCTATCGCAACTTCATCAACAAGCTGTGGAACGCGTCGCGCTTCGCACTGATGAACCTCGACGGCTACGATCCGGATCGCTTCGAAGCGCAGATCACGACGCCCGCCGGTCGCGCCGCGCTCGGGATGCCGGAGCGCTGGATCCTGTCGCGCCTGCAAGCTGTCTCGCAGGACGTCGACGCCGCACTGGAGGCGTTCCGCTTTGCCGACGCCGCGAACGCGATCTATCACTTCGTGTGGCACGAGCTGTGTGACTGGTACATCGAGCTCGCCAAGCCGCATCTGCATCAGCAAGAGGGCGTCGAGCTCGATGCTCCTCGCGCGGCACGCCGCCACGTCGTGCAGGGCGTCCTCGCGACGGCGCTCGAGACGACGATGCGCCTGTTGCACCCGTTCGCGCCCTACGTCACCGAAGAGATCTGGCAGAAGCTGCCCAAGCCGCCGCAGCTCCCGGGCTCGCTCATGATCACGGTGTTCCCGCGCGCCGATCAGGCGTTCGTCGACAAGACGGCCGAAGCAGAGATGAAGCTGCTGCAGGACGTGGCCGTCGGCTGCCGCATGCTGAAGGCGACATACGGCTTCGCGCCCGCGCAGTCCATCTCGGTCGGTGTGCGCGTGAGCGGACCCAAGGCGGAGTTACTCGAGCGCTTCCGGGAGCCCATCGAACGCGCAGCACGCGTGAAGATGACGGTCGCCGCTAACTTCGACGCGAATGCGGAGTTCACGGGCCTCGTCGGTAAGGAGGTTCTCAACTCCGAGGTCGAGATCCTGATGCCGCTGCCCAAGGACATCGACGCGAAGGCCGAGGTCGCGCGCATCACCAAGGACATCGCCAAGGCCGAGAAAGAGATCGGCGGCATCGAGAAGAAGCTCGCGAATGCGGACTTCCTCTCGCGCGCGCCGGAGGACATCGTCGCGGAGCAACGCGCTCGCCTCGCCGAGGAGCAGGCCCGCAAGTCCCGCCTCGCGGACGCGATCGCGACCCTCGCGAAAGCCTAGGTTATGAGCACGCTGCTCGAAGTCGAGTACATCCGTCGTCGCGAGCGCCTACTCCCCGCGCGCGCGTGCGTGTTGATCATCGATATCCAGGAGCGTCTCGCTGCTGCGATGCCACCCGCCATCCTCGAGCAGGTCGTGCGCAACACGCAGATCCTGATCACGACGGCGCAGACGTACTTCTTGCCGATCGTCGTCAGCCAGCAGTACCCCAAGGGCCTCGGGCAGACGCTCCCGGCGCTGACGTCGTCGCTCGAAGCCGCGCAGGCGAACGGCGTCGAGGTCTACCGCTTCGACAAGACCGACTTCTCGTGCGTCGATGCACCGGAATTCGCGGAGCTACCACCAGCGGCCAAGACCGGCGCGCTGATGGCTCGCGAGCAGTGGCTCGTTGCCGGCATGGAGACGCACGTGTGCGTGTATCAAACCGTGCGCGACCTCTGCGGTCCCGCGTGTGCGGTGCACGTCGTCGCCGATGCCGTCGCGAGCCGCACCAAGGCGAACTGGCGAGCGGGTCTCGATCTGTGCCGCAGCGTCGGCGCGATGGTGACGACGACCGAGACCATTGCCCTCGACCTCACGCGCAAGGCGGGCAGCGATCAGTTCAAGGCCATCTCCAAAGCGATCAAGTAAGGAATCGTTGTATAACGCAGTGTGTCGAACGAGCTGTACGAGCTTGGCGTCGTCCCTGAACTAGGCACCGTTCCGAAGAAGATGCTCGCGCAGGTCATCCGCGCGGAGCGCTTCGGGGAACCGATCGATGCCTTCAAACAAGAGGCGCTGGAGGTGCCCGCGCTCGGACCGCACGACGTGCTCGTCTACGTGATGGCAGCCGGCGTGAACTACAACAACGTCTGGGCCGCGATGGGCATCCCCATCGACGTCATCAAGACGCGCCAGAAGAAGGGCGAGAAGGAGGACTTTCACGTCGGTGGCAGCGACGCGAGCGGCGTCGTGTGGGCCATCGGCAAGGACGTCACCAACGTGAAGGTCGGCGACGAGGTCGTCGTTCACTGCGGCATGTGGGACCACGATGATCCGTGGGTCGTCGCCGGCAAAGATCCGATGTTCGCGCCGACGCAGCGCATCTGGGGCTACGAATCCAACTGGGGCTCGTTCGCGCAGTACACCAAGGTGCAGGACCACCAGTGCTTGCCCAAGCCTGGGCACCTCACGTGGGAGGAAGCGGCCGCGTACATGCTCGTCGCCGCGACCGCGTATCGCATGCTGCACGGCTGGCCGCCCAACGCGATCGGCCCCGGCGACCCTGTCCTCATCTGGGGTGGCGCCGGCGGCCTCGGCTCGATGGCCATCCAGATCTGTCGCGCCGCGGGTGCTCGTCCCGTCGCCGTCGTCTCCGGCGAATCGAAGAACGAGTTCTGCACCAAGCTCGGCGCCGTCGGCGTCATCGATCGTCGCAAGTTCGACCATTGGGGCAAGCTCCCTCGCTGGTCCGACGACATCGAATACAACCTGTGGCTCAAGGGCGCGCGCGCGTTCGGCGCTGCGTTCTGGGCCGCGCTCGGCGAGAAGAAGAACCCGACGCTCGTGTTCGAGCATCCCGGCGAGACCACGTTGCCGACGTCGTGCTTCATGGTCGAGACGGGCGGCATGGTCGTCATCTGCGCCGGCACGACCGGCTACAACGCGACGCTCGATCTCCGCTATCACTGGATGCGCCAGAAGCGCCTGCAGGGCTCGCACTTCGCAAACGACGTGCAGTGCAAAGGCGCGAACGACCTCGTCATCGCCGGCAAGATGGATCCGTGCCTGTCGCGCACGTTCAAGTGGGAGGAGACGGGTGCGTCTCACCAGCTGATGCGTGACAACAAGCATCCGAGCGGCAACATGTCAATCCTCGTGAACGCGCCGGCGCTCGGCCTCAAGACGCTCGCTGATGTGAGGAATGCGAAGTGAGGCCCTTCCGCGTCCTCGGCGTGCAGCAGATCGCGATCGGCGGAGCTTCGAAGGACACACTGCGATCGCTGTGGGTCGACTTGCTCGGCTTGCGCGCGACCGGCACGTTCCGCTCCGAGAAGGAGAATGTCGACGAAGACATCCTCGCGACGGGGCAGGGTGTCGCCACGGTCGAGATCGACATCATGCAACCGATCGACGAGACCAAGTCGCCGAAGGTGCATGACCCCAAGCTCAACCACATCGGCCTGTGGATCGATGACCTCGCCGCCGCGGTCGCGTGGCTGACGGAGCAGGGCGTGCGCTTCACGCCGGGTGGTATCCGCAAAGGTGCCGCTGGCTTCGACGTCTGCTTCATCCACCCAAAGGGGAACGACGTGACGCCGCGCTCCGGTGAAGGCGTGCTGATCGAGCTCGTTCAAGCGCCCCCCGCGGTGATCACCGCGATGGACGCCCTGAGTCGCGCCTGAGCTCCATGGCGCACATCCGTACGACCAACGCGACGGTCCGCGAGCACTTCGACGGCCAGTACGAGTGCCCGCACTGCGGTCTCGACGTTCCCGCGATCGTCTACGCGACGGGCTACGGCGGCGCGCAGGGACATGGCGATGACTCGTCGCAGGAAGCGCTCGATAACGCGAACTACAACGCGAGCTCCGTGGCGACGCGCACGCTGCTCTACGTCCCGTGCCCGAAGTGCGGCAAGCGCCAACCGGGTGCGATCGGTTATCGCATCCAGGTCATCGTCGGCGCGGCCATCCTCGCGATCGGGCTCGCCGCGCTGCTCGTGGTCCTCATGCAGGGTCGCTACGGCCGCGACTCGAGTGACATGACGATGGGCGAGGGCACGGCGGTCGTCGTGTTTGCGTTCTTTTACTACTGGTGGGGACGCCCGTGGCGCGGCGTGAAGAAGCGCACGTCCATCGACATGGAGCGCGCCGTGTTCCACAAGCGCGACGACGACTAGCGCATCTTGCCCAGCGAGACGTATGCCTCGTCGCGCATGATCATGTACGGGCGGTCATCGAACGTGAACGCTTTGCCGTCGAAGCGAACGATCTGCAAGAGGCCCATGCCGTAGCCCATCGGGCCCTGGCGGTAGTAGTGAACGCCGATGTCGTACGGACCCGCGCTCGGCGTACCGACGATCTCGAAGCACTCGGGACCGTAGCCGGTCGTGATGTCGGCGTAGAGCGCTCCGCCGGACTCGAGCTCCTTGTGCGAGTACCAGGAGTGGCCGCCGCGCGCGTCGCGAACGTGCAGATCGACGTCGTTCGCATCGGTCTCCCAGTACAGCATCACGCGGGTGGACCTCTGCGTGAACGGAGCGATCCCGCGGCGGTTGAGAGCCTTGGTGATGTGAGCCGCGTCGCCACCGTGCGCGAGATACGCGGTCGCGATCATTCCGACATCGCGCTTGAACACGTCGTCGGCGCCGAGGAACCGATCGGAGGGCGGATGCTCGTCTGCGCCCTTGATGATCGCGTCGAACGCGCCGGCGTAGTCGTCGTTACGGAGCAGCGCGTACGCGAGCAGACGATGCCCGGTGATCTGATCGGGGCGATCGGTGACCGCGCGGCGATACGTATCGATCTGCAGCGCGCGTGCGATCGAGCCGAGCCGCTCGAGGCGTTCACCGGCGAACCGGCGGTAGTCCGCGCGGCTCGGGTAGAGGTCGATGAGCGAACCGTAGACACGCGCCGCGGCGAGGGGCAGGCCGGCCGCTTCGTACGCTTCGCCGAGGCCGACGATCGCGAGGACATCGGTTGGCTGCTCGTCGCGCCACGCGCGGGCTTGGCCGAGCGCACCGGCGACATCGCGCTTCGCGAGCGTGCGCATGACCGTGGCGAGCTTGCCGCGCAGTGCGCTCATCGCCGGATTGAACCGCGGCATGTCGGACATCGGCGGAGCCTGGCGCGACAGCTCTGGATACGCCGCGGCCTGTGCGTCGATCGCCGGACCTGCAGCGATCTCGGGTTGCGGCGCGACGTAGGCGGGCACGGCGCTCGGCGCAGGCTCGGGAACCTCCGCGACCTCGGCAGGTGCGACGGGCGCCGGAGTTGGCGGAGTTGGCGCGACGTGGGGTGCAGCGACGGGCGACACGATCGCGGACGGTGCAGCGACGGGTGGCGCAGGCGTCGGGGCGACCGCGACGTGCTTCACGGCAGGCGGAGCTGCCACCCGTACTTCGACGACAGTCGCGGGCGACTCCGGCGTCGTGAACGTCTGCGCCGTCGCCGTAGCGGTCGCTGGTGCGGGATCCTCGGTCGGCGTCTCCGCCGTGCGAAACGTGAATGGATAGTTGACGATGATGGTCTCGCCCGACGAGGGGAACTCGGTCTGCTTCAACACGCCGGCGACGCAGCTCGCCACCGCGTCATCGAACCCGGTCGCTGTCGCATCGAGAACGGTTCCTTGCGGACCGATCACGATCTTGGTGGCGATGGTGCCGTGAACCTCCGGATGCGCGAGGAGCTCGCGCTCGTAGCAGTACGTGACCTTCTCGAGGTTGCGCCGGATGTAGCGGCGGATGATGTTCTTGTCGAGCGAGCCTTGGACCATCGGCTGGCCGATCGAGATCGTCGGGACGCTCGCGGTGCGGCCGCGCATTCCCCCGTACCCTCCGCCGACGCCGAAGCCCGTGCCGGTACCGCTTCCATGCGCGATGGTGCCGTAACTGCCGACCCCGATCTCGCCCCAGCCGGTGTCTCCACCTCCGTACGCGATACCGGTTCGACCGAACCCGAATTCACCGGAGCTCTCGCCGTCCTCGGATCCGAGAAGCCCTCCTTCTACCGACCCCTTGCCGTGGTTGTTCGAGCGGTCCTCGAACTTGACGTAGCTCCGGTGCCCTTGCTCGAGGCCGTGTGCACCGACGACGAGGATGTCGACGAGCGCCTTGCGGTCGATGTTGTAGCGCGCGTACTCGGCCTCGTTATCGAGGATGAGCATCGTGGCCTGCGACGACGCGACGCGCGAGGCGATCGACATCGTCTCGATCTGTTTGCTCAGCGCTGCCTTCGTCGGTGCGATCGTCGCTGCGGCGAGCTGCGTTTCGAGCTCGTCGATCTGGATCCGGGCCGCGGACCGCTCGACGAATGCCGGCGTCCCCTGACGGATCGCGACGGTGTGGGCGGAGCCGCCGATCAGGGCGGCGAGCCGCTCGCGCGGTGAGGGGAGGCGCGCGTAGACCATCACCTGCGTGCCGGCGCGCACCGACGGGATGACGTGGGGCGACCACCACGTCGCACCGGGGACGGCCACCGCGACGTCGATCCGGACCGCCTCGCCGAGCCCCTTCGCGATGGGCGCGATCTCGCTATCGAGATCGAACACGTCACCTGCGCGAGCGCCTGCGCGGGTCAGCATCTTCGCCGCCGCGTCATCGCGAATGCCGCCGGCGAGGATGACGTCGACGCGCGCGAGCTCCTGCTGCTTGAACGCCGCTGCGAGCGGCGCCGTGTCGAGCCCGGCCGTGACCACGCCATCGGTGATCACCACGACGCGCGCCGCGTGGCTCACATTCGCGAGAGCTTGCCCGAGATCCGATGCGCCATCGGCACGCTGCTCGACGATCGCAGCGACTTCCGTGTCGCCGAAGCTCTCCGCGAGGCCCCGGTACTCCGCGCGCGTCTCTTGATCGAACGCGAGCACGTCGACGGTGAGGCGCGGATACTTCACCGCGAGCGTGTTGATCAACTTGCGAACGCGTGCGACGTAGTGCGCGAAGCCAGGAGCACGCGAGGCGCTCGTGTCGACGAGAATTGTCAGCGCGCTCGGAGGGTCGGCAGCGGCGTCGCCGGTCGGCGAAACATCGAACGATG
The DNA here is from genome assembly GCA_036499725.1 of Kofleriaceae bacterium. Taxonomy (GTDB): domain Bacteria; phylum Myxococcota_A; class Polyangia; order Haliangiales; family Haliangiaceae; genus JABFXX01. Next base: position 24,738 of record DASYDE010000102.1, read on the forward strand.
CCGCGATCAAACCGCCGCTCGCGACGGCCGTCGTCTTGTCGACCTCCGCGAAGAAATCGTGATCCGGTTGCCAGTGCTTCTTCTTCAGTTCTTGCCGAGGTAGGCCCGCCGTATCGAACGTGACCGAGACGTCGTCGATCGAGGGGAATCCGGTCAACGGCAGCACGTAGCCCGCGCCCGTCAGCTCCTGGCTGAACGAGAGCACGATCTCCTTCGTGCCGCTCGCCGGGATCGGGAACACGCGCGCGGTGAACTGGTTGCCCGCGCCTTTCTCGAGGATCGCTGGATCGATGCCGCGGTGGATCGCGTCGTCATACGCGCGGCGGGCGAGCGCCTTCGCGACGACCTCGGCTTCTTTGACCTTGCCGTCCTCGACCATCGCGAACCGCGAGACAGCGGCGCGCTCCGGCAACGTGATCGCGAACGTGCCCTCGCGCACGCGATCCTCGGGATTGCGAAAACGGAGGTGGAGCTCTGTGAATGCGAGCGGTCCCTCGACAACTGCCTTCGCATCGATCGACGAGAGCTCCAGCCCGCTACCGTCGGACGCCGTCAGCGACCACGGCGCGATCGGCTCGCGCTCCGGTGCGGATGCATGAACCTGCGCGACGGGTGCGGGTGCTGGGTCGCAGGGGAGAGGCGGAGGCGATTTCTCGGGCGTGGTGGGCGACGAGCAACCGATCAGGACCAGCAACCACGCGTTCCGCATGAACCTTCCGACACGCGCGGAGGCTCCAAAGTTTCATGAACCCTTTTTCCGCGCGCGTTGTCTGAGGACGGCGGGGGTGTCTAGTCGGACTCGAGCGGACGGGTCGCGAGCGCGAGGATCTCGTCGGAGGACAGGACGCGGTCATAGATCCGTACGTCGTCGATCGCGCCGATCAGCCCACTGACGAGGACTGCGCCATCGATATCTGCACCGATCAACACCGACGCGCTGTCGAACATGATGTCCGGCGTCGTCGTGGGGACACCGGAAGGGACACCATCGACGGTCATCTGTTTCTGTCCGGAGAGTGCGCTCCACGACAGCGTCATGTAGTGCCACTCCATCAACGAGACGGGAGTGCCGGTGAGCTCCGATGCCGGTGTCGTGCTGTAGAAGTGCGGCGCTGCGCTCTCGTCGATGCAGAGTTGCCACGAGTTTTCGCCCGCGGCGCCGAACCGCTTTTGCCACGGGCACCCGGAGAACGGCTGAAAGACGTCCGTGCGGAACCAGCCGCCGATGGTGAACGCGTCGCGCGTCTCGAACATGCCCGAGCCGTTGATCTCGATCAGCTCGTTGCCATCGAACGTCATCGCACCGGAGATGACGCCCGCCGTGTTGGTGCCACACGCAGGCTTGCAGGTTCCGTCGTGGCCGTGCCCGGAGGCATCGCGGACGGTGACGACTCCATCGATCGCGTCGAGCGGGTACCTCGCGACGAGGTGCTCGTCGGAGATGGGCGTGTCTGACGCCGCGTCGCTCCCGTTCGCGGGATCGTGGGCCTCGATACCGAATACACGATCGCAACCAGCGAGCGCGAGCAGGCCGAGGATCGTGCCACGCGCTGCTAGTCCTGGAACAGGTTCTCCTCTTCGGTCTCTGCGCCGTGGCGATCGCCATGGAGAGCGTCCGAGAGATCGTTCGTCGTCTTGCGCAGGCGTTGCCCGAGCACCTGCACGAAGCTCCACAGCATCTTCACGGCACTCGCGGGCTCGCGCTTGATGATGTCGTAGAAGTCTTTGCGCGTGATCACGACCAGGCGCGTGCCCCCCGCGGCCGTTGCGGTGAGCGAGCGCACGCTGCGATCGACGAGCGCCATCTCGCCGAAGTGGTGACCGCGTCCGAGCTCGGCGACGACCTTCTCGCCCTTGGTGAGCTTCACGCTACCTGTGAGGACGACGTACATCGAATCGCCCGGCTGACCCGACGAGAAGATGACCTGTTGTTCTTTGAGCTCGATCATCTCCGCGATGTTCGAAACTCGCACCAGCTCCTTGTAGGAGAGGTACCGGAACATCTGCATGCCCTTGAGGACCTCGAGCTTGAGCGAGACCTCGCTCGTGCGTGGGGCGAGCTCGGTGGAGGCGGTCTCGCCGACGCGAACGACGACGGCGGTGATGTTGTCGTGACCACCCGAGGCGTTCGCATGCGCGACGAGCTTCTTGGGCACTTCCTTCACGTCGCCCTCGGCGAGCTGCTTGGCGAGCTCGGCTTCGTCGACGTAGGCGTACATGCCGTCGGAGGCGAGGAGGAACCGATCGCCGGGGAGGATATCGAAGTCGAACGTGTCCACCTCGACGGAGCTGTAGACGCCGACGGCGCGCGTGACGGCGTTCTTGTACTGCTTGTACGGCGAGCTATCGATCTGCTCGCGGTTGAGCTTGCCGCGACGGACGAGCTCGTTCATCAGCGAGTGATCCTCGGTGAGGATGTGCGACTGCTGCTGGCGGGCGAGGTACACCCGCGAGTCGCCGACGTGCGCGATGAAGCCGCGCAGATGATCACCCGAGCCTGCGATGAGCAACACGGTCGCGGTGGTCCCCATGCCGCGCTTGTCGGGCTCGGCTTGGGCGCGCGCGTGGACGGTCGAGCACGCTTGCTGGATGGCGCTCTCCAGGACCTGGAGGATCTCGTACGGCTGCACGCCGGGGTGGTCGACGCGGTAGCGCTCGAGGAGCGCGCGGTTGTTGTTGATGGTGTCTCGGATCTCGTGGACCGCGATCGACGAGGCCACTTCGCCCGCCGCGTGACCGCCCATTCCGTCGGCGACAAGAAACAGCCGCAGCTTCTTGTCGATGAGGAAGTTGTCCTCGTTGTGCGTGCGCTGTCGACCGATGTCGGTCGTCGCCGCGAAGGTCAACTCCATCGTTACCTAGGAGACCACGCCGCTATCCGTCGGTCAAACGGCCGAGCACGCCTGGAGCGAGCTCCATTTCGACGAGAGCGGTAATGATGTCGTCGTTGTTACTGAGGCCTTCGTAGATGCGGCCGCCGATGACGATCGCGGGGGAGCCGGTGACGCCGGAGCGCCGGGCGGCCGCGATCCAATCGAGCGTGGCGTTGGCGGTGCTGGCTCGGCAGGCTGACAGGGCGCCCGTATCGATATTGAGGCGCGCAGCGACGCTCGCGATCAGCTTCTCGGGTGGCAGGCGGCGGCCGCGCGTCGTGGAGAGCTGTGCATACATCTCGGTCACCCACAGCCAACCCGGTGAGGCGTCGATGTCGTCGGGGGAGCTGCCGACGCGCTCCGCGCACAGCGCTGCATCGCCCAGCATCGCGAGGTCGGCGGCATCCTGGCGCGCGAGGACGTCGAACCACGGGACCCACACGACTCGCACTTCGCCGCGAAACCGGCGCGTGAGGCGCGGCGCGATGCGCAGCTGGTCGTTGCAGCGCTCGTCGTTGGGGCGGCAGAGGATGATGACGGGCACGGCCTCCGCGGACGCCGCACCGAGGGCGGGCATACCGGAGATGTCGAGCGCGGGATCCGCGAGCGGGTGGTCGACGACCTCGCGCTCGAGCGAGTCATCACCGGTGGAGGTGGCCACGACGACATCGCGCACGTCCTGTGCGGCCTGCGAGTCGAACACGCTCATCAGCTGCTTGGCCGAGAACCCGCGATCGAGTGCTTCCTTGGCCCGGTCGAGTGCGTCCCGATACGCGGCCTCGAGATCTTCGTCCTTGAGCTGGCTGAGCGTGCCGCGCAGCTGACGTCCGTTGAAGAACACGATCGGCGCGGTCTGACCGTGCAGCCGCTCGATGCGTCGGTCGTTGTCGTCGAGAACGGTGCCGTAGCGATCTTCGGTGATCGCTCGCTCGGCGCGCTCGGGATCTACGCCCGCGCGGCGCGCCACGTCGATCAGCTGTTCGCGTGTCTGGGCGGTGCGCTGCTGGCCGTAGAGCGCGAGGAACTCGAAGAACTTTCCCTCGCTGTACGCCTCGAGCGCGAGCGTCGGTACCTGCGGGCCCGGTGGCTGCGCGGCGCGTTTGACGATGCGGTAGACGATGCGGCTGCGGGTCGCGTGGCGCTGCTGCAGTGCTTCGATCTGGCGCAGGGCAGGGAAGCGGCTCGCCAGGTTGTACGGCGGCGCGAAGAACAGCTCGATCGTGACGAGTGCGTTCGCGGGGCCCTTCACGGGCGCGGCCATCGGATCCACGTGCTCGACGCGCACCATCTCGCCCGGTGGCGACTTCGGTGGATCCGCGCTCACCATCGGCGGGACGGTTGCGAGCAGCGCTGCGATGAGCCAGCGCCTCATTCCGCTGCTTTGACCTCGGTCGGTGTGATCTCGGTTGCCAGCGGTGCGACCGGTTCGTCGTCCACGGCCTCCTCTGGCTCGACGCCGGGCCACAGGTAGGCAAAGTACAGCCCAGCGGAGACCACCAGGCCGAGGAACAAGGCCAGGATGAAAGGCGCCCAGATCACGCGCTGATGATAGCGCGACGCCTAGCGCACCAGTAGCGGTGGTGTAAGGTCGCGTTCGATGCCTGCCAGCGTCCTGATGTCTGCTGCCTCCTCGGGGAGCATTCCGTACTTCCACATGGGCGCCCTCAATATTGGCGGGCGCGACCTGATCCAGTCATTCGGCGTCATCGTCGCGATCGGCGTGCTGATCGGGGCGTGGCTGCTTCGCCGCTACGCCGAGTGGCACGGCCGCTCCGACGAGGACATCCGCGGTCTGACCGGCTGGATCACGATCACCGGCTTCCTCGGTGCACACCTGTTCGACGTCCTCGCCTACCAGTGGGACGATCTCGCGAAGGATCCACTCCTCCTCATCAAGATCTGGAAGGGCATCTCGTCGTACGGCGGCTTCCTCGGAGGCGCGATGGGCTTCTTCTTCTATGTGTGGTGGAAGCGCTTGCCGGCGCGCCTGTTCGCGGACATCGGCGTTGTCGGCCTCCTCCCCGCGTTCTCGATCGGCCGCATCGGCTGCACCGTCGTGTCCGATCACGTCGGCGCGATGGTGGATCCCAACGCCTGGTACGCCCCATTCGCGATGGACTACCCGCGCGAGCTGCTCCACCAGCCGAACCTCTCGCACCTCCTCGCGTATCACCCGACGGGCCCCATCGTTCACGCGTGGAACCTCGGCCTCATCGAGTTCCTCTACCTCGTCCCGGTCAACGCGCTGATCCTGTTCCTCGCGTTCCGCCGCAAGCGCATCGCCGCCGGCCTCCTCATCGTGCTCACCGGTCTGCTCTACGCGCCGGTGCGCTTCTATCTCGACTATCTCCGCCCGGAGAATACCGACCCTCGCTACATGGGCTTCACGTTCGCGCAGTGGTGCTCGTTCCTCGTGTTCGGTGCCTGCGGGTATGTCGCGCTTCGCCTGATGAAGAACGGTAAACCTGCGGAGGTCATCGCGCCGACCGCGGGTCTCGCGCAGGCGATGCTCGGCGTGGAGCTCAAGGACACCGACGACGAGAAGGACGAGAAAAAGGACAAGAAGGCCGACGTGCCGTCCGCAAAAGCGACGCAGAAGAAGAAGAAGGAAGACGACGACGCGGTGAAGGCGGAGAAGAAGCGCGTGCAGGACCTCGCTGACGCCAAAGAGGCCGAGAAGAAGGCGAAGCACGACGCCGACGAGCTCGCCGCGACCGAGCGCCGGAAGAAGAAGGACGAAGAAATGGCCGCCAAAGAAGCGGCAGCCAAGGCAGCGAAGGAATCCGCCGAGAAGAAGGACGACGAGAAGAAAGACGCCTAACGGCGCTTCTTCGCGGGCTTCTTGCTCGCGGACCTCGGAGCCGGCTTCTTCGCAGGAGCCGGCTTTTTCGTCTTCGCCTTGCGAGCCTGTTGGGGCTTCTTCGCCGTCGGTGACTTCTTCGGCGCGGGCTTCTTCTTCGCAGGCGCCGCCTTCGCCTTCGTGGCAACGGGCTTCTTCGCCGCGGTCTTCGCCTTCTGCTTCATGGGCGGCTTGGTCGCCTTGGCGAGCTCGACAATGGTGGTCACTTCGCGCAGCACGGCCGGTGTACCCGGTTCGCGATCGCGGCGCGTCTCCATCTCGGTCTGGATCTCGAGGTCATCCTGCGCCGTCAGCGCGCCCGCTGCCTCCGCGAACACGACGTCCTTGCGCGAGACATGCGCGCGATGAAGCGACGCGAGGCGCGTGGCGACATCGAGCAGGGCCATGCCGGCGGCGGGGCGTGCTTGCGTGTCCAGCTCGTCGGCGGCCGCGGCGATCAGCGCGTGGAGCTCGATCTGGTTCGGGTGCTCGGCGGAGAGTGCGGCGAGCTCCGGTGCGAGATCCGGGCGGCGGCTCGACAGGCGAGGGAACACGGAGCCTTCGAGATCGACAAAGTGGCGGGTCACCGCGCGCTGGAAGTACGCCACCGCCTCGTGGACGGCCGACACGTCGGTCGTGTCTGGTCGCCCGGCCGCCAGTCGACGGGCAGCCTCGAGGAGGCTCGCCATCACCTCGTCGTGCCGACGGTGCGTCCTCTCCAACTGCGCCAAGCTCACCAGCTCCATGACCCATCGAGCATCGATCAGCGTAGGAGCGCGTACAAGCGCCCGGGTGCGTTGAAACGACGGCTCGTCGGCGGTAAGCAGTACCCAACATGGCCGAGAACATCGTCATCATCGGATCGGGTCCGGCCGCGCATACGGCGGCTATCTACGCCGCGCGCGCGAACCTCAACCCGGTGTTGTTCGAAGGTTTCATGGCGGGGGGCATCGCGGCGGGCGGCCAGCTGACGACGACGACGGACGTCGAGAACTTTCCGGGCTTCCCCGACGGCATCAACGGTACCGAGCTCACGGAGCGGTTCCGTGCGCAGTCGGTGCGCTTTGGCACGCGCATCTTCACGGAGACGGTCAACAAGGTCGATCTCTCCAAGCGCCCGTTCCGCTTCTCCACCGACGAGCAGGAGATGGAGGCGAAGGCGCTGATCATCGCGACCGGTGCGACGGCCAAGCGCGACGACATTCCCGGCACGCGCGACAACGAGCTCTGGCAAAAGGGCGTGTCGGCCTGCGCGGTGTGCGACGGCGCGCTCCCGATGTTCCGCAACAAGCAGATGTTCGTCATCGGCGGCGGTGACTCGGCGATGGAGGAGGCGATGTTCCTCACCAAGTTCGCGAGCAAGGTGTTCATCGTGCACCGCCGCGATGAGTTCCGCGCGTCGCAGATCATGCAGGACCGCGCGAAGAAGAACCCGAAGATCGAGCTGCTCCTCTCGCACAAGGTCACGCGGGTCGAAGGCGACCAGGGCGTCGAGCGCGTCCTCGTGCACGACCTCAAGACCAGCACCGACAAGACCATCGATGCGGCGGGCCTGTTCTTCGCGATCGGTCACGTGCCCAACGCGCGGTTCCTCGAGGGCCAGGTCGCGTGCGACGAGTCCGGCTACATCCTCACGACGCCCGGCACGACCCATACGTCAGTCCCCGGTGTGTTCGCAGCCGGCGACGTCCAGGACAAGAAGTACCGCCAGGCGATCACCGCTGCCGGTTCGGGTTGCGCTGCCGCGCTCGAAGCCGAGCACTTCCTCTCCACGCACCACTAGCTGATTCACCAGGGGATCCGCGGGAGTAGGCCCGGGAATGATTCCGATCGGGCATCGGTTTCCCTCGCTGCCGGCATGTCACAATCTCTGTACCCCGTGAGTCGCGAACCCGCTCCACGCCCAGCTGATTCCGCCTTGCTGACCAAGGTCCTCGCCGTGCTTCTGCTCGTCGTGGCAGGCGCACTGGTGTGGACCGTCCTGGAGCAGCGCCGCCATCCGCCGCGCTACGCGGGACCGTCCGCGGAACCGCGCCCGATCGCGCAACGCCCGGATGACAAGCTCGGCGCGGACGAGGCATCCACGATCGACGTGTTCAGCAAGTTCAGCCGCTCGGTGGTGAACGTCACCTCGCTCGAGACGCATCGCGATCGCATGACGCTCGACGTGACCGAGATCCCGCAGGGAACCGGCTCGGGCTTCGTGTGGGATCAGCAGGGCCACATCGTCACCAACTTCCACGTCATCGCGCATGGCGATCGCGCGAGCGTGACGCTCAACGACGGCACGACGTATCCGGCGACGGTCGTCGGTCGCGCCCCCGACAAAGATCTCGCCGTGCTGCGCATCGATGCGCCGGCGCAGAAGCTTCTTCCGCTGCCCGTCGGGCAGAGCGCGAACCTCAAGGTTGGTCAGAAGGTGCTCGCGATCGGTAATCCGTTCGGTCTCGATCAGACGCTGACGACCGGCGTCATCTCCGCCCTTGGCCGCGAGATCAAGAGCATGACGCAGCGCCCGATCTACGACGTCATCCAGACCGACGCATCGATCAACCCCGGTAACTCCGGCGGCCCGTTGCTCGATTCCGCCGGTCGCCTCATCGGGATCAACACCGCGATCTACTCGCCATCCGGCGCGAACGCAGGCATCGGCTTCTCGGTTCCCGTCGACACGATCAACTCGATCGTCCCCGCGCTGATCAAGGACGGCAAGCTCGAGCGCCCCGGCCTCGGCATCAACATCGTCAACGATCAGACGGCAGCTGCGCAGAAGATCGACGGCGTGATCATCATGGGCGTCGCGCCGGGTGGTGCGGCGGAGACGGCCGGCATCCGCGGCATCCAGCAGTCGAGCGGCGGCTGGGTGCTCGGCGATGTGATCGTCAAGCTCGATCAGACCGACGTGCACCGCAGCTCGGATCTGTTCCGCGCGATCGACGCTCACAAGGTCGGTGACGCGGTCGACCTCACCGTGCAGTTCCAGGGCACGAAGCGGACCGTCAAGGTCACGCTCCAGGCGATTCCGCAGTAACCGCGCGGGAGGTCTATTGCGACGCGAGGAAGTGCGCCGAGATCTGGAACGGCGTGAGCGCCGTGTCATAGATCGCGATGTTGTCTAGATGGCCGCGGAGGGTGTGCGCTGTATCGCTGGTGGCGCTCGTGCCCGCGACCAGGACTGTTCCGTCGGAACCGCCCGGCAGCACCTGGGAGGACGAGGTTGCTAGTCCCCCAGCGCCGTCGACGAACACGCGAGCGCTGAGCCCGTCGTACGTTGCGACGATGTGGCGCCACCGCGTCGTGTCCGGCGCGAGGTCATGATTGTACGCGTCACTTCCATCAGCAAATGATGCGGAGCGACGAAACCCAACGTACGTGTTGCTGAGGTACAGGATCCAACCGCCGCCATCCGCATGAAGTTTGGCGAGCAGGGTTGGCTCTGGGGATGAGTCGACGCCCGCTTGGACCCATGTCTCCACGGTGAACGGCGCGGCGCCCGCGAACGAGAAGTTGTCGCCGAGGTCGATACCGGACGATGTGGCGCTCGCGTCGCCGAATGCAATCGACGTGTTCGGCTGTGATGTGATGGGGCCTGGCTCGCCAAAGGCGTGCGGGCCGAAGTATTTGCCGCCCGACCCGTCAGCGATCTCGTTCTTCGCGAACGGGCCCGAGGTCTCGTCGAGCTTGAAGTACGCGATGGGTACGTCCTGCAGCACGGCCATGTCGTAGCGAAACGTCAGTGCGTCATCGAGCTGGATTGGCCCTTCGCGCGACGCATCGTTGACGGTGTTGTCACGGCTCGTGAGATCGAACACCCGATCGCAACCGCCGCATCCGATGGCGAGGTACGCGAAGGCGCGAGCGGCGCTAATCGGCAACGCCGGCTGCCTGGTAGTGAGCGTACGCCTGCTCGGGTGTCAGCGCGTAGTCGTAGATCGCGACGTCGTCGATCTGTCCTCGGAACGGGTTCGTCGTGACGTTGCCGTTCGCCGACCCGACCACGAAGTTCGTGGTCATGGGCGGCAACAGCTCCGGCGACACCGAGGTACCCGCGACGTTACCGTTTACGGAGAGCGTCAGGTTGGTGCCGTCGTAGGAGCCTACGACGTGGGACCACCCTCCCGTGTTGATCGGCGCCGACGTCTGCCCGCGCTTGCCTGCGATGTCGTCGCGCGCGAACACCAGCGTGTTGGCGTCCTGGGTGTAGATGATGTAACCGGCCGAGGTCGGCGACGGCTCGAGCCACTTGGAGATCACGTTCCGGAACGTGTGCGTGTTGTCCACGGTGGGGAAGATCCACAGCTCCAGCGTGAACGGCGCGAGCCCCGCGAACGAGAAGTTATTGCCGAACAACACGCCGCTGTTGTCCACGTCGTTCTGATCGAACAACGGGGACGTGCCCGGCTCGCTCAGGACGGCGGGACTCTCCGCGTACAGGATGTCGCCGACGTACGTGCCGTCCACGCGGCCTGCCACATCGGCGGCCGTCGGCCCCGACGTCTCGTCGAGCAGGTAGTAGGCGAGTGGATGGTCGGCGAGCACGGCCGCGCTGTACGCCCCGCTCGAGCCGTCGAGGAAGGAAATCACTTCGAGCGGGAGGCTGGCATCGATCGGGAAAGACGTGCCCTCGACTCCGAACACGCGATCGCACCCACCGCACGCGATCGCGGCCAGGCAGGCAAGGGCGGTCGGACGCAGCATCACGTCTACGATATCAGGTACGGTTGCCGACGGTGATCCTCCGCCGCGCTCGCAGCTTCGTCGCGCAGACATTCTTCGAGAGCCTCTCCGGCCTCGCCGCGTTCCATCCGCAGGCAAATCCTCGGAAGCACGGCGTCACGGTCGAGAAAGATGTGCCGTACGCCACGGAGCACGGCGCCGATCAGACGTTGGACATCTACCGTCCTGCGTCCCGCAAAGGTCCGTGGCCCGTCGTGTTCTACGTGCACGGAGGCGGGTTCCACCTGCTGTCCAAGGACACTCACTGGCTGATGGGCCTGATGTTCGCGCGCTTCGGCTACCTCGTCGTGAACATCTCCTATCGCCTCGCGCCGCAGCATCCGTATCCCGCAGCGCTCGAGGATGTGTGTCTCGCGTATCGCTGGCTCGCCGACAACATCGAGCAGCTCGGAGGTGATCGGCATCGCGTGGCGGTGGCGGGCGAGTCCGCCGGTGGCAACCTCGTGACCTCGCTCGCGCTCATGCTCGCCGAGCGTCGCGCCGAGCCGTTCGCACAGGCCGTGTACGACACGGGCCTTCATGCGCGCGCGGTGATGCCGTTCTGCGCGATCCTCGAGGTGTCGCGTCCGGCTCGCTTTGCCGAGCGCCGAAAGATCCCCCGGTGGGTAGATGGAATGATGCACGACATCGCCGCGTCCTATCTGCGTGGTCACGAGCTCGGTCCGGGCAGCGAGGCTGCGCTCGAGCTCGCGGATCCGCTGCGCGTCATCGAGTCCGAGGCGGCGAACGTTTCGGGACGTTTCGCGAGGCGACTCCCTTCGTTCTTCGCGCCCGTCGGGACCCGTGACCCGCTCCTCGACGACACGCGCCGCTTGGCGCGCGCACTCGACGAGCTCGGCGTCCCTGTCGAAGCGCGCTATTACCCGGGCGGAATACATGCCTTCCACGCGTTCGTGTGGGACCCTGTCGCGCGGCGGTGTTGGAGAGATGCTCTGGCATTTCTCGACCGCCACATGCGCTGAGTACCTGCCGTGACGCCTCCGAGAAGACGACTAGGCCTGACCGTTACCGCGGCGATCGTCGTCGCGAACATGATCGGCGCCGGCGTGTTCACCAGCACCGGTCTGCAAGCGGCAGGCATGCACGATCCGCTGACGATCCTCGTGTGCTGGGTCGTCGGTGGTGTCATCGCGCTGTGCGGCGCGACTTGTTACGCCGAGCTCGGATCGATGTTGCCGCGCGCCGGCGGCGAGTACGTCTACCTGCGCGAGGCCTACCACCCAGCGGTTGGCTTCATGAGCGGCGTCGCGTCGCTGACGGCGGGCTTCTCCGCTCCGATCGCGGCGGCGGGCATCACGTTCGCGGCCTACCTCGGCAAGATCTTTCCGTCGCTCGACGGCCACGCAAAGATCATCGCGGTCGTCCTCATCCTCGCGATCACCGCGCTGCACATGTTCGACTCCAAGGTCGGCGGTCGCATCCAGGCGGGACTCACCATCGGCAAGGTGGTGCTGATCTTCGGCTTCATCGTCGTCGGCATCCTCTCGGGCAACGGTGACTGGTCCAATCTCAAGAGCGCACACGGCGGCCTGTCGAACGTCGGCACGGGCTCGTTCGCGATCTCGTTGATGTACGTCGGCTACGCGTACCTGGGCTGGAACTCGGCCGCGTACATCGCGAACGAGGTGGAGAAGCCCGAGCGCACGATTCCGCGCGCGCTGCTGCTCGGCACGCTCGTCGTGATGGCGCTCTACGTGCTCCTCAACATGGTGTTCCTCTACGCGGTGCCCGTCGACACGCTCGCGAGCAATGGCGGCAAGGGACCGATCATGGAGGTCGGCGACGCCGCGGCGCGCGTGCTGTTCGGCCATCGCGCTGGCTCGATCGTCTCGTCGGTGATCGCACTCGCGCTCGTGTCCTCGGTCAGCGCGATGATCATGGCCGGTCCTCGCGTGTACGCGGCGATGGCGACAGACCGCGCGCTTCCCTCCCTTCTCGCGCACCACAACAAGAACGGCGTCCCGATGAACGCCGTTGTCATTCAAGGCGTGCTCGCGATCGCGTTCGTGATGATCGGCGACCTCGCGTGGCTGCTCCAGTTCGTCGGCTTCACGCTCTCCATCTTCGCGGCGCTCGCGGTGTCCTCCGTGTTCATCCTGCGGCGGCGCGGGCTGACGTCTCGCTACAAGACGTGGGGCTATCCGCTGACGCCGGCCGTGTTCATCGCGATGTCGGCGTGGGTCACCTACAACGGCATCAAGCAGAGCCCGCGCAACGCGCTGATCGGCGCCCTCGTTCTCGGCGCGGCCGCGGGTGCCTACTACGTGTTCATGCGCAACCGTGAACCGCTCCCCGACGAGTCACTTCCCGAGGGTATGTCGACAGGGCCCGTCCTGAAGATTCCGCTCGCGGAAGTCGTCGACCGCGACTAACTCCGCGGCTCGCCCGAGCCCGAGCCCGGATCGGCTCCGAGCGGGCGCGCAGTCGACGGAGTGTGGCGGGTTTGGATCCGCGGTGGCGCTCCTACGCCGCGCCGGCACGAATGGAGATCGGGCTCGGGCTCCGCGCTCTTGGCTCGGGCTCGTATCAACTCAGACTCTCTGGAGATAACTCCGCGATTTCTGGACCTGATACCGTTCTCCTGTCCGGTTAGACCGACGCCACAGGGTGGGGCGTTGGTAGAGGACCACTTAGGGGAGAACATGTCCAAGCTAGGAATCACGCTGGGCGCTGCGGCGCTCGCACTCGCTGCTACAGCGAGCACCGCTTCCGCATTCTGCGGATTCTACGTCGAAGGGTCGGGCGCCAAGCTCGCCGCCGACGCGACCGAGGTAACGCTCATGCGTTCCGGCACGCGCACGGTGCTGGCGATGCAGAACGACTTCAAGGGGCCGCTCAACGACTTCGCGATGGTCGTGCCCGTGCCCGTCGTCCTCAAGGAGAAGGACGTCAAGACGCTCGATAAGGGCGTTCTCGCGCGCATCGACTCGCTCGGCTCGCCGCGCCTCGTCGAGTACTGGGAGCAGAACCCGTGCCCCGTGCCGCGCGACGAGCGCATGTACGACGATGAACGGGCCATGCCGATGATGGCTCCGTCCGCGAGCATGGGAGCAGGCCAGGCCGAGAAGAAGGCGACCGTCAAGATCGAGGCCCAGTTCGCCGTCGGCGAGTACAAGATCCTGATCCTGTCGGCGACCGAAGCGGCGGGCCTCAAGACGTGGCTCACCGACAACGGCTATCGCATCCCCGACGGTGCAGAGCCGTTGCTGCGCCCGTACATCGAGGCGGGCAGCAAGTTCTTCGTCGCGAAGGTCGATCCCAAGAAGGTGAAGATGGTCGGCGATCACGCCGAGCTCTCGCCGCTGCGCTTCACGTACGACAGCGAGGAGTTCGCGCTCCCGATCCGCCTCGGTATGGCGAACTCGACGGGCAAGCAGGACTTGATCGTCAACATCATCGCCGACACGCGCTACGAGGTCGCGAACTACAAGAACATCACGATCCCGACGAACTTCGACGTGAAGGACTCCGTGAAGCCGCGCTTCGCCGAGTTCTACGCGGCGCTGTTCGACAAGACGATGGACGCCAATCCCGGCGCCGTCATCACCGAGTACGCGTGGGACGCGCAGCCCTATTCGATGTGCGATCCGTGCCCGCCGGAGATCCCGACGGACGGCGACGCGATGACGCTCGGCGGTGATGTCATCGGCGGCAAGATCGCGCAGGGCACGTACACGCTCACGCGTCTGCACGCGCGCTACAGCGCCAAGGAGATGAAGGACGACCTGCGGTTCCGCGAGGCGAAGCCGATCCAGGGCGGTCGCGAGAACTGGAACGGGAAGGGCCTCGAGTACGGCGCGACGCCGTCGTCGACGAACAACTTCCAGGGCCGCTACGCTGTTCGCCACTGGTGGACGGGCCCGATCGCTTGCGCGAACCCGCAGCGCGGCGTCTGGGGCGGTCCGCCCGACGGTAACTACGGCGGTACGATCGCCGCGCCCCGCAGCCAGCTCGCGTACGCGAAGCGCGGTCAGCTCGCGCTCGGCTCCGTCATCAAGCGCGACCTGTGGGAGATCGGCGTGAAGAAGGGCGCCGCACCGGCTCCGACGCCGCAGGGTGGTGGTGGGTTCGCGAAGCCGCCCGGCACCAAGACCATGGCGTTCGGTCTGGGCAGCGGAGCGATCTTCGGCCTGTTGCTCCTTGGCCTGCTCTCGTTCTTCAAGAGGAAGAAGTAACTCCAGATGCGTTCGTTCGCGACGTTCGCTCTGGCCTCGCTCGTTGCGGCGGGTGGCGTGCTCTACGCGTGTGGTGGATCCACCGCGCCGAGCCCCGTCCCCGTCGCCACGACGCTCCCCGACGTGCGCATCCCGCGCATGCCGGGCGAGATGAGCCCGAGTCTCGTCGCGATCGATCGCACCGCACCGCGCGACCCATCCGAGGTCAGTGAGGGCACGCAGCTCTCCGACGTCGACAGTTGCGCGACGTGCCATCCCGACGCCGCAGCGCAGTGGCAGACCAGTGCCCACTCGTTCGCGTCGTTCGGGAATCCCATCTACCGCACCAGCGTCGAAGCAGAACGCCACGCGCTCGGTGACAAAGCGAGCCGCCACTGCGGCGGCTGCCACGACATGCCGCTCATGACCGACGGCCTGATGACCAACGGAGCGCCGATTCCCTCCGACGATCTGCGCGCGCACTCCGGTGTCACGTGCAGCCTCTGTCACGGCATCGAGTCGACGACGAAGGACGGCAACGGCAGCTACGTCTGGTCGCGCGCGCCCATCACGGCGCCCACCCTCGGCGACGCCACCTCCATCGCCGCGCACAAGAAGCAGGCGAGCGTCACCTCGCAGGGCCCCGAGCTCTGCGTCGGTTGCCACCGCGGCTTCATCTCGTCCGACATGGGTGTCCCCGTGCACCTCTCCGGACTCGACGAGAGCGGCATGTGGCGCAACTCCGCGTGGACCGGCAACGGCATGGGCCGCGTCGATGGCGTCCAGAAGCAGACGTGCATCGACTGCCACATGGACCAAGAGCCCGCCACCGCCGACGAGCTCGGTGCCGAGACCCACGATGGAAAGCGCACCATCGCGTCGCACCGGTTCATGGGCGGCCACACGTGGATGGCGTCCATGCGCGGCGACACCGAGCACCTGGCGCGCATGCAGTCCAAGCTCAAGGGCGTCGCGTCCATCGACATCGCGGGCGCGCGCACCGAGGACGTCGCCGGCGCGCAGTGGCATCTCCCCGCCGACGGCGCGCCCGTCGTTCCCGGCAAGACGATGTCCATCGACGTCGTTCTCCGCAATCTACTCGTCGGCCACCGCTTCCCGGGCGGCGTGCTCGACATTCAGGACACCTGGATCGAAGTCGACGTCACCGATGCCAAAGGCAACCGCATCGCATCGTCGGGCCTCGCGCACGAGACAGATCCCAAGGACGAAGAGGCGCACGTTCTCCGCACGCTCGTCGTCGACGAAACGGGCCACGTCCTCGAGGGGCACGAGATGTCCAAGTTCCGCACCCAGATCGCGACGCAGACGCTCGCCGCACGCGAAGCCTCTGTCACGCGCTACGCGTTCACGGTTCCCGCGACGCTCACCCCCGCGCAACTTCCGCTCACTGCCACGGCGCGCCTCCGCCACCGCAGCCGCACGCTCCAGATGCAGGCCACCGTCTGCACGACCGCAATGACCGACGCGGGCAAAGCATTCCTCGCCGGCGCGAAGGGCGCCCGCGACGTCGTCCTCGATCCGTGCAAGGCGCAACCAGTCACGCTCATCGCTGAAACGACCGTCCAGCTCGGCACGGGGGCCGTCATCTCCACCGCGCGCCCGGCCTGGGAGCGCGAGTACGAGCACGGCATGGCGCTCGTCGCCGCCGTCTCGGAGCGTCTCGAAGAAGCGAAGTACGTCCTCGAGACCGCACTCGCCGCGGCGCCTGCGGGCCAAGGGGGAGCGAAAGCGCGCGCGATGGTGTTGACGCAGCTCGCGTGGGTCGCGTCCAAGCAGGGCCGCGATCAAGACGCGCTCGCTCTCGTCGCAGAGGCACGTGCATTGCTGCCAACCCCCGGCCCGCCGGTGCTCGATGCGATCGCGACCGACGTCCTCGCTCGCGTGTGGCGCTGGCAAGATGCCGTCGCGCCGGCCAAGGCCTGCACCGAGCGCGCGCCGCAGAACTCCGTCGCATGGATGATGTACGCGCGCGTCCTCGGCTCCGTCGGTGACGATAAGGGCGCACTCGCCGCCGCGAACAAGGGCCTCGAGCTCGCGCCGCGCGATCCGGATCTCCTGCGCAGCCAGGCGACGGCACTCGCATCCCTCGGCGATCCGCGCGCTACCGAAGCGCTCGCCGCGTACGAGAAGTTCCGCTCGCCCGACTACGCGGCCGACATGCGCATCGATTGCGCTGCCGACTCGCCGCGTTGCGCGCGTGACCGCGAGCAAGCGAACACGATCGTGATGACCGCGCCGACGAAGCTCGCCCGCCGCTAGGGACTGGCGTACGTGTTTCCGGGATGGGAGGAGCTCGTCCGATTCATTGGTCGACGCCCGTTCTGATCGAAGCGCTACCGCGCCGGCGCGTCCGGCTGGTCCTTGATCGCGTACTGCTTCGCGCTGTCGTAGATCTTGAGCGCGAGCTCGTCGACGCGACCGTGGATCCACGGCGGCAGGTTTGGATCATCGGTCTGGAGCTCGCGCGGCTGCGGACTGCCCGCGATCAACTGGAGCGTCTTCGGCTGAACGTCGACGGCCACATAGTTGTCGGAGATCTGGCGCACCTCGACGACAAACCACACCTGCACGTCACCGCCGTGCGCATTCACGTAGTCGCCGGTGCCTTCGTTGTAGGCGGAGATGCGGCCACCATCGGCGTGGTACCACTGCGGCTCCGTCGAGAACGTGCCGTTCACGACGTCGACGGACCCGGCGAGCAGCTTGTAGTCGATCTGCGCGACCTGGGTCGCGATGTCGAGCATCGACTGCGGCGGCAGCTTGTACTCCGCCGTCTTGGCTGTCTTGATCTCTGCCGCAGACGCGCCGCACCCACCGAGTGTCGCCGCCGCCAGTCCGAGCACGAACGCGATCGAAACCTTCATGGGCGATCGATGCCAGCCGGCAGCCAGGATCGTCAAGGAACGATCGGCTCAGCTCACTGCACGATCGCTGTTTATGGCGATCGGTTGTCGCAAATTGCATCGACCTTTCGTCGTGGCGCGGGCGACTACTGCGCGTGCGGTGCTTCCGCCGGAGCCGTCGCGCCGGGCGGACCCTCGGAGGGCGGCGCGGGCGGTGGGGCCGCGGTCTCGGCACCGGCGGCCGGCATCACGCCCGGCGGACCCTGGACGGCGTACTGCTTGAGGTTCTCGTACATCTTGACCGAGAGCTCGTCGACGCGACCGTGGATCCACGGCGGCAGGTTCGGATCATCCTCGGCGAGCTCGCGCGGCTTGGGGCTCGGATCGCTCGGCTGACCGACGAGCTGGAGCGTCTTGGGATGCACGTCGATGAAGACGGTGCTGTCCGTGACCGGACGGACAGAGACGACCATCCACACCTGCACGTCGCCACCGTGCGCGTTCACGTAGTCGCGGTGACCGTCCGTGGTCGGCGAGATGCGATCGCCTTCCTTGGAGTACCACTGCGGTTCCGTCTTGAACGAGCGCGTGTTGAGGTCGATCGAGGTGCCGAGCACCTTGTAGTCGATCTGCGCGACCTGCATCGCGACATCGAGCGCCTGCTTCGGTTGCAGCTTGTACTGCGTCGTCTTGGCCGTCTTGATCTCGGCCGAGGAAGCGGCGCACGCCCCCAGCACAGCCATTCCCAGCACCGTTGCGATCGCGAGCTTCATGCCGGATCGATGCCAGCCTTGCCACGTACCGTCAAGCCGCAGATGGCCGGGGGATGGCATGATGCTCGGAATGTCCGAGCTCCGTGGAAAGCGTGCATTGGTCACTGGAGCGTCGAGCGGCCTCGGCGCGTGCTTCGCGAAGCTCCTCGCGGATCGCGGTTGTAACGTCGTGTTAACGGCGCGGCGCGAGTCGCAGCTGACCGAGGTGGCCGCGGAGTGCGAGAAGCGCGGCGTCAAGGCGGAGATCATCGTCGGTGATCTCGGGGTGGCCGGCGGAGCAAAGGCGGTCTGGGGCAAGGCGGGCGCGATCGACGTGCTGATCAACAACGCGGGCTTTGGCTACTTTCGGCGGTTCACGACGGTGGAAGCGGAGCGCGATGCGGAGCTCCTGCAGGTGAACGTGATGGCGCTCGTCGAGCTGTCCAAGCTGTTCCTCGCGGAGCGAGAGCGGACCGGGGAGCGCGGGTGGATGCTGAACATCGCGTCGACAGCGGCGTATCAGTCGATCCCGAACTTCGCGGTGTATGCGTCGTCCAAGGCGTTCGTGCGCAACTTCACCGAGGCGTTGTCGGCGGAGTACGCGGGCTCGCCGATCACGATCTCGTGCTTGTGCCCGGGCGGGACGCATACGGAGTTTCACCATCAGGCGGGCGCGGGCAACTACGGGTGGCTCGCGAACAAGTCGATGCTCAGCGCCCAGGAGTGCGCGGAGATCGGCCTGCGTGCGATGGAGCGTGGGAAGCGCAACGTGGTCAGCGGCGCGCTCAACAAGCTGTCGTGCTTTGGTGTGCGCTTGGTCCCGCGCAAGGTGTCGACGTGGATGTCGACGCGCGTCCTCGGCCGGCCCAAGAAGGACGAGCTGCCCGGGCGCACGGTCGGGGCGCTGAAGTGAGCGAGGCCGACAACCTCCGCACGTACGCGCCCGATCAGCGGGGCGTCTACGAGGTCTGGTACACGACCTGGAACGATCCGGCGACGGGGCAGGGCTACTGGCTCCGGTACATCATCGAGGTGCCGAGCGCGGGGCACGGCGTCCCGACGTTTGGCGACGAACCGCGTGGCGAGCTGTGGTTCGCGCGCTTCGATCCACATGATTCGTCGCGCACGTTCGGCATCCACCAGCGGTTCAAGGATGTCGCGTCGAGCGATTCGCCGTTCGCAGTGACGATCGCCGGCGCGACGATGACGAACGCCGCGGCAGCGGGGATGCTGACGGGCAACGACCACCTCGTGCGGTGGGACCTGCGCTGGGACTCCGCGCCGACGACGCTGCGGTTCTTTCCTGACGCGCTGTACTCGAGCAAGCTATCGAGCAGCCTCGTCAACGGCCCGAACCACGTGGTGCCGCTGTCAGGAATGCTCGTCGTCGATGGCGAGACGATCAAGCTGGATCGCGTGACGGCGTCGCAGAGCCACGTGTGGGCGACGAAGCATACGCATCGCTGGACGTGGGCGCACTGCCACGAGTTCGAGGACGCACCGGGCGCGACGCTGGAGTTGTTGGCGGGCATCCTGAAGCGCGGCAGCGTGACGTTGCCTCCGATGGCGGGCGTGAACCTCGTGCTCGACGGCGAGGTGCATCGGTTCAATCAGCTGCGCCACCTCGTGCGCAATCGCTGCACGATCAAGACGACGCAGGTGACGTTTCGCGTCGGCGGCGCGAGCATGCGCCTCGAGGGCTCGTTCACGGCGTCACCCGAAAAGATCCTGAACTGCCCGTACGTGGATCCCGACGGCACCGAGCTGTGGTGCGCGAATACGGAGATCGCCGACGCGACGGTGACGGTGTTCCGCCGCGCCGGCCTGCGCTGGCTGGAGCACCGCCGGCTTGTCTCTCGCGGCCGCGCGCACTACGAGGTCGGCGGGCGGGAGCGAGATCCGGCCGTTGCAACCCCGCACGTACTCGTCCGCTAGTGTAGTGTCGCGGCGATGGAGCGCAGACGTACCCCGCTGTGGGACGCGCACAAGCAACTGGGCGCGCGCCTGATCGATTTTGGTGGCTGGGACATGCCGGTCTCGTATCCCGCCGGGACGATCAAAGAGCATCAGGCTTGCCGCACCGCGGTCGGTCTGTTCGATGTCTCGCATATGGGCGAGGCCTATATCCGCGGCGCCAACGCACGCGAGCAGGTGGAGCGCCTGACGACGAATGCCGTCGCGAGCGCCCCGGTCGGCAAGGCGGTCTACACGCTGCTCTGCCGCCCCGATGCCGGCGTCATCGACGACTGCATCTTCTACAAGCGTAGCGACACGGAGTTCTTCGTCATCCTCAATGCCTCCAACCGCATGAAGGACGTCGACTGGTTCCGCGAGCACGTGCAGGGCGGCTGTGACGTCGTCGACGTCTCCGACGAGACCGCGCTGATCGCCGTGCAGGGCCCCAAGGCCGTCGCGATGGTCGATGCGCTCGGCGACGGCACGATGGCCGGGATGCCGAGCTTCACGTTCAAGGACACGACGGTCGCCGGCATCGAAGTCATGGCCGCGCGCACGGGCTACACCGGCGAGGACGGCTTCGAGCTCGCGTGCGCGAACGTGGATGCCGCGGCGCTGTGGGCGGCGCTCCACGCGGCGGCGTTGCCGCTCGGTGGCCTCGCCGTCGGCCTCGGTGCGCGCGACTCGCTGCGCCTCGAGAGCAAGCTGCCGCTCTACGGCAACGACCTCGATGACGATCACACGCCGCTCGAGGCGGGCCTCGGTTGGGCCGTGAAGCTCGACGGTCGCGAGTTCTTCGGCGCGCCGCGCCTCCGCGAGCAGAAGGCGACCGGCATCACGCGCCAGCTCGTCGGCTTCACCATCGATGCAGCGACTCGCGCGATCGCTCGCCACGGCTATGCGGTCGTCGACAAGTCGGTGAGCGACACGCCCATCGGTGTTGTCACGTCGGGGGGACCGGGCATCAGCGTGCAGGGTTCCATCGGCCTCGCGTATGTTCCGACCAGCCACGCGAAAGCGGGCACCACATTGACCATCGACTGCCGCGGCAAAGAGATCGCTGCCACCGTCGTCGCCGGTAAGTTCTACAAGCGGAGTTGAGCATGTCCTTCCCCACCGACCTCAAGTACACCCAGGACCACGAGTGGCTGCGCGCACAGGGAGCAAACTGGCGCGTCGGCATCACGCAGTTCGCTGTCGACCAGCTCGGCGACATCACGCTGATCGACCTGCCCAAGGAAGGCGATCTCGTCACCAAGGGCCAGCGCTTCGGCACGATCGAGAGCGTGAAGAGCGTCTCCGATCTGTACGCGCCGGTCTCGGGCAAGGTCGTCGCGATCAATACGGGCCTCAAGGACGCGCCCGAGAGCGTGAACACCGAGCCGTACGGCAAGGGCTGGATGATCGAGATCGAGCCGACCGAAAAGGTCGAGCTGGACGAGCTGCTCGCGCCCGACGCGTACACGGCTCACGTCGCCGCGCAGTAACTGCGGACAGTCGGTTGCGCCGCAGTACGTCGAGCGCACGACGGCAAATCCCGTTGCTAGGTGACGACTTGCCCCATGTCTGGGGGTGCTGCCGGCTAGCCGAGTAGCCGTCGATAGAATCGGCCCTGTACGCCTAGTTGCGTGAGTCGATCACCCCCGTGCGCGACCCGATCATTGGGCATGACCGCTGCAGCATGGTCCTGCATGCGCCATCCACAGCTTTCCGCGATGCTGCTCGCCGTAGCAGCCTCGTTCGCCGCCTCCGCCTGCGCCGTGTCTGCCGACGATGGCGACGAGCTCAAGATCTCGTGCGAAGGCAAGTGCGACGGCCTCTCCTCGGTGAAGTCGCTCATCGCGGACGCGAAGCTGCTGGACCTCCAGGACCTCATCAATGTCGGCGCGGGCTTCGCGACCGACCAGCTCAACAACTCGCTCTCGGCGGGTAACTACGCCTCCCTGCAGATCCAGCCGACCGCGCTCTACGCGCCGGCCGCGGTTGCCTCGCAGGACCTGACGCTCAAGAACCTCGACACGCTCGTCTCGGGCCTCGCGGCTCGCTTCGGCGAGACCTCGCTGACCACCGAGGTCAACTCGATCCGCGCTGACTACCTGCGCACGAGCGGCAAGCGCGTCTACGCGGAGAGCGCGTTCAAGATCGCGGCGGCGCTCTCGCCCAACTGGTCGGTCGGTACGAGCGGCTTTGGCGCCGACGCGACCGCGACCGCGACGCTCGGCTTTGACGCCGGTGTCGACATCCAGGCGCGCACCATCACGGTTCACGACAGCGAGAACGGCGGCCTCGCGGGCGCGCCTCTCGCGGCCATCAAGGCGTCGCGCGGCTTCGTGCTGCCCCGCTCGCTCGAAGACATCAAGGCGATGAAGCCTGGTGAGTCGGTCGCTCTCGAAGGTTCCGGCCACCTCGGCATCAACCTCGGCGCCGGCGTTCCGATCCTCATCGCGAACCCGACCAGCGCGCTCACGTACTCGCTCGTGCTCAGCGCCGGCTTCCGCAGCCAGCTCGACGGCGACCTCGACGTCCAGCTCGTTCACACCAAGGGCAACGAAGTCGTGATCGACGTCGGCATCAGCCGCGGCACGCTCAAGAACAAGTTCATCGCGCTCACCGACGGCTGGGGCATCTCCGGCCTCGTCCAGTCCTCGTTCAACATCGCCGGCATCAACATCGACCTCGGCAAGCTCCTCGACAAGGCGATCCAGAAGAAGCTCAACGACAAGCTCCACCTCATCTCGGCCCGCGCCGAGAGCACGCAGCAGTCGCTCCGCCTCAGCGTCGCTCGCCTCCGCTTCAACCTCGACGGTGCAGACCCGACCAGCGGCCGCGCTCAGGCGCTCGCGCAGGCGATGAAGGGCGACGTTCGCCTGGCCCAGGCGCTCGCAGCGCGCGGTGACTCCGGCGTCATGGCCGAGTTTGACCTGACCCGCTCTGGCGCCTCCGCCATCTCGTATGCGGGCGTCGACGTCCTCGGCATGAGCTTCTACACGCGCACCGCGGAGTCGGAAGGCTCGGCCGTGCTGCAGACCCCCGGCGGCGTCCTCGCGATGATGTGGGACTCGCTTCACAAGGCGGGCGGCTGGTTCTTCGAGTCGCACGGCTTCACGCGCATCGGCGTCGCCGGCCTGCAGTTCGACGCAGAGCACCCGGGCGCGCCCAAGAGCTCCACGAACCTCTTCCTCCAGACCGAAGAGGGCGATGACTTCATGGACCGCGACAAGGTCATCGACCAGATCGACTCCACCATCGTCGCCGTCGGCGGCATGAATGCTCTGCGCGCCATCGAAGCGAAGGGCAACCAGCTCGAGCAGCTCGTCGTCACGCGCTGCCCGCTCCCCACCGGCAATGACTTCTTCGACGAGTCGTGCAACCTCTCGCTGCTCGGCACCGCCGAAGTGACGAACCTCCACGCGGCCGCGCTCGCTGACTTCGACTCCGCCATCGCGAGCCTCCCGGCCCCGAGCCGCGACCTGCTCCACAAGCTCGGTGACCTCCGCCTCTCGGCGCAGTCCATCGAGGACGCGAACGCGCAGCTCGTCGGCCCGACCGCCTCCATCGTTCTCGACTTCCGTATGGACGACGGCGCGCTCAAGCAGCTCTTCACCAAGGACAAGACCGCGTTCAAGCAGGCCGTGTCGAACCTCATGCAGGCGACGCAGCTCGACCGCAAGAAGACGGACATCTCTGGCGAGCGCACGCGCATCGCGCAGAAGTCCGACGACGTCGCGGGCCAGCTCGGCGACATCTTCGCGACCAACCGCGCCACGTACGAGCGCCTGATGTCCATCGACGGCGCGAGCATCGAAGGCCTCGGCGCCATCGGTGGCAACGCGATCGAAGTTCGCTACACGGTCGATAGCAGCAACCGCCCGAAGTACGACGACGCGGTCAGCCAGTCGGTCGCGCAGGCTCGCAGCCAGCTCGTCGGCACGATGTTCGACCAGCTCCGCAGCAAGGCTGACTCGATGCCGAGCTCGGGTGGTTCGTCGCCGGCGCACGCCGAGCAGATCGCTGCCTACGCGCTCCTCGCGCTCTCGGCCCCCGACAAGACGGAGCTCCGCTTTGACCTCACCACCGACAACACGAGCGGCCCGTTCCGCGGCTCGCAGCGCCGCTACGACGCGGCTGGCTTCAAGACGACCGACGTGTTCGCGAAGGGCGCGGCTGTCGCTCCCATCGGCGCCGGTATCTTCGACGTCGACGCCATCATCCAGGCGCCGAACTGATCAGACAGCGTCGCGAGACGCTCACCGAACATCGCCGCTACCTGTTAGCGGCGGGTGTCGTTTCGGCGGTCACGCGGGCGGTTGCCACGACTGGTCGATCGTCGTGCAGGCGGTGAGTTGATCGCGACGCGCGCCGTAGCTCGGATCGATGAACATGTTGTAGGCAATGTTGCAGTCGTCGGGTGTCGACAGGCACTGCGTCTTGGTCGCATCGCCCCTGTAGAACGTGAGGCACGTGGTCTCTTTGTGCGCCTCGCAGCCACTCAGGATCACGAGACCTTCATTCTTCACCTGGTTCATCTCGCTCGCGCACCACTCCTGGATCTCGTGGCACGAGCTGACCTTCACGCCCGTCGGGGCGGTGTGGTCGAAGCAGAAGAACGGCGTGTTGGCGGCGTGCCGGAAGTCGTGACCGATGAAGGTCGGGACCCCATTCGGACCCATCGTGGGTTTATCGACGGGGAAACAGGCGGGGAGGACGAGGAGGGCGAAGCAGACGAAACGGTTCATATCCAGAGGACCTTTCTGTGTTCACAGGGTCCGGACACGGGCACATCGCGAATGTCGCGTCAGAGATTGCAGCCCGGTGCAACGCGCGTCATCTCGGCAGCTTGGGTGGTGCCGCGGAGCTTGCCGAGAACGGCGGCCTGCTCGCCGGCCACGTCGCACTGGCCGATCGCCGCGTAGCACTCGACGGCCGCCATCGCGAACATCTCCGCGTCGGCCGGCGTCGTCGCGAGGCTCGTGACCCAGGTCGCGCGCTGCTTGCACGCTGTGGGCGACTTGTGCCGACTGAGCTGCATGAGTGCTCTCCGCGCGCGGCCTTCGACGATGTCTCCGTCGGGCGGGCAGTAGTCAGCAACGATCGTCGGCGTCGCAGCTCCGAGCGTGGGCTGGAGTGTCGCCGCGGCGGCCTTGCAGCGACCGGCGAGCATCTCGCAGTACGGCCGGTGCTTCTCGTACCGAGCATCGATCGCGACGAGCTGATCGAGAACGCGCGTGCAGCCGGCCGCGTCGTTGTTGCCCATGACGTCGGACATGTCGTGCTCGAGCTGGTTCGCGGTCCTGGTGGCGCTTGTTGCGGTTGCGGGCGCTGGTGTTGCGTCGGTTCCCGGTGTGGGGACGGGGGAGACCGTTGCGGGGGCGCGTTGATCGCCGGTTCGCGGTGACTTCTTGATCGCGAGATTGGCGTTGGTCGCCGTTCCAGGTGCGGCCGCGGTTCCAGGTGCGGTCGCGGTTCCGGGTGCGGTGGCGGTTCCCGTTGCGGTTCCAGGTGCGGTCGCGGTCGCGGTCGCGGTCGCGGTTGCGAGCTCGGCGTTCGTCGCCGGATCGCTTGTCGTCGTGGTCCGCCCGGCGCCGGGCGCGATCGCGACCGCGCTTCCTGGATCGACACGCGACGGCGTCGGCGAACCGCTCTCGCGGCGCCATACGACAGCGACCACGAGCGCAGCGGCGGCGACGATGCCCGTAACTGCGAACGCACCGCGACCGGTGACTACGGACGCGTCGCGCCCCGAGCCAACGCTGCGAACCGCAGAGGGCGTCGCCTCGAGCGCGGACACGAGCTCCGTCACGCGTGTGAATCGATCATCGGGCCGCGTCGCGATCGCGCGCGCGAGGACCTGTCGGTCTGCGAGCGGAATGCTCGACGGAAGTTGCGCTGCGGAGGTGCCGGCGGTGACGACATCACCGGTCGCGCCGTGGATCATCGACATCGCGAGCGCGAACTGATCAGCGCGCACGTCGATGCTCGCGTCGGACGCTTGCTCCGGTGGCATGAACCCGACCGTGCCGCCCTTCGCCGTTGGTTCGGCGCTCACGAGCCCGAAGTCCCCGATGCGTGGCCGACCGTCGCGCCCGACGAAGATGTTCGTCGGCTTGATGTCGCGGTGGAGCAAGCCATGCGCGTGCACCGCAGCAAGGCCGCGAGCGACTTGCAGGTACAGCGTGCGGACCTGCGCCCACGTGGGTTGACAGCGCTTGCGCCATGCATCGGCGTTCTCGCCGTCGACGAGCTCGGTGACGAGGCAGATGCCGCGGTCGCTGTCGATGACGTCGTGGATGGTGAGGATGTGCGGGTCCGACAGGACGGCGAGCGCGCGCGCTTCGGCGAGCACGCGGGCCCGCGAGATGGCCTTGTCGGGCCGCACGACCTTGATCGCGACGCGCCGCGACAGCAGCGGATCGAACGCCTCGACGACGATGCCCATCCCGCCCGTGCCGATGGGCTCCGCGAGCTCGTAGCGGCCGATCGTTGCGCGCTCGCTACCGGGCACGACCAGCATCGCGAGCTCCGCCATCATCGATGCGCAGTCGTGACAGCGCGCGAGGTGCGTCTCGATCGCCGCGCGGTCGGTCTCGGGAAGCACGCCGTCCGCGAGTGCCGCCATCGCGTCGTCGGTCGGGCACTCCGTCACCGTTCGGTCTCCGATGGCTCCGCGGTCGATGCGAGCAGCCGCGAGAGCGTGATCTCGACCTGGCCATCGATCTCGCGATGAAGCGATGCGAGCTCGTCGTCGTCGATGGCGAGCGCCGTCTTGAGCTCGTTTAGCGTGCGCGCGATCAGCTGTTCGCGCGCCTTGGTGAGCCGACGCGCGGCCGTCGCGCGATGAATGCCAAGCGCCACGCCGAGCTGGTCGATCGAGAGGCGGTGGACGATGCCGAGACGCAACACGGCCCGCTCCTCGCTCGCGAGCTCGCGGACGGCTGTCGTGATCGCCGCGCGGAACGCGTCGCGGTACTGCGCCTTGAGGAACTTCACGTCGATGTCCTCACCGCCGTCGACGAGGTCGACGAGGCCGCCGGTCGAGGCACCGGGCGCTGCGGGATCCTTGGATCGCTTCGCGTTCAGGCACACGCGCAGCGCCGCGACGCGCAGCCAGTTCTCGAGGTGCCCGCGCCCCGTGTAGCCACCGATCCGCGGCGTGGGCCCTGTGAAGAGGCGCTCGCGCACCATCTGCTGCAGCTCGGCAACATGCTGCGAATCGCGCGAGAACCGCGTGGTCACCGCGCGCACGATCGGGCCGAAGCGCTGCTCGAACTCGGCGAGCGCAGCCGCGTCCCCTGCGGCGCAACGAGTCGCGAGCGCGAGCTCTTCCGCGTGCTGGTCACCGTCGTCCACGACGGGGGCGAGCTTAGCAGGCGAGCGCGTCGCGCAATCGGCACAATCCGATCGCCCGGCGAAGCGCGAGGAAGCCGCCTGTGCCGACGACGTCGTCGCTCTCGACGACAACGTCGACGGAGTCGGTCACTGCGCGGGGGCGGCGGGCGCGGCGGGTGCCGGGGCGGCGGCCGGGTCGGCAGCGGGCGCCGGAGCAGCAGCGGGGGCCGCGGCGGGCATCGGACCGGTCGCGCTCTTGACCTCGTACGGCTTCATCGCGGTCCAGATGTCGTACTGGAGCTGATCCGTCATGTTCTGCGCGTAGCCGGGGACCGACGGGTCGCCGAGCTTCACCGGCTCCGGCTGCGGGCTGCCCGCGATCCGGCGGAGCATCGATGCGTCGACCTGAACGATCCAGTTGCTGCCGTCGGGCAGGAGGCGGACGACGAGCGTCAGGCGGATGCTCTTGTCGGGGACGTCCTTGATGTCCTCGTCGTTACCCGGCGCGATGATGCCCTCGGGCGTGAACCACTTCGGCTTGGTCTGGAAGCCGAGCGAGGCCTCGTCAACCTTCGCCAGCTCGTACTTCGCTTCGGTCGCGGCCTTGGCGGCGGCGAACAGCGTCGCCTTGTCGCCCGTGTAGCGCGCCGTCTTGGCGCCGGTGATTTCTTTGTTGGACGGACCGCACGCGGCGATCGCGACGATCAGAGAGAGCGAGAGCGCGAGGTTACGCATGCGGCTGTCATACCGCCGCCGCGATCCGCGAACCACCCAGCCGCCACCCGATCCGCCTGAGAGATCGATGTGAGGCGTTTTTGCGGGGTGTTATTCCCCGGCCCCGCCGTCGCCGGGATTCGATGGCGGGCGCTCACCGGGCGTCTTCTTCGCGTATTCCTCGAGCTTGCGATAGAGCGTCTTGCGATCGAGGCCGAGGCGCTGCGCCGCGCGCGTCTTGTTCCCCGCTTCGTCGGCGAGCACAGCCTCGATGAAGTCGCGCTCCAGCTCGTCGAGCGTCATCCGACGCGCAACGGCCGCTCCGAGGCCATGGAGAAAGTCTGCGGAGCGCTTTTCGCGGAGCGTCGGCGGCAGATCGTCGTCGGCGATCAGCTCGCCCTGGCACAGCGCGACGCCGCGCTCGAGCACGTTCATCAGCTCGCGCACGTTGCCCGGCCAGTGATAGCCGAGGAGTAAGTGCTGCGCTTCGGGCGAGAGGCGCAGGGTGCGGGGAGGGGACTGCTTGGCCGAGAGCGACGCGAGGATATGCGTCGCGAGCGGCACGATATCCTCGGGGCGCGAGCGCAGCGGCGGTAGATCGATGTGGATGACGTTGAGGCGGTAGTAGAGATCCTCGCGGAAGCTGCCGTCCGCCATCATCTCTTCGAGGTTGCGATTGGTCGCTGCAACGACGCGCACGTCGACGTGTTGGTTCTTCGTTGCTCCGAGCGGACGCACCTCGTGCTCTTGCAGCACGCGGAGCAGCTTCGCCTGCAACGGCAGCGCGAGCTCGCCGATCTCGTCGAGGAAGATCGTGCCGCCGTCCGCCTCGACGAACAGGCCAGGTTTGTCGGAGCGCGCATCGGTGAACGCGCCGCGCTTGTGCCCGAAGAGCTCGCTCTCGATCAGGCCCTCGGGCACGGCTGCGAGGTTGACCGCGACGAACGACTTGTTCGCGCGCGCGGAGTTGTAGTGAATCGCGCGACCGATCAGCTCCTTGCCCGTGCCGCTCTCGCCGGTGATGAGCACCGACGCTGTCGAGGCCGCGATGCGCCGGACGAGCGACACGATGTCGCGCATGGCCTGGCTGTTCGCGATGACGTTCTCGAAGCCGTACTTGTCCTCGACCTCGCGGCGAAGGCGCGCGTTGTCCTTGTGGAGCGTGCGATTCTCGAGCGCCTTCTCGATGCCGAGCAGCAGCTCCTCCATCTCGAACGGCTTGGTGATGTAGTCATACGCGCCAAGCTTCAACGCGCGGATCGCGGATTCGATGGAGCCGAACGCGGTGATCATCAGGACGTGCGGCGCGTCGGGTAGGGCGCGCACACCGCGGATGAGATCGAACCCGTCCATCTCGGGCATGCGCAGATCGGTGACGACGAGGTCAAACCGGCCCGCGCGCGCGACTTCCAAGCCCGCCGCCGCACCGCCGGCGGCCGCGACCTCGAAGCCCGCGTCCTCCAGCTCTTCGGACAGGAGGTCCCGCATCGCTTCGTCATCCTCGACGACGAGGAGGGATGCCCGAGGCTCGGCTGCCACGATGTCGTTGTAGCACGTTCGGGAATTGCATCGTCCGTCACTCGCGAACCATGGCTGGGTATTGGGTCGCGTCGACGCCGATCGTGGAGCTCATGCTCATGAGCCCCGTCGCTGCGGGAATCCTCAGGCAGCCGCGCTCGGTCTGCATGAATGCCGGTGCCGTAAACGGGCGATCGAAGAGAGCGGGAAGAAAACGCAAGCCATCGCACACGTGGAAGCTCGATGAAGTCGGGTAGTAGAACGAGCCGCCTGTCTCCACGCACGCGGGAACGACCCTGTCCACGACCGTGCCGCACGCCGCGTCGCCGTAGACCGTTTGCGTGAGCTCCGAGTAATAGGGGCCGCAGATGAGCTGACTGGTCGTTCCATCGACGAACGGGGTGCACCACTCGTTGCGCTGGTCGTTCCACAGGTCAGTCGTTCCGATGTCGAAGCCGTCCGCGGTGGTCCACCGCGCCTCGCGAACAGGGCCCGCGCCAGGCCGCAGCGTTCGCTGGAAGCGCGGATAGATGTCGGCGCCTGGAGCGATCAGCTCGTACGTCAGTGGCGGTGCTGCCTGGAGGGCGCAGCCAGCCGCCTCTAACTCGTAAACCGCACCCGCATACCCAGCGCCCGCTTCGAACACGCGCACGCTCTCTCCGCAGACGTCACCGCGCTCGAGCAGGAATGGCTTGCTCGGGTCAGTCACGGACACGACGCCGTCGGTGCACGCTGCGTCCTTGTAATAGAGCCTCCCCGCGTCGATATCGAGCGGCAGACAGAGTCCGCTATCCGTCGACACGGGGACGACGGCGCAGGTCTCGTCGTGAGCGTGGTCATGGATGAGAGAGGTGAGCTCGCGCGATCCGTCGTCGAAGACCGCCTCCGTGTACGAGAGGTCGTGATTGCGGGTGAGCTCCTCGTGCGAACCGAGGAACGTGCTGGGCGAGACCACGGGACCCAGGTCGAGCAGCGCGTTTGTCGTCGTCGTCTGGCACGAGCCGCTGGAGTTGGTGTACACGGCCCCCGTGTGCGGACCGACAACGGTGTGCGTAGTCCACACGTTATTGACTCGCGTGGACGAAAACTTCGGCGGCCCACACGCATCGAGGCTGGCCTCGCGATACCCCAGCTCGATCGTGCATGCGGCATCGCTGTAGATGGCCTGGGTGCTCGCATCCTGTGGCACGCATCGCGTGGTGCCGTCGGTGGTGATGGCCGCGAAGCAGTCGACGTCGAGGAGCGTGTCGTGCCACGCGAACCGGCGCGCGACGTCACCGCCGCGATAGATATTCGGCTGCAGCCGCGTGCCAGCCGTGAAGTTCGGCGGTGGAGGATTCGTGATCGGATTCGCGTCGGGGCCCGCGTCGCCCACGGGATCGAAGTCAGCGCGACCGCACGCGCCGAGCGCGAGCAGGGCGAGCGCGGCTCTCATCGACGGATGTCCAGCGCCGGGAGTCCGGTCGCAGAGGTCTCGCCCGAACCGATCCACGTCGTGAGCGTGTGTGTGCCTAGATCGATCTGTTCGCAGCCGTGCTCTGTCTGCAAGTACGCCGCAGCACTCGCGTACGGCGAGGTGACTTCGCGGACCAACCGTCGTTGGCCATCGCACGTCCCCTCGGCGATGGTGGACGGAAAGTAGATCGCGCCGTCGCTCTCCACGCAGGAGCTCGCGACAAACGGATCACCAGACGAGCAGTTGATGTCCGAATACACTTCGAGCGCGAGTGGCGTCGACCACGGTGCGCACACGAAGCTGGTCGTCGCATCCAGAACGATCGGATCGCACCAGGCGTCGCGCGCGGTGTCCCACAGGTGGTTCCGCGCGGGAAGATCGAAGCCGTCGGTGCTGCGCCAGTGCACGGGTTGAACACCACCCGACCCTGGAAGCAGCGCGCGAGAGAACGTCGGAAGGGCGACAGCAGCGCCGATCGCGAATGCCGGATCGGGGTTGGTGACGAGCGTGCAGCCCGCCGCCATCAATTTGTACGTCGGGCCGGCGTAGGGCGCGCCGCGCGCGAACGGACGAAACCGATCGCCGCACACGTCATTCGCGCGCAGCACCACGACGTCGACATTGGCATCGGCCGAGGACACCACCGCGACACCCTGCGTGCACGTGGCATCTCGGTAGAGGACGTCCGCGAGGCCGGCCTTGGCGTCGGGAATGCACAGCGCGCGATCGGTGCCGACGGGAAAGACCGAGCACGTGTCGGAGACGCGATAGTCGTACGCGTCGCCTTCGAGCGAGCGGGCGCCGTCGTCGTAGACGAGCTCGTGGTACCCGAGGTCATGGTTCCGCGTCAGCTCGTCGTGCGCCGCCACGAACGCGCTTGCGACGACCGGCCCCGAGTACTCGTAGTAGGTGAAAAATGCGGGCGAGTTGTCGGCCACGCACGAGCCGCTGCTCAGGACGTACCGAGTTCCCGTGTGCTCGAATGTCATCGCATGGATCGTGTGCGTCGATAGATCGACGGCAAACAAGCGCGGTTGTCCGCAGCTCACTGACGCGGTGTCGGCCGACGCGAGTTGCTGCGTGCAGTTAGAGTCCGCAAACTGCGATGTCTGAATGGACCAGGTCAGCGGGAGGCACCGTGTCACGCCGTCGTCGGCCGCGAACGGAACGCAATCGACGCCGAACATCGTGTCGTACCAGCCGTCGAACAGCTCGGTCGTGCCCGCCCCCTCGCGGATCGCGGTCAGGCGCGCTCCGTTCGAGAAGGCTCCCGGCGCAGGGTTCGTGACCGGATTCGCGTCGATTGTCGCATCGCCGGTGCCCGCATCGTTCGCGGCGTCGAAGTTCAATCGGCCGCAGGCGGCGAGGGTTACAAGAGCGAGCGCGGCGGCCCGCACCGTTTAACCGAGACCTTTTTTGCGACGCACGCGGCGATGCTCGTGCTCTTCGTCGACCATGCGCACGTAGTCGATCGGATCCGTCTCTTCGACAGCGATGGCGATATCGCCGAGCTCGCGAACGCGCGCGCGGAACGACTCGGCGATGTGCTCGAACGGCGGCAGATCGTTGCGGCCCGAGAGGGCGCCCGAGCGCGCGGCCTCGCTGGCCTCGCTCGCGAGCTGCAGTGCCGTCTCGCGCGAGACGCGACCGCGGCGAATCACGTCCTGCACGCTCGTCGCGAGGTGACCCAGCTCGTACTGACCGGAGTCGAGCATCTCGAGGGCGACGAAGATGACCTGGCGCGCGGACAGGACCTTGTCCTCGTAGAGCACGAGCGCGGCCTGGAAGTAGTTGAACACGGGTACGAGCCGCGGCCCGAAGCGGCGAAACCCGAGCGGCGGCGACTTGCGATCGAGGTGGATGAACATCCGGCGCACCGCAGCGCCCTTGGGCACGTCGCGCGCGAGATCCAGAATCCGTTGCGCGTCGTCGTCGTACGCGCGCGAGGCGATGAGGACGCGCTCGAGATCCTGGACGCTGACGATGCCCGCGACGAGGTCCGCATACAGGCAGTAGATGATCGCGTCGGCTTCAGCGTCGTCGCCGAACAGCGTCTCGCGCTCCGCGGTGGCACCGATGCGCGAGCGCAACATCGCCGGCAACTTGTAGGGGATCTGAGCGCGCAGGGCGCGGAAGCGACCCTTGAGGATGTTCTTCAAGTTGTTCTTGAGAACGAACTCGTCGTAGTCGATGCCATCGAGCGCGAGCTTGGCCGCGAGCACCTGGCGCATTTGCGTCGGCGAGCCCGAGACGATGCAGATGCGATTGCCTTCCTGATTGAGCGCGCGAAGGAGGGCGGTCGCGCCCGGATACGCCTTCTTGTCAGCGGCTGTCTCGAACGCGCTCTTCGCGAGATCGACGATGGAGTCGAACTCCGTGCGCAGGTACGTCTTGTCGAGATCCCAGCGGAACGTGTGGCGCGGCGCGCGCTGGCCCTCGGCGAGGCCGGGCGGGATGTGATCGAACAAGCCGATCCGCTCGCCGACCTCTACGGGTAGCGACGCGAGCCGCGAGAACAACGAACGCTTCGCCATCACACGGCCGGCCGGCGCGAACGCTCGTCGAGCTCGGCCATCGTGCGGGCGATGTTGCCGCACAGATTGCCGGTGAGCGCCTTGTTCGCGACCTTGATCGCGTTGGTGACCGCGCGCGCGTTGCTGCGGCCGTGGGCTTTGATGAACGGGTGCGTGAAGCCGAGCAGCGGCGCGCCGCCGTACTGCTGCCAGTCGGTGACGGACTTCAGCTGGTCGATGGCGCTGGACAGCGCGATGAGCCCGAGCCGCCACGCGAGCCGCTCCTTGTGCGCGTACCGGGCGAGCCGAACGACGGTCTCGCTGACGCCCTCGAGCATCTTGAGGACGACGTTGCCGACGAAGCCCGATGTTACGACGACGTCCGCGACGCCGCGGGGGATGTCGAGACCCTCGATGTTGCCGATGAAGTTGAGATCCGTCGCTTCGACGAGCGCGGCGTGCGCCTTGACGATCGCTTCGGGGCCCTTGTTCGCCTCGGTGCCGTTTGAAAGGAGAGCAACTCGCGGACGACGGTTGTTGGAGACGAGCTTGGCGTAGGCCGAGCCCATGACCGCGAATCCGACGAGGTCCTCGGCGGTCACGTCGACGGTCGCGCCCACATCGAGGATCAAGGAGAACGGATCGTCCTTTTCGCCGCGCCGCAGCTCGGTGGGGTAGACGGAGGCGAGCGCTGCGCGACGCACGCCCTCGAGGAGCGTCCAGCGGCGGGCGCAGGCGAGCACGCTCGCGCCGGTATTGCCTGCGGAGACCAGTGCATCGCCTTCACCGCGCGCGACGA
Organism: Kofleriaceae bacterium; assembly: GCA_036499725.1. Classification (GTDB taxonomy): domain Bacteria; phylum Myxococcota_A; class Polyangia; order Haliangiales; family Haliangiaceae; genus JABFXX01. The sequence continues at coordinate 59,239 of DASYDE010000102.1, forward strand.
GATCTGCTGCCACCGCGATCGACGCCTCGGGCTTGGCCGCGAGCGCCTCGGCGGGCTTCTCGTCCATCTCGACGTACTGGGGCGCGTGGTGGACGCGAACCCGCGCGCCGTCGTGGCGCATCTTGGGGAGCAGGCGCCCGATGGCGGCCGCATCTCCGACGAGGATGATCTCCGCGCTCGTGAGCTGCAACGACGCTTCCGCGGCGCCATGCACGATCTCGTCTGGCGCGTGGTCTCCGCCCATCGCATCGACGACGATCCGGTGCATGGCCGTCATCTTGCCATAGAACGCGGAGGCGAATGCTATGGTGCGCGAGATGCCGGAGCGGCTCTACATCGTCGACGGACACGGGTACATCTTCCGTGCCCACTACGGCCTCATGAACATCTCTCGCGGCGAGCGCCAGCAGGTGCGCCTGTCCACGAGCGAGGGCATGCCGACGGGTGCGCTGTACGTGTTCACGCGCATGCTGATGCGCCTCGAAGAGGACAACGAGCCCAAGCGCATCGTCTGCGTGTTCGACCACAAGGGTGGCAAGAAGACGTTCCGCGCCGAGATGTACGCAGACTACAAGGCGACGCGCAAAGAGCCGCCCGAGGAGCTCCAGGTCCAGATGGAGTACTTCGCCAAGATCGTCGACGAGATGGGCTGGCCTGTCATCGCGGTCCCGGGCGTCGAGGCGGACGACACCATTGCAACGCTCGTGAAGCAGGCGAGGGCGAAGGACTGGGAAGTCGTCATCTACAGCGCCGACAAAGACATCATGCAAATGGTCGGGGACCACGTGTCGATGATCGACGCGCTCCACCAGAAGACGTACACGCGCGAAGAAGTGATCAAGAAGATGGGCGTCCCGCCCGAGAAGGTCCCGGACTTCCTCGCGCTCGTCGGTGACACCAGCGACAACATCCCCGGCCTCAAGGGCGTCGGCGACAAGACGGCGGCGGGCCTGCTCGAGAAGTACGGCACGCTCGAGAACATGATCCGCGAGAACGTCGTCGTGCCGCGCATCAGCGTGAAGCAGCCGTTCAGCGACCCCGAGATGCTCGCGCGCGTGCAGCTGTCCCGCCAGCTCGTCGAGCTGCGCACGGACGTCGAGATTCCGATCCCTCTCGAGGACCTCGTCGCGCGGGGCTGGGACCTGCCCAAGCTCTACCAGCGCTTTACCGAGCTCGAGTTCAACCTGCTCGTCGACAAAGTGAAGATGCGGATGCCGCCGGGCGAGGACGTCGTCGTCGTGCCGGCCCCCGAGACGAGCGCTGTCGTCGCGGCCGTCGAGAGCGCACCCGATCCCAAGGTGGTCGCCGGACCGTCCGCGATCGCAGAGCTCGCCGCGCAGATCCGTGCCGCGAAGCGCTTCGCGATGACGATCGAGCTCGACCCGGAGCGCCCCGAGAAGGCCGGCCTCGTCGCGATGGTCATCGCGGTTGCAGGCCAGGCCCCGGCGTACCTCCCGCTCGGTCATCGCTACATCGGTGCGCCCGCGCCGCCGCTCGCGGCCGACCTGCGCCCGCTGCGCGACGTGCTGGCCGATGCGACGATCGAGAAGGTCGTCCACGATGCCAAGACCATCACGCGCACGCTGAGAAACTCGGCGCAGCTCGAGAACGTCGAGATCGCGGGCATCGTCGAGGACACGATGCTCGCCGCATTCCTCCTCGACCCGACAGCGGAAGCCGAACCAGGCGAGGCCGTCGCGCAGCGCCTCGGCGGCGTGCTCCTGCCGAACCGGGCCACGATCGCCGGCCGCGCCAAATCCCTCGAGGGCATCGAAGTGGAACGCGTGGCGCCGTGGGCCGGTGCGATCGCACACGCGCTGCTGCCCATCGCGAAGCAGCTCCCCGAGCGCATCGAGAAGAGCGGCCTGACGCACCTCTACCGCGACGTGGAGCTCCCCGTGGCGCTCCTCCTCGCCGAGGTCGAGCAGATCGGCATCCACATCGATGTCGCGTTCTTCCGCAAGCTCTCGTCCGAGGTCGGCAAGAAGCTCGAGGAGCTCGAGCACGTCATCTACGGCCACGCCGGCACCGAGCTCAACATCGGCTCGCCCAAGCAGCTCGGCGAGCTGCTGTTCGACAAGCTCGGCCTCGACACCAAGGGCGTGCGCCGCACCAAGCTCGGCTGGTCGACGGAGGCAGAGACGCTCGAGGCGCTCGCCGAGGCGCACCCGATCATCAATCCCATCCTCGAGCACCGCGAGATCTCCAAGCTCAAGGGCACGTACCTCGACGCGCTACCGCCGCTCGTCTCCGCCAAGACGGGTCGCGTTCACACGACGTTCAATCAGGTCGTCGCGGAGACCGGCCGCATCTCGTCGCAGGATCCGAACCTCCAGAACATCCCGATCCGCTCCGAGCTCGGCAAGCAGATCCGCAAGGGCTTCATCGCTGCACCCGGCCACGTGCTCATCGCTGCCGACTACTCGCAGATCGAGCTGCGCATCCTCGCGCACCTCTCCGGCGACCCCAAGCTCGGCGCCGCGTTCCGCGACAAGGTCGACGTCCACACCGAGACCGCCTCCGCCGTGTTCGATGTTCCCCGCGAGCAGGTCACGTCCAACCAGCGCCGCATTGCCAAGGCCGTCAACTACGGCCTGTCCTACGGGCAGAGCGATTTCGGTCTCGCGCGCACGCTCGAGATCACGCGCTCGGAAGCGGCCGGCTACTCGCGCCAGTACTTCCAGCGCTTCCCGACCATCCACAAGTTCATGGACGACATCGTCGCGCTCGCGCGCGCGCAGGGCGGCGCTCGCACGTTGCTCGGCCGGTGGCGACCGATTCCCAACTTGATGTCCAAGTCACCACAAGCGCGCCACGCCGCCGAGCGCGTCGCGCAGAACACGCCGATGCAGGGCGCGGGTGCGGATCTCATCAAGCTCGCGATGCTCGCGACACACCGCCGGCTCGCTAAGGAGAAGCTCCCGGCGAAGATGCTGCTGACCGTGCACGACGAGCTCGTGTTCGAGGCGCCCGAGAATCACGCCACGGCGATCGGCGAGATCCTCAAGGCGGAGATGGAGGGCGTCTACAAGCTCAGCGTGCCGCTCGAGGTCGACGTTGGCATCGCCGACAACTGGGCCGACGCGTAGAATCGCTCGGCGGCTCCGCGGATTGTTAGGCCCAGCAGAGAGCCACTGAGCCGCTAAGACCGCTAAGAAGAATGTCTTGAACCCCGCCGGGCGAGGTACGCGGGCCGCGCGTGGCCGCGAAGACGCGGCGCAGAGAACCGCGAAGCCGCGGAGACGCAAAAAAAGAAGCTGTTGCCTCGCCGGGCGACGGACGCGGGCCGGTGGCGAAGCAGAGAGCCACTAAGCCGCTAAGACCGCTAAGAAGAATGCCTTGAACCCCGCCGGGCGACGTACGCGGGCCGCGCGTGGCCGCGAAGACGCGGCGCAGAGAACCGCGAAGCCGCGAAGTCACGAAGGAGAAGTTTTTGAACCTGGCCGGGCGAGGTACGCGGGACACTTCTCGGATCGGGTCGGCAGTTTGTCGCCCGCCGTGCGTCATCCGGCCGGCTTCTTCTCATCCCGTGCCGCTCCCCAGACGTTGCTACGGAAGCGCAGCGCGGCTGGCCGCGACGGGGCCGCGGGTTGCTACGCGAGCGCCGCGCGGTTGGCGGCAAGCCACGCTTTCACACTAGTCGGTGCGACGCCGGAGAGCTGCTGCACGGTCGGTGCAGTCTTCGCGTAGTCGCCCTTCACCGTGGCGGCGTCGAACGAGGCGAGGAGCTCGGCGAACGGCTTCGGGAGGCCGTGGCCGACGAGACCGTCGATGAGCGCGGCGGGCGGGACGGAGATGTGCTGCACCGGCTTGCCGCTCACGTCAGAGAGCAGCTTCGCGAGGTCGTCGCCAGAGAGCGCGTCGGGACCGGTCACATCGAGGATGGTCTTGCCCGAGCCAGAGGCGAGTGCGGCGGCGGCGGTGCGAGCGCAGTCTTCGCGCGTGACCCACGCGAGGCGGCTATCGCCCTTCGCGTCGACGAGCTTGCCGGTCGAGATCGCGCCCTTGAACGCGCCGAGCGAGAGATCGATGTACAGCGAGTTGCGCAGGATCGTGTGGTCGAGACCGGTCGCGATGATCGCATTCTCGGTCTGCTCGTGATCATCGGCGACGCCCGCGAGCGAGCCATGCGGATTGGGAACCGACGTGTACACGATGTGCTTCACGCCCGCCTTGGCGAGCGCAGCGATGGCGGCCTTGTGACCCGCGACGCGCGTGCCAACGGCATCGGTGCTGATGATGAGCGCGCGCGTGGCGCCCGCGAAGGCGGCGGGCAGCGAGGCGGGCTCGTCGAAGTTGGCGGCGCGCACGTCCACACCGCGCTTCGCGTAGTCAGCGAGCTTGGCGACGTCCCGCGTCGTCGCGATGATCTTCGGGGCGCCAGGTGACGTCCGCGCCAGGAGGAAGTCGAGGACTAAGCGGCCGAGCTGGCCGGCGGCGCCGGTGACGAGAAGCGTGTCAGTCATACCCGTAACCATGCTCCTGGCGAGTGATTGCAACAATAGCTGCTTGGTGGCAACACTGGTGCGAGATGGCACCAATCGATCTGAATCTCTTGAGGTCGTTCGCCGCGCTCTACGAGAGTGGGAGCTTCACCGGAGCCGCCCGTCAGCTCGGCGTGCCCCGCTCGACGGTGAGTCGCGCGATCGCGGCGCTGGAAGAGCAACTCGGCGAGGAGCTCGTTCATCGGACGACGCGGACCGTCGTGATCAGCGACGAAGGCAAGGAGCTGTTCGATCGAGTCTCGCCGGCTCTCGCTGCGATCGGGACCGCGCTCGCGGATCGGCCTACGCAGCAGGAAGTGAGTGGCATCGTGCGCCTCACGGCGACGCCCGACGTATCGGCGGCGCTGCTGGCGGAGGCGGCGACGCGCTTCACGGTGCGGTATCCGCAGACGCAGGTCGAGATCATCGCGACCACGGATGTGAAGCACCTGACGCGCGACGGCATCGACCTCGCGCTTCGCATCGTGAATGCGCGCTTGCCCGATAGCACGGCGCTGTCGCAACGCATCGGCACCATTCGGTGGCAGGTCTACGCGGCCCCGAGCTATCTCGCGCGTCGAGGAACACCGCGCAGCGAGCGCGACCTGCAGGACCGCGACTGGGTCGGTTTTCGCGGCGTGACGTCGGTGCCATCCACCAAGATTCCCGGGCGTCGGTTCTCCGAGGGGCGAATCATCGTCGACGACGTGTTCGTCGCGCGGGAGATCTTGCGGCGCGGCGGCGGCGTCGGCGGTCTGCCGAGCTTCCTCATCGCCGAGGACCTCCAGGCCGGCTTGCTCGTGCCGCTGCTCCCCAAGCTTGTCCTCATCAACGCGGACGTCTACTTGCTCCAGCCGGCACGAAAGCACACAGCTCCGCGCGTCGCCGCCTTCAAACAGCTCCTGATGGAGGTCCTGCGCCAGCGGCCGCTCGCCTAGCGACCGAGGCAGCGGACCGTCGAGACGCGCAGTCCCGAGTTCTTCGCACGTGCGCTCCGTGCGCGGGGCGTTCTCGCGCAACGCGCAACTCCGCACGCCGCGGTCGCGTGACGAGCGCGCTCGGCAGCGAGATCGCTGCGGTGCGCATGGCGCGTCAGCTGCACGGCATCGCGACCATGGTCGAGGCGCGCGGCGATAGAGATGCTGGAGCTGATCGTGAGGCAGCGCGGACGTCAATGCCCGACGACGGGCGGCCGCGATCGCGTCACGTGCTGCGCTACCTGCTCGTGATCGCCGGTCTCTTGGTGATCGTTGGCTTACTTGGCGGCATCAAGTTCGCGCAGATCCACCGGCTGATGGGGTTCGGCGCGAACATGGCGGCGTCGGGACCTCCCCCGGAAGCGGTGGGAACTGACCGTGCGCAGGCGAGCGACTGGGAGACCACGCTCGCGGCGGTGGGCACGGTGTCCGGCGCAAAGAGCGTCGCGGTGAGTAACGATGCACCGGGTCTCGTGGCGCGCCTGCGGTTCGAGTCTGGGGCCATGGTGAAGCGCGGGCAGATTCTCGTCGAGCTCGACGCGAAGCAGGACCGCGCACAGCTCGCATCGGCGGTCGCGCGACGAGCGAACGCGGAGCGCATGGCAGGTCGCTCGCGCGAGCTCCTTGCCAAGGGGGCGATCCCCCGCGAACAGCTCGATACGGAGGAGACACAGCTCGAGGCGGGGACGGCGGATGTAGCCGCGCTGCAGGCGCAGATCGAGCGCAAGATCATACGCGCTCCGTTCGACGGAAGGCTGGGTATCCGCGCCGTCGACCTCGGGCAGTACCTCGCGCCCGGCACGACGGTGACGACGCTCGATAGCGTGGAAGGAACGTTCGTAGATTTCACGCTCCCGCAGGAGCAGATCGGCGCGGTCGCTGTCGGCATGCAGGTGCGCCTGACGACGAGTGACGCGGGAGCGCCGCTGCTGGGCGCGATCACGGCGATCGATCCGACCGTCGACAGCTCCACGCGCAGCATCAAGCTCCGCGCCTCGCTGGTGGACCCTCGTGCGCGCGTGCGCCCCGGGATGTTCGTCGACGTCGCGGTCATCCTGCCGCGGCACGAGAAGGTCGTCAGCGTGCCCGCCACGGCGCTCGTGCACGCCGCCTATGGCGACTCGGTGTTCGTGATCGAGCCGAAGCCGCCGGGCTCTCCGGGCGCAGCGGCGACACCGGACGGACGGCCGATCCGGATCGCGCGCCAGCAGTTCGTGCAGCTCGGCGCTGCGCGCGGAGACTTCGTCGCGATCGCGAAGGGAATCGCCCCGGGATCCGAGGTGGTCAGCGCCGGCGCCTTCAAGCTGCGCAACGGTGGAACGGTCGTCGTGGACAACCGCGTCAAGCCCGTGGCCAGCCTCGCGCCCCACCCCGAGAACCACTGATGGCGGTCACCGACACATTCCTGCGCCGTCCCGTGCTCGCGATCGTCGTGAACGTGATCATCATCGTGGCCGGCGTTCGCGCGATCACCACGCTCAACGTGCGCCAGTATCCCAAGCTGGTCAGCGCGACGGTGACGATCAACACCGTCTACGTCGGTGCGAACGCGGAGCTCGTGCGCGGATTCATCACCGCGCCCCTCGAGCGCGCCATCTCGGAGGCAGACGGCATCGACTACGTCGAGTCGCAGAGCGTCCAAGGCCTCTCGACGATCAGCGTCCGTCTGCGGCTGAACTTTCCTAGCGCGGCCGCGCTCGCCGACATCAGTGCACGCGTCGACCAGGTACGGGCCGATCTGCCGCCCGAGGCCGAGATCCCTGCCATCACGATTCAGCCGTCGGATGCGACGTTTGCTTCGATGTACCTGAGCTTCACGTCGGACGTGCTCAAGGACAACCAGATGACCGATTACCTGCTCCGCGTGGCACAGCCGCGGCTGTCGGCGATCGAAGGAGTGCAGCGCGCAGAGATCCTGGGGCCTCGCACGTTCGCGCTGCGCGCATGGTTGAAGCCCGCGCGCATGGCGGCTCTCGACGTCAGCCCGTCGCAGGTCCGGCAGGCGCTCGCGGCCAACAACAGCTTGTCCGCGGTCGGGCAGCTCAAAGGTGCGCTCGTCACGGCGAATATCTCGGCCACCACGGATCTGCGGTCGGTCGAGGAGTTCAAGAAGCTCGTGATCCGCGAGCACGCGGGGACGCTGGTGCGTCTCGAGGACATCGCCGAGGTCGTGCTAGGCGCCGAGGAATACGATCACGATGTCCGGTTTTCCGGACAGCACGCCGTGTTCATGGGCATCTGGGTGCGGCCCGATGCGAGCGCGGTCGATGTGATTCATCGTGTCCGACATGAGGTCGGGCTGATCCAGCGGGAGCTGCCGACCGGGATGAACGGGAATGTCGCGTTCGATGCAACCCAATACATCGAGGACGCGATCAAGGAGGTCACGAGCACGCTGACCGACACGATCCTCATCGTCGTGATCGTGATCTTCTTGTTCCTCGCGTCGATCCGCACGGTGATCGTCCCGGTCGTCGCGATTCCCGTGTCGCTGATCGGCGGCGTGTTTCTTATGCAGGTCTTCGGGTTCTCGCTGAATCTGTTGACGCTGCTCGCGATCGTGCTGTCTGTCGGCCTGGTCGTCGACGATGCGATCGTGGTCGTCGAGAACGTCGAACGACACGTGCGCGAGGGCCGCACCCCGATGAGAGCCGCGCTGATCGGTGCGCGCGAGCTCGTCGGGCCGGTCATCGCCATGACGATCACGCTTGCCGCGGTGTACGCGCCGATCGGCTTTCAGGCCGGTCTCACCGGCGCGCTGTTCCGCGAGTTCGCATTCACGCTGGCGGGAGCAGTCGCGATCTCCGGCGTCGTCGCGTTGACCTTGTCACCCGTGATGGCGTCGCGACTCCTGAGCGCCGACCACAAGCGCGGTTGGTTCGGCCAGCGCGTCGATCGCGCGTTCGAGGCGACCCGCCGTGGCTACGGGCGGGCGGTCGACGCGACGCTGCGCGCTCGCCCTGCCGTGTACATCGTGTGGGCCACGCTGTCGTTGCTCGTGGTCCCGCTGTACCTGTTCTCGCCAAAGGAGCTCGCGCCGAACGAGGACCAAGGCATCGTGTTCGGCGCGATCGAGACCCCACCGAACGCGAGCCTCGAGCAGATCGTCACCTACACCGACGAGGTCTATCGGAGGCACCAGACCATCCCGGAGGCGGCGCATACGTTCCAGATCACGTTCCCCAACCAGGGGTTCTGGGGCCTGTTGACGAAGCCGTGGACCGAGCGAAAGCGCAGCATCTTCCCGATCCAGCAGGAGCTGGCGGGGAAGCTCGGCGGGGTGACGGGGATCCGGACGCCCGCATTCCTCCCGTCCGCCTTGCCCAGCCCCGGGCTGTTCCCGGTCGAGATCGTGATCGCGTCCACCGCGAGCCACGAGCGGATGGTCGAGCTCGCGAACCAGCTCGTCCAGCGCGCCGCGCAGAGTGGCCAGTTCGCATTCCCGCCGCAAGTGGATCTGAAGATCGACCAGCAGAGGACCGAGATCGTCGTCGATCGCGACAAGGTAGCGGCGATGGGGCAGACGATGCAGCAGCTCGGGAACGACCTGTCCTCGATCCTGGGCGGCAACTTCGTCAATCGCTTCGATCTAGACGGACGGAGCTACAAAGTGATCGCGCAGATCGAACGGATCGGCCGGTTGACGCCGGATCAACTCGCCAATATCTGGGTCTCCGGACCGAACGGGACGCTCGTTCCGCTCGGTGCGATCGCCACGATCCGCAACGTCATCGAGCCCCGCTCGCTCAACCGGTTCCAGCAGCTCGACGCGATCAAGATCTCCGGCGTGGCGACGCGATCCGTCGACGAGGCGCTACGGACGCTCGAAGACGCGGCGGTGGAGCTCATGCCGCCGGGCTTTCACATCGACTACACCGGAGAGTCCCGGCAGCTACGCCAGGAGGGCAGCAAGTTCCTCCCGGCGATGGGGCTCGCGCTGTTGTTGATCTTCCTCGTGCTCGCGGCGCAGTTCAACTCGTTCCGGGACCCGTTCGTGATCCTCGCGGGCTCGGTCCCGCTCGCGATGTTCGGCGCGCTGATCTTCACCTTCCTCAAGTTCCAGGGCCCACCCGGCCTGGAGTTCCATCTCACGCAGGGCTGGACGACGACGCTCAACATCTACTCGCAGGTCGGGTTGGTGACGCTCGTCGGCCTGGTCGCGAAGCACGGCATTCTCATCGTGCAGTTCGCAAACGCGCAGCAGATCGCCGGCGCGAGCAAGCTCGATGCCGTGCGTGAAGCGGTGCGCATCCGGCTGCGCCCGATCCTGATGGTGACGGCTGCGACGGTGGCCGGCCACTTCCCACTGACTCTCGTGTCCGGTCCAGGCGCCGTCGCGCGCAACTCGATCGGTATCGTGCTCGTCGGCGGCATGACGATCGGCACGCTGTTCACCCTCTTCGTGTTGCCGTCGGTCTACGTGTTGATCGCCAAGGATCACCGCCGCGACCGCGAACGGGTGGGCAAGCTCTCTGGAGAGTCCCGCCCGCGGCAGGACGTCTGACTACTCCATGCCGCGGCGCCGCAGGTCGTCCTCGTCGAGGCCTTCGAGGTGACCGATCTCGTGCAGTAGCGTGTCGCGAATTTGCTCGGAGAGCTCGGAGCGCGTCTTCACGGCGCGCGCGAGGTTCTTGCGATAGAGCGCGATCGACGGCGGCTCGTCGCCAGGCTGCGGCGGTAGCGAGGCTTGATGACCGACGGGGCCGCGATACAGGCCGAGGATCGTCGGCGGGAACGGCGGCTTGACCGCGGCGAGATCCTCGGAGTCCGGCAGATCCTCGATCTCGATCTTGATCGACCGGACGCGCGCCTTCTTCTCCTTGGGCAGCGTCTCGATGACGTCGTCGATCTCCTTCTGGAAATCCTCGACGGAGATGAGCACGGGCGCGGAGAGCTCGGTCGGGGCCAGCTCGAGCGCCTTGGCGAGCTCGGCATCCGCCGCCTTGTCCTCGCGCAGCTGCTCGAGCGTGAGGCCCAGCATCTGGTGCGTGTACGCGTCGTCGGGCTGGAGCGCGAGTGCCTTGGTCAGCGCGAGCTTGGCGTCGGCGAACTTGGAGAGGTCGAACAGCGCGACGCCCTTTTCGTGCAACGCATCACCGCGACCGGGCGCGAGATGGAGAGCGGCATCGACGCGTGCGAGAGCTTCATCGCTGCGACCGAGATCGTTGAGCGCCTGCGCTTCGAGCACCGCGAGATCTGCGGAGAGCGGAGCGTTGCGGCGGCGGCGGGCCAGAGCGCGACGGCTTCCGCGCTGCGCGAGCTCGAGGCCGAGGCGGAGGGCGTCGCGACCGCGATCCGTCTTGCCGTTGATATAGAAGTCCGCGACGGCGCGGAGCGTCTCTGGATCATCGGGGTCGAGCGCGAGGGCGAGGCCATACGCGACCTGCGCTTCGTTCTCGCGACCGAGCGCGGCAAGCGAGGCACCGCGCAGATGATGGGCCTCGACCGATTGAGGCGCGAGATCCGCGGCGCGATCGGCGCACGTCCATGCCGCGCCATAGGCGGCCTTCTCGATCTGGCGGTTCGCTTCCTCGAGCAGCAAGCCGAGCCGCGTGTCGTCGTCGGGGGCATCCGCGAAGTGCGGGTCGGAGGCGGCGGGGCACTCGGTGACCGGCTCCTCGTGATGCGGGTGTAGCGTCGCGCCCTCGACGATCGGCTTGGTCAGCGGCAGCGTCGCGGCGGCGGCCTGCGGGCCTGTCGCGCTGGACGTGTTCGGGATGGCCGGCGCAGGAGCGGGGAGTGGTTTCGGGGGCTCGTCGTGGCACGCCGCCAGGAGGGCAGCGGCGAGAACGGCACCGAGACGCATCTCGTAAGTGTACCGGTCGGCGCTACAGTCCGCCAATGGCGCAGACATCCAGCCCGCTCGTCGACGCAGCCTCACTCGCCGCGCAGATCGCGACCGGCAAGCCGCCGGTGATCTTCGACTGCCGGTTCGACGTGGCCAAACCCGGCTGGGGCCGCGAGCAATACGCCGCGTCCCACGTTCCCGGCGCGTTCTACGCGGATATCGATACGGATCTGTCGTCGCCCAAGACGCCCTCGAGCGGCCGCCATCCGCTCCCGCATCTCGTCGCATTTGCGGGGTGGCTGGGGGCCCACGGCGTGACGCCGAGCACGCCCGTGGTCGCGTACGACCAGGGATCCGGCGCGTACGCCGCACGCTTGTGGTGGCTGCTGCGCGCGATCGGACACCTCGAGTCCTTCGTTCTCGATGGCGGTTTCGCGGCGTGGATCGCGGCCAAGAACGCGACTACCGACGAGCGTCGGCGCGCCACCGTCGTCGACTATGGCCAGCCCACGTCGTTCGCAGGCGGGGCAACGACCGGCGATGTCGCGCTTGGCCTCCTGCACGCGAACATCGTCCTTGTCGACGCGCGCGCGGCCGATCGCTACGCCGGCAACAACGAGACGATCGACCCGGTCGCCGGGCACGTCCCCGGCGCCCTGTCCAAGCCGTTCATGACCAACATGGGTCCCGACGGGAAGTTTCTCGCCCCCACCGCGCTGCGCGAGCAGTGGACCGCGGTGCTGAAGGGCCGCGATCCCGGCGAGCTCGTCGCGATGTGCGGATCCGGAGTCACCGCCTGCCACAACCTCCTCGCCCTCGATATTGCCGGACTCCCGGGCGCCCGCCTCTATGCGGGGTCGTGGAGCGAGTGGATCCGCGATCCATCGCGCGCCGTGGCGACCGGCGAGTCACCGAAGTAACGCACGCGTCACGTCCGGCGGGGTAGGCTCGCTACCGCATGTCCAGCGACGAGATCTGGCACCTCGTAGAAGCGCGTCGGGATGGCGACGAGCAACGCGGCTCTGCGCTGTTCCGCATCCGTGATCTTCCCCCCGAGTCGGCGCTCTCCACGATCTTCGTCGTCGAGCTGCCCTACAAGACCTCGGCGATGTCCACGCTCCCCGACGCGACGGCGTATCGCCGCCTCTCGGTGTTCGAGGAGCAGTGGTTGCGCCCCGCGTGCTCGACGCTGGGCTGGCAGTTCGTGGCCGCCAAGATCGAGGGCGGATCGACGTTCCTCTACTGCTACGGCTCCGGCGAGCCCAACGCACTTCTCGAGAAGCTCGCTCCGTTCGACGGCAGCCTCGCGTTTTACGACGAGGAGGATCCGGCCTGGGAAGAGTACGCCGCGATCAAGGAGCTGCTCGACGAGGCGGAGTCGCTCAAGTCGCAACAGCCGACGGATCTCCAGGCCGAGGTCGTCGCGACGCCGCACAAGACTCGCAAGCGTGCACCGACCGTCATCGAATCGGTCGGCACGCAATGGACGCAACCGATCGGAAAGCCCGCCGTGAGAGAGGTGACTGTCGTGACCAAAGCTATCCCGTCGAAGAAGGTCCAGGCGTCCGCGACCGCCGCGATGACGCCCGCGGAGCGCGAGCACGAGGCCGAGCTGTTCACGAAATCGGGTGCGCCGAAGCTCTCGGCAAAGGCTGGCTCGTTGAGGCGCCCGGCGCCGAAGAAACCGACCAAGGCCAAGCCCAAAGCGTCGGCAAAGGCCGGAGCGAAGAAGCCGCCAAAGAAGAAGGCGCCCGCGAAGAAGAAGGCGCCCGCGAAGAAGTCGAAGAAGAAACGATGACGCTCTCGCGGCGCGGGTTTCTCGTCGGGACTGCGGCGACTGCGGGCGCAACCCTGATCGGATGCACGCCGCGCGGACAGCGGTCGGTTGTCTCGACGGCAATGCCGCCGACGATCACGCACGGCGTGCAGTCGGGTGACGTCAGCGACGGCACGGCGCAGGTGTGGGCGCGCTGCAGCGAGCCGGCGCACATGCTCGTGGAGTGGTCCACGACGAGCGCGTTCGCGACGACGACCGCGGTGCGCGGCCCGCTGGTCGGGCCCGACCGCGATCACACGGGCCTCACCGCGCTCGCGAACCTCCCCGCCGGGCAGACCATTCACTACCGCGTGAAGTTCGAGCGCGAGGTCGATCGCGGCGCCACGGAGTGGACGGTCGGGCGGCTGCAAACGCCGCGCGCTGACAAGCTGCGCATCGCGTGGACGGGAGACACGTGCGGTCAGGGCTACGGTCGCAATCCCGACTGGGGTGGCCTCAAAGGCTACGAGTCGATCCTGAACGCGAAGCCCGACCTGTTCCTCCACGTCGGTGATCTCATCTACGCGGACAATCCGATCCTGCCGGAGCAGACGACGTGGGACGGGCGCGTGTGGAAGAACGTGTCCAACGAGCGCGTCGCTCGGGTCGCCCAAGAGCTCGAGGATTTTCGCGCGCGCTTTGCCTACAACTTCGAGGACTCCAACGTCGCGGCGCTCGCGAAGAACGTCGCGTGCATCGCGCAGTGGGACGATCACGAGACGCACAACAACTGGTTCCCCGGTCAGATCCTCGAGGACGATCGCTACATCAAAGAGAATCGCGCCTCGGTGCTCGCAGCGTGGGCGATGCAGGCGACGCGCGAGTGGACACCGATCGGTGGCGCGACCGTCAACCGCGTCATCCACTACGGGCCGCTGCTCGACATCGTCGTCGTCGACCTGCGGACGTTCCGCACGCCGAACGATGCGAACACGGGGCAGGGCGAAGCGATGCTCGGCAGTGCGCAGGCGCGCTGGCTGGTCGACGCGCTCGAGACGTCCAAGGCGCGCTGGAAGATCGTCGCGTGCGATCAGCCGCTCGCGCTCGTGATCGGCGATGGGCCCAACAACTCGCGCCAGGAGGGCTACGCGAACGGCGTGCCCGGCGCACCGAGTGGTCGCGAGGCCGAGCTCGCCGGCGTGCTCGCGGCCCTCAAGCAGCGCGGCGTGAAGAACGTCGTGTGGCTGACGGCCGACGTGCACTACGCGGCGCACCACGCGTTTGATCCCAAGAACGCGAGCGCCGTGTTCGACCCGTTCCACGAGTTCGTCGCCGGGCCCATTCACGCCGGGACGTTCGGCCCCAACGTCCTCGATCCGACGTTTGGCCCCGAGGCGAAGTTCGTCTGGGCGCCGCCGCCCGGGCAGGGGAACCTGGCGCCCTGGGATGGCCTCCAGTCGTTCGGGACCATCGATGTCACCAAGGACCACCTGCACGTGGAGCTCGTCGGCATCGACGGGAAGCCGCGGTACGCCATTGATCTGACCTAGTTGGGGTAGGATGGCCGCATGTCGGAGGCATCGGGCTTGGCGCCGCAGGCACCTGAGCGCCCCTCCGTGCATCCGCTCGAAACAGCGCTGCAACGCGAGCAGAAGAAGGTCGCGCTGGTTCAGGAGGTTAGCCGCGCGCTGACCGAGTCTGCCGACCTCGACACGCTGCTCGCGCTGATCATGAACAAGGTCACCGAGCTGATGGAGGCCGACCGCTCCACGCTGTTCCTCGTGACCGAGGACGGTACCCAGCTCTGGTCCAAGGTCACCGATGGTGGCGAGCGCGTGGAGATTCGCCTGAACGTCGGCGACGGCATCGCGGGGTGGGTCGCGCAGACGCGCGAGACGGTGAACATCCCCGACGCGTACGCCGACCAGCGCTTCTATCCCGCGGTCGATCTCAAGAGTGGCTACCGGACGCGCTCGATCCTGAGCGTGCCGATGGTCGGTGCGACGGGCCTCGTCGGCGTGCTCCAGGTGCTCAACAAGCACGACGGCCACGAAGAGTTCGTGCGCGGCGACGAAGAGCTGCTCTCCGCGCTCGCATCGCAAGCCGCGATCGCCATCGAGAACGCGCGCCTGTATCACTCGCTCGTCGCGCAGAACCAGGAGCTGGTCCGTGCGCGCCGCGATCTGGAGCGCCGCCAGCGCGAGCTCAACGCGCTCTACGAAGTCGAGAAGGAGCTGTCGGCCGCGCTCGACCTGGACGACTTGCTATCCCGCATCCTCGCGCAAGCGATCACCGTGCTCGGCGGTGGCGCGGGTTCCATCGCGCTCGTCGACCCCGATGGCTCGCTGCGCTTCCGCACCGTGCAAGGTCCGGCCGCGCCGCGGTTGATCGAGCGCACGCTGCCGCACGGCACGGGGCTCATCGGCTGGGCCATCGCGCACAAGACGCCGGTGATCGTGAACGATCCCAAGAACGATCCGCGCCACGCAAACGACGTCGCCGAAGAGGCGGGCGTACGCCCTCAGCACCTGATGGTCGCGCCGCTCACGGACGGGGAGGACGCGATCGGCGGTATCGAGATCATCGATCAACGCCGCAGCGCGCGCGATGGCGACGGTCCGTGGGGCGAGGACGATCTGAAGCTGCTCGTGCTCATCGCCGCGCAGACCGCCAATGCGATCGGCCTCGCGCGCCGCCGCAGCGAGCAGTCCAATCGCGACCGCCTCGCGTCGATCGGTCGGATGCTCGCGGGCCTGTTGCACGACTTGAAGACGCCGATGACCATCATCTCCGGCTACTCGCAGCTGATGGCCGCGTGCGACGAGGCTGCGCAGCGCGAGACGTACGTCGAGCAGATCCAGCGGCAGTTCGATCACATGGCCGGCATGACGCGCGAGGTGCTCGCGTTCGCGCGCGGTGACACCGACCTCGTCGTCCGCAAGGTCTACATGAACAAGTTCGCCGAGGAGCTCCAGCAGCAACTCGGTGCTGCCGTCGCGGGCCGCGGCGTGGAGCTCACGGTCGATGCCAAGTTCGACGGCGTCGCGTTCTTCGACGAGAACAAGCTGATGCGCGTGTTTCACAACCTCACGAGCAACGCCGTCGACGCGATGCCGGAGGGCGGCTCGCTCGTCGTCACGATCGATAAGGCTGGCGACGAGCTCATCCTCGCGGTCAAAGACACCGGCCCTGGTATCCCGCCGTCGGTGCACGCGCGCCTGTTCGAGCTGTTCGCGACGGGTCGCAAGGGCGGCACGGGACTCGGCCTCGCGATCGTCAAGCGCGTCGTCGACGATCACAAGGGGACGATCCGCTGCGATACCGGTCCCGCGGGCACGACGTTCACGATCCGGCTGCCGATCCGCCGCTCCACCGAATCCGACTGACGCCGGTCAGCGCGTCGTCGGGCGAGGAGTAGAGTCCGTCGGTGCTAGCGCTGCGCAGCATCGACAAGAGCTACGGACCGTTGCGTGCCCTCGCAGGGGTGTCGTTGACTGTCGCGCGCGGCGAGACGGTCCTGCTCGTCGGGCGCAACGGCGCGGGCAAGTCGACGCTCATCCGCATCGCGACCGGCTTTCTCGATGCGGACGCGGGAACGGTCGAGATCGACGGCATCTCGCTCGAGCGCGACCGCAGCGCCGCGCAGTCACGCTTGGGCTATCTCCCCGAGCATGCCCCGGCGCCGGTCGAGCTCACCGTCGTCGATCACCTGCGCCTCCGCGCGCGGCAAAAGGGTCTCGATGCGAAGCGCGCGGCGGCCGCCATCGACGGTGCCGCGACAGCAGCCGACATCGTCGACGTCCTCGCGCGTCCGATCGGCGCGCTGTCCAAGGGCTATCGCCAGCGCGTGGGGCTCGCAGACGCACTGCTCGGCGCACCGTCGCTGTTGATCCTCGACGAGCCGACGAGCGGCATGGATCCGGTCCAGACGCGCGCGCTGTGCGAGCAGCTCGGCAAGGCGAGGGCAGAGCGCGCCGTGTTGATCTCTAGCCACGCGGTCGCCGATCTGAAAGACCTCGCCGACCGCGTCGTCGTCATTCACGCAGGCAAGGTGATCGCCGAAGGCACGCCGAGCGCGCTGCGCGAGCAGACAACGACGGAGTCGCTCGACGCGGCCGTGCTCTCGCTCCTCGGGGGCGCGGCATGAAGGCGACATACTGGGTGTGGCGGCGCGACCTGCACGTGATGTTGCGCGCGCCGATCATCTACATCGTCGGCGGGGTGTTCCTCGCGGTGCATGGCGTGACGTTCGCCGCGCTCGTCGGTGCGCTCAGCGATCCGCGCCGCCCATCGCCGATCGGTGCGCTGCTCGAAGCGCAGCTCGCGGGAACCTTGTTGACGTGGGTGCTCGAGCTCGTCGTGCTCGTGCTCCTCGGCATGCGCGCGATCGCCGACGACAAGCGCAGCGGCGCATGGGAGCTGCTGCTCACCGCGCGCGTCAGTGAAGGCGCGGCCGTCGTCGGGAAGTGGCTCGCGGCCGCGACGGTCTACGCGCTGCTGTGGCTGCCGACGCTCGCGTACCTCGGCCTGATCGCGGCGTTTCGCGCCGACACTGGCACGTGGGACATCGCATCGATCATCACCGGTTATGCGGGCGCGATCGCCGTCGGTGTCGCGCTCCTCGCGTGGGCCATCGCAGCGTCTGCGGCGATGAATTCGACGCTCGGGGCAGGCGCGCTTGGCTTCGCGCTGCTCGTTGGCATCTTCCTCGCCGGCGAAGTTCCCGCGCTCGCACCGGCGCTCGCGACCGATCATCCATCGCTGCACGCAGCGCTCGCGGCGATCAGCGTGCGCGGCGCGGTCGGCTCGTTCGCGCGCGGCGAGATTTCTCTCGCGCCCGTCGTGCTGTGCGCGGGCCTCGCGCTGACCGGCCTCTCCGCTGCCATCGGGCTCGCGTGTGTGGGGCGCCGCCGCAGTGCGCAGGTCCGCACGCGCGCCGTCGGCACGCTGTTGGTCGCGGTCATCTCGATGTCTGCGCTCGCACTCGCCGCGCGCCACCCGCACCGCTGGGACGTCAGTTCGGCGAAGCGCAGCTCGCTCGATCCGGCAACGCGCACGGTCCTGGGCGGCATTGATCGCGCCTCGCTCACGATCGTCCGTCCCACGCTCGGTGCGTTGGAGCCGATCTACGACGAGGTCGCGCGGGTCGGCGCGTTGATGTCGGAGGTCGCGCCGATCACCGTGCGCACGCTCGATCCGGCGAGTGTTCCCGGCGGGTTGTCGACCATCGCCGCAGAAGCGGGAGTGACGCCGAACGACCTCGCGTCGAGCGGAGCCGTCATCGTGCAACTCGGCGCGCGTCATCGCGTCCTCGATTTGTTGTCGCTCGCCACGATCCAGATCTCGGGCGATGCGCCCACCGTCGAGCAGCTCGCGGTCGAGCAGGCGATCACGGGCGCGCTCGCGCGGCTCACACAAACCACGCCGATCACCGTGTGTGTCACGACGGGGCACGCCGAGCTGCCGATCAGCGCGCAGCCGGACGGGATCGACTGGAGCAGGGTGGCCGACCGCCTGCGCGCCGAAGGGATGACGGTCGATGATCTCCCGCTGCCCGCGTTCTCCGGCAAGGAGCTCGACCGCGCGCCCGACGTTCCAGCGATTCCCGACCGCTGCACCGTCGTCGTCGTCGCCGGTCCCGCGACGCCGCTCGCCCAGGAGAACGCGCTCGCACTGCAGAGCTATCTCGCGCGCGGAGGCTCGCTGCTCGTCGCGGCGCCGAGCCGTGCTCTCGAAGGCTCGGTCGGTACGACGGGACTCGAGACATTGCTCGCCGCATCGGGCCTTGGCTTGCCGCGCGCGATCGTCGTCGATCCGTCGCTCGCCGAGCGCGTCCTGCCGGGCGCGATCCGGATCACCGACGGCTACTCGGCACACGCGATCAACCGCGGCTTCGCGAACACGCGCGCGACCGTGTGGTTCCAGCCGCGCGCCGTGATCGTGGAACGCGGAGCGCGACCGCTCGTGTCCGCGACCAACGAGTCGTGGGGCGAGACAGACATGCTCGCCGCACCGCCCGTGAAGCAAGAAGATGATCTGGCCGGTCCAGTCGCGGTGGCCGCGATCGGTGGCGGCGAGAAGACCATCGCGATCGGGTCGGCGGAGTCGCTCACCACGAGCGTGCTCGCGCAGGCATCCAACGCGGCCGACCTGTGGTTCGCGCAAGCCATCCGTTACCTCGCGCACGTGCCGGAGCCGACGCTCGCGCCGGTCAAACATCCCGAGCAGGTGCGTCTCGTGATGACGGCTGCGCAGCGGCAGCTCGTCACTGCGATCGCCGTTGCGGGCATCCCGCTCGTCTGGATCGTGCTCGGCGGCGCGATCGTGTGGTTCCGTCGGCGTCGCGCGCAGCGGGCGGGAAGGGTCGCGTCGTGACCACGGGTGCCGTCGAAATACCCCTGCGCGCCACGCTCGACGTACGCGTATGTAAGTCGGCTGAAACTATCGGCATGGCGGGCACTTACCTGCCCGAACAGCGGTGCGTCTGCGGCCTTTGGAGCTGCGTCCGGATCGAGTGCGTGACGACCAACAACGAAGCCATCCGCATCGCATCTCTCGAGGCTGCTCACGGTGAAGCGGCGCGCGTCGCCTCGCGTGACTCCACGCAGGGGCTGGCGAACGTAGACCAGCTGCGTCGCGCAAGTCTGGCGGAGCTGCGCCGCACGAATCACGAGGCGCTGACGTGCGTGAAGCGCGATGCGCAGCGCGGGCTCGCGAAGCTCGAAGAGATGCGCCGCGCGAACGAAGAAGCGCTGCTGCGGCTGCGCCACGAAGCCTCGCGTCGGTTCGCGACGTTCGAAGAGCTGCGTACGACGAACGAGCCGTCCCTCCGCTGCATCGCCGCGAAGGACGAGGGCACCAAGTGATCTCCTCGGCGCGCGGTCTCGTGCTGCTCGCCGCGGTGGCGGTGGCGATGGTCGCCACGCTGTTCATCGATCTGCACCGCGCCGAACCTGCGCGCGATCACATGCTCGTCAGCGGCTTTGACGAGTCGCGCGTCGTGAAGCTGAGCTGGGCGAACCCCTCCGGTCCCCCGCTCGCGATCGAGCGCGGCACTCCGCACGCTCCGTGGCGACGCACTCTACCGAGCGCCGGCGACGTGGATCAGAACGCGGTCGGCGACATTCTCGCTGCGCTCCGCGGTGGTCGCTGGCAGCGCGTCGGTAACGTCGCGGAGGCGGGCGCGGGTCAAACCAAGCTGACGATCGAGATGCGCACGGACACCGGCGTCGAGAGCATCGAGCTCGGCGTTGGCGAGGGCACTCGCGTGAGTCAGGCGTATCACCTGAAGACGAAGGAACCCGTTGCCGATGCACAGGAGTGGATCGCGCGCGGTGATCGCGCATACCTCGTCGATGCGTGGGTCGCGCACGCGCTCCAACCCGATGCACTCGCGCTCGCGGTCACGCATCCCTTTGCGCCGGCCGCGAACGCGCCGTCGATCAGGTTCTGGAATCACGACGGGGACGTGACGGTGAGTGGCGACGGTACGGACAACCGCATCCTGCAGCTCGGGACGGGCCCGACGATCACGGATCACGGCGTGCGCCTCGATCCAGCGATCGCGCACGAGCTGGAGCGCGCGCTCGCAACCATCGAGGTCGTCGAGCTGTCATCCGCGCAGCCCACAGCGAGCACGCAGACCGCGACGCCGATCGCGAACACCAACACACTGCAGATCGAATGGGCCGGCACGCGTGCGGATCTCGGCGCGACGGGCTGCAATGGGAACGAAACGCTCGTCGAGGTCATGGCCCCGAGCGGTGGCGGGTGTGTCGAAGCATCTGCCGCAGGTGACCTCCGCGACCTCGTCGCCAAGCTGCGAGGTCCCGCGACGGCCATCGCTGCCCGGGCGCCGATACCGTTTGCCGTCGGCGTCGTCGAGCTCGCGGATGGGCAGACGCTCGACGTCACCAAGAGCCCCAAGATCGGCGTGCGCACGCAGCTGCTCGGGATGGGCGCCGCGGATCGCGATCGCACGCAGCAGCTGCTCGCCGCACTCGCCACGCGCGCAACGGTGATCGACTTCGCGCCCGCATCTGCACCGCCCGGCGCGCTCACCGAGGGGCCCGGCGCGCGCACGCTGTTCATCCGCGGTGACCACGGGGCAGAGCAAACACTCGTGTTGGGCGACCGACCGATCGTGTGGCGCGCTGGCGAGCGCGTGGCGCTGCGCGTGACCCCGGAGGCGTACGACGCGATCGCGCGGCAAGCGAAGGACTACGTGGATCTCCTGTTGTGGTCGGAGGAGCCGACGACGATCACCAACATCGAGGTTGCCGGTCGTGCGTTCAGCCGCGGCGCCGTGATCGGTGAGTGGACGGGCGCGAAGAATCCCGCGAGCGTCGATGCGCTCCTCGCATTGCTCTCCGCGCCGCGTGCGCTCGAGTTGGTCGCGCGCAATCCCGTCGGGCCCGATCCCAAGGATACCGTGAGGATCACGATCCATCCTCCGACGGGACCGATCATCGAGCACATCCTGCGGCTCGCGTCCGGTCCGCGGTGCGAGGCAGAGACCGACACCGGCATCTATCTGTTGAAGCCCGAGGTCTGCGCGGCCGCGCGCGCTGCGAAGTAGTTGCGCCTACGGAGTCTGCGCCGGTGACTCGGGCGCGAACGACAGCTGCGTCACGTCGAGCCAGCCGTCCCACACGTGCACGCCCTGCACGCGCTTGTGAACGAGACCCTGGGGCGCTTCGGCAACGATACCGGCGAGCGGCCATTGCTCCTCCAGCGCGGCGGCGAGCTCGGTCGCGATCTGCGCGCGCTGCGCCGGATCCCACGCTGCGGCGAGACCGTCGAGCGCGCGGTCGATGCGCGGGGCAGGGCCACGCGTCGTGAGGCGCTGACCGATCAGATCGTCGAGAGACATGTCGACCATGCCGCTGTACTGCCGCTCGACGAGGTCCCATTCGCCCTCCGCGATCTTCTTCTCGAGGAACGCATCGCCGGCCGTCTTCACATCGATCACGACGCCCATCTTGCGCGCAGCTTCGACGAAGAAATCGCGCGACGTCTTCACGGGTGGTGCCGACGCATCCTTGGGCGGAGGCTTCTCGAGGCCGAGCATCGTGATGCGCAGCTTCTGGCCATCCTTGTCGCGAATGCCGTCCTTGTCGCTGTCGCCCCAGCCCGCCGCGTCGAGCAGCTTGCCGGCCGCCAACGGATCGAACTCGGGGATCGCACCCTCGGGACCGCTCGCGAAACCGCCGCGCCAGATCGGCCAGACCGCGGGCCGCGCGAGCCCGTCGAACACGCGCTTGGCAATGTTGCGGCGATCGATCAACAGCCCGAGTGCATGGCGCACCTGCGGATCGTCGAGCGGCGGCTTCGACGCGTTGAACGCGAGATATCTCCAGCGCGGCGGCGACAGATCGAGTGCGGTGAACGAGGAGGCGATACCGGGTGCGCTCGCCTGTTCGGGCCAGTGGGCCGGGATGAGCGCGGGCACGATGTCGAGGTCGCCGCGCTTCGCGTCCTTGAGCGCGATCGCCGCGTCGGGTTGGTAGACGTATTCGATGTCCGCGATCGCGGGCTTGGGGCCCCAGTACTTCTCGTTCCGCGTCAGGTGAACGATGCCACCCTTGGTGGAGACGAGCTTGTACGGCCCCGATCCGACGATGGTGCCGCCCGCTAGCAGCGAGCCCTCGTACACCGCCATCGACATGATCGGAATTTCGGCGAGCGCGCGGAGCACGTACCCCGACGGGCGCTTGAGCGTGATGCGAACCTCGTGCGCGGTGACGAGCTCGACGGTGTTGACGTCCTCGAGCATCGGCCGCAGGTCCACGTTGCTCCGGCCATCGCGCACGCGGTCGAGCGTGAACTGCACGTCGCTCGACGTGAGAGGCCGCCCATCGCTGAACGTGACGCCGGGCTCGAGCTCGATCCGGATCTCGTTGGCGCTGACCCGCCAGGACCGGGCGAGGCGCGGCGCGTAGCGGCCTGCCATCTGGCCGGGCTCCGGCGGCAGGTAGCGGATCAGGGGCTCGAAGATCGTCCCCATCACGATCCGCCGCCCCCAGACCGTCGGCGCGATCAGCGGATTGAGGCGGCCGGGCTCGGCATCGAGGTGGATGCGCAGCGTGTGGCTATGGTTCGCGCGGACCTCGGCGGTGTTGTCGGGGTCGGCGAGAACCGGCGAGGACGGCTCGGCGGCAGCCTCGGCGGTCGGGTCCGGGGCATGGCGCCACGGCTTGACCCGGGCCGGCGAATCGCAGGCCGCGGCCAGCCCTATGACAACCGGGAGGAGGATCAGGTTCCGTCGAAACGCGATCGCCCATCCGGCTAGGAGCCTGACTTGAGGCCGTCGAATCAGCATGTTATGACCGCTGCCATGCTCACTGCCGGCACCCGTACTGCCCTCGTGACGTCGCTCTGTGCTCTCGCGCTGGGCGCTTGCACGGAGAACAAGCTCAAGGGCCCCGAGGCCGAGGTCCACAAGACCGACGTGAAGATGTCACTTCCGCCGGTGCCGGACTTCGCGCTCCCCCCGGCAAATGCCGACGGTTCGCACTCGGTGAAGGAGATGCGGGTCAAGGGCAAGAAGCTCCTCGAAACCGAGATCACGGTCAAGGGCGTCGTGACGTGGGCGTACGACTGCACCACCGCGCTCCGTCAGCCGGGCATGGAGGTCAAGGACGTCCAGGCTCTCATCGACGAGGACCCGACCAAGTGCGAGCGCGCGAAGTTCTACATCGGTGACACCGCCGACACGCCCGCCGAGAAGTCGATGTGGGTCGTCGATCTCCCGCGCAACTACAACGCGCTCGAGCTCAAGCGCATCAAGAAGAAGGAGCGCACGCTCCAGATGTACCCGGACCGCTGCGAGCCGGACGAGAAGGACCCCAAGAAGCAGATTTGCCCGCCGTACGAAGTCGGCGATCAGGTCGAGATCACGGGCAAGTGGTCCATGGCGTCGCCCCACAGCGAGCGCAACTCCGACGGACTGCTCGTCTACAAGAGCATGAAGAACATCACCAAGAACTGGGAGACGCCGGCGCCTGACCCCGTCAACCAGCCGGCCCCTGCCGATCCGGCCGCCGGTGGCGGAGCGGCGGGTGGCAAGCTCTCCCCCGAGGATCTGGTCAAGGGCAAGAAGGGCTAAGCCCAACTCTCTGCGCCCGTCGCCGCGGTTCTTCGGAGTCGCGGCTGTTTTGTTTTCGGCTACCCTGACCGCATGAAGCGCGGGATGGCGTGGTTGGTCGTGGGTACGCTCGCGATGATCGGCGGCGAGTTCTTTGGCGTCCGGGCAGCGGCGTCCCTCCACCTCGCGCCCTCGGCGCTAACGCTGTGGCTCGCATCTGCTCTCGGCGGAGGGCTTGGAGCCGTCGCGATCATGCGTGTCTCCGCCATCAGCCCGTCGGGCCGCGTACTGCCGCAGGTACCGATCGCGTGCGCGACGGCGGGAGCGGGACTCTTCTTCGTACTCATCAGCGCGGGGCACGGGGCGGTCGGTCTGCGCTGGTCCTTCTCGATGCCCGCGTTCGCGGTCGCCGCCCTCGCGACGGTCGGTGGAGCCGCTCTTGTCGCAGTTCTCTTGCGGAGCAATCGGACACTGACCACGCGCGCGGATGTCGTTCTCTTGAGCCTGGTTCTCACGTTCGTGTTTCCGGCGATCATCTCGGCGGTCCCGTCGCTGATGAATCTGACGAAGCTCAGTGGTCGCGCGGCCCTCGTCAGTCTCGCCGTGATGGTCGCGACCGGCTTTGTCACGCAGGCGATGCTGGTCAAGCGGATGCCGTGGTCGAGCGCGGCTGGCCCCGTTGCCCTGATCCTCATCGTCGTACAGGGACGGGAGACTCCTCAGCCCGACAAACCCATCGCCTACCAGATCGGCCTGTTCGGCGGCTCGTTCGTGTTCATGTGGCTGATCGGAAGCATCGGGGCCACTATCGCCAACCGAGTGTTCGCGCAACGATTCAAGGATGTAGAGAAGACCCCGGATCTGCCCGCAGCCGAGGTCCACGGCTCGTCGTAGCAGCGCTACACTGAAATCCGTGGTCAAGCCGCTCCACACCGCGTTCGCCAGTCAGGCCCTCGAGCTGGCCGACGTCTTCAAGATGTTTGTCGGATCCGCGCCGATCAACGGAACCGATGGGCGTCCGTTCACCGCGCAGCTCTCCACGCCCGATGGCCCGTCTACCGGCGGCGGCGTGCAGCACGTCCAGCACATCACGTTCAGCCGCGACGGCCGCACGTTCGTCGTCGGCTCCATCGACACCAAGGCGCAGCAGATCGAGCTGCGTGGACTCGAGAACGTTTCGCGTCAGCACCAGCAGCGCTTCAAGGCGCCACTCACCCTGACAGCGGTCGAGTACGACCTGTTCGTCAAGCGCGTGCGCGCGTTCGCCAACAGCAAGCAGATGGCGGTGCTGATCAAAGAGGTCGTCGCGCCGTTCTCCTCGGACGCGCCCGAAGCTGACGCAGAGGCGAGCAGCGGCAGCATGGCGTGGCTCGCGTGGCTGCTCGTGATTCTGGTGGCGGGCGCGATCGCCGCCGTCGTCGTGCTGACGTGATCCGCGAGCAGCTCGCCGCGGTTCTCGCGAAGCTGCCCGATCAGTTGCGCACACCAGGGCAGGGCGCAGCGGCATGTCGCGCGATCAGCGATGTCTACGATCACGCACTCGCGACGCGGTTCGACGCGATCGTCGCCGAGCACGCGCAGGGCTCGTCCCTCTCGCTCGTCGCGACGGGCGGCTGGGCGCGACGCGAGATGGCGCCGTACTCCGATATCGACTTCATCGTGCTGCACGATCACGACGAGCAGGCTGCGAAGCGCGTCTCCGATGCGCTGCTCTACCCGCTGTGGGACGAGAAGCTCGCCGTCGGTCACTCGGCGCGCGAACCGCGGGCCGCGGCGCGATTGGCGAAGGATGATCTCGCGACCGCGACGGCGCTGCTCGATGCGCGGCACATCGCGGGCGATCGGCGACTCACGACGGAACTGTTACGCGCGACGCTGAGTGCACTCGCGCCGGGCGGCAATCCGAACGAGCTGATCGCAGCGCTCGCGGCGGAGAAGAAAGCGCGGCACGCCCGGTTTGGCGCGTCGCTGTACTTGCTCGAGCCGAACCTCAAGCAAGGCATCGGCGCACTGCGCGATCTGTCGACGGCGCTGTGGTGCGCGGGCATTCGCTGGCAGCCACCCAAGCCGACCGATAGGGAGCCGCAGGACGCCGAGGCGCGTATCGCCGCGCTCGTCACGATGGGCCACCTGAATCGTCGGCAGGCGCAGATCCTCTCGGGAGCGCGTGACTTCGAGCTGCGGCTGCGCACGCTCGTCCAGCTCGCCGCGAAGCGACGCTTCGATCAGCTGACGTTCGAGATCCAGGAAGCGATCGCGCCGGTGCTCTATCCCATGGCGTCGAGTGCCGTCGACGCACCCAACGCGCGGTTGGCCGTGGCGCCCGCCGTCGAGGCGTTGATGCGCGACTACTACCTGCACGCGCGCGGTGTCGTGGAAGTCGCCGATCGGTTGCTCGAGAGCGCGCGCGTTCCCGCTCGCACCAAACCCCGCATCGCGACCGTCGATGCCGCATTCATCACGTTCAACGGCGAGCTCGCGATCAAAGACCCCAAGCTGTTCATCGATCGCCCGAGCGAAATCGTCAGGCTGTTCCGCGTGGCGGTCGCCGAGAAGCTGCCCGTCTACGGCCACACGCGCGAGCTCGCCGCCGACAGCGTCGCGCGCGATCCACTGCCGCTCGCGAACGACACCGAGGCAGCCCGTCTGGTCCTGGACGGGCTCGTCGATCTTCGCGACGCCGCGCAACCCTCCGCGTTCGAAGCGCTCAACGGCATCGGCATCCTCTCCGCCGTGATGCCTGGCTGGGGACCGTGCGTCGGTCGCGTGCAGCACGACCTCTATCACGTCTACACCGTCGACCAGCACCAGCTCTACGCGGTCGCCATGCAGAAGCGCATCGCGCGCGGCGAGCTCGCGACCGAACATCCGCTCGCGACGGCGTTGTGGACCGAAGTGACGCGCCCCGCGCCGCTGCTGCTAGGCACGCTGCTGCACGACGTCGGCAAGCCGCTCGGCAAAGGCCACGCGGAGAAGGGCGCCGTGCTCGCGGGCCAGATCGGTCGACGCCTCGGGATGGCCGAGCCCGACATCGAGATGACCGAGTTCCTCGTGCGCCAGCACCTCACGATGTCGCATCTCTCGCAGCGCCGCGATCTTAGCGATCCCGAGACCATCGCGAAGTTCGCCGAGCGTATCGGCGACGAGGAACACCTGATCCAGCTCTACCTCGTCACGCTGTGCGACACGGCGATGACCGCGCCGAATAACCTCAACGCGTGGAAGGACGGCCTCCTGCGCGATCTGTTCATGCGCACGCGTGAGTTTTTTCGCGGCACGCCCGCAGCCTCGGACCCCGAGCGCGCCGACCGCGAGTATCGCGCGAAGGTGCTCTCACTCGCATCCGACGATGTCGAGACCACACCCGCGCAGCGCGCCGAGGTCATCGAGATCGTCGGCGGCATCGATCCACGCCTCACAACGCAGCTCACCGCCCGCCAGACCGCGCGCCACGTTCGCCTCGTCTCGCGCGCCCGCACGCTGACGCCGTCGATCGCGATCGAGGTCCACGCGAATCCGCGCGAAGGTCACAGCGAGGTCTCGATCGTCGCGCCCGACGCGCCGGGCTCTCTCTCCGTCATCGCCGGTGCACTCACGGCCGCGCGCGTCGACGTGCTCGGCGCGATCGTCGGTCACGTCGATGTCGCCGCATCGCGCGAGACGTACGACCTCGCGCTGAAGATCCTCGACAATGCGACCGGCCCCGTCGGTCCTGACTCGGGCGGTCGCCGCCTCGTCACCGATCTCTTCTTCGTGCGCGACTCCAAGGGGGCCGCGATCGAAGCGGACGATCCGCGCTGGACCAGGCTGCTCGCCGATCTGCACGAGCTCCTCGCCGGCACGCCCGATCCGCTCGAGGTCGCGCTGCTCATCGCGAAGCGCCGCCCCAAGTCGGGTCTGCCCGTCCGCGTCACGCCCGGCGTGCTCACCGACATCCGCCTGCACGACGACTCCACGGCCGCGACGATCGTCGAGGTCTTCACGCGCGACCGCATGGGCGTCCTCTACGCGATCACGCAAACGCTCGCGGACCTCGGCCTCGACATCTCGCTCGCGAAGATCTCGACCGAGGGCGAGAAGGTCGCCGACGTCTTCTACGTCACGCGCGGCGGCAAACACATCACCGACGACCGCGAGCGCGCCGTGCTCGTGCAGCGCCTCCGCATGGCCGTCGACGCACCGGGGCTGACGGGCTCGTGAGCGCGGTCGATCTGCCGCCGGGCATCGGCCTGATCGGGACGCCGCTCGCGACGTTCGAGGCGCCGAAGCGATCGCGGCGGATCGCGATGGTCTCCGTGTTCATCGTAGGCGGCTTGCTGGTCCTGACCTGGTACTTCGTCTCGCAGCACTGGTGGCGTTGGCATGCGAGCACGCAAGCCGTCCTTCCCGTCGCGTTCTCGATGTTCGTGCTGCTCGCATGGGCCGTGCGCAGTGCGCGCCTCGCCGTCACGCGCGACGGGATTCGCTGGGGCTGGACGTCGCTCAGCTTCACGCAGCCGCGCGCGGCGATCGTGAGCGCGCACGTCTATGCCGACGGCGTCGCGCTCGAGGCAAAACGCGGATCCAAGTGGTTTCTCAGCGCGCGCGATTGGGATCGCTTCGACCAGCTCGTGCGCCAGTTGAAGCGCGCCGAGCTGCCGACGACGGAGTACGAGGGCAATGCGCCGCTGCGCCAGCGATTGCAGTCGTACGGGCGCTTCCTCGACGGTCTCGTCGTGAGTAGCGTGCTCGCCGCGTTCGCCGTGTGCGTCTGGGCCAGCTAGCGTCTAGGCGAGGCCGACGGCTTTTTTTAGCTCGTCGGCGGGATACATGCGGCGACCACCGGATTCGGCGGTGCGGACGAGCTTCGCGAGCGCGCGGTTCACCGGCGCATCACCGCCGAGCGCTTCGGCGAGCGTCACGATCTCGCCTTGGAGGTACTCGATCTCCGTGGCGCGGCGCGCTTCCAGGTCGTCCCACATCGACGAGCGCGCGTGCGGATCGATCGCGATCATCGGGCGCGCCGCGATGCTGAACACGAGGTTCGGCGTGTCGAGCACGCGCGGGATCCACGACGGCGGCACGGGCGTCAGCCGGGCGATCGCTTGGCCCTTCTTCTCAAGCAGCTCGACCGCTTCGCGCTGCGCGGCCGCGAGCACCTGGCGGTACGCGCGCTGGCCCAGCTCGTCCTTGAGCGGGAGACCCGACAGCGCGTTGACCGCGTTGTTCAGGTTCATCAGCAGCTTCGCCCACTGCACGGCCGCCATATCGTGGCGCGTCTCGAACGCGATGCCCGCGTGGGTGAGCGCGCGGTACAGCGGCTCCAGGCCGTCGTCGTGCTCGACCATCAGCACGCCCGACGAACCGCGGTGATATGCACCGGGGCCGCGCCGCACGACATTCCACGGGACCATGCCCATCGCGACGTGCTTGGGGACCGGCACGGGACCTGTCTCGATCTTGACCGGGCCGCTGTCGACCTTGGGGACGCCGTTCGTGGGCGCCCCGGACGATGTCTTGAGGGAGTGGAGGCCCGACTCGTCGGAGCGCGTGGCAGGGCGGGGCTTCGTGTTCAGCGACTTCTCGATCGCCTCCGCGTTGCGCACCCCGTTCTGCAAGCTGACGACCTTGGTGGTCGACGAGAGCCCGACGCGCGCGAGCGCTTGACCGGCACCTGCACTCTGCGCGGACTTCACGGTCACGAGCACGATCTCGGCGTCGCGCGCGGCCGCGTGATCGCTCGTCGTGGGGACCTTCACCGTGTAGCGGTCGCCGTCGAGGTCGCTGACAGTGAGCCCGCTCGACAGCTCGTCGAGCACGCGAGGCCGACCGATGAGCGTCACCTTCGCACCACCTGCCGCGAGCCGCCCGCCGACGTAGCAGCCGATCGCACCCGCGCCAAAGATGGCGATGCGCGGCCCGTCCTCGACGTGCTCGCCGCGCGGTCGCCCGGCAGGACTGGAGAGAGTCTTCACCATGGACGCGCGCGCACCGAGTGCGGGCTACGTAGCACGCACGCTGTTCGCTGCGCGAGATCGATCCGCGGCTTCAACGTTACAAATCGACGACCGTGATCGCGGCCGGGCTGGTTCCGTAGTCGCTCGCGCGGATCCACGTAGGGCGAACCCGCCAGTAGGCAATGTCTGGCCAGCTCTCGCGCTCGGGGCCATCCGGGAACGCGGAGAAGTAGGCGGCCTTGGCAGCGGCGAGCTGCTCTGCCAACTCATCCGTTGGTCGAGTCGGGTAGAGCAGCTCCGCCTGGCCCTCGATCTGGATCGTCACGCCTCCATGCCACGCGACGAACGCGCAGCGCGGATCGCGCAGCAGATTGGCGTGCTTGCGGGACGTCGTGACCGTGTCGAACACCAGGTGGAGGTCATCCGTCACGGCGATTCCCACCGCGGCGGCCTGCGGACTGCCATCACGGTGGAGTGACGCTTCCACGACGATCTTGTTCTCGCGCAGGAACTTGATGACCTCGTCTCGCGTCATGACCTGACCCTACCTCGCGGTGTCGTTCCCGCCCGTCCGGAGACGGTGAGGCCCGCGCGGGATGACCAACGATCCCGCGCGGGCACAGCGTCTCGCGACACATCGAGCTCCGCACTACGCACCACCTGCAGACCACAATCTGCGCGCGTCCCGATGGACACGACATTACGGCGCGTACGCGAGCCTCGGGTTAGCAACGCGAGATCAGATAAACGACCAAGAGAATCGGCAGGGGGATGCCGAGGAGCCACGCGATACCAAAGCCAGCTTTTCCGCCAGTAGAAGTCATGCCCAGACCGAGTGCAGCGCGTGTGCCGGCCGCTACCTCGGCGAAACTTCGTGTGCAGACCGCAGAGAGGCACGTTCGCGCGACGGATCCCGCGCGGCAGCGCACGGGCGGGTGCGCAGTGCGGTTCGCGAGCGCGCCCGGATCCCGGGATTGGAAATTCCTTAGCGGCGCTTGCGGCGGCGAGCGATCACGGCGCCGAAGCCCAGGACGAGCAACGACGTGACCGCATCGCCAGGTCCTGCCGACTGGCAGCAGCCGCCACCGCCGGTCGGCGTACAGACGCTCTGCGTGCCGGCCGCGGTGCACTCGAAGCCACCGGGGCAGGCGTTCCCCGTCCCGCACGTCTGCGTACAGAACATGTTCCCGTCCAGCTGCGCGCACAGGTTGGCTTCGCACGACGAATTCGCCGAGCAGTCCTCGCCGAGCGCCGCCTTCTTCACGGTGACGGTCAGCATCTGCGTCGTCTCGTTACCGGCCTCGTCGCGCGCGATGATCGTGATCGGCTGGCTGCCGATCAGCAGGCCATCGACCTCGACCTTCCACTTGCCGTCGGTCTGCTGCTCTGCGTTGCCGAGCTCGACGTTGTTGCCGGCCGCTGTCGAGCCGAGCACGCGGACGTCGGCCATCGCCTTGTCGTCGCTCGCGGTCGCCGTGAGCGTGAACGACGGCGCGACGGTGGCCCCGCTGCTCGGCGAGTTAATGGTCAGCGTCGGCTTGACGCTCTCCATCTGGCGCGGACCGACGAACGTGTCGAGGCGCTGTGCCGAGTTCGTCGTGGCTGCACTGCACCTGCACTGCATGACAGTCGAAGCGTCGGTGCCGCACTGCGAGTCGAAGTCTTGGAAGCCCTTGGTGTGCGAGACGCTCACCGGGACGTAGGACATGAGGTCCGTGTCCTTGATCTCGTGCTCCAGCGCGAGCAAGTGACCGACTTCGTGCGCGATGGTGGCGCACAGCTCGTCGTCCGGAGACGGGATGCTCTTGTGGGGCTCGCTGAAGCAGAACGCGATGCCCGTCTCGTTGACGGCGCAGAGATTCCTCGAACCGGCGATGCCGAGGATGCCCGAAGACGCCGGGAAACCCATCTGGCTACCGTCACCGCCTACAACCGCCTGTTCGTACGTCCCGGTCGTCGGGCGACTCTCGACGATGCGCACGTTGAACGGTACGTAGTGGTCTTTCACGCACTGCAGGATGAGCGGCCAGTTAAATCCGCTCGTCGTCGCGGGCATCAGCACGCTCGCCGGATGCTGACCGTTGTAGACGACACCGCTCGCGATGTTCATCGACGAATCGCCACCGCCAGTATCCGCGAACGTGTACGTGCCGCCAAAGCGGTTCACCCAGATCACGCGCTGCGCGCCTGCTGCTGCCGTCGCTCCCTCGGGCAGTGCGACGGGCTCGCCGACGTCAGGCGTGCCGCAGCTGTTGGGGCCGCGCGACGTGGGGAACGCGCCCGTCGCAGGATCCGCGAGAGCGACGGTCAACGATCCGAGAAGTACTGCAGCGACGATCGTCGAGCGCATCTGACGCGATTATCTCACGCTGTCGTCGTCACGCGTCAGATCAAAGCGCCCTGCGTGATCCACAACAGAAACAGTTTGTAATTGGCGTCGTTGATATCCAAGAACGTCGCATTCACGTGGTTCACCGGCGCCGGCTCGTAGAGCGGATACGTGAGGAACTTCGACGTCGCCTCGATGCCCGGTGTGGTGACGAGCACACCCGCGGCCTTGATCGCGTCGAGCGTCGCCGCCGCGCCGAGGTCGTACTGCAGCACCGCGGCTTGGCCGCCCAGCGTGTGACAGTTCGCGCAGCCGAGGCCGCCCGCGCCCGCCTTCTGCAAGCGCGGATAGATGTCGGTCGTGAACTTGGGGTTCGTGATCGCGGCCGCCGGATCCGTCGGGCTGCCGCCAACGATGATCACGGACGCGCCGTTCGCCGTCGTGATCACCGGCGCCGTCAGCGTCTGCGCATTGTTCAGCGCGTCGAGATAGCTGACCTTGAGCGTGGCCGCGCCCGCCGGCACGTCGAGTAAGAACACGCGCGCCTTGCCGCCGAACGCGGTCGTCGTGGTGGACGCGGCGACCATCGGATCGGTCGGTAGCACGTCGCCGGCCGCGCCGACCCCAAAGATCTTCACGCCCGCGATCGCGGTGTCGTTCGCATCGACGAGCGTGATCGCCGTGGCGATCGCGAGGCCTTCGAACGGCGTGCCGTCATTCTTCTTGAGCTCCGCTGCGACGAAGCCCGTGTTCGCGACCGCTGCCGCGCCCGTCGTCGTGTACTGGCGATTCACGTCACCGACGGCGACGACCTGGATGTCCTGCACGACCGGCTGATCGGCAACCGCGATCGCCTGCGTGCGCGTCGCGCGATAGTTCGCCTTCGTGCTCGAGAAGTAGAGCTTGCTGCCCGTCGGCACGGCTTCGAACGTGTAGAGACCACCGCCCGCGCTCGTCGTCGTCTTCTTGGGATCGATGCCGTCCGTTTCCATCGCGACGTCGTCGATCGGCAGCGTCGTGAAGTAGTCGAGCGCCTTGCCCGAGATTTTTTGGCCCATGTCAGCGGGCGGTGCATCGGGGCCTGCGTCGACGCCCGCGTCCTGATCATCACCCGTGTGTTGATCGCCCGGCGCGTTTCCGGCGCAGGCAGCGAGAGCTACGAACGTGAGCGAGAGCGATGCGCGCATAGTCCACCCGGTGGGAAAACCCACTCCCTTTCGTATCAACGAACGCGCCCGAGCACTACAGAGATCGACGCCTTGTGCGTAAATCGCACAGTGATTACATGCACTTGAGAGGTCAGTCCGACGACGTTCGGCTCGGTTCCAGCGATGTCACGGCGATCGGGTAAGGTGCGCGCCATGCTCGAGGACAAGCTCAGAGAAGCGATCACCTTCGATGACGTTCTCCTGGTCCCCGCGTTCAGCGAGGTCCTGCCGCAGACGGTGGATACAGCGACCCGCCTCACACCGGCGATCCCGCTGCGCATGCCGCTCGTCTCGTCCGCGATGGACACGGTGACCGAAGCCGCGACCGCGATCCGCATGGCGCGCGAAGGTGGCATCGGCTTCATCCACAAGAACATGACCATCGAGCAGCAAGCGCTCGAGGTGAGCCGCGTGAAGAAGGCGCAGTCCGGCATCGTCGTCGATCCGCTGACAATCTCTCCCGAGCGCACGCTCGGTGAAGCGCTCGCGCTGATGAAGCGGCACCAGATCAGCGGCCTCCCGGTCGTCGACGCCAGCAACAAGCCAGTCGGCATCCTCACCAATCGCGACGTGCGCTTCGAGCGCCGCCTCGACCTCCAGGTCGGCGAGCTGATGACCAAGAACGTCGTCACGGTGAAGGACGATGTCGGCATCGAC
Source organism: Kofleriaceae bacterium (assembly GCA_036499725.1). Classification (GTDB taxonomy): domain Bacteria; phylum Myxococcota_A; class Polyangia; order Haliangiales; family Haliangiaceae; genus JABFXX01. The sequence goes on from DASYDE010000102.1 coordinate 93,460, forward strand.
GCTTCCAAGGAGCTCCTCCACAAGCACCGCATCGAGAAGCTGCTCGTCATCGACAGCAGCGGTCGGTTGAAGGGCCTCATCACCATCCGCGACATCGAGCAGGCGGAGATGAACCCCACCGCCGCCGTCGACGAGAAGGGCCGCCTCCGCGTCGCCGCTGCGGTCGGTGTCGGTGGTGATCGCGATGCGCGCATCGAGGCGCTCGTCGCCGCGGGCTGCGATGCGATCTGCATCGACACGGCGCACGGTCACTCCAACGGCGTGCTCCTGTCCGTGAAGGAGACGCGCAAGCGCTTCCCCAAGCTGCAGCTCATCGCGGGCAACGTCGCCACCGGTGACGCGACCAAGGCGCTCATCGAGTGCGGCGTCAACGCGGTCAAGGTCGGCGTCGGTCCCGGCTCCATCTGCACCACGCGCATCGTCGCGGGCGTCGGCGTCCCGCAGCTCACGGCCATCGCGGACGCGGTCGACGCCGCCAAGGGCTCGGGCGTCGCCATCATCGCCGACGGTGGCATCAAGTACTCGGGCGATGTCGCCAAGGCGCTCGCCGCGGGCGCGGATACCGTCATGATCGGCTCGTTGTTCGCCGGTACCGACGAAGCGCCGGGCGAGGTCATTCTCTACCAGGGCCGCTCGTACAAGTCCTACCGCGGCATGGGCTCCATCGGCGCGATGAAGGAAGGGTCCAAGGACCGCTACTTCCAGGCCGAGGTCGAGTCCGCGCAAAAGCTCGTCCCCGAAGGGATCGAGGGCCGCGTCCCGTACAAGGGCTCGCTCCGCGAGTCGATCTACCAGCTCGTCGGCGGCCTCCGCTCGTCGATGGGGTACCTCGGCTGCGCGACCATCGCCGAGATGCACACCAAGGCGCGCTTCGTGAAGATTTCGTCGTCGGGCCTCCGCGAGAGTCACGTGCACGACGTGATCATCACGAAGGAAGCCCCGAACTACCGTACGGAGTAACTGTGGCCGGACATCAGCTGATCCTCGTCCTCGATTTTGGTTCTCAGTACACGCAGCTGATCGCACGGCGCATCCGCGAGCAGTCGGTCTACTGCGAGATCCATCCGTACACGATCGCGACCGACGCCGAGCTGGCCAAGGTCCGGGCGTTGAAGCCCACGGCCATCGTGCTCTCCGGCGGTCCGTCCTCGGTCTACGAAGACGGCGCGCCGACGATCAACAAGGCCCTCTACGATCTCGGCCTGCCGATCCTCGGCATCTGCTACGGCGCGCAGCTCACGGCGCACTTGCTCGGTGGTGTCGTGAAGCCCGCCGACAAGCGCGAGTACGGGCGCGCGGAGATCAAGGTGCTTCCCGCCGGCGACAAGGCGGGCGTTTTCCGCACCGTTCCCGCGGGCGAGGACCTGCTCGTGTGGATGTCGCACGGTGATCGCGTGCACTCCATCCCGCCCGGCTACGAGCACACCGCGCAGTCGGACAACTGCGAGTTCGCCGCGTTCGCGAACCCCGCCAAGAAGATCCACTGCGTCCAGTTCCACGCGGAGGTCGTCCACACGCCGCGCGGCGCAGAGCTGCTCGGCAACTGGCTATTCGGTGTCGTCGGCTGCGCGGGCGATTGGTCCATGGCCTCGTTCGTCGATGAAGCGGTCGCCAAGATCCGCGCACAAGTCGGCGCTGACGGTCGCGTCATCTGCGGGCTCTCCGGCGGCGTCGATTCGTCTGTAGCGGCCGCGCTGATCCACAAAGCGATCGGTGACCGGCTCACGTGCGTGTTCGTCGACAACGGTGTGCTGCGTAAAGGCGAGCGCGAGTACGTCGCGTCCATCTTCCGCGATCACTTCAAGGTCGACCTGCGCGTCATCGACGCCGAGCAGCGCTTCCTCGATGCGTTCGACGGCATCACGGACCCCGAGAAGAAGCGCAAGATCATCGGCTACGAGTTCATCGCCGTCTTCGAGGAGCAGTCCAAGACCATCGAGAACGCCAAGTTCTTGGCGCAGGGCACGCTCTATCCCGACGTCATCGAGTCGGTCTCGTTCAAGGGCCCGTCCGCCGTCATCAAGTCGCACCACAATGTCGGCGGTCTGCCGGAGCGCATGAACCTCTCGCTCGTCGAGCCGCTGCGCGAGCTGTTCAAAGATGAAGTGCGCCTGCTCGGTCTCGAGCTCGGCCTGCCCAAGCACATGATCTCGCGCCAGCCGTTCCCCGGCCCGGGCCTCGCGGTGCGCTGCCTCGGCCATCTGACCAAGGCGCGCCTCGATGTCCTGCGCAACGCGGACGCGATCATCGAGGAAGAGATTCGCGCCGCCGGTCTCTACGAATCGATCTGGCAGTCGTTCGGCGTGCTGCTGCCCGTCAAGTCCGTCGGCGTGATGGGCGACGCGCGCACGTACGAGGAGACCATCTGTCTCCGCGCTGTTCACTCGCGCGACGGTATGACCGCCGACTGGGTTCACCTGCCGTACGAACTGCTCGGCCGCATCTCCACGCGCATCGTGAACGAGGTGAAGGGCGTGAACCGCGTCGTCTACGACATCACGAGCAAACCGCCCGGCACGATCGAGTGGGAATAGTGTCGTCGCGCACCGGCGTTTTTCGCGCGCTCGCACTCACGCTCGGCGTGCTGGCGATCCCTGGCTGCGCCAGCAAGAAGAAGGAGCCCGCACCAACGGGACCCGACTGCGGCGGGCTCAGCCGCGCCGACTGCTTGCACTCGACGAGCTGCACCCTCGAGAACATCAGCAACAACATGAACGGCGACATCTACCGCTGCCGCGCCGCGCAGGGCACGTGCGAGCTCGGTATCGCGCAGGACGACGAAGGGGCATGCACGGCGAAGGCAGGCTGCAAGTTCGCGCCGGCGTCGTGCTACTGCGCATGCGACGGGCGCACGGAGGTCGTGCGCGATTCGGTGGATGGTTGCGAGTGCGAGTGCAGGAGTGGGCCGCCCGCGACGTGTGTGCCACAATGACGCGCGCGAATCTTCCGTTGCTCGCATCGCTCGCGTTCGGTACGGGCTGTATCGCTGCCGCGCTGTGACCACCGTCCGAGTGCAACGTCGTTCGAGACTGGGTGCCGCGTGCAACGTGGTTCGACAGTGGGTGTCGCGAGCGTGATGAATATGCGCTTGATCCGAAGCTTCCTCCTCGTTCTCACCGCATGTGGAGCGCCGTCGAATAAACCGCACGCGCCAGCCGTTGCAGCCCGATCAACGACGGCCCTGACCGCGATCGGCACGCACGACGCGTTCTGCGGCGGTTCTCGTGACGGTTGTGCTCGCTCGTGTCTACCGATCGCGTGGTCGAACGCGACGCCGACGTTCACGCATGCGCAGCTATGGCGGTACGAGGATCGTTGCCCCGACGCCGCGGTTCAGCAGGTCCGCTGCACGCTGGCCGTCGAGCACGCAGGCGTCTGGTACGAGGCGGTCGACAGGGTTTGCGAGAGCGACATGGACCCCGCCGTCACGACCAGCCTCGAGATCAATCGGGTGATCTCGCGCACCGGGATCGACGCATTCGAATTCACGACCACTGGGACGCTGCTCTCGGCGAGCGAGGGAGAGGACGGCAACCGTGTCGACACCACGGTTCCAACATCGAGTCGCGAGATTGCTGTCTGCGGCATTGGCGCCTCGCACACGCCGAGCTGCCTCGCGCCGATCTACATCGGTGGTAGGAGCATGGGCGACTCGGATGCGGAGCGGAGCTGGGCGCTCGACGACGGGGGCGTCGTGCGTCTCGGCGCGTTTCCCGAGGGGCAGGAGCCCGAGACCAGCGATGACGATGGAAGTGCGTCGACGTTCCGCGTCGACCTGCGCTGAATCTACGCTCGAGCGCTCGCTGGTGGCGCCTGCGAGAGCCTGCTCGCTCAACTCTGCGCCGTCGGGCGCACGACGATCTCGCCGACGTCCACGTCGCGCGGTTGGTCGATCGCGAACGCGATGGCGCGCGCGATCGCATCGGGTGAAATCGCGATCTCGCCGACCTGCTTGCCGATCGCCGCACGAACGTTCGGGCTCGTGATCGAATCGGCGAAGTTCGTCGCGATCATGCCGGGCGAGATCACGGTCACGCGGAGATCAGGACCGGCCTCCTGGCGCAGGCCCTCGCTGATCGTGCGGACCGCGTTCTTGGTCCCCGCGTAGACGGCCATGGTCGGCACGATCTTGATGCCCGCCGTGGAGAGCGTGTTGATGATGTGTCCGGACTTCTGCGCGCGAAACACGGGCAGGGCCGCCGCGATGCCGTACAGCACGCCTTTGATGTTCACGTCCACCATGTCGATCCAGTCGTCGACGCGCAGCTCGTCCATCAGCGAGATCGGGCCGATGCCCGCGTTGTTGATCATCACGTCGAGGCGGCCGTAGGTATCTCTCGCAAGTGCGACGAGCTTCTCCGCGTCGGCGCGCTGGCGCACATCGGTGACCGCGTAGACCGCACTGCCGCCCGAGATGGTGATGCGCTCGACGAGGGAGGCGAGGGGCTCCGCGCGCCGCGCTCCGAGGACGAGCTTTGCTCCCGCCGCCGCGAGCCGCAGTGCGGTTGCCTCGCCGATGCCGCTGCTCGCGCCCGTGATGGCGACGATCTTGCCTGTCGTGTTGTCCATCCCGCCGAGATAGCGCTGCTTCTGGGCGCTGCCTTGGGGATTGTTGCGATCGCAAGAACGCCCAAGCCCCGCGCGGTCGTCGGCCGTACACTCCGGCCGTGATCCGCATGCAGGACATCGCCGTCGCCGCGCCGGGCATCCGTGCGTTCCGCTGGTCCTGCGATGGTCGCTACACCGGGATGAAGAGCTTTTACGCCGTCGGCCGCGTCGAGAGCGGTGGATCGGAGTACCGCAGCGCGGGCAAGACCTGGCGCGCCTCCGCCGGCACCGTCGTGTTGAAGCAACCGGGCGACGTGCACCACGACGTCTCTCATGCCGGCGCTGTCACGATCCAGGTTGTCGTGCTGCCGACGAGCGCCGTCGCCGCCGCCGCGGGTCGGCTCCGCGTCCAGCCGCAGCTCGCGGCAAACGACGAGCGCGCGGCCGCGTTTCATCGGCTGCACGATGCGATCGCGGGCACGCACGAGCGCCTCGCGATCGACGTCGCGGTCACCGAAGCCGTCGCCGCGTTCACCGCGCTCGACACGGCGTGCACGTATCCCGCCGCGATCCGTCGCGCGATGGAGTTGCTGCGGACCCGACTCGCCGAGTCCGTCAGTCTCGACGAGCTCGCAGCCGAGGTCGGTCTCGACAAGTTTCACCTGTGCCATACGTTCCGCGCGCAGCTCGGCCTGCCGCCGTACGCGTACCTGACGCAGCTGCGGATCCAGCGCGCGAAGGCACTGCTCGCAGCCGGTGTGATGCCGCGCGATGTGGCGCCTCGCGTCGGGCTCTATGATCAGAGCCAGCTCAACAGGCACTTCCGGCGCATCGTCGGCGTGACGCCCGGCGAGTATCAGCGCCGCGCGTGACCACCTGCCGATTCGCGCTACCATCGGTCGGTGGACGAGGTGGAGAAGAAGCGCACACAGCCTGCGCACGATCCGTTCGCGCCGCCGCCGGAGGACCTCGCGGACATCCCGCTCGCGACCGGTGAGCCGCACGGCAAGAGCGCGGACGCGCATGGCGCCATGTTCGATCCGCCCGCGGAGGACATGGCCGAGCTCACGCTCGAGGACGAGAAGCCGCGCACACAGCTCGGCCCCGACGCGTTCGCACCGCCGCCCGATAAGTTCGCGCCGCCCGACGAGGCGAAGGCAGGCGCGGACCTGAAGCTCGAGGAGTACGACAAGAAAGCGCGACCGCGAAATCCGCTCGTCGAGCGCATGGAGCAGGAGAGGGCGCCGCGCGCGGGCTGCCAGTGCAGGAAGCACTACGACGTCTATCTGGACAACGACTTCGGAGGGATGGCCGCGTGGATCGGCGGCGGCTTTGGCCTGCTGTTGCTCACGCTCGCGTTCTGGATGGGACCGTTCGGCGCGCTCTCGGTCGCGCTGTTCGGCGCGACGTGCGGCGGCGCGGCGACGAGCATCAGCATCAGCCTGCGCTGCGAGGGCTGCCGCAAGACGGTGACGGACCTGACGGAGGAAGAGTACGACTGGCTCCGTCGCGGTCGCATGCAGGTGATGAAGTACACCGCGATGCTCGGCGTGTTCACGGTGCTCGCGATCTCGTCGTGGCTCTGGTTCATCTGACGAAGTTGCGCGCGGGATGAGCATCGCGCATCGTCAAGGTGTGAGAGCGATGACGGTTGCGGTGGTGCTGGTGTCGGCGACGGCGCTGGCGCAGCCGAAAGCGGAGACCGTGTTGGCAAATTGGTCGACCGGGATGGTGACCGCCGTCGGCGTGGGACTCGCAGATCGCGAGGCGCCCAATCCGGCTGTCGCGCGCGGGACGTCGCGGCGCAAGGCAGAGGAGTCGGCGAAGCGCGTGCTCGAGAAGGAGGTCGCGCGGTTGCCGCTCGCGGGCGGTGGCACCGTGGCGGACAAGCTCGGTGATGACGCGGTGAAGAAGCGGATCGATCGAGCGGTGGAAGACGCGCTGACGGTAAGCGCGGATCCCGAGACCGACGGTGCGTGGGTGGTGACGCTCGCGGTCCCGACGGAGGCCGTGCGCCAAGCCGTGTTTGGCGTGCGTGCGCTCGACGACAAAGGTGACGCGGGACCCGCCGTGATGGTCATCGACGGCGTGACGGCGACGCCGTCGATCGGTGTGACGGTCGGCGGTATCGCAGCCGCGACGCTGTGGGTGAACGACGTCCCGGCGTGGGCCAAGGACGCTCCCCACGCCAAGGCGACAACCGCCGCTGCGAACGCACAGACCGCGACGGACATTCCCGCGAAGATCGGCAAGGCGACGGCCTCGACGCTGTTCGTGCTCGTTCGCAAGTAGCAACGCACTCGCGTGTTAGGCTCTCGGCGTGCGGTTCGCTGTCGCTGCGTTGGTACTCGCTCTCGCGTCGGGGACGGCGCTCGCCGACGATGTCGTTGCCTACGACGTGGACGGCGATGCGGACTCGAGCCTCGCGGATGCGCGCACGGCGGCGCTGGATGATGCGTTCGCGAACGCGACCAACAGCGCGCTGAACGAGCTGGTCGACGAGGATGCGCGGACGGCGCACCGGTCCGACCTCGACAAGGAGATCGTGGGCCGGGCGCGGTTGTGGATCGCCAAGTTCACGGTGACCAAAGAGGGCTCGACCGGCGATCGCAAGCAACTGAGCGTCGCGGTGCGTGTCGATCGCGACAAGATGCTCGCGCGCCTCGAAGAGCTCGGTGTTCCCACGAAGCTCGTCGTGGTCGCGCTGCGCGTGCAGGCAGGCGAGAGCACGCGCGCCACGTTCGGGCAGGGCGGCGAGAAGGATGTCCCCGGGCTCGCGGCGCTCGCCTCGACGCTGCGCGCGGGCGGCTGGGCGATCAAGCGCGGGCCGATGACGGGGGCGGCAGCCAAGGCCGATGGTGCCTTGCCGCTTGGTGACGACGAGGCGGTCGCGTTTGGCGCAGAGGCGCACGCGGATGTGGTGGCGATCGCGAGTGCGAACGTCAGCGCCCCGGTCCCGGTCCGTGGCCTGCCCGCCGATGCGGTGGCTGTTTCTGCGACGGTGCGGTTGCTCGATCGCAAGAAGCACGAAGCGCTGGGGCAGGGCACCGCGACGGTCGGTGCGCGACTCGAACCGGGTGGCGACGTGAAGGACACGGCGGTGAACAAGGCCATCGAGCGCGCGCTGGCAGCGGCGACGGCGGACGTCGTTCCGCAAGGACCGCAGACGATCACGAGCGGCGGAACGTTCACCGGTAGCGACACGCCGATCGGTGAGCCAGGCACCGTGCTCGTGCGCCTTGCCCCCAAGACGCCGTGGGGATTCGTCTCGGCGGAGCTGAAGTATCTGCAGGGCGCCAAGGGCATCAAGAGCGCCGTGCTGCGCCGCTTGTCGCCGGGCGGTTGGGTCATCGGCGTCGCGACCGCCGAGTCGATCGACAAGATCGCGAGCATCGCGAAGAAGCCGCCGACCGCAGATGCGACGGTCAAGGTGAAGGTCGCGAACGACGTGATCGACGTGACGCTCGGAGTCGTCCAGTGAAGCGCGCGCTCCTTCTCACGATGCTCGCGGCGTGCGGCGGCACGCAGAAGCCCAGCGGCGGCGACGACGCGATCGTGAAGGTCACGAGCAACGTGCGCGATGCGCAGCTGTACGTCGACGGTCGCTACATCGCGCCGATCAGCTCGCTCGGTGGCGGCGTGCTCGTCGAGCCCGGAGCTCATCGGCTGGAGCTCCGCTCCGAGGAGTACTTCTCCGCGTACGCCGAGGTCAGCGTCGCGGGTGCGGATCGCAAGACGATCGCGATGAAGCTCGCGCCGCGTCTGCCGTGATTACTCGCTGAAGACGGCGGCTTGCGCGAGGTACTGCGTGCGTTGGCCGAACTGCGCGCGCACTTGGTACGGCGAGAGACCGATCGCATCGCCGAGGCGAACGACGTCGCTCGCACAGGACCAGATGCGCGGCGTGCGGCGTTGAATGCCGCCGACGGCGGTGACGAGGCGCGCGATCTGTCCGTCGACGGTCGGGTTGGGAGAGTCGGGCGAGCAGGCGGACGCGAGCTGAGGGGGGAGCTCGAGCTTGGCGACGGCGCTGCCACCGAGAGCGGGCGCGACCTCGTCCAGGACGGCCATCGCTTCGAGCTCGGTCGGGCGGTTCATGCCTTCTTTGACGAGCTCGCACAGAACTTGAAGTCCGATCGGGCGACCGGCGTCGACGAGCAGTCCCGCGATCAACGCGATCTCGCTGTTGCCGCCGCGAACTTCGAGCGCGAGGCGACCCGCGGTGAACGCGTTCGCCATCGCTTCCTGGAACATGGTCTTCCAGAGCGTCGGATACATCTCGAGCGCTTGCTTCGACGGGGTCTCGTAGAGCGACTTGCCGGCATTCGCGATCACGAGCTCGCCGACTTGCCGCACGCCGAGTGAATGAATCGCGCCGCGCAGCGACGTGACCGGGACGGCGGGGGCGAAGATCGGCGAGTTCGCGAGCTTGAGCAGTGCGGAGGCAACGCCCGCATCACGCTGGACCGTGCCGACAAGCTTGTTCAGATCGAGCGCGGGGTCGCGCAGCATCTGGACCATCTGCGAGGCCACGAGCGGGAACGCAGACGGCGCGCGGGCGACGGTCTGGCCCTGCGCGATGACGTTCTTCGCCATGCGGTGCCAGAACTGGGTGTCGACCTCACCGACAACGCCGCCCATCTGTTCGACGAGCTCCTGGATGACGGCGGCCGTGGTCAGCCGCACACCGGGATCGGTTCCCTTGGCGGTGGCCTTTACCGGGCCCGAGCCACTCGCAGATGCTTTCGCCGGGACGGACCCGCTCGCTCGTGCCGGCGGTGGCGACGGGCGGCGGAAAGCACGGAGTAACCATCCCAGCATCATTGGGTGTATCGGCCGGGTCCGGATACGTGTAGCCCCGTCGCTCGCCGATTCGTGTTACGCCCGTCTGGGGTGAGCGAAACACGGTATCCGCCGCATCTTCCTCAAGTATTGGCGCTCCTGCGCTGGCTGCTGGTGCTGGTGTTCGTCGTCTTGGGGTGGATCGTCCTGTCGTACCTGGCAGGCGTCCTCGGGCCAATTCTCGCGGCCCTGGGCATCGCCTACCTTCTCAACCCGGTCCTCGATCTCTTCGTCCGCAAGACCGGGGTCAGCCGCGCGCTCGGCGCCGGCGTGATCCTGATGGCGTTCATCGGGCTGCTCGCACTCGGGCTCACAGTGGCGCTGCCCCGCATCGCAGATCAGGCGCAGCAGTTCGTCCTGGATCTGCCGCGCATGGTCCAGAACCTGTCCGCGTGGGCGGAGCACCGCTTCGGCATCGAGGTCCCCAAGGAATGGAAGGAGGGCGTCTCGACGGAGCACCTGCAGACGATGCTCAAGGAGACGTCGGGCCCGATCGGCGCGCTCGCGAAGGCAGCGGTCGGCGGCGTGTTCAGCGTCCTCGCCGTGCTCGCGGAGTCGTTGCTCGTGCCCGTGTTCTCGTTCTACTTCCTCGTCGACTGGCCCAATCTGCTGCGCCGCCTCGAGCACATGATTCCCCCGCGCCGCCGCGGTGAAGTCCGCGAGATCGTCAAAGAGATCGATCGCGTCGTCGCAGGCTGGGTGCGCGGTCAGGCGATCGTGACGTCGATCCTCGCGGTGCTCTATGCGATCGCGTTCTCCCTCGTCGGCATGCCGCTCTCGGTGCCGATCGGCCTGCTCGTCGGTTGCCTCACCGTGATCCCGTTCGTCGGCACGCTCGTCGGCGCGATGATCGCAGCGCTCGTGACGCTCGCCGACGGTGCGAGCATGCAGACGCTCGGCATGGTCGGCGCCGTGATCCTCGCGCTGCACCTGCTCGAGGCGGGCTTCTTGACGCCCAAGATCGTCGGTCACCGCGTCGGTCTCTCGGAGTCCGGCGCGCTTCTCGCGGTCGTCGCGGGCGGCAAGCTCCTCGGCTTTGTCGGCATCGTGCTCGCGGTGCCGATCGCGGCGACGGTCGCCGTGCTCATGCGCTTCGCCGTCCGCTACTACGAGCACACGTCGTTCTTCGGTCGCGAGTCAGATGCGGACATCGTCATCACCCCCGCGATGGCGCTGATCATGCCGGGCGTTCGCCGCCACAGCGGAGAGATCAGCGTGCATCCGCCGGTGTCGCGCACGCTGATCGAGAACGAGCTCGAGTCGCGCGCAGGGCCGTCGTCCGCTAAGGAGCGATCGACGGAGACGCCACCGGAATCGCCGGAAGAGTCGGGCTAGCGCTTCCCGCGGCGGCCTGCTCGTCGGCTTCGTCAGCTGCGGGTGCTTTCGGTTCGTTCAGCTTCGCGAGGCACTCGACGATCGCGCGCGCGGTCGCTTGCTCGCGATGGGTAGCTGCCTGCGCGGGAGCCTGACCGACGGGGAGCTTCTTCATCGCCGTCGCCCCGCACTCGGCGGTCGGGCAGGCGCAGACCTCTTTCTTGATCGCCTCCAGCTTGGACAGCTCTACTTCCTCGCTGCACGCCGCCGCGGACGCGATCACGCCAAGAAGCGCGATCCGGATCACGAGACGTGGCATGCCTCGCAGCATACAATCGCGTGATGCGTGCATCTACCGTTGCCCTGGCCGCGCTTTGCATTGCGGCGACTGCGCCCGCTGCTCACGCCAACATCTTCAAGGTCTACGGCGAGGCTGATCTCGGCGGGAAGTACGGCAAAGGCACCGGTGGTGACCTGGTCAACAACAACACCGATCACTTCAATGCGGCGTTCTACGAGAAGGCCGGTCCGCTCACGTACGGTCTGACTGTCGGCGCGCGCTTTCTGTTCGTCGACGTGCACATCAACCATCAACAGTTCCACAGCTTCTCGGGTGGCAACGGCGATGGCGCGAGCACGCCCACGCCCACGACCTCCACGTGGACCGACTTCGCGGCCGGTATCGACTTCGAGCTGCCGGTCGGTTCGCAGACCAAAGAGGACAAGGACAACGGCCGCGGCTCGTTCGTCGAGGTCGGCACCTTCCTGGCGTACGGCGTCGGCACGGGCGCCCAGGTCCGCCCGCCTCTCGACAGCGCTCAGCTCACCGACCACGGCTTCACGGCAACGGCGAAGTTGGGCATCGGCAAGCACATGAACACGATCTTCGACTACGGCATCGAGGTGCCTGTCTCGTACGGCTACTACTTCAAGAAGGGCACGGACCAGTTCGTCAACGACCTGTCGACGCACTACCAGAGCGCCCAGATCGAAGTCCTCGCGTATTTCCGCGCGAACATCCGCCTGCTCTAGTCCCGGAAGCAGTAGCGCTTAGCGCGAACCGACCTGCGTCTTCACGCGCTTTGCAGCGGGACGCAGGACGTCGAGGACCTTCTTCGCGGAGACGTTGTCCTCCTTGAAGCGGCCGAGCTCGACGGCGTTGGTATCGAGGAAGATCAGCGCCGGCAGCGTCTGTGCGCTGTACTTCTCCTGATGAGCGTCGTCCTCGTTCGTCGCTTCGGAGACGTCGAAGCGTAGCGGAATGAAGTTCTCGTTGATCTCGTCGAACAACGGCTCCGTGCCCATGATGGCCTCGAGCTTGTGACACGGGTTGCACCACTTCGCGGCGAAGTCGACCATGACACCTTTGTGCTCGGCCTTCGCCTTGGCGAACGCGGCGGCCTCGTCGAACATCCACGGCAGCTTGCGGTCCGGCACCGTGCTCCACACCCACGCGCCGATCGCACCGCCCACCAGCAGCAACACGCCGAGAGACTTGCGCACCTTCTCGAGCGGCGAACCACCAAAGGACGCAGTCACCGCGCCGATCAGAAGACCGACGACCATCGCGCCGATGGTGACGTAGAGGAACCACTTCATCGCCGGGACCAGGTCGTAGATCGACGGGATGAGCGGGAGGACAAAGTAGAACGCACCGAACAGCAGCAACACGCCACCGATCGACTTCACTGTGTCCATCCACCGACCGCTCTTGGGCAGCGCCATCGCGGCTGCGGCGAGCACCCAGAACAAGACGCCCATGCCGAGCGCGTACACGAACAGGAGGGACCCTCCGAACACGACATTACGGGTCGTCGTGACGTAGCCAAGGAGACCGGCGAGGAACGGGCCCGTACACGGCGCGGCGATCAACCCGCCGACCAGGCCCATCGCGAACGCGCCGCCGAAGCCTTTGCCACCCACTTGGTTGAGCCGCGTCTGAACGCTGGCGGGGAGGTTGATCTCGAACGCGCCGAACAGGGACGCCGCCATCGCGAGGAAGAGGATGACGAGAGGGATGACGAAGAATGCATTCGACTGGAGCGAACCGGCGCGGCCGCCGATCAACGCGAACGTCACGCCGAGCACCGCATACGTCAGGCCCATGCCGATGACGTACGCGGTCGCGAGCAACAATCGCCGTGCCTTCGACACGTCCCCACCGCGCGCGCCGAAGATACCGAGCGTGATCGGGATCATCGGGTAGACGCACGGTGTCAGCGACGTCAGAAAGCCGAAGCCAAATGACGCCAGGTACATCCAGATCCAGCCCTTGGCGGCGTAGTCGTTGAAGTTGCCGTCCGCGCTCGCGAAAGCGATGCCGGGTAGGGCGCCAATCGTGGCGAACGCTGCAAACAGCTTCAGCGAGCGTGCGCGCGCGGGGGACATCGGGTTGCACTATAGACCGGTCGGGCCCCGCTGGGGATTCCCCAACTCCGCACGAGAGGGTAGGTTCCGCCGGTGAGTACCTGGTTCGACGAGTACATCCCGCGCCACGTCCAGCACCTCGACGTCTATCAGCCTGGAAAGCCGATCGAAGAGCTGGAGCGCGAGCTGGGGATCTCGGGAGCGCTCAAGGTCGCCTCCAACGAGAACCCCCTCGGACCGTCCCCCAAGGCGCTCGCCGCGCTGCCGGCCGCCCTGGCTGGGCTCCACCTGTACCCCGACGCGGGGGGCTTCGCGCTGCGCCGCAAGCTCGCGGAAAAGTTCGGACTCGGCGTCGACCAGTTCTCGCTCGGCAACGGCTCGAACGACCTTCTCTACCAGCTCGTCCTCGCGAGCTGCGATCCGGAGGACGAGGTGCTCTCGCACGAGCTCGCGTTCCTGTCCTACCGCCTCGCGGCGCAGGTCGCGGGTCGTACGTTCGTCGCGGCAAATGTGACCAAAGATTTCGCGTGCGATATCGACGCGCTGATCGCGGCAATCACGCCCAAGACCAAGCTCGTCGTCGTCGGCTCGCCGAACAACCCGACCGGCTCGGTGATCACCAAGGCAGGCGCGGACAAGCTTCTCGCCGCGCTTCCCGCGCGCGCGCTACTCGTCGTCGACGAGGCGTACGCGGAGTACGCGAGCGCATGGCCCGAGGTCGATCACGTCGATGGCATGGCGCTCCTCGCGAAGGATCGCCGCGTGATCGTGCTGCGCACGTTCTCCAAGATCTACGGCCTCGCCGGCATCCGCGTCGGCTACGCCGCAGGGGACAAGGCCGTGCTCGACGTGCTCGGCCGCGTCGGTCGCACGTTCCATGTCTCGTCGCTCGCGCAGATCGCGGCGATCGCGGCCGTCGATGATGACGAGCACGTGTTCGCCAGCGCCAGGCACGCGCGCGCCTGCATCGAACGCTTCCGCGCCGAGATCAGCGCCCCCGGCGTGCGCTTGTTCCCGTCGCTCACGAACTTCGTGCTCGTCGATGTCGGTCGCCCGGCCGCGCCGATCTACGACGCGCTGTTGCGCCGCGGTGTCATCGTGCGCCCGATGGCCGCGTGGGGCTTGCCAACGGCGATCCGCATCTCCGTCGCCAAGGAGTCGGAGCAGAAGCGCGTCATCGATACCGCCAACGACGTGCTGCGCGCATGACGCGTTCGCTCGCGATCCTCGTCCTGATCGCGGCCTGCGGCGGTAGCAGCAAGCACCCGACGACGAGCATGGCCGAGACGTTCGAGGCGAAAGGCCCGACGGATCGCATCCTCGCGCTGCTGCCCGACGGTGCGCAGGTCATCGTCGAGCTCGATCTGGCGCGTCTGCGCGCGAACCCCGTCGTCGGCGCGCTCGTCACGTCCGCGATCCTCGGCGGCGCCGGTGATCGCCTTCCCGCCGAAGTCGCTGCCGAACCGCTCGCGACCGCCGACGCGCTCGTGCTCGCCGCGTACGGCGTTGGCACCGGCAAGGCGGCGACGGTCATCGTGCTCGCGACAAAGAACGCGGTGCCGAACGGCGTCCCGCTCGGCGAGGGCCTCGTCGCCCTCGGACCGAGCGACTGGACCGGCCAGCTCGAAGCGCGCGCTGCGATCGCCGGTGTCACCAATGGCGATGCGCCGAAGATCATGCCGCCAAAGGACATGATGGAGGTGCGCGATCACGCGATTCCTCCCAAGGCGCCCGGCTCGTCCTTTCGCCTCACGGCCCGCCTGCCGTTCGACGCGCGCGTCGAGCTCGCGCGCGAGCTCAACCTCGACACGGTCCCATCGGAGCTCTCGATCTGGGCCGACTTCGTCGACGACTTCGCGATCATCATCGACGCCGACGCGGGCGATGGCGGCAAGGCCAGCAAAGACGATGTGAAGCGCCTCGACAAGGCGACGCGCCGCATGCTGATCGGCCTGACGTCGGAGCCAGCAGTGAAGTTGCTCGGCCTCGTGCCGTCGATCGAGAACGCGCGCATCACCGCGCAGGGCGCGTGGCTCCGCACCATCGTCGTCGTCGGGCCCGATCGTCTCTCTCGCGTCGTCGAGCGCGCAAAGACGATGATGCCGAAGGCTCCGAGCACCGAGAAGCCCGACGCGGAGCCCGCGAAGGACTCGCCGAAACCGGTAGAGACGCCCCCAGCTGCACCGCCGACGAAGGCTCCGAACCTCGAGCTGCCGAGGAACACGCCGCCCAAGGCGCCTGCGCCGCAGCCCGCGTAGCGCGTCCTCGTCGGTGAGTCGGCTCCTCGCAAGTGAGCATCGTCTCCGCCAGGCGAGTTACCTGCCGCAGATAACCGCGAAGACGCGAGGACGCAAAAAGCTGTGAGCCTCGCCGGGCGAGTTGCGTAGAGGAGGCACGGAAAGGCAGGCATCTGCCTTCTGCCTGGGCGACTCCGACACGCGCCTCGACCGGCGAGGTTATCCCTCTCTTTTGGCGTCCTCGCGTCTTCGCGGTTCTCTTCTCTGCGCAGCGCATCGTGTGTTGTCGGAGATGGGCGAAGCGGACTCACGCTGCGCCCGGGCGATCGTTGCCATCCTGTGACGCAAGCGCGCTCCGCCTAGGTACCCTCGTCGGCGCATGAAGTTCGTCGTCCAACCCGCCACTCGTCCTCTCGGCGGCACCATCATCATCCCCGGCGACAAGTCCATCGGCCATCGCTCGCTCCTGTTCTCGCTGCTCTCGACCAAGCCCATTCGCGTGAGTGGTCTGGGTGATGGTGCGGACAATGGCCGCAGTGCAAAGGCGATCACCGCGCTCGGCGCGAAGGTCGAGCGAGACGGCGATACGCTCGTGATCACCGGCACGGGCCTCGACGGAATGTCGGCATCGACGAACCCCATCGATTGCGGGAACAGCGGGACGACGATTCGCCTGTTGTGCGGTCTGCTCGCGGGGCAAAAGTTCGAGACGACGCTCGTCGGCGACGAGTCGCTCAGCAAGCGCCCGATGAAGCGCGTGATCGAGCCGCTCGCGCGGATGGGCGCGACGATCACGGGGACGAAGCGCGGAGGCGGCGGCTCGCCGTTCAAGGGCGCGGGCAACTCGGGCGCGATGTCGCTGAGCGAGGTGACGGATGTGACGCCGCCGCTCGTCGTCGGACCGGCGGGCATGCTCGATGCGATCGACTACGTGCTGCCGATGGCGTCGGCGCAAGTGAAGACGGCGGTCCTGCTCGCCGGTCTGTCCGCAAACGGCGTGACGACGGTGACCGAGCCGGGCCCGTCGCGCGATCACAGCGAGCGCATGCTCGCGTACCTCGGCGCGCCGCTGACCGTGAGTGGCCGCACGACGACGATCGACACGCGCGGGTGGAACCGAGTGCTCGCCCCCAAGGACGACGGCGGTTTTGTCGTGCCGGCCGATCCATCGTCGAGCGCGTTCCTCGTCGCCGCAGCGCTCGTCGCGGGCGCGACCGAGGTGCGCTTGCCGAACGTCTGCATCAACCCGACGCGCACCGGCTTTCTCGACGCGATCGCATCGATGGGTGGTGTGGTGGAGCTGACGAACGTGCGCGACGCGGGCCCCGAGCAGGTCGCGGATCTCGTGGTGCGAGGACCTGCGCGCGGGTTGCGGGCCACGGAGATCGCGGGAGACCTCAGCGTGCGTTCGATCGACGAGCTGCCGATCCTCGCCGTGCTCGCGGCGCGCGCGGAAGGCATCACGACCGTGCGCGATGCGGACGAGCTGCGCGTGAAGGAATCGGATCGCGTGGAGACGACGTGCGCGATGCTCCGGGCGTTTGGCATCCAAGCCGAGTCGCGGCCCGACGGCTTCGTCGTGCACGGTACCGGCGGCAAACCGTTCTCGCCAGGGCGCGTGCACGCGGACGGTGATCACCGCATTGCGATGGCGGCCGTGATCGCGGGACTCGTGGCGACCGGCGAGTCGATCATCGACGACGCGGACAACGTCGTGACCAGCTATCCGGGCTTTGCGGCGGCGATGACGCAGCTCGGCGCGTCGGTTTCGCAGGCCTAGCAACCGTAGGCTCAGTTACGCCGCGCCGCGCCGCGAGGCGTTGTGCCCCGTCGGTGAGCGACGCGACGAGGAAGTGCGCGAGCGGTTGGAACAAAGCGTGGTGGCCGTCCGTCGAACCGTGCGAAAAGGCGGCCCATCGGATGCGCACCATGCTCGCGACCCGTTTTGCACTTCGCACTCTCGCGGCCGTCGCGGTCGCAGCCGCTCTGGCGACCCCGGCACTCGCCGATGACGGTACCGATTTCGGTCCGCAAGTGAAGATGCTGTTCCGCGTGGGCGCGTGCGGCAGCGACGATGCGTTGCCCGCGCGCATGTCGGCGAAGGTCGTCGATGCGCACTGCGCGAAGATGCAGCGCGTGTACGCGAGCCACCACCGCGCGTGGGCCGACAAGGCCGGGCCGTACATCGCGAAGATCCAGCCGTCGACGGCGCCGACCACGGTCGTCTACCCGTTCGGTGGCGGCGACCTGACGAGCGCGCTCGTCGTGTTCCCGAATGCTACCGAGATCACGACGCTGTCGCTCGAGGCGCCCGGCGATGTTCGCGCGATCGACAAGATCTCCAAGGAACAGCTCGCCGCGGATCTCGGCGTCATCAGCCACGACATCGAGCGCCTCTATCGCTCGGCGTACTCGACGACCAAGTCGCTGCAGGAGTCCGCGTACTCGGAGCTGCCTGGCACGCTGATGTTCGCGCTGGCTGGCCTCGCGCACATGGGGTACGAGCCGCTCGCGCTCCGCTACTTCGACATCAACCCCGACGGATCGCTGACGTACCTGTCCAACGCCGAGCTCGACAAGCGCGTCGCGGCCGTCGTCGGAAATCCCAAGACGAAGCAGCGCTACAAGAACCGCCGCTGGACCGACATGGAGTCCGTCTTCGCGAACGTCGAGATCCAGTTCAAGAAGCGCGGTGACGCGAATGCGCCCGTGAAGACGTATCGCCACATCCTCGCGAACCTCGACGACGCGCACCTCAATGCGGATCACCGCGTGCTCGCGCACCTCGAGAAGAAGGGCAAGGTCAGCGTGATGACCAAGGCCGCGAGCTTCCTGTTGTGGTTCGACGACTTCTCGAACATGCGCGACTACCTCTCGTCGCACATCGCCTGGATGATCAGCGACGCGTCGGGTCTGCCGCCGAGCTTCGCGACGCAGCACGGCCTGGAGCAGACGACGTACGGCACGTTCGTGGGCCCGTACTTCATCCAGGACCCGCACAACACGCGGTCCGAGATGATCTCGATGTGGAAGAAGCAGCCCGAGCGAAAGCTGCCGTTCCGCTTCGGCTATCCCGATGCGGAAGACAACAACCACCTGATGATCACGCAGCCGAAGAGCTAAAGTCAGACACCTCGCGTGTCCGAGCCCTTCTCAACGCCGCATGGCCTCGTCGTCATCGTCGATCTCGTCGACGACGCGCTCGCCGACGCGCTCGAGCGCCTGCCCGCGGCGGAGCGCGCGTACGCGGCGACGCTGGGCTCGGTGCGACGCGCCGAGCACGTGCGAGGGCGGAGCGCATTGCACGCAGCGATGGCGGCCCTGGCGCCGACGGTCGCGGACATCCCGATCCTCGCTGACGATCGCGGGGCGCCCGTCTTGCCACCGGGGTGGGTCGGCTCGGTGAGCCACAAGGCGAGCAGGGCGGCCGCGCTCGTGACGCGTGCATCGCCGATCAGCGGCGCGCGCGTCGGCGTGGATCTCGAGCACGCGGCGCCGTCGCGCACCGACATCTCCAAGCGCATCCTCACGCCGAAGGAGCTCGAGGACATCGCCGCGCATCCCGAGCGGGGCCGCGCAACGACGCTGCGGTTCTCGATCAAGGAAGCGATCTACAAGGCCGTCGATCCGTTCGTGCGGCGCTACGTCGGCTTCACGGAGGTCGAGCTCGACGTTCAGACCGGCGTCGCCCACGTGACGTCGGAGCTGCCGTTCGCAATCGAGACGACGTGGGAAGAGCGCGACGGCTTCTGGCTCGCGACAGCCCGCGCGCAGAGACGCTAGCGGCGTACTTTGGGAACGTCGCGGTCGAGCACGGTCTTGCGCTCGTCGCGGCCGGCGGCGCGGATCGCTTCGTCGCACACCGCGCGTACGTGATCCGAGAGGTGCTCGGCGACCGCGTCGGAGCAGTTAAAGCCCGACCGGTCCTTGATGTATTTCTTCAGCTTGGAGACGACGATGAGGACGTCCCTGTCGAACGTGCTCGAGAACGCGACGTTGCCTTCGACCGCCGCTGCCGTCGACGGGGATGCATCACCGACAACGCGGCGGACGGGGGCGCTGCCCGTGGAGGGCGCCGGGCGATCCGGCGTGGCCGCGACGGGGCGGGGGGCGACGGTCGCCGCTTGCTCCTTCGCCCACGCTTCTTTCGTCGGTGCGTACGCTTCGACGGCCCACGCCTCTCGGTGATTGGCCGTGGACATGTGCGCGTCCCAGCAGATCACGGAGCAGAAGTAGAGCGGGAAGCGGCTGCGGTTGCAGGTGGACACGCTGCACTGTTGATACGTCGTGCCATACGGAATGTCGGAGCGACACTCCGTGCACTTCACCCAGGTCTCGGCCATGGCCGAACCTTACTACGCGCGGCGGCGGCGGCGACGGGAGCTGCGATCAATGGCGGCGAGCACACCCAGCGAGAGCGCGAGCGAGCCTGCGGGATGCCCGCTCGACGAGCAGCAACCACCACCATCGCCGCCAAAATCGTCGATGTTGCAGCTCGACGGGGAGGCGGCATCCTCGATCACGATCGGCATGACGATGAGCAGCTTGCGGCTCGGATCACTCGAGTCGGTGATCGTGACGGTCACGCTGTCCTTGCCCGTCACGTCGGGGCTCGTGCACACGCGCAGCGAACCGTCGTTGTGGACGGCCGCCATGCCGTACATGGGCTGCGCGGTGATCTCGAACGTGTGCTTGCTGCTCATCGGATCGTTCGCGTCGACCATCGTGTCAGCGGCGCCACCGCGCGGTGAGTGAAGATCGGCCCAGGTGGGCATCGGGCCCTTCATGACCTCGACGCCGGCCGTGTCCTCGATCCACTTGATCGCCTTGTCGGGCCGCACGTAGATACCACCCTCGGAGCACGTGTACTGGTTGCTGTCGTAGCCGCGCGACGTGACGCCGCCGAGGAACGTACCGAGGTCGCCCGTGATGAACATCGGGCCGCCCGAGTCGCCTTCGCACGTGTCGAGGCCGTTGCCGCCCGCGCCGAGCTCACCGGCCGGCTTGGCGGCAGCGTTGCATCCGTCGCTGTGCGTGCAGTCCTCGTCGGTGATGGGCAGGTCGACCTCCTGCATCTCGTCCTTGAACACCATCGAGTCGCGATCGACGCCGCCGTACCCTGCGACGGTAGCGGTCGCGCCCGTCTTGATCGCGAGCGAAGCCCAACCGGCCGCGATCGCGCGGGGCGTGATCGTCGACGGCGTCTGGAGCACGACCACGCCGAGATCGAACGTGTCGATGCCGCCGGGATATTCCGTCGCGCTCTTGACCATGATCGTCTCGCCGTCCTGCGGCCGCGCGAGCGAGTTGGTCCCGATGACCACCTTGTTCACGTCCGTGCCGATGCAGTGGGCGGCCGTGAGCACGACCGTCGGTGCGATCAGCGTCCCCGTACAGAACTGGAAGTTCGTGTTGTCCTCGATCGCGGCGACCTCGCGCCACTCCCCCGCGGGGACGTCGTGGCCGCCGATGACCGGCGCCTCCGCGCGAGCGGCGGAATCGACACAGGTCAGGCAACCAATTCCAAGAACGACCGCGGTAGCGCGACGCATTCCGCGAATCCTCGCACACGGGGTAGATTCCGGGAATGCGCTGGCTGTTTCCGTTCATTACTGCGGGCCTCGTTGCGTGCGGAAGCGCACCACCCAAGGTCGCTGCGAAACCTCTCGGTGACCCCAAGGGCGCCCACGAGAGCGCCATCGCCGGGCAGCTCCAGCCCTACATCGAGGCCCAGCTGCTGCGCGGTGTTGTCGTCGGTGTCTACGACGCGGGCAAGCGCGAGGTCTACGGGTTTGGCACCGGTCCCAACGGCGCGCCCCCGAACGGCGACACGCTGTTCGAGCTCGGCTCGATCACAAAGGTCTACACGGCGCTGATGTTCGCGGACGCCGTGCAGCGCAAAGAGGTCGAGCTCGACCAACCCGTCGCGGACCTACTGCCGACGGGCGCGACGGTGCCCGGCAAGGATCAGCGCGTGATCACGCTCAAGGAGCTCGCGCTGCACGGCTCCGGCTTGCCGCGCATCCCGCCGAGCGTGAACCCGAACCTCGCGGATCCGTACGCGCTGTACAACGCCGACGCGATGTACAAGGACCTCGCCGCGGCGCAGCTCGAGACCGCGCCGGGCGTGAAGGTCGCGTACTCCAACTGGGGCTACGGCCTCCTCGGCTTCGCGGTCGCTCACAAGCTCGGTGGCCATTACGCCGAAGTGTTGAAGCGCCGCGTCCTCGATCCGTTGAAGCTCACGTCGACGTACTTCCTGGTTCCCGCGGAGCAAGGAACGCCCCCGGTCCCGACGGCAAATCTGCAAGTGGGATCCAACGATGACCTCGCCGATGCATCCGCGTGGCACGCAGATGCGCTCGCAGGAGCCGGCTCGCTCGTCTCGACGGCCAATGATCAGCTCTCGCTGATCGAAGCGGAGCTCGATGCGGACGCAGGTGGCAAGCTCCCGCTGCGCGGCGCGATGCGACTGACGCAAGAGGCGCAGATGGAGACGCAGGTCGGCGAGACCGGACCGAACGCAGGGCTCGGCTGGCAGATCGACGCGGACGGTCGCTACTGGCACAACGGCCAAACGGGCGGTTACCACACGTTCATCACGTTCGATCCCAAGGCGCGCCGCGGTGTCGTCGTGCTCGCTGCTACAGCGACGACGCTCGTCGACGCGATTCCCTCGCGCGTCTATGCCGTGCTCGATAACCAGACGCCGGCGCCGCCGAAGTTTCCCGCACCGCGCGATCTGATCCAGTTCGCGGGCCAGTACGACCTCGCAGGCACGAAGGTCTCCGTCGTCGCCGACGACAAGCGCCTCTACATCAGCGCACCCAACGAGCCGCGTGCGCGCCTGTTGCCGCTCTCGGATCACGAGTTCTTGATCGAAGCGATCCAGGCGGCGGTCGTGTTCGAGCGCGAGGCCGACGGAAAGATCTCGCGCTTCGTTCTGGTCGTTGGTCAGCAGCAGGTCAACGCGACTCGCGTGGATCCGGACGCGCCCGCGCCGGCAGCGAACTAACCCCAGAGATCACCTGGTTTGATACGAGCCCGAGCCAAGAGCGCGAAGCGCTCGGAGCCCGAGCCCGAGCCCGATCTTCTTTGGGTTTGGGTTTGGGCGGCTGGGTTCGTCTGAGTAGGTCACCGTGCACTCCGATTCGGAATCGAAAATCGCGGGCTCGGGCTCGGGCTCGGGCTCGACTCGGATCAACACAGCCGGACTTTGGGGTTAGTTACACGCGGCGTATGTCGGTTTCGTCGTCGAGCGCAGCCAGATCTGCGCGCACGCCGTGACGTCGTAGCGGGTGACCTGGGTGAGCGTCGTCAACATGTCGCCCATCGAGCCCGTCTTGCCCGCGTGCGCCGCGTAGAACGTCTTGAGCGCCATGTCGACCTTGTCCGCGCCGACCTTGTCCGCGACCGCCTGATAGAACAGCGCACCGCGTACGTACGGTGAGCGCGTGAACAGGTTGTCGGCGATGATGTCGACCTGGTTACAGCCTTCGGGCCACACCGGATCCGTGCCGACGATGGAGCTCGCGAGCTCGCTCTTGTAGCTCGCGAAGATCGCAGCCCCCACCGTCGGTGCGACGACAGACAGCGAGCGTGCGGCGAGATACGACACCGTACCTTCCGACAGCACGAAGTCCTCCCAGCACGCGAGGCGAATCCCGTCGCCGAACCAGCCGTGGGCCGCCTCGTGCGCATGCGTCTCTTCGTCGCCGAAGTCGCCCGTGCCGATGTGCCAGAACGGATGGTGCTCCATCCCGCCGAGCCCCGCGCCGCTGCCCCAGTTGACGGACACGGAGCCGGCCTTCGTTCCGAACAGGTAGGGACCGATGTTCTTCTCGTACCAATCGAACGCGCCGACAAGATGCGCGCTGCCCGCTGTCGCGGCCGTCACGCCGTTCGGGCGATACCACACCGACAGCTGCGTGCCGGCGTCCGTCGTGCCGAGCGGGAGCTCGGTGTAATCGTCGATCGTGAACGCGGCCATGTACGACGGCGCCTCCGTGATCGACGCGGGGAACACCGCCGTCTTGCCCGTCGGAACGCCCGTGAGCGCGATCGTCGTCGACACCCCGTCGGCCGGCTCGGAGTGACAGGGAAACAGATTCCCGCAGTAGTACGGCCACACGAGCGTGAAGCCCTTGCTGCTGTAGCCATCGAAGCTCGCGTGCGTCTTGAAGTGATACGCGAGCTCGACCGTCCGCTCGCCCGTCGGCAGAGCGAGATCGATGACGTGCTTGGTCGTCGTTGTCGTCATGCGCGACGTGAACGCGAGGTCCGCGCCATCGAGTGTCACGCTATCGATCGTGAGGTCGCCGACCTCCAGCGTCCCTCCCACGGTGCCATCCACGAACGTGACCTTCTCCACGCCCGAGAGCGCCGTCACGTCGAAGGACATGTCCGTCTTTGCGATCTCACGCTCGGTGTTCTGCGTGGGCGTGACGGGCGTATTCGCGTCGGGGCCGGGACCGTCGTCACCACCACCACCGCCACCGCACGCTGCCACCAGCGCGATCGCACAAAGTTTCCGCATGGGGGCGGGACTATACTTATTTGGTGTTTCCGCACACGGCCAAAGTGGGGCTCGGCGCCGTCGCCGCCCTCGTGGTGGCGGGATGCGGAAAGCTCCACTTCGACGAGCTGCCGCGCGACGCGGACGTGCCGCTGATCGACGGCGACGCCTTCATTGCCGATCCGGACGCCTGCGTCGCCTGCGGGGACCTCGCTGCGTACTTCCGGTTCGACGAAGGGGCAGGGACCCGCACCGTCGATGCGCTCGATCCTGCGAACCGCATCGCGACGCTCGAGAACGGCGCGACCTGGGGGACCGGAAGGCACGGCAGCGCCGTGAAGTTCGACGGCAACCTCGCGCGCATCACGACGGCGGTCGTTCCTGGGTTGGACAACATCGCCTCACCAACGTACGGCGCGTGGATCAACCCGGTCGACGATGGCAAGGACGGCTTCGGCGTCATCGTCGCGAAGGGTGGCTCCGGTCCGACGGCCACGCGCCGGTTTCTCCTCAATCGCAAGTCGATCTGTACCCAGGCCGCGGACTGCATCGAGATGACCGTCTCGCGCGCGACGGAAGACGGCGACTGCCTCACCGTCCCCGACACGGCTATCCCCGATCAGTGGCACTACGTCGTCGGCACGTTCGACGGTGGCGGACCGCGCGTCTACCAGGACGGCGTGGAGGCGGAGTACATCGCCTCACCGACGCCGGGGGCGGGTGACGCCCTTACCGACGACGCCACGCCATACCTGATCGGTGGCTGGGCAGACATCTCGACCGGCGGCGTGTTCAACGGGCTGATCGATGATCTGCGCATCTACAGGCGAGCGCTCTCACCGACCGAGATCCAGGCGCTCTACGCCGAAGCGCAGCTCGACAACTAGTACTCGCCAACAGAAGTTCTGATCGGTTGAGCCGTTCTCAACTCGAGCCCGAGCCCGAGCCCGCGATTTGGCGAACCATGGTGGTGATCACCATGGCGACGCGCAGGAGCGGCCCCGCACCCTGTGCGCCGACGCGAAGAACTGGATGGTGGCTTGATCAGCGTCGGCTGGCGCCCGGGGAGTTGCCCTCGAAATCGCGGGCTCGGGCTCGGGCTCGGGCAACCGGTCAGATCCAGTGTGGCCGATAACTAGTAGCGGGGAACGGACGGGTCGACTTGCTGCGACCAGGCGTCGATGCCGCCGGCGAGGTTGTAGACCTTGGTGAAGCCTTCCTTGAGGAAGTGCTCCGCGGCGGCGCGGCTACGCGAACCGTGGTGGCAGTGGAACGCGATCGGCGTCTCCTTGGGCAGGGCCGATGCCTCGTTCATCGCGGCATCGTCGAGCATCTTGGTGCCCTTGATCGACGCGGTCGCGCGCTCCTTCTCGGTGCGCACGTCGTAGATGTGCTTGATGGTGCCGTTGTCGATCAGCGCCTTGAGCGCCTTGGGCTCGATCTGCGTGACCGTGGCCGGGCGGTTCGGGTTCTCGATCTTGAAGCCCGCGCCAGACGCGTCCTCGATGAAGTCGACCGTCACGCCGTCAGCGCGCGCCGCGCTCGCGCGGTCCAGCTGCACCGTGACGCCGTTGGTCTCGATGGTGACGTGCGTGGATTCCTTGGCGCCGACGTCGAGCTGATGCTCCCAGCTCGGCGTGATGGTCAGGTGAATCACGTCGCCCGGGTTCTCGCTGAGAGCGCCTGCGAGCTCCTTGGCCGCGCGCGGGCTGACCGTCACCGACGGCGTCTTGGGCGCTGCGACGAGATCGCCGAGCTTCTTCTCGAGGTCGCCGCTCTCGTGCATCTGGCGAATGATGTCCGCGCCACCGACGAACTCGCCGCGGATGAACAGCTGCGGGAACGTCGGCCAGTCGGAGTACTCTTTCATCCCCGTGCGAACTTCAGCGTCGCTGAGGATGTTGACGGTCGAGTACTTGGGGATCAAGGTGTTCAAGATGTTCACGACGGACGCGGAGAAGCCGCACTGCGGAAAGCTTCGCGAGCCCTTCATGAACAGAACGACGTTGTCCTGGGAGACGAGCGAATCGAACTTCTTCTTGAGCGCCGGATCGAGCGACATGGTTTGCCTCCGTGCTTAGCACGATTGCCCCCGGTTCGAAGATATCGGTGCGGGCCGTCGGCTCCGTAGAGGAGCTTCCGCGCGCCGCCTGGGACGCCCTCGACCACGGACCCTCCCCATTTCTCCGGGTCGGTTTTCTCTCGGCGCTGGAGGGATCTGGCTCGATCGACGCCGCCTCCGCCCGCGGGATGGAGAAGAAGCGAGGGCGCCGCGGCGGCTCGGGCTGGACCTCGGTGTACCTGCTCGCCGAGGTCGGCGGGCGCCTGGTCGGGGCCGTCCCGGCCTTCGTCAAATCACATAGCTACGGCGAGTACATCTTCGATTGGGGCTGGGCGAACGCGGCCGCGCAAAACGGCATCGACTACTACCCCAAGCTCGTCATCGCCGCGCCGGCGACTCCTGCTACGGGCGCGCGGATGTTGCTGGCCCCAGGTCTGGGCCCTGCCGCGGATAGCGTTCGCGCCGCGCTCGTCGCGGGTGTGCGGGCGCTCGCCGATGACACGCGCTGCTCCTCGATCCACTGGCTGTTCAACACCAAGGAAGAGCAGGACCAGCTCAAAGACCACGGCTTCTTCGGCCGCACCACGCATCAGTTCCATTGGAAGAACCGCGCGTACAAGACGTTCGATGACTTCCTGGGGCAGCTCACGTCGCGCAAGCGCAAGCAGCTGCGCAAGGAGCGTCAACGCGCGCAGGCGACGGTCGGATCATTCCAGTGGCGCGCCGGTGGCGAGCTAACGCAGGACGAGCTCGATGACCTCGATCGTTTCTACCGCCACACGACGGACAATCACGGCGGTCGCGATTACCTGCGCCCGTCGTTCTTTCACCTCGCGGCGAAGGAGCTCCCCGACGCGCTGCAGTTTCTCCAGGTGATCCGGGACGGCAAGCGCGTCGCCGGCGCGCTGTTCTTCGAGACCGACAAGGCGCTGTACGGCCGCTACTGGGGCACCGACGTCCAGGTCGACCTCCTGCACTTCGAGACCGCGTACTACGCAGGCATCGACCGCGCGATCGCGAAGCAGCTCCCGCTGTTCGAGGCAGGCGCGCAGGGCGAGCACAAGTTGTTGCGCGGCTTCGAGCCGTCCCCGACGTACTCGTCGCACTGGATCCGCCACCCGGGCCTCAGCGCCGCGATCGAGGAGCACTGCGAGCGTGAAGCAGAGGCGATGACACTCGAGCTCGCGGAGATGGCGAAGCTCGGGCCGTATCGTCAGGCCGACGGCGACACTAGCGACGAGTGACGACTACGGGCAGGTCGGCCAGTTGAAGCCTTCGACCTCGTCGCCGCTGTACGTCTGCGAGTACGTGATGCCGCACGCGTCGGTGACCGTGATCTTGACGGCGGAATCCACCGTGCCCACACCAGCACCGTCGGGGCTGCAGTACGAGACCGTGTCGGTGTAGTAGCCGAGGAAGTGGTTGTTGTCGGGGTGCGGCTCGCTGCGCTGCTGAAAGCCCCCGTCGCCGCCCCGGATGAGGTCGCCACTGCTCGACGCGTCCGAGAAGTTCTCCGTGCTGAGGAAGATCTTTTTGCCCGTCGAGTGATCGAACACGGCGCCGCCGTAGCCGTTGCCGCCCATCCCTCCGATATCGCCGTTGAACCGCTCGGTGATCGAGCCACCGCCCGTGTCGCTCGTCGTGGAATCGATGCCCTGGAATCCGTTGAAGTCGACGCCCGCGCCGCCGGCGGGGCAGTACTCGGTGCATTGCTCTTTGCAATCGTGGTTTCCGTCGTCGCAGTACTCGTCGCACTCCACGATGCTGTCGCCGCAGCTGGGTCGCGTGCAGTCGGCGTGGCAACAACCGCTCGCGATTTGAGTCGGGTCGTCGCATCCCTCGAAGCCGCGATGGATGAAGCCGTCGCCGCAGCGCGCCGACAGACAGTTGCTGGGACACGCGTCGGTATCGTCGCGGTTGCCGTCGTCGCATTCCTCGTGCGTTAGCCAGATGAAGCCATCGCCGCACGTCGGCGTCTTGCACGTGTTGAGGCAGTTGTCGGCGTTGTCGAAGTTGCCGTCGTCGCACTGCTCGCCGGTGTCGACGATGCCGTCGCCGCAGCGCTGGATCTTGCAGTTCGACTGGCAGCCATCGTGATCGGCGTGATTGCCGTCGTCACACTCCTCGCCCGGATCGCGCACGTGATTGCCGCACGTCTCGTCGGATACGCAGTCGCGCGAGCATCCATCGCCGTCCACCTGGTTGCCGTCGTCGCACTCCTCACCCGCCGCCGTGTTCACGACGTGGTCGCCGCACGCGGGGAGCATGCAGTTCGCCTCGCACCCGTCGTTGCCGAGGAGGTTGCCGTCGTCGCACTGCTCGCCCGCGACAAAGTCGACGTAGCCGTTGCCGCACGTCTCCTTCGATTGGCAATCGAACGAACAACCGTCTCCGCTCGACCGATTGCCGTCGTCGCAGACCTCGCCTTGCTCGACGATGTCATTGCCGCAGTTCACGGCGAGACACGCGCCACTCACACAGATGCCGGCGTTCGTCCCGTAGACGCAGTCCGTCGCGTCCGCCTTGCCGGAGCACGACGAGAGCTGGTCGGTGGAGACGCAGATCCCTGACGGCTGACAGGTCAGTCCACTCGGACAGCTGTTGGACCCGCACGTCGTGAGGTCCGGTTGGACGCATCCCGCGACGCACAACACCGCGACGACCAACCACTTCATCGATTCACGATACACCCGCGTGCTCGCCGCGTCGACGACGGGTAGGGTGCGCGGATGGCCGACAACGATTCCCGCGCAGGCGGGTCCAACTACAACACCGCCGCGGTCATCGAGTTCGTCAACCGCGTTCACGTGCCGCACGATGCAGCGATGGCGCGTGCGTTCACGGTGCCCGACGGCATTCCGGCGATCCAGGTCGGTCCCAGTGACGGTGCGCTGATCGGGATCCTCCTTCGCCTCGCGAACGCCAAGAAGGTCGTCGAGGTGGGGACGCTCGTCGGCTACTCCGCGCTGCACATCGCGCGTGCGCTTCCCGCGGACGGCAAGCTCTACTCGATCGAGTACTCGCCCAAGCACGCCGAGGTCGCGCGCGCGAACATCGCGGCCGCCGGTTTCGCCGACAAGGTGGAGGTTGTCGTTGGCGCCGGCGTGCAGATGCTGCCGACGCTCGTAAAGCACGGTCCGTTCGACGCCGTGTTCATCGATGCGGACAAGGAGAACTACGACAACTACGGTCGGTGGGCGCTCGAGAACGTTCGCAAGGGCGGTCTGATCCTCGGCGACAACGCGTACCTGTTCGGTGATCTCATGGAGGACACCAAGCGCGGCAAGGCGATGCGCGCGTTCCACGAGATGGTCGCCGCGAAGTGCGATTCCGTTTGCGCTCCGACCCCCGACGGCCTGGTCGTCGGCATCGTCCGCTGACGATTCTTGCGACCTTTTCATGCCCGCCACGCACTAGCGCGGGGATGTTGTTTAATCGGTTCCTCATCTGCGAGCCGGATGAGCAAGTTCGACAACGTATTCAGGAGGTTGTCTCCCTCGCGGGACACGAGGTCGTCTCGGCACCCGATGCTCGCGCTGCGTTAGACCTGCTCACGCAGGGGAACTACGTTTGCGCGTTCGTCGACATCGATCGGCTCGATGGCAACGCGTTCGAGATCCCCCAGGTTTTGCGCGGTGCGGCGATGAAGGGGCGCCCGCGACTGATCGCGATGACGGCGCGCGGTTCCCAGCGCGACTTTCAGCTCGCGAAGGACTCGGGTTTCGACATCACCCTGCGCAAGCCACTCGAAGCGACAGCGCTCGCCGTCGCCCTCGCGCAACTTCGTCTGCAGCCGTGGCTTCGCCGTCCCCCGTGGAAGACCTACAAGACCAAGGTCCCCGAGAACTAGCGCAGCTGCGCACGTAGATACGGCGCCGTCTTGCTGACTTGGCTGGCGGCGATCTGCGCGGGAGGACCTTCGGCGACGATTCGTCCGCCGTGCTCGCCCGCGCCAGGTCCGATGTCGATGACCCAATCGCAGTGAGCGATGACTTTCATGTCGTGTTCGACAACCACGACCGTGTTGCCAGCGCTGACCAGCAGATCGAGCTGCGCGAGCAAGCGCTCGACATCCGCAGGATGGAGGCCGGTCGTGGGCTCGTCGAGGATGTACAGCGCGTCACCGCGCTCGCGCGGCTGGAGCTCGCTCGCGAGCTTGATGCGCTGCGCTTCACCGCCCGAGAGCTCCGTCGCGGGCTGCCCGAGCCGCACGTAACCGAGGCCGACCTGTTTCACCACGTCGAGCGCGTGATGCACCGCAGGTTCCTCGGCGAAGAACGAGTGCGCCGTGTCGACGGTCATGCCGAGGACGTCTGCGATCGTCTTGTCGCGATACGTGACCTCGAGCGTCTTGCTGTTGTAGCGCGTGCCGCGGCAGACGGGGCAGGGCGTGTACACGCTCGGCAGGAACAGCATCTCGACGAACACGAAGCCCTCGCCCTCGCAGTTCGCGCAGCGACCCTTCGCGACGTTGAACGAGAACCGCCCCGCGTCGTACTTCCGGGCCTTCGCCGCCTTTGTCGACGCGAACAGCCTGCGCACGTGATCGAACAGTCCCGTGTAGGTCGCGAGGTTCGAGCGCGGCGTGCGGCCGATCGGCTTTTGATCGACTCGGACGAGGCGCTTGATGCGAGTGAGGCCCTTGGTGATCGTGCCGTTCTCGATGACGACGGGCTCGTCGAGACTGTCCTCGTCCTCCTCGGAATCGACGTTACTTCCGAGCGCTGTCGAGACGAGATCGACCAGCGCTTGACTGACGAGGCTGGACTTTCCCGACCCCGACACGCCGCTGACCGCGGTGAGCACTCCGAGCGGAAAGCTCACATCCACGCTCTTTAGATTGTTTCGCGTCACGCCCTCGAGCGTGAGCCACTCGCGGGACTGGCGAACGGTGCGCTTCGGAGCGGGCGCCGTGTCGAACAGGTACGTCGCGGTGACGGAGGTTTCTACGTTCCTGAGTCCAGCGAGCGGTCCCGAGTACAGCACCTCCCCGCCACGCTCGCCCGCGGCCGGGCCGATGTCGACGATCCATTCCGCGCGCCGGATGACATCGAGCTCGTGCTCGACGACGAACAGCGTGTTCCCCTGCGTCTTGAGCTTCTCGAGCGCGGCAACAAGCGCCTCTGTATCAGCGGGATGGAGACCGGCGCTCGGCTCGTCGAGGACGTAGACGACGCCGAACAGATTGGAGCGTACTTGCGTCGCGAGCCGTAACCGCTGCAGCTCTCCCGGAGACAGCGTCGGCGTGCTGCGTTCGAGCGTGAGATAACCGAGCCCCAGATCGCACAGGATCCGAATGCGAGCATGGACATCTTGTGCGATGCGCTGCGTGACGATCGCCTTCTCGGGGTGGGCAGCGTTGCTCGTCGGGTTTGCGTTCGTATACGGTGCAAACAGTTCTCCAAGTCGCTCCAGCGAGAGCCGAGAGAGCTCGGTGATGTCCAGGCCCGCGAACGTGACGGAGAGCGACTCCCTGCGCAGCCGCTTGCCGCCGCACGTCTTGCACGCATCGCTCAGCATGTACTGCATCGCGCGCCGCTTCATCATCGGACTGCTCGTCGTCGCGAACGAGTGCAGTACGTGGCGCCGTGCGCTCGAGAACGTGCCCATGTAACTGGGCTCCGCTTTCTTCTTCAGGAATGCTCTGGCCTGCGCTGGCGTGACACCCGCGTAGACGGGAACGGTCGGCTGCTCGTCGGTAAACAGGATCCAATCGCGCTCCTTCTTCGGTAGATCGCGCCACGGCTTGTCGACGTCGTAACCGAGCGTGACGAGGATGTCGCGCAAGTTCTGACCACCCCACGCTTGCGGCCACGCGGCGACGGCCCGCTCCCGAATCGTGAGCGATGGATCGGGGACCATCGACTGCTCGGTCACCGTGTAGACGCGACCGAGGCCCTGACAGGACGGACATGCGCCTTCGGGCGTGTTCGGCGAGAACGACTCGGCATACAGCAGCGGCTGGCCGCGCGGGTAATCGCCGGCGCGCGAGTACAGCATGCGCAACAGGTTCGACAGAGTGCTGACGCTGCCGACGGAGCTGCGCGTCGTGGACGCCCCGCGCTGCTGTTGCAATGCGATCGCGGGCGGCAGGCCTTCGATCTCGTCGACCTCGGGCACGGGCATCTGGTCGAACAGTCTGCGCGCATACGGCGAGACCGATTCCAGATAGCGACGCTGCGCTTCGCCGTACAAGGTGCCGAACGCGAGTGATGACTTGCCGCTGCCGGAGACGCCAGTGAAGACGACGAGTGCGTCGCGCGGCATCTCCACAGAGATGTTCTTGAGGTTGTGCTCGCGCGCTCCACGGACACGGACAAAACCGTTGCGCGACGGGGAGATCATTCCTGCTTGTAGCAGCTCGGTGAAACTTCGCCGCGAGATGCCGCCGACGGCGACGCTCGTGCAGGGTCGCGATTCGCGCACAGCAGCGATGTCCACGTGTAAACAGTTTTTCTACGAGATCGTCTTTGCTCCGGACGCTGCGCGTCGCAGCCCACGCGAGACCTGTAAATCTGAAGTGGCTTTGTACTTACGCCGGCGATCGGATCGCGTTAACTCAAACGTCATGTGATCCGCGTTGCCCTCCCGGGAGGCTTTCCTCATGATCGCGACACTTCATGGTGACGGCTCCCCCCAACGCATACGTCGAATTGAATTTCCGGCCCAATGTGCAGCTCGTTTCGGTCGTGCGCCGATTCGTGTCGGAGTTCTATCAGCGCACGCTGAACGATCCTGATGGGACATCGCGTGTCGCGCTCGCGACGCACGAGCTCCTCGAGAACGCCGTCAAGTACTCCAAGGATGGCGAGACGACGATCCGCATCGAAGTCGACACGAACCAACCTCGCCTGGTGACGATCCTGCTGCGCAATCGCGCGACGGACCCGCACATCACCGCGATCCGCGAGATCGTCGACGGGATGGCGGCTGCGAAGGACTCGTTCGCATTCTACCAGGACCTGTTGGTGCAAAAGGCGAAGCGGCGCGACGGCTCGGGACTGGGTCTCGCGCGGATCTGCGCGGAGGGCGAAATGAAGATCACATATCGCGTCATCGAGGGAGACCTCGTCGAGCTCTTGGCCAACACGACGGTGGGGGTGACGCCATGAGTACCGAGATCGCGGCAGTAGACGCCGAGGATTTCAAGGGCCAGGCGCTTCACGACGGCGAAGCGATCGAAACGTCGTTGCAGGGCACCGCGGACTATGCGGCGCTCGATGCGCTCGAGATGATGTTGGGGCGGGTGCACGCGGAGGCGAAGCGCTTGGGCGTTCGCAACGTCACGGTCGACATGCGAAAGCTCGAGTTCATGAACTCGTCGTGCTTCAAGACGCTCGTGTCGTGGATCACCGACGTGCAGGAGCTCCCCGAGGCCGCTCGCTACAAAGTGACTTTCCTGTCGAACCCGAAGTTGTACTGGCAGAAGCGAAGTCTGCATTCGTTGCGCAGCTTCGCCGTCGATCTCGTGACGATCACCGAAGCATGACCTCGGACACCACGAGACACGTGATCGCCGTGCGCGGCGTCGTCCAGGGAGTCGGCTTTCGGCCGTTCGTCCATGCGGTCGCGACGCGTTTGGGGATCGTGGGGTTCGTGACGAATCGCGGCGGGGATGTCGCGATCGAGGCGGAAGGGCCGGCGGCGCGGTTGGACGAGCTGGTCGCGGAGCTGCGCGTGGGGCCTCCTGCGTCGCGTGTGGAGAGCGTGGTCGCGACCGCGATCGCCGTGCGCGGCGGCGACGGGTTCGAGATCGCGGCGAGCGAGGCGTCGGGAGACGCCGCCGTGATCGCACCGGATGTGGCGACGTGCGCGGCCTGCGTCGACGAGATCTTCGACGCGCGTGGGCGCCGGTTTGGGTATGCGTTCACGAGCTGCGCGGCATGTGGTCCGCGGCTGACCATCGTGACCGGCGCACCGTACGATCGCGAACGCACGACGATGGCGCCGTTCACGCTGTGCGACGAATGCGCGCACGAAATGGCGGATCCAGCCGACCGACGATTTCACGCGCAGCCGATCGCGTGCCCTGCGTGCGGGCCGACGCTGAGGTTTGATCGTGAAGGTGATGCGCTCTCGGGCGTCGTCGCGGCGCTCCGCGATGGGGCCATCGTCGCGATCAAAGGTCTCGGCGGATACCATCTCGCATGCGATGCGCTGCGTGCCGACGTGGTCGCGCGGTTGCGCGAGCGCAAGGACCGCGACGCGAAGCCGTTTGCCATCATGGTCGCAAGTATCGAAGGCGCGCGCGAGCTCGCGATGGTGAGCGATGTCGAGGCCGCGTTGCTCGCATCATCGGCCCGGCCGATCGTGCTGCTGGCGGGGCGCGTGGTGCCCGACGGAATCGCGCCGGGGTTGCTCGATGTCGGGGTGATGCTGCCGTATACGCCTCTGCATCACTTGCTGCTGCGTGCGTTTGGCGGGCCGCTAGTCGTGACGAGCGGCAACGCGAGTGACGAGCCGATCGCGTTCGCCGACGACGATGCGCGCGCCCGACTCGGTCCGATCGCGGATGCGTTCCTCGTGCACGATCGCGAGATCCACGCGCGTTGCGACGATTCGGTGACGCGCGTCGTCGACGGTGCGCCGACGATCCTACGCCGCGCGCGCGGCTATGCACCGGTGCCGCTGAGGCTGCCGCATCCGCTCGCCGTGCCGACGCTGGCACTCGGTGGGCACCTCAAGGCGACGTTCGCGCTCGGTGACGGCGACACCGCGTTCGTTTCTCCGCATATCGGCGATCTCGACTATCAAGCCGCGCTCGACTCCTATCGCGCGGCGCTGTCTCATCATGCGGCGCTGCATCGCGTGACCGCGGTTCGCGTCGCGCACGATCTACACCCCGACTACGCGACGACGCGGATCGCCGAGGAGCTCGGCTTGCCGCGCGTAGCCGTCCAGCATCATCACGCGCACTTCGCGAGCGCGCTCGCGGACGCCAGGGTGACTCGCGCGATCGGCGTGATCTTCGACGGGGCGGGGCTCGGCACCGATGGAACGATCTGGGGTGGCGAGCTACTCGTCGGTGATGCGGCCGCGTCGGTGCGCGCGGGGCATCTGCGAGAAGTGGCGTTGCCCGGCGGCGACGCAGCGGCGCGCGAGCCGTGGCGCATGGGCGTCGTGTTCGATCGCGAGCTCGGCCTCGAGCTGGAACCTTGGTTGGCGCGCTATGGGAATCGCGCGTGGCAAGTGGCGCGGCTCTGCGCGTCGGCCGTGAAGACAACGAGCGCGGGCAGACTGTTCGATGCCGTCGCAGCCCAGCTCGGCCTTGCGGACGTCGCCTCGTTCGAAGCGCACGCCGCGATGCGGCTCGAGGCTCTCGCGCGTTCCAGTACGGATCGGGAGGTCTATCCGGTCGAGGTCGCGCGCACCGGCGGTTCGAAACTCAGCGGCTCGACGGCTTACACGGAGACGCATCGGATCGTCGCGCCGCAGCCAGTGGCGACTCCAATGGTGATGGACACGCTGTCGATCATGCGCGCGGTGCAGCGCGACCGAGCGCGCGGCGTCGAGGGCGAGGTGATCGCGCGGCGCTTTCACTCGACCTTGATCGAGATGATCGCATGCGCGTGCACGGAGCTCGCGGCCGAGTACGGTGTTGCGGACGTCGTTCTGAGCGGCGGCGTGTTCCAGAACGTCGTGCTTGCCAACGAACTGCCGGTGCGGTTGCGCGCGGTTGGCCTGCGCGCGCACCAGCATCGCGCGGTGCCTGCGAACGACGGCGGGCTCGCCCTCGGACAGCTCGCGACCCTGGCCGCACTCGACGCACGAGATGGAGGAACACACTGATGTGTCTTGGCGTTCCCGGTCGAGTCACGAGCAAGGAACCCGTCGACGGCATCCTGATGGGGCGCGTCGATTTTGGCGGAGTGGCGCGGAGCGTGTGTCTGGAGCACGTGCCGGACGTCGCGATCGGTGAGTACGTGCTCGTTCACGTCGGCTTCGCGCTGAGCAAGCTCGACGAGGTCGAAGCAAAGCGTGTGTTCGCGTTGCTCGCGGAGCTCGGTCAGCTCGACGAGATGGCAGAGGAAGAACCCGCCCGAGAGGAACCAGCGTGAAGTACGTCGACGAATATCGCGAGGGAGAGACCGTCGCGCGGCTGGTCGACGCGATCCGCGCGGTCGCGACGCGGCCGTGGGTCGTGATGGAAGTCTGCGGCGGGCAGACGCACTCGATCGTGAGGTACGGCATCGACGAGCTGTTGCCCGCGGGCATCGAGCTGGTTCACGGCCCGGGGTGCCCGGTGTGCGTCACGCCGCTCGAGACGATCGACCGCGCGCATGCGATCGCGCAGAAGCCAGGCGTCATCTTCTGCTCGTTCGGCGACATGCTGCGCGTGCCTGGCTCGCACGGCGACCTGCTCGCGCTGCGGGCGCGCGGAGCGGATGTCCGCGTCGTGTCGTCACCGCTCGATGCGCTGACGATCGCAAAGGCGAATCCGGCGCGCGAAGTGGTGCTGTTCGCGATCGGCTTCGAGACGACCGCGCCTGCGAATGCGATGGCGATCTCGCAAGCTGCGCGCCTGGGGCTCACGAACTTCTCAGCGCTCGTGAGCCACGTGCTCGTGCCGCCGGCGATGTCGTTCCTCTTGTCCGCAACCGAGCGGCGCGTACAGGCGTTCCTCGGACCGGGCCACGTATGCGCCATCATGGGCACGAGCGAGTACGCACCCATCGTGGATACGTTCAACGCGCCCGTCGTGGTGACGGGGTTCGAGCCGGTGGATCTGCTGGAAGGGTTGCTGCTCGCCGTGCGCCAGCTCGAAGCGGGCCGCGCCGAGCTCGAGATTCAATACGGACGCGCCGTGAAGCCCGAAGGCAACGTGCACGCGCGCGCGATCATCGACGACGTGTTCGAGCGCTGCGATCGCCCGTGGCGCGGCATCGGTGTGATTCCCGACAGTGGATGGCGGTTGTCGCCGCGGTACCGGCAGTTCAGTGCGGAGGACCGGTTCTCCGTCGGAGAGATCGTCGCGGTCGAGCCGGTGGAGTGCATCAGCGGGCGCATCTTGCAGGGGCTCGCCAAGCCGAGCGATTGCTCACAATTCGGAACGCGCTGTACGCCGCAGACGCCACTCGGCGCGACGATGGTGTCGTCGGAGGGAGCATGCGCAGCGTACGTCGCGTATGGCCGCCTGCGGAGGTCCGCGTGATCGACTGCCCGATGCCGATCGGCGCGTACGATCAGATCGTGCTCGGCCACGGGTCGGGCGGACGCTTGTCCGCGGATCTCGTCGCGAAGCTGTTCGTGCCGGGGTTCGGACTCTCGAATGCGCCACTCGAGGATTCAGCGATCGTCGATGCGACAGGGCGGATCGCGATCACGACGGATAGCTTTGTCGTCACGCCGCGGTTCTTTCCGGGCGGTGACCTCGGCCGCCTCGCGATCGCGGGCACGGTGAACGATCTCGCGGTCGGCGGCGCGGAGCCGCGGTGGATCTCGGCGGCGTTCATCCTCGAGGAGGGTCTGCCGATCGCAGAGCTGCACCGGATCGTCGCGTCGATGCGCGAAGCGTGTGCGGCGAGCGAAGTGCGCCTCGTCACCGGCGATACCAAGGTCGTCGAGCGCGGCAAGGGCGATGGGGTGTTCATCACGACGACGGGCGTCGGCACCGTCGCCGCCGGCCGCTCGCTCTCGATCACCAACCCGCGCGTAGGTGACGTGCTCCTCGCGTCGGGGCCGCTCGGGGATCACGGTGTCACCATCCTCGCGCAGCGCGAGGCGACCGCGCTGGAGACGGATCTCGTGAGCGATGTCGCACCGGTCATCGGCCTCGTGCGTGCGTTGCTCGCGGCGGTGCCCGGTGTGCGATGGATGCGCGATCCCACACGCGGTGGACTCGCGAGCGTCGCGTGCGAGCTAGCGGCGGGGGCGCGTGTCGGCGTGCGGCTCGTCGAGAAAGCGCTGCCGTTTCGCGATCAAGTGCGCGCCGCGTGCGAGCTGTGGGGACTCGAGCCGATGCACATGGCGAGCGAGGGGCGCGTCATCGTCGCCGTGGCGCCCGAGGATGCAGATCGCGCGCTCGTGGCGTTGCGCGGTCATGCGCTCGGGCAGGGCGCGGCGATCATCGGTGAGTGCGTATCTGCGCATGCTGGCAGCGTCGTGCTCGCCTCGCGTGCGGGTGGTGATCGGGTGGTGGCGATGCTGTCGGGCGAACCGCTTCCTCGGATCTGTTAATCGTCGCAATCAAGGAGCCGAATGAGTCAAATCACCGTCGAGGTTCTGTGGATCACGGCCGGCCTATCGTGCGACGGCGACTCGATCTCGATCACCGCGGCGACGCAGCCGTCGATCGAGGATCTGGTGCTCGGCGCGATTCCCGGCATTCCGTCGATCGTCCTCCACAACCCGGTGCTCGCGTACGCGAACGGTGACGAGTTCCTCGAGCCGTTTCATCGCGCGGCGCGCGGCGAGATGACGAACCCGTTCGTGCTCGTCGTCGAAGGCTCGCTGCCCAACGAGAAGATCAAGAAAGAGGGCTACTGGGCGGCGCTCGGCACCGACGCGGCAACAGGTCAACCGATTCCGACGTGCGATTGGGTCGAGAAGCTCGCGAAGCATGCGTGGGCCACGGTAGCGATCGGGACGTGTGCGACGTTCGGCGGCATCCACGCGATGGCCGGCAACCCGACGGGCGCCATGGGGCTCGCCGACTTCCTCGGCTGGGAGTACCGCAGCAAGGCGGACATCCCGATCGTGAACGTACCGGGGTGCCCGGTGCAGCCGGACTCGTTCATGGAGACGCTGCTGTATCTGCTGCGTCAGGCCGCGGGCACCGCGCCGATGATTCCTCTCGACGATGCGCTGCGACCGCGTTGGCTGTTTGGCGAGACGGTGCATGAAGGCTGCGATCGCGGCGGCTACTACGAGCAAGGTGACTTCGCCGCGCAGTACGGCTCCAAGAAGTGCATCGTGAAGCTCGGCTGCTGGGGACCGGTGGTGCTGTGCCCCGTCCCGAAGCGCGGGTGGATCAACGGCGTCGGTGGTTGCCCCAACGTCGGCGGCGTTTGCATCGGCTGCACGATGCCGGGCTTCCCCGACAAGTTCATGCCGTTCGGCCACGAGCCCCCCGGCGCGATCATGTCGTCGGCCGCGATCATGATGTACGGCCGCACCGTTCGTGCGCTGCGCAACTTCACGAAGAGCTCTCTCGACAAAGAGCCGACCTGGCGCGAGCCGGGCGAGCTGACCACCGGCTACAAGCCGACGACGTATGGAGACAAGGAATGAGCGAGCGTGAATTGATCGAGATGTCGTGGGATCCGATCACCCGGATCGTCGGCAGCCTCGGTATCTATACGAAGATCGACTTCGCGAATCGCCAGGTCGTCGAGGCGCACTCCACGTCGTCGATCTTTCGCGGCTACAGCGTGTTCATGAAGGGCAAGGATCCGCGCGACGCGCACTTCATCACGAGCCGCATTTGCGGCATCTGCGGCGACAACCACGCGACGTGCTCGATCTACGCGCAGCAGATGGCCTACGGCATCAAGCCGCCCGCGATCGCCGAGTGGATCACGAACCTCGGCGAAGCAGCCGAGTACATGTTCGACCACGCGCTCTATCAGGACAATCTCGTCGGCGTCGACTTCTGCGCGAAGATGGTCTCGGAGACCAACCCGAGCGTGCTCGCGAAAGCGGAGACGACGCTCGCGCCCAACTCGGCGCTACACGGTCACCGCACGATCGCCGATATCATGCGCGCGCTCGATCCGTTCACCGGGGTGCACTACCGCGAGGCGCTCCACATCAGCCGCGTGACGCGCGAGATGTTCTGCCTGATGGAGGGCAAGCACACGCACCCGTCGACGATGTATCCGGGCGGCGTCGGCACCGTTCCGAGCGTGCAGTTGTTCAACGACTACCTCGTGCGGCTCGTCAAATACGTCGAGTTCTGTAAGCGCTCCGTGCCGATGCACGATGACCTGTTCGACTTCTTCCTCGAAGCGTTGCCCGGCTACGATCAGGTCGGCAAGCGACGCATCCTGCTCGGCTGCTGGGGCTCGTTCCAGAACCCAGACACGTGCGACTTCCGCTACGAGACGATGAATACGTGGGGGCGCGACATGTACGTCACGCCCGGCGTCGTCGTCGATGGCGAGCTCGTCACCACGGACCTCGTCGAGATCAACCTCGGTCTACGCATCCTGCTCGGTCACTCGTTCTACGAGGATTGGATCGGCGCCGATCCGTTCGTCACGAAGGATCCGCTCGGTAATCCGATCGATCCTCGCCACCCGTGGAACCAGACGACGCTGCCCAAACCGCAGAAGCGCGACTTCGACAAGAACTACTCGTGGGTGATGGCGCCGCGCTGGCAGGACCGGAACAAGAACCTGTTGCCGCTCGATAC
Source organism: Kofleriaceae bacterium (assembly GCA_036499725.1). Lineage (GTDB taxonomy): Bacteria > Myxococcota_A > Polyangia > Haliangiales > Haliangiaceae > JABFXX01. The sequence continues at coordinate 133,698 of DASYDE010000102.1, forward strand.
GGGCGGCGGGCCGCTCGCGCGCCTGTGGGCGACGGCGCTCGCGAAGCGCGTCGACGTTGGCTACGTGAAGGCCACCGGCACCGGCGTCGACATCAACCTGCCGCGCACGGCGCTGATGCCCGAGATGAAGCTGCAGTGGAAGATCCCGCAGTACTCGAACACCATCGAACGCGATCGCGCGCGCACGTACTTCCAGGCGTACGCCGCTGGCATGGCGCTGTTCTTCATCGAGAAGGCGCTCGCCGAGGTCCACGCGGGCCGCACCGAGACCATGGTGCCGTTCAAGGTGCCCGACGAAGCGATCGGCTGCGGCTTCCACGAGGCCGTCCGCGGCGTCCTCTCGCATCACCTCGTGATCAAGGGCGGCAAGATCGCGAACTACCATCCGTATCCGCCGACGCCGTGGAACGCGAGCCCGCGCGATAGCAACGGCACGCCCGGTCCGTACGAGGACGCGGTGATGAACACGCCGATCTTCGAGGAGAACGGCAAGGACAAGTTCAAGGGCATCGACATCATGCGCACGGTCCGCAGCTTCGATCCGTGCTTGCCGTGCGGCGTGCACATGTACCTCGGCGAGGACAAGACGATCGAGGTGCGCCACGCGCCGACGTTTGGAGCGCACGTCCAATGAGCGACGTGACCCCGGACGCCGCGATCGGTCGCATCGAGCGCCTGCTCGCCGAAGCCGAGTTGCTCACCGATCCGCGCGCACGGTCGATCGTGCACGCGTTGACCGCCGCGCTCGTCGAGCTAGCGAACGCGGGGCTCTCTCGCGCCGTTGCGCTCGGCGGGCCTGAGTTGGAGCGCCAGCTCGCCGATGATCCCCTCGCGGGCAGCTTGCTCGTGCTCGCAGGTACGCACCCCGACGGCGCGGACGTGCGCGCGCGGGCGGCTCTGGAAGCGGCGAGTGGGCAGCTGCACGCGTGCGGCGTCGAGCTCTCTCGCGTCGATCGCATCGACCGCGATGGTGACGCAGGCATCCGCGTCGTGCTCGTCGGCGAGCGCGGAACGCCCGTCGATCCGGCGAAGGCGCGCGCGGTCGTCGAGCAGATCGTGACGTCGCGCGCACCGGACGCCGACATCGTCGAAGTCGAGCTCGCGGGTCAGATGGTGTTCGCGGCGGGCTTCGTGCCCGCAGATCGGCTCCGCGTCCGGTTATGAAGCGCCTGTTCGCAGCGACGCGCGCGGCCGCCACGAACGCGGCGCACGAGGCGTGCGAATTGTGCGGTGCGCCGATCGCCGCGCTGCACGCGCACGTGCTCGCGCGCGCCGATCGCGCCGTCCGTTGCGCGTGTGATGCGTGCTCGATCCTGATGCAGGGCTCGGAGCGCTTCCGCACCATCCCGCGCGACCGCACGCGCCTCGCAGTACCGCAGATCGATGCGTGGCTCGCGCGCCTCCGCGTCCCCGTCGGGATCGCCGCGATCACTCGCTTCGACGACGGACGTACACAACTCGCGTTTCCGGGGCCGGCCGGCCTCGCCGTCGCCGAGCTCGAGGCCGAGACGTGGGACGCGCTATGCCTCGACGTTCCTGCACTGCGTTCGCTCGCGCCCGAGACCGAGGCCGTGATCTTCGCGAACTTCGCCTCGACGGCGAGTGGCCCGCTGTGCGGCGCGTGGCGCGTCGGGGTCGACGTCGTGTACCAGCTCGTGGGTGCCGTGAGAACCGCGTGGGTTGGACTGTCGGGCGGCCCGGAGGCGATGACAGCGCTGGCGACGGTGCTGCGCGAGATCGATGCGACGGCAGCCGATGGTGGCCATGATCCGCGCGTCGAGGCGCTCGTGCGCACGACCCTCTACGAGGGATACGCGCTGTATCCGTACCGTCCGTCGGCGCTGAAGAACCAGCGGCGGTTCGCGTTCGGTGCGGTGTACCCGCGGCAGTGGGCGGAGCGCGCGCACGAACCGTTCACGCAACGCGCGGAGTTCGTGTTCGCGGGAGAATCGCTGATCGCGCGGGCGACGGTGCGATTCCTCGTGTTGCACGCGGGGGGAGGTGGTGACGAGCACTCGATCGACCTGCCTGCGCTGACGCTCGTGGAGGGTGAGCGAAACGACCGGATCGAGCGTGCCGGCCTGACGATCGAGTGGAACGCGCTCGTGACCGGGAGCGGGCAGGGGCTGTGGCGGATCGCGATCGAAGTGTCCAACCTGACGCCGTGCGATCCGAGCGGCGACCTGGAAGCGGCGATGGACGTGACGCTCGCGTCGACGCATGTCTTGATCCGCGTTCCTGGCGCGCGTGCGATTTCGACGATCGATCCTCCGGCGGAAGCCGCGGACGCCGTGGCTGCATGCCGCACGCTCGGATGTTTCCCCGTGCTGGTCGCGCGCGACACGATGCTCGCGTCACCGATCGTGCTCCCGGACTTTCCCGAGCTCGCGCCCGCCAGCCCCGGCGAGTTCTTCGACGCGACCGAGATGGACGAGATGCTGACGCTGCGCGTGCTCACGATGACGGATGCGGAGAAAGCGGAAGCCGCCGCCAATGATCCACGCATCGCCGCACTGCTGGCCCGCACCGAGGCGCGTGGCGTCGCGGAGACAGCGCATCTGCACGGACGAAACAGCGTCGAGTGGCGAGCCGGAATGCGCGTCGCCCTGCGACCAAAGAAGCAGGCCGACTCGTTCGATATCGTGCTCGCGGGCAAGCGCGCCACGATCTCGCGGGTCGAGCGAGACCTCGACGGTCGCGTGCACTGCGCGGTCGTCATCGATGACGATCCGGGCGCCGATCTCGGCGAGCTCGGCATGCCGGGGCACCGCTTCTACTTCGCACCCGACGAGCTCGAGGTGCTGGCGTGAGGATCCTCGTCGCCGGCATCGGTAACATCTTCCTCGCCGACGACGGCTTCGGCCCCGCCGTGATCGCGCGGTTGCGCGGTAGTCACGACGTCGAGGGAGTCGAGATCGCGGACTACGGGATCCGCGGGATGGATCTCGCGCTCGCGCTCACCGATGGCGTCGATGCCGCGATCCTTGTCGACGCGACGCCGCGCGGGGGTGCGCCGGGAACTCTCTACGTGATCGACCCCGTGCGACCTGATGCGCAAGGCATCGCGCCGCAAGCCCTGGACGCGCACGCGCTGCATCCGGCCGCGGTACTTGGACTCGCCCGCACGCTCGGGACGCTGCCGGCGCAGTTGCGCGTCCTCGGCTGCGAACCTGGCGCGTTTCCCGCCGACGACGATGTCGAGGTCGGGCTGAGCCCGGCCGTCGCTGCCGCGATCGAACCAGCGGCTCGGCTCGTCGTCCAGCTGATCTCCGAGGTGCAGCATGCATGAGCTAGGCATCGCGATGGAGATCGCGGAGCTCGCCGCGGCGCGGGCCGGTGATCAGCAGGTCCATCGGATCGTCATCGAGGTGGGCGCGTTCACGGCCGTGCTGCCCGACGCGCTCGCGTTCGCGTGGGAAGCGGCGACGGAGGACTCCGCGCTCGCGGGTTCCACCCTCGAGATCGTGACGGTCGCAGGACGCGGTGCGTGCCGGCGATGCGGCGCCGAACAAGCAATGCCTGCGATCTTCACGCGCTGCGCGTGCGGTGGGACCGACCTCGCGGTGCTCGCCGGCGAGGAGCTACGGATCCGCGAGCTGGAGGTGAGTGCGCGATGTGCATGACGTGCGGTTGTTCTGAAACTCCGCTCGCGGCGCGGTTCGCGTCGTCGGGGAACTTGATCTCGGTGGATCCGGCGGAGCATCGCCGTATCCGCGTCGAGCAAGACATCCTCGCGCGCAACACGCGCGGCGCTGAACGCAACCGCGGCTGGCTCGCGGAGCGTCGCTGCGTCGCGCTCAATATCGTGAGCTCGCCAGGGTCGGGCAAGACGACGCTACTGGAACGCACGATTCGCGACCTCGCGAGCACGCGTGTGATCACGGTCATCGAAGGTGATCAAGCGACAGCGAACGACGCGGATCGGATTCGCGCGGCGGGCGCACGAGCCGTGCAGATCAACACGGGCACCGGGTGTCACCTCGATGCGGAGATGGTGGCGCGTGCGCTGCCTGATCTGGATCCGCCGGCGGGGTCGCTCGTCATGATCGAAAACGTCGGCAACCTGGTCTGCCCGGCGCTGTTCGATCTCGGCGAGCGCGCGAAGGTGTTGGTCGCGTCGGTGACCGAGGGTGACGACAAGCCGCTCAAGTATCCGCACATGTTCCGAGCGGCGCGGCTGATCCTTCTCTCGAAGATCGATCTCGCGCCGTACGTGCCGTTTGATCGCGCACGGTTTGCGGCCGCTGTCACCGAGGTCAATCCGCACGCGACGATCATCGAGCTCTCCGCGACGCGAGGCGACCATCTCGATGCCTGGTACGCGTGGCTGAACGAGGTGTCCGTATGAGCGAAACGCATCAGCTCTCCGAGGCCGAGCTCCTCGCCGAGCTCTCGAAGCTGGAGCTGCTCGCCGAGGCCGAGACGTTCCTTACCGGTATCGCAACAGCGCTGTTTCCCGACGGAATCCTGACGCTGGAGCGACTCACGTGGTCCGATCCGCGCGCTTCGATGGTCTCTGCGACGCAGGATCCTCAGCTGGACACGGAGACGCGACTGCGTGAGGCAGAGGCGCGCTTCCGTACGCTCGTCGAACAGATTCCCGCCGTGACCTTCATGGCCGTGCTCGGCGAGGGCAAGAACGAGGTCTACGTCTCGCCTCACATCGAGCAAATGCTCGGGTATTCGCAGAAGGAGTGGCTCGAGGATCCGTTCCTCTGGTACTGGCGCCTGCATCCCGACGACCGGCCGCTTTGGAACGAGGAGTTCTCACGCGGCTGCCGCACGGGCGGGCCATTTCGTGCCGAGTGCCGCTTCATCGCGCGTGACGATCGTACGGTGTGGGTGCACGGTGAAGCTCGCGTCGTGCGTGACGAGCTCGGACGTCCGTTGTTCCTGCAAGGGGTGGCGTTCGACATCACCGAGGCAAAGCGCGCGCAGCAGATGCTGCTCGACGACGCAGTCAGTCGCGCAAAGATCGACGAAGAGCTCGCGATCGCGAAGCAGGTGCAGACGTCGATCTTGCCGAGAGAGCTGATCGTCGAGGGGTACGAGATCGCCGCCGTCATGATTCCCGCCGATGACGTGGGAGGTGACTACTACGATGTTCAAGTCACCCCCGATGCGGCGTTCCTCGGAATCGGCGACGTGTCGGGTCACGGTCTCGACGCGGGCCTCGTCATGCTGATGGTCCAGAGCGCGATGGCGGCGATCATCCGTACCCGACCGTATGGCTCCCCGCGCGACATGCTCGAGTCGCTCAACGAGGTCCTCTACGACAATATTCGAAAGCGGCTCCAACAGAAGGACCACGTCACGCTCACGCTGTTTCGACTCGATCACGACGGCCGCATCGTGTTCTCCGGTGCGCACGAGGACATCCTGCTGCGCCGCGCGACGTCGACCGAGATCGAGCGTGTGCGGACGCCGGGCGTGTGGCTCGGCGCGAAGCGCGGGATTCGCAATGTCATGCTCGACACGACGCTACGCCTCGAGGAGGGCGACATCATGGTGCTGTTCACCGACGGTGTCACCGAGGGACGCGACGCGTCGGGTGCGATGTTCGACATCACGGGCATCGAAAAGGCGCTCGCTGAAGTCGCGGATCGCTCCGTCTTCGAGATTCGCGATCACATCCTCGCGCGCTCCCGTGCACACCTCGTCAAGCAAGACGACGATATGTCACTCGTGGTGCTGCGACGTAACCGCCGGGGATGAGCTCGACGACTCAGTGGAACTTCGCCACGACGCTACCTGCGAGGACGACGTCGGTGTTGCACGTCGCCGCCTGACCGGCGCACAGGACCGACACCCACTTCTCGAACGGCTTGTCGGGTTTCGTCGGCGTCGCGGTGATCTGATAGCGCCCCGCGGGAACCATCCACTTGCACGACAGCATCGCGGGCGCGGTGCAGTTGCCGACGTTCGTGACCGTGACCTTGCCTTCGCCCATGATGTCGACCTCGAGCATGACCATGCGCGCCGCGCTGCCCGCATCGTCGGTCGCGCCAGTGCCCCCGTCGACCGTCTCTGCGTTGCAGCTCTGACCTGCAGCCGCGCAACGACCTTGATCATTGCAAACCTGATCGCCCGAGCAATCATCGTTCTTCGCGCAGGTGACAGCGCAGTCCGGTAGGTCAGGCGCGTAGCAACCTGCCAGCACGGCGGCGAGCGTGAATGACAACGCGAGTCTCATCAATGAAACCTCGCCGTGAGGATCGCGTTCACGGTCAACGTTGCGGTGCACGTCTCGTGTTGCCCCATGCACAGCGGCGTCGTCCACTTCTCGAACGGTTTGGGACCTGCGACCGCCTGGAACGTGCGCGGGCCCAATGGCAACTGATACGTACACGGACTCACCGTGCAGTCGGCCGCGCCCATCACCTTCACGCTTCCGGCGGGACCGTCGAGCGTGACCGTGATCGTCACCGTCGCGGGCGGAGCGTCGGCGGGCGGAGCATCGGGGGACGCGGGGCGAGCGTCGGCGGGACCGGCGTCGACTTCATTCGGAGGTGAGATGTCGCTGTCGACGCCAGGCAGTGTGGAGCAGCTATCGCCGCTGGTGCACAGACCCGCCGCACACGTCTGGTCGCCCGCGCATTCGCTGTTGTTGGCGCACGGCACGACGCAATCACGCAGCTCCGGCGAGTAGCACCCTGCGAGCGGAGCGATCACGAGCGCCAGCCTTAGAACTTCCACGAGTAGCTAACTCCTCCGCCGCCTTTGGCGGGGACGTACGCGAAACTCTGCATCTGCTCCATGCGGCGACCGTAGATGTACGAGACGACGCCGCCGGCGAACACAGCGCCGCCGCCAACGCCGAAGCCCCACGCGAGCTTCTCGGCGTGCTGGCCGCGTTTGTCGATGGGGGCGATCTCCGCGCCGGGCTTGCCGGCTGCGTACGCGTCTTCGACGTCGTTCTGCGCGGAGTGCGCGTCCCACGCGAAGTATCCGGATGCGACGAGCGCGAGACCACCGCCGATCATGAGGCCGAGGCCGAGCCGCTGCTGCGAGACACCATCGGCTTCACGCGCGCGATCGCGAACGACGGTGGCGCTTGCGGGGCGCGCGACGACCTTCTCTTGTTCCTCGAGAGGTATCGACAGCGCGAGCTTGTGCGAGCAGCGCTCGGTCGTCTCGAGCTGCCCTTGCGCGATCACGCGCGCGTCCTCGGGAGGAATCGTCGCGAGGTAGCGGCGGTACATCACGGCCGCGTCGTCGCAGCTCCCTTTGAGGCGGTACGCCTGCGCGAGATTGAACAACAGGGCAGGGCTCGGCGCGAGTGCGTTCGCTTCGGTGAAGTTCGCGATCGCGCGATCGTAGTCGCCGGCCTCGTGCGCAGCGCGACCCTCCGCCGCGAGCTTCTTGGCTCGTTCAGGAACGGTGTCGGCGAGCGCCGGTACCGTCGCCGCGATCAGCGACGCGAGTGCGAGAGGCAGCGCACGCATCAGTACGCGTCCATGACTCCGTTAGGGTCGAGTCGTGTCGCCGTGCGCCGCGGGGCGTTCGGCTGCGTGCGACTCGACGGACGCTTGATGCTGTTCGACGGTACGACCTTCACGGGCTTGTCCGTCGCGACCTTCGGTGCCTCGATCTTCACGAGGTGCTGGGCCGGCTTCGCCATCAGCTGCGGCGCGAGGTTGGGCGGGGTCTGCGCAGACGGCGCGGTCTCGTGTGTCGTCAGGCGCTCCGTCGGCGTCGCGACCTCGACGCTCCCGGTCGGCGCGCCCATCAGAGAGCCGGTGGCGGCGATGGCTACGTTCGAGTCGCCGCCACGCGTGAGCACGAACATCAGCGTCGCGACCGCGATCGCGAAGCCACCGACAGCGAACTGCACGCGGCGATTGCGGCGCGCACGCCAGAACATCGAGTCGGCCGGCATCGTGGGCGAGAACGCCTCCTGCGAGTCGTGCACGACCGGTGCGGACGGCAACCGGATCGGCGCCATCTGCGACGACGCGCGGCGGAGCGGAATGATGCGCTCGCTGGTCGCGCCGCGGCGCGCCTCGAGGGTCGCGTGCACGCTCTGAAGGGTCTGCGCCACTTCCTTCATCGACGGACGGTTCTCGGGCGCCTTCGCGAGCATGACGAGCAACAGCTGCTCGAGCTCCGGCGGAATATCGGGCCACATGTCGCTCGGCGGCGGCGGAATCGAGCGGAGGTGCATCGCCATGATCTCGGCGGCCGTCTCTGCCTCGAACGGGAGCTGCTCGAGGAACATCTCGTACGCCATGACACCGAGCGAGTACACGTCGGACTTGGAGGTGACGCGCGCGCCCTTGGCCTGTTCGGGCGACAGATACTGTGGCGTGCCGACGAGCTGGCCTTCGACCGTGTGCTTCACGTCGTGGTCGATGACCTTCGCGATACCCCAATCGAGGATCTTCGCGCGCGGCGCCGTGCCGTCCTCGCTCGCGAGCAGGAACACGTTGTCGAGCTTGAGGTCGCGGTGCACGACGTTCGCGGCGTGCGCGGCCATCAGCGCATCGCAGAGCTGCATCAGCACGGCGATGACTTCGGTCGCCAGCATCTTGCCTTCATCGGCGCGGTAACTGAGCGGCTGACCTTCCAGGCGCTCCATCACGATGTACGGGCGGCCATCGCCGAGCGTCCCGGTCTCGAAGATGTCGACGATGTTCGGGTGTCCGATCGCGTTCACGACCTTGGCCTCGAGCAGCACGCGCTCCACGTTGAACGCGGGCGTCAGCAGTCGGCGGTGCATGACCTTGAGCGCGGCGCGCTTACCGATCTCCTCGTGCACACATGCGTACACGGCACCCATGCCGCCGCGTCCCAGCTCGCGCTCGATCACCCACGGCCCGGCCTTCATCCCGGGAGCGAGGGTGTCGTCGCCCTGCGCCAACAGGTTGGCACTGAGAGCGGCTCCCGCCGTGGAGAACATGGTCTGCATTACGAGCTTTCTCCCGTGCACCCCATATGCCCGACTCATCGGCGGTGGATCTCGATGGTCCAGCGGACTTCGGCAACCCCGCCGAGCGCCTCCGCGCACCGTCGCGGCTACGCACGGCGCTTGACGCGACCGGTCCCTCACCTGACGATGGCGGCGAATGTCGGTCGTGTCTCGCGCACAGCTCGAAGCCTCCCTATCGGAGCTTTGCGCACATGTGGAAGACGCACGCGCAGGCATCCTCGGCCCTCAGTCCGCCGCGTGGGAAATCGGCGGAGACCTCGCTGTTTTCGTCGGTGGTGGTCGCGCGGCGCTGCTCCAGCTCGCGCACCCGATGGTCGCGCACGCGATCGACCACCACTCGCATACTCGAGCGGACATCAGTGGCCGCTTCCATCGCACGTTCCGCAACGTCTTCGCGATGGTGTTCGGCGATCTCCCGGCTGCGCTCACGGCGGCGCGCCGCGTTCACAGCGTGCACGAACGCATCACGGGCACATTCACCGAGCGCCACGGCGCATTTCCCGCCGGTACGCGCTACGCCGCGAATGATGCTGACGCGCTCCGGTGGGTTCACGCGACGCTCGTCGACACCACGCTCGTCGTGCGCGAGCACCTCGACGGTCCGCTCCCGCGCGTGCGCGCCGATCGCTACGTCGTGGACCTCAACCGCTTCGCGGCGCTGTTCGGGATCCCGCGCGATCTGCTCCCACGATCCCGCGCAGAGCACGACGACTACATGGCCGCGATGTTCGCGTCCGATCAGCTCGCGGTCACACCGGCCGCGCGCGAGATGGCGCACTTCCTCGTCGGTCGCGAGCAGAGGCAGTCGCCGTTGGGCAAGCTCGCCGAGATCGTCACGGCCGAGCTACTTCCTTCGCACCTGACGCGCGCATTCGCGCTGCGCTCGTCTCCGCGGCTCGCACGCGCAACGATGCGCTCGTTCGCAGCGGTCTACGCGCGCTTGCCGGCCGCGATGGTCCGCTTGCCCGCGCACGCCGATGCGATCGCGCGCCTCGCTGGAACGGCACCGTCGCGGTGGAGTACATGGACCGAGAAGCAGCTGTTCGGCCTCGCGAAGTCCGTCACGCGGTAGCGGCGCATGCGAAGGTGCGGTCGATGGCCACTGCACGGAAGAAATCGACTCCGACGAAACCCTCGCGCGAGGCGTCGCCGCGCTTCATCAAGACGCTGAAAGAAGCCACTCGACTTCAGGCCGACGTCGCCGCCGGTAAGACAGTCGAGCTGAGCCCGAGCCAGATCCTGATCTCGCTCGGCAACTGGGACGTCAAGCGCCCGATCACCCGCCTGGAGCGCCTCGTCACGGCAACGCTCGTCGCGCAGACCACGCTGCTCCCTGCGTGGGTCGTCAAGGAGATCAAGAAGCACTGGAGCATCGAGCCGCCGGCTGCCGCCAAGGACGCGGCGAAGAGCGCGGCGCTGCTCAAAGCGATCGGCGCTGCGTCGCTCGCCGCCGCCAAGACCGCGGCCAAGAAGCTCTAGCGGTACGAGCTAGGATCGAGACCGAAGCGTTTGATCCAGCGCTGGATCTGCTTGCGGTCCTTATCGAGCACGCGCGCGACGGCCGACACGTTGCCCTGATGCTCGCGCAACGCAGCGACGACGGAGTCGCGGACCTTCTGATCCATCTCCGAGAGGACGACAGGGCGGGGTGCGCCGGGCGGGCGACCGGTGCGGACCGTGTCGGGCAGGTGCTCGCCGCGCACGAGCTCGACGCCCGCGAGGACCTGCGCCGTCGCGAGTGCTTGCTCGAGCTCGCGAACGTTGAGCGGCCACGGGTAGCGCAGCAACATGCGCGCCGCGTCGATGTCGAAGCCGGGATGATCGGCCGCGAACAACCGCTCGTGCAGCGCGCCGATCAACAGACCGAGGTCGGTGCGTCGTTCGCCGAGCGTGGGCACTTCGACGCGGAAGCCCGCGAGCCGCGCGAACAGATCGTGGCGGAACGTGGTCTCCGCGACCATGTCGTCGAGGTCGCGATGCGTGGCGGCGACGACGCGCAGATCGATCGGCACCGGGCGCGTGCCGCCGACGGGGAGGATCTCGCGCTCCTGCAGCACGCGGAGCAGCGCCGCTTGCGACGCCGCCGGCAGATCACCGATCTCGTCGAGGAACAGCGTGCCGCCGTCGGCCGCGCGAACGAGGCCCGGGTGGTCCGCTTGCGCGCCGGAGAACGCGCCCTTCTTGTAGCCAAATAGCTCGCTCTCGACGAGGTTGTCGGGGAGAGCGCCGCAGTTCACGGGGACGAACGCGCCCGTGCGGCCTGACATCACGTGAATCGCGCGCGCGATGACCTCTTTGCCCGCGCCGCTCTCGCCTTCGATGAGCATCGGGATCTCGGAGCTCGCGATCTGCTTGAGGCGCGCGAGCTCGGTCTGCCACGTGGGCATGAGCGTGGTCGTGCCCGGGGGACCCTCGTTCGGCAGCAGCTCGGCGATCGGTGGAGCATCCTCCGCGATCGGCAGGCGCTCGAAGAACAGGAACAGCGTATGGCCCAGCTCGATCAGCGAGCCGTCGGTCAGGACCGCGCGCTTGGTCGTGTGGCCATCCACGATGGTGCCGTTCTTGGACTCGGTGTCAGTCAGTACCCAGCGGCCGAAGCTCGGCTCGATGCGGGCGTGCTTCGACGACATCCACTTGTCCGGAACGCGGACCGTGAGCTCGTTGCCCGCTCGTTCTGCACGTCGCTCCGGCCCGCGCCCGAGCGAGACGCCGCTCAGGTCGTTCAGGCGGTAGCGGACGGAGCCGGCGCGAGGCCGACCACATTCCAATACGAGGACGAGGACTGGTTCCGGCCGCGGTCCAACCCGTGTCGCCTTGCCGTCCTCGTGGAAGCTCAGCGTGGTGCCATGCGTGTCACCCACGCGGCCAGCATACACAAAACCCACCGTTGTCAGACCCTGCCGTTAGCGTTGTGGTCGTGACAGAGGTCCTCTCGATCAAGCTCGGCGCGCGGAAGGGCCTGCTCCGCGGCACCAGTGCGACCGTTTGGTACGAGCGGGGATGCGCGCAGGAAGCGACCGACCTGGCCGCTGCCGAGGCCTGTTATCGCCGCGCGATTGCCGGCCGCCCGGATCACGCGGACGCCCATAACAACCTGGGCCGCCTGCTCCACGAGCAGCCGGTCGAGGCGGGCGGTGGGGCCGCAGCCGCGGAGGCGCACTACCGACTCGCGCTGTGCTCCCGGTCGGACGTCGCGCTGTACTGGTTCAACCTCGGCGTCGCGATGGAGGACCAGGGGCGCGCGTCGGAAGCCATCTCCGCGTACGAACGAGCCCTCGCGATCGACAACTCGCTCGCCGACGCGCACTTCAACATCGCCCGCCAGTACGAGCAGCTCGGCCGCCGTACGTCGGACGAGCTGACGCTCCACCGCGCTGTCCGGCACCTCGTTCGCTACCGCGACCTCGCTCGCGTCGGCTAAGCGGCCGCTCCAAGCCCTTGTTTCGTGGTCCTCCGAGAGGGTCGCGCGGCAGGGTCGCGGGTCCCGCGTCTGTCGCATGGGACTGCCCGCGACGAGGTGCGACTGTCGCGGCGCAGGGGGGATCGTCTCGTTTGTAAAAAACTGTAAAGACCGCGCTCGGGAGCGGGCTTCCGAGCCCTCAAAACCCCTACTTCACGCGCGCGCCGGCGGGAAGCACGACCGTCAGCCGCGTTTCCCACGCCGGCGGCGGGGCCGGATGTTCGGGATCCGAATCCTCGTCCACGCCCTTGTAGCGAACGACGAGCGCGTCGCCGTTCTTGATCACCTTGTAGTAATCGCCGCCGCCCGCGCACCACCCGCCGAACTGCTGGTTCTCGTCGTTCGACATATCGGGGGTGAACGTCACGACGGCGGTGTCGATCGCGACGAAGCCTCCGCCGATGTCGAGCTCTTCCTTCTTCTTCTTCGCATCGCTGAGTACGAGCGTGTAGCTGACGCTGCCGCAGTCGCCGACGTGCTTGGGATCCTGCGCCGCTTCCCTGACCGTCACGGTGATCGGCGAGACCATCTCCTTCACGTCGAAGTCGTTGCCGGATCCGTCGTCCCAGCCCTCCGCGCTGTAGAGCAACTCCTCGCGCACGATCTGCAGCGCGCCCGTCTTGTCGGCGACGAGCACGAGCAACTTGTCGCCGTGGTCCGCGTACGCACCACTTCGATACCGCTGCGTGACCTGCACGGTCGCCTTGTCGTTCTTGATCGAGACGGTCGGGTTCTCGGCCGCGACCTCCTGCTTGATCTTGAACATCTTCTTGCGGTCGGTCTGCCACTGCGCGCGAGAGAACCGCGCGGAACCGCCAGTGCTCGTGCGCTTGATGCCGACGAACTTCGGCGCGTAGAGCGCGTTGTAGGCCGCGGCGTCTCCCGCGTTTTGCGCTGCTGCCCATGCGTCGACGACCGCGAGCGCCTCGGCTTTTGTCGGCTCCGCGGACGCGATGCTGCCTACACCGACCACCACCAACATCGCGAGACCGCTCCGGACCATCTACATCTTCTACAACGGAACCGTCGTGACTATTCTCCCCGGCATGACGACGGGAAAAGTCACGCGCGAGAAACGCGGCCACGTGTACCTGATGGGCCTCGATCGGGCCGCCAAGCGCAACGCGTTTGACCTGCCGCTGTGGAACGACCTGTGCGCCGCCTACGGCGAGCTCGAGCGCGATCCAGACCTGCGCGTCGGCGTGCTTCACGCGGCGGGCGATCACTTCACCGGCGGGCTCGATCTACCGCAGTGGGGCGCGATGTTCAGCTCGGGCGCGTGGGTGATCGCCGACGGTGGCATCGATCCGCTCGGCATGGCGAGCCGCGTGACCAAGCCGATCATCATGGCCGTCCAAGGCACGTGCCTGACCATCGGCATCGAGCTGCTGCTCGCGACCGACATCCGCATCGCAGCCGAGTCCGCGCGGTTCGGTCAGATCGAGGTCAAGCGCGGCATCTATCCCGTCGGCGGCGCGACGATCCGCATGCCGCGCGAAGCTGGCTGGGGAAACGCGATGCGCTACCTGCTGACCGGCGATGACTTCGACGCGCGCGAGGCGCACCGCATGGGCCTCGTGCAGGAGGTCGTGCCGACGGGGCAGCAACTCGATCGCGCCGTCGCGCTCGCCGAGGTGGTTGCCGCGCAGGCTCCGCTCGGCGTGTTCGCGACGTTGAAGTCTTCGCGTGGCGCGATCGCGAACAACGAGAAGCTCGCGAGCCAGCAGCTGATGCCGGACCTCGTTCCGATCATGAAGAGCGACGACGTGCAGGAAGGCTTGCGCGCGTTCGTCGAGCGCCGCCCGGGCGCGTTCAAGGGCCGGTAGCGGCTCCACCCTAGAGCGCTTCGTCAACGCGCCATCGAACGGCACGCAGTGAACTGACTGTTCTCCTCGCTCGGTGCATCGGCGGGCCCTTGCGTCCGGCCGCGCACGCCCGTGCCGAGCGCCGATCCGCTGGTGCCTGCGCGAGGTTCCACCGCAACGCTGTGCGTTTGCTTGAACACGCACGCTCTGCCCGCGCTCGTCACTGGGCCTGCGCGTCTCGTCCGCTGCGGTTGCTCCGCCGCCGCACCTCGGGGCAGCTTCCTTGGTGAGCGTGGTGCTGCGGAGCACGCTTTCTCTCATCATGCTGCGCGTTGTCCGGTTGCTCCGTTGCACGCGAGGTCACACAAACCGCAGAACCCGCCAGGGTCGCGCATCCGATGCTACCGGGCGGAGTCGCGCGACCGTCACTTGTGACGCATGCACGAATCCGGCGGGGTTTCTCTACCGTCCACACGATGCGGGCCTCCAGACTTGAACGCAGTGTGCGCCGCGAGTCCGCATGACGTGCGCAGCCGCTGAACTCGGCGGTGTCGCACGAGCATGAGCCCCAGGGGCACCGCGAGTGCTTGTCTCGTGTGCATTGCACCCGGCTGGGTCGAGCAACCGATGAGCTCGGCGGAGTCGCGCGATGGTTCATCGGTTAGCCGCTGTGCTCTCCGGCTTGGGGTCGCGACCGTCGACGCGGCGAGGTCGCGCAGCGTAGAACGCTGTGCGCGCTGCGAGTGCTTGCCTCGCGAGCACAACGTAGCGGGTCCTGCAACCCCTGAACCCCGCAGGGAGCGCGGCGCAGCGTGAACTGAACCCGGCGGGGTCGCGTGCGCTCGCCCCAGCGCTGCATCGGCACGCTCCGCCCGCGCGGGCACGCATTCCGTCACCGTTCATTGCCATCCACGAGTCAGTTTGCCGCCGCGCGTACGCACGACGGCGGCGCGGAACCGTTCACTTTCAACTATTCAATTTTCAGAGAGACGTCGTCGACGAGCGTGTTCTCGCCGGTGCGTCAGTTGTCGAGCTCTTGGACCGGCGGCGCCACGAACTCGAACGTCACGTTGTAGGGGGCCACGCCGCTGATCTTCAGCTTGCCTGCGTGCTTGAGGCGGTGATGACCTCGGCAGATCGGAAGCCGATTCTCGGGGACATCTTTTCCTCCGTCTTCGAGCGCCTGGATGTGCTCGATGTCGAGATGCACCTCCGCGCAGCAGCCTGGTATAGCGCACATGTTTCCATGCAGCGCATACGTGCGAGCCCGCTCGCGATCGGAGAGATGCTTGCGCTTCTTCGCGGTCGGATCGTTAATGTCACCCATGTCGACGCTGTCGCACAGCAGTGTTGCAAGCTCGTCTGGCGGTAGCTCCACGCCGTCTTTGAAGCCGCGACCGTCCGTCATGAGCCACACGTGAACGGGCGGACGTGAGAGCGCTTTTCGCATCGCCTTCAGCGTGTCGCTGCTGATTGCATCGTTGCGTTTCTCACTGCGCGCGAGCGATGGAGCGGCCTGCCCCGGCGGGGTAGCGTCGTGACCCGGCAGGGTCGTGGGGGTGGCCGTCGAAGTCGCGCTCTCATCCTCTGCGTGATCCGCATCCGCGTTGTTGTCATTCGCGACGGACACCGGTTGATGTGCCTGGGACTCGTCGCAAGAAATTTCCGACGAACCGTGCAACTCGAGAACGTCCGTGATCGATTGGAATAGGTCATCGTCGTCGAAGAAATCGTGGCCGCGCACGCGCCGCAGCTCGCGCACAGCGGCGTTGAACCGGGCCCGCGTCGAGTCGCGCAGCGAGAACGAGACGGTGTGGCGGTGCTCGTTCGGATCCACTAGATCGTCCGGGCTATCGCCGCGCTTGTGACCGCTCACCGCGCGCGCCACCTGATCGCTCGTCAGCCCTGCGCAGTGCTCGATCCACTCATCCTGTTTCTCGGCGACCACCACCCGCACCAGCTCGCGAACCGACGAGTAGCTCAGCGCGCCAGCTTCCAGCCGGTCCTCCAGACGCGGCAGATCCGTGAGCGCGTTCGCCACACGGATACGCTCGATCGCTTCACGACGCGTGAACCCGCAGTTGCGCATCAGGTACTCGGGCAGATTGATGCAGCCACACTCCTCCCACAGACGCAGGTCCTGCGCCGCGCGAATGTCTCGACACTCCTGCGCGTCCCACGCCGCGCGCAACGTGGTGCGGTGAACGAACCGCTCGTGCAGCACACGTGCACGTTCTGCTCGCTCGGGACTCGCCGCGCGAGTGACCCGATAGAACTTGCTCGCCGTGTTCTTCGGCGCTGGCGATCCATTCTCTCCGTCGACAACCTGTTCCTGCGCCTGCATCAACCACCTGTAGCACGCACTTTTTGGCGCCCCGTTCGACGAGGTCCATGCTCCGTCCGTCGGTCAACGCGGAGACGCGATGCGAAGCGCATGGCGAGTGTTCGAGCGACATGTCGACTGAAAAGTCATTCGTACTCGTTGGAGTCACGTAGAACGCATCGTGTCGCATAGGTTTTGTCGTCAAGCTGAAAGTCGATGGCAATGCGCTTTTCTAGAGTTCCATTGTCCGAAGTTCGGACAGGCGAACGGCGGCGCGTACAGCTGCGAGACGATCGCGACCCATCCGGGTTCAGCGGTCGTGTGACGCGTCCAAAGCAAACGCACAGCGTTGCGGCGGAGCCTCGCGCAGGCACGGCGGATCGGCGCTCGGCACGGGCGTGCGCGGCCGGACGCACGGGCCCGCCGCTGCACCGAGCGTGGGGAGCAGTCAGTTCGCGCGCAGCATCGGTGGACGATTAGCATCCGGTTCGCGTGCGTAGAACGTTCGCACCTGCAGCAGAAGCGGCTACGCGCACCGAGCGAGGAGCACGATTGCTCGACTTGTCAGTCCGAGAACGTGCAGGGCCTGTGCGTCACGTTCGCAAAGTGGTGCATGCGACAGAACGCGCTCGCCGCCACCGCACCTCGCGAGCACGCAGCTTCCGAACACTGTGCATCCTCTCGCTCCGCGCCGAGCGAATCGTAGAACGTTCGATCCTTCGCGAGGAGTGCCGCCGCGAGGTCCGCACGTTCCGCATCGGTCAGCGGCGCATTACCGTTGCCCACTTGCCACGGCTGCTTCTCGAGCACGGCGACATCGCCGGCAGCAAGGAACATCCACAACTCCAGGACGCGGTCGCGCGCGACATCCCGCAGATGACGAGGCGGCACGTCCTCGTCGGGGCTCTCGAACACGACCCGTCCGTCCTGATGGGCGCTAACCACCCACCCGTTCTCGTGCGCCAACCAGCAGTCCGGGTGCTCGGCGTCGTCAGCACCGAGCTCCGCAAGGATCTCTCGCATACGATCGACGGACGGCGTGTCGTCGACGTCTCCCCATCGCGACGTGACGTGAAACGTCATTATTCGTTGCGGCGCCAGACTTCGATCTTGAGGTAGTCAGCCTGCGGGAACGCGACCGGGTGGTCCGCTTCGGGCGCGATGTCGAGCACCTTCGCAAAGTCGTCGCTCAGGACGCTCGCGGCGGTCGAGCGGAACAGCGCGCGCTCGACGCGAGACGTGCAGCAAGCGACGACGATGAGGCCGCCCGGCTTCACGTGCGGTGCCGCTGCGCGGTAGAGCTTCTTGTAGCCCGCGAGCACGGCGGGGACCTGCTGCTTGTTGCTCGTCATCGCCGGCGGATCGACGATCACGACGTCGTACATCTCCTTCGCCGCGAGATCGGGGAGCCACTTGAAGATGTCTGCCGCGACGTACGTGTGATGCGCCGCGTTCTTCGCGTGATGCGCCTTTGCGAACGCGAGCGCCGTCTCGGACGCATCGACATCCGTGATCTCCGTGGCGCCGGCCTGCTCCGCAGCGCGACCGAGCATGCCGCTGTACGCGAACAGGTTCAGCACGCGATCGAACTTCACCGGCGTGAGCAGCCTCGCCGTCGGTACTGCCTTCGCAGCGGCGGGCTTGGCAACCACCTTGGGCGCGCGCGTCGTGCCCTGGCTCGGATCGGCGACGCCGCGATGCTTGTCGGGCTTCACCTTCGCGACCTCGACGGGCGGTGGCGGCAGCTGCTTGACCTCCGCAAAGCCGGTCGCGAGCGCGCGGCGCAGAGCGCGGAGATCGAGATACGTGCCGGACTTCTGGCCGCTCGCGAGATCGACGGCGTACTCGATGCCGTCCTCCTTGATCGCGACAACCGCGGGCGGCTTGCCGCGCAGCACGCGCGCGGGTTGCTCCTCGCCTTTGCGGCGCAGGGCAGGGCGGAGCATCACGTGCTTGATCTTCAGCTCGTTCGCGAGCGCGATGGCAGCGAACCGCGCGAGCGCATCTGCACCACGGGTGTAGCTCTGTGCGACGAGCACGTCGCCAAAGCGATCGACGACGACGCCGGGGAGCCCGTCGCTCTCGCCGTGGACGAGGCGCGTCGCGTTGGTGCGCTTGGACAGCGTCGCGCGCTTCTCGAGCGCCTTCTTCAGCACGCCCTTCAACCACGTCGCATCCGGCTTCTTGTCGCCGCGGCGGACGATGCGGATCGCGATCGCGCCCTCCGCGTCGTAGATCGCGTACCCGATGACAGTGTTCTTGCCGTCGACGAGCTTGAGCCAGTCGCCGTCGTTGAACACGGTCGCTGCCGACGAGAGGTGATCGCGGAAGATCCACGGCTGATCGCGAAACACGATCGCGGTGGCTTCTTTGGACAGCTGGTAGCGGCGGGGCTTCATCTCGTCTCCTTGGGTACATCGGCGACGAGCACGAGGTCAGCGCGACCCGCGGCAATCGCAGCATCTACATCCGACCGCGTCGGGGACGTCGCCGTAGCGACGATGCACGTAGCGACGTGCAGCTCGTTGCGCAGCCGATCCGAGATCGGTGCGGCGGGAACGCGGTGGCTGCCATCGCCAGCAGATTCGATGAACAGGATGTTCGCGCCCGCGCGCTTGAGCTGCGCCGCGTGACCGACAACCGCGTTGCGTGCGCGGGGCATGTCGCGCACCGTCGCGCCGAGCCAACCGCCGGGCCGCCACGCCTCGCGCACCGCGATCAGCACACTCGGCAGGAGCTCGTTCGCGACGACATCGCCGACGGGATCGAGGATCACGAGATCGAAGTCCATCTCGCGTGCCTTCGCGATCGCCGCGACAAGCGAACCGTCGGTGGCGCGCGCGGTCGCGGCTTTCACCGCCGCAGGTGATCCCGTGGCCGCGATCGCGACGACGTTTGGATCCGCGGTGACCATCTCGGCTGGCCGCATCGCTGTCGTCGCGAGGCGCAGCGCGATCGTTGCCCCTGTCGCGTGAATGTCCCGGATGCGATCGGGCCACTGATCATCGAGGTCATCCGGGTTCAGCGCTGGCGTCACGACGAGCCCCGCGTTGTCGAACGGCGTCGCGATGGCGGGCAGCTCGCGTGCTTGAAGCGCTACGCGCGAGCGCAGCGTGCGATCGCCGAGCGCGAACGGCAGGTCGATCGGTGCACGCGGCTCTACGCCGGCGCGCGCCGCGAGCAACTCCTCCATGCCGCGCGCGAGGTGCGGATCGCGCTTGACCATCGAGTTGTGCCCGACGCGGAGCGAGCGCGTCATCAGCGAGTACGTCAGCTCGAGCGGCGTCATCTTCGTGTAGCGCTCGGTGCCTTCGAACCACTCGAGCGACGCTTGCGCGGCGGCCTGCAATGCCTCCACTTCGGGACGACGGCGCGCTTCGTACGCGGCGAGCGCGGCCGGGATGTCCGTCGGGCGCGCGAGCAGCTCGTCGCGGAGCACGATCACGTCCTCCATCGCGAGCTTGGTGCCCGAGCCGATCGAGAAGTGCGCCGTGTGCGCCGCATCGCCGACGAGGACCGTGTTGCCGGACGACCAATGTGCGCAGCGCACCGTCGGGAAGTTGCGCCAGATCGACCGGTTCTTGATCAGCGACGCGCCCTTGAGATCATCGGCGAAGATCTCGCCGAGCACGCGCACCGTCGTGTCCTCGTCGGCGCCATCGAGGCCGGCCTTTCTCCAGGTGTCCTCGCGGCATTCGACGATGAACGTGGAGAGCTCGTTCGTGAACGGATACGCGTGCACGCGGAACAAGCCGTACGGCGTCTGCTTGAAGATGAATGTGAACGCGCGGAACGGCAGCGTGCAGCCGAGCCACACGAACTTGTTTGGCCGAACATCCACGTGCGGGTGGAGATCCTTCGCGAGCGCGTCACGCACCCAGCTCCCGACGCCGTCGCAGCCGACGATGACATCAGCACGGACCTCGGCGAGCGTCTTCACTTCGTGCTCGAACTCGATCTTCACGCCGAGCTCGGCCGCGCGAGCCTGCAAGATCCCGAGCAGCACCTTGCGCTCGAGGCCGCAGAAGCCGTGGCCCGTGGACACCAACACCTCGCCGCCCGCATGGACTTCGATGTCGTCCCAGCGCGCGAACTTCGCGGTGATCTGCGCGTGCGATTCGGGATCGGCCGCCGCGAGATTACCGAGCGTTGCATCGCTGAACACCACGCCGAAGCCGAACGTGTCGGTGGGGCGATTGCGCTCGAAGACCACGACCTCGTGCTCGGGCGCCGCTCGCTTCACGAGGATGCCGAGATACAGCCCGGCCGGGCCGCCGCCGATGCAGGCGATCTTCACGCCGGGACCCTATCAGGCGAGCCTTCTCGGCACGAGGCTCCCAGGCCGCTTCAGGCCTGCGCGAGCTTCTCGACCGGCTCCAGGTGGCCGGCGGCCGTGCACTTGGGCGCCATCACCTGGACGAGAAAGTCGCGCGCGAGCACGACGCGGCGGGGCAGGTGGCGGCTCCCGTGCGTGAGGATGTGGACGGTGACGGGCTGCGTGTACTTGGGCAGCACGGCCACGAGCTCTTCGTTTGCGACGCGACGCTCGCCCGACCAGGCTGGCAGCAGCGCGATGCCGAGACCCGCGATGGCCGCGTCTTCGATGAACGCGATGCTGTCGCCCGTGATGCGCGTGGTGACATCGACATGCTCGCTGCCCTTGGGGCCGATGAGCTCCCAGCGCGTCTCGCCGGCGATGGCGCGCGCGGCGATGATGTCGTGCTTGGGCAGATCCGAGAGAGCTCGCACGGCGCCAGCGCGCTCGAGGTATCCGGGCGACGCGTACAGCTTGTTGAGCGCATGACCGATGCGTTTGGTGATCAGCGATGAGTCGGGCATGCGGCCGATCGCGACCGCGATGTCTACGAGGTCACCGACGAGCTCCGCGCCGCGATTGGTGAACGTCAGCTCGATACGAATGCGCGGTTGCGTCACCGAGAACTGTTTGAACAGCGAGCCCGCGTTCGACGCCATGTCGACCGGCATCGCGACGCGCACGACGCCGTGCGCTTCTTGCGCTGCATCGAGCGCGAGGCTGTTCGCTTCCTCGAGACCGGCGAGAGCTTCGCGCGCACGCTCGAAGAACGCGCGGCCCGCATCGGTGAGCGCGACGCGGCGGGTGGTCCGCTCGAGCAGCACGACGCCGAGGTCGTCCTCGAGCTTAGACACGCTGCGGCTGATCGACGACGGCGGCAGGTTCAGCGCCTCGGCAGCGCGGGTGAAGTTCCCTGCCTCGACGACGCGGACGAAGGTGGCGGCTCGGTTGAGGTCCATTGTTGCTGCCAAAACAATAGCTCCGTGTCGGAGTGCTATCTAGTGCTTTTGTGGCAACGGTCCATCTTGCAGCTCATGAGGTTCATCGCTCCTACCGCTCGCATCCTTCTCGGCCTGACGTTCGTCATCTTCTCGGCGAACTTCTTCCATCCGTTCCTCCCGCAGCCGTCCACGCCTATGCCGCCGGAAGCCATGGCGTTTGCGGGAGCCCTGATGACGTCCAAGCTTCTGACGCTGGTGAAGATCATCGAGATGGCGGCCGGTCTCGCGCTCCTGGCCAATCGGGCAGTCCCGCTCGCGTTGGCGCTCCTCGCGCCGATCATCGTCGGCATCGTGTTCTTCCACACCATGCTCGCGCCGGCGGGCATCGGGCTCGCGCTCTTCATTCTCGTCCTCGAGCTCGTCGCTGCGTGGAGCTACCGCGGCGCGTTCAAGCCGATGCTGCAGCTTAACGTGAAGCCCGACCCGGTCGCGCACACGGTTCGCGTCGCCCCGCTCGCCGCTGCCTAACTTCCGAGTGCGCCGAGCTTCTCGAGAACGCTCGCGAGGTTCGGTCGCTCGTCGAGGATCCGGATACACGGATCGACCTTCCACGCGCTCGCTCGCTCGAGTGCGTTGCGCAGGTTGAACTGCTTCGGGTCCAGGCCTGGCACGACCTCGTCCCACGTCAGCGGCATCGACACCGGCGCACCTGACACGGGCCGCACGCTGAACGGCGCGACGAGCAGCTGGCCGTGCGCGTTCTGCCCCCAATCGAGATAGACGCGGCCGCCACGCGCCGCGGGATTGCGATGCGTCGTGGCCATGTCGGGGTGCTGCTTCTCGATCATGAGTCCGATCAAGTACGCGAGCTGGCGCGCTTGCTCGAACGTGCACTGCTGGCCGAGCGGAATCAGCACGTGCAGACCCGTCTGCCCCGACGTCTTCACGTAGTTCGGGAGCCCGACCTTCTCGCACAGGGCGTGGATCGCGAGGGCGAGCGGCACGACGTGCTCGCGCGGCGCGTTCTTGGGATCGAGATCGACGATGGTCCAATCGGGATGCTCGAGCGTCCCGACGCGCGACGCCCAGCTGTGGATCGGGATCGACGCGAGGTTCGCCACGAACGCGAGGCCGTCCGCGTCGTCGAGCAACAGGTAGTGAATCTCGCGCTGCGAGTGCTCGGACCACAACGTCGTCGTGCGCAACCACGGCGGCGTCCAGGACGGCATGTCCTTTTGGTAGAACATCTCGCCATCGATGCCGTCGGGATAGCGGTGCAGCACCGTCGGGCGGTCGCGCAGGTACGGCAGCATGAACGGCGCGATCGAGCGGTAGTAGTTCACGAGGTCGCCCTTCGTGATCTCCTCGTCCTTCCACAGCACCTTGTGCAGGCGGGTCAGGCGCAGCTCGCGCACCTGCGAATCTACGACGAGCGTCGACGTTTCTTCTGGAGTCGGCTCCTTCGGAACTTCCTCGTCGCGCTCCTCGTTCTTGCGCCGCGGAGGCATCGTGCACTCCATCGGCGTCTTGTCATCGCGCATGCGAAGGAACACGGGGAAGCGCAGCGCGGACTCCGGTCGCCACTCGTGATAGCGGACCTGCACGACCCTCTCGGGCTCGATCCAGCGCGCATCGCCTTCGCCCTCGGGCCGCGGAAACGTCGGCGACCACTTCGGCTTCGCGCTCAACTCCTTGGTCAGCTTCGCGAGCAACTTGTCGTCGAGCCCCGAGCCGACCTTGCCCGCCCACACCCAACGATCGTCGTCCCACACGCAGAGATGCAGCGAGCCGAGGCCGAGGCGCGTTCCTTTCGGCGGCGTGAATCCGCACACGGCAAAGTCCGCCTCCGTGTCGGCCTTCATCTTCTGCCAGTCCGGCGAGCGCTTGCTCTTGTACGGCGCGTTCGCTTTCTTCGCGACGACGCCCTCGAGTCCCATCGCGACGACGGACTTCATGAACGCTTCGCCTTGAGTCGGAATGTGCTCGGCGTAGCGCAGCGGGCTGATCCCTGGCGTCGGCAGCAGGCGCTGCAGCAATGACTTGCGAACGAGCAGCGGCAGGTTGCGCAGGTCGTAGCCGGCGCACGCGAGCAGATCGAACACGACATACGTGACGGGCGCGGCCATCGCTGCGCGCTGCACTTCACTCGTGCGATGGAGCTGCGCGCGCTCGGCGAGCTTGGAGAAGTTCGGCTTGCCGTCGGCGTCGAGGACGACGATCTCGCCGTCGAGGACGAGGTTCGGGAGCGGCAGCGCGCGGATCGCGCTCGTCAGCTCGGGATAGCGATCGGTCGAGTCCTGTCCCGAGCGGTAGCGCAGCATGGCTTGGCCGGCGCCGCCGTACGACAGCATGCGAAAGCCGTCGTACTTGAGCTCGAACACCCACTCGTCCGACGAGAACGGCGCATCCGCGGTCTGACACAACATCGGCGCGACAGAGCCCGGTGCGATCACTCTCTTCGGCGCTTTCATCTCGCCGAGCTCCGTCACGATGGCGTGCTTCTCCGGCGCACCGGCGAACAGCTCCTCCACGGTGAGGCCCGACAACACGCTCGCGCCGGACAGCGGAATGCCAGCAGCGAGGAACTGTAGCGTCGGCTCGTCCCGCTTCTTGATCAGCAACCAGTCGTTGCTGCCGCGCCCCGACTGCTTGCCGCGCTTGCCCTTGCCGGTGTGCACGAGCGTGAACGCGCCGCGCAGCTTGTAGCCGTACAGCTCGAACTTGATCTCGCCGTCCTGCATGCCCTGTGCGGGATCCATCAGCGGGCGGAACAGGCCCCGATCCCACGCGATCATCGCGCCCGCGCCGTAGTTGCCCGCCGGGATGACGGCTTCGAAGTGCACGTACTCGAGCGGGTGGTTCTCGACCTTCACCGCGAGGCGCTTGTCGTCCGGATCCATCGACGGCGGCTTGGGAACGGCCCAGCTGCACAACACGCCATCGATCTCGAGGCGCAGGTCCCAGTGCATGCGCGTCGCGTCGTGCTGGTGGACCACGAACATGCGTGGCCCCGACCGCGTCGACACCACCGCGGGAGTAGGGGCGTCCACGGTGGTCTCGACCTCCACCGTGCTGGCCATCGGTTCAGGCGTGGCGCCGCCCGTGCGCTTTGCACGGTAGGTCTCCAGACCTCCAACGCCAGCTTTCTTGGGATCGCTCACAGGGGAGCTACAATTATTTCATGCCCGCGCGCTCGATCGGCACCGCAACCATCTCGTTCGGCCTCGTAAGCATTCCCACGAAGCTCTACACGACCAACGAGTCCAGCGGCGACATCAGCTTCAACATGCTGCACGACGCTGATGGCGCTCGCCTCAAGCAGCAATACATCTGCACCAAGTGCAACGAGGTCGTCGACCGCGACCACACCGTCAAAGGCTTCGAGCACGCGAAGGGCCAGTACGTCGTGTTCTCGCCCGACGAGATCAAGGCGCTCGACGCCGTCGCGACGCAGACCATCGCGCTCGAGGAGTTCGTGCCCGCGGTCGCCGTGGATCCGCTGTACGTCGAGAAGAGCTACTACCTGGGACCCGACAAGGGCGGCGAGCGCGCGTACAAGCTCATCCACGACGCGATGCTGGAGACGGGACTCGTCGGTGTCGCGTCGTACTCCGCGCGCGGCAAGCAGTACATCGTCGAGCTGCGCCCGTTCAAAGAGGGCCTGATCATGCACCAGCTGCGCTACGCGGCCGAGGTGAAGCCGTGGGCCGAGGTGCCGATGCCGGACCTCCCCGAGCTCAAGGCGCAGGAGCTGGGCCTCGCAAAGCAGATCATCCAGCAGATCGCGCACGAGACCTGGTCGCCCGAGGCCTACAAGGACGAGGTCCAGGAGCGCATGCGCGAGATGATCGAGAAGAAGATCGAGGGCCAGGAGATCACGGCCTCGCCCGAGGCACCGACCGGCAAGGTCATCGATCTCATGGAAGCGTTGAAGGCGAGCCTCGGTATGAGCAAGGACGACACGCGCAAGCCCGCCGTTGCCGTCGAAGCAGCGGAGGCGAAGGAAGACGCCGCGCCCAAGAAGAAAACCGCCTCGAAGAAGAAGTAGGCCTGATGACCGTCCGAGTTGCCAAGACCATGCTGATGACCGTGGGCGTGCTCTCGCGCGTCGTGCTTCTGCTGCACAAACGTATTCACGACGGCCAGCGCGACGCCCGCCGGTAGCACCGGCCGAACACTAGAGCAGATTTAGCGTCACGTTCGTGATGGTGCCGGCCAGGACGGGCACGGGACCGACGCCGACCGCGCAGCCGCTCGTGCCGATGACAGCGGTACCCGACGGCGTGATCTCGACGTTGCCGAAGAAGACCTCGTGCCCGCTCGTGCCCGGCTCCCACGCCGTGGCTTTGATCGCGACGACACCCGCGTGACCCGCGTCGAGCGTGATGTCACGCGGTGTGCCGACGACGTGGACGAAGACCTGGCCCTTGGTCCCGTCGAACGGGACTCCGACGACGTCGTTGAAGAATGTCGCCTTGCGCGCGTCCGTGATCGATCGAGCGCTGTAGAGCGCACCGGACTTGATGACGTCCTGCTGGTAGTAAACGATCGTCGGCGTCGTGTAGATGGACTGCGGAATCGTGCACTCCGACATCGCCGTCGGCTCGGTCACCGTCAGCGTTCCTTGTTCCGCGTCGGGCGTACACAGATCGAAGCGACCGTTCGGGTTGGAGCCATCGGACGTCCCGCCGGTCCCCGTCGCGGCGAGCGTCGCCGCGTTGATGCCGCAGAACGTGGCGTCCGTATCCCAGTCAACAAACTCGCCCGTCAGGCGCACTGCGGTGCCGCAGGTGCCGTTGTCGAACGTCTCGTCGACCGGCGCCTGACACGAGTTACCATCGTCACCACAGGCGGCCAGGGTCAGGATCGGGATCAGCGCGAGGGCACAACGCATGCCCGCAAACTATCACTTCGCCGGCGTGGTGTTCTGCGCGAGCGCATCCGGTAGTGACAGTTCCGACAGCGCGTCCTGGAACGAGACACGCGCGAGCATGATCTTCTCTTCCTGGTCGACGAGCTGGATCGTCGTCTTTTGCACGCGGTCGCTGATCTCGCGCATCTTGGCCTTCAGGTGGCTCATCAGATCGTTGCCCGTCTTGACCATCTGGAGCGTCACGATCTGCGCGTGGAGCTCGTCCATGCGGGCGCGGTAGTCGACCTGGCGGCGGCGCAGGCTCGCGCTCTCCTCGGTGAGGTCGACGAGCTTCTTGTGGATGTCGAGCAGCTTCTTGAGCTCGTCGCGGAGCGCCGGCGTGGACTCGGGCGCATCGACATAGACGCGCATCATGTCGAGCGTGACGTCCGCGTTGAGATCGAGCGTGCGCTCCACCGGCGTCGCCTCGGAGATCTCGATGGTCTTCACCTCGTGCGCGCCCAGGTCGATCGCGAACAGGTGCGCATCACCGACGCGCTCGTAGGTCTTGGGTGAGTCGAGCAGCGTCCAGCCCTTGTTCACCGTGTGGCGCAGGAACACCTTCGCCGGCTCGCGGAGGCGATTGGTCAGCGTCAGCTTCGTGCGCTTGATGTGCTGCACTTCCGCCGTGACCACACCGCGCTGGAGGGTCGTGATCTTCTGGAGCTTGTCTTCCTCGCCATCGTTGCGCTCGACGACGATCTGCTTGTCGAGAGCGAACGGCACGACGGCCGAGGACTTCGGGGGAACTGCCTCGGTGAGGCCCTCGCCGATGAACCGCTCGTCGCCGTACACCGTGACCGGCCCCGCCTCGAGGGTGGACTCCGTCGGGTTCATGAACCGCACCGCGCGGAACGCGAAGCTCGCATTGCCGCGCACGCTCTCGGCGTCATAGAGGTACACGACCTCGCCCGACGTCTCCTGGCGCATCATCGACACCATCGCGCTCGCACCGCGCTCGACCGTCATCGGTTGCTCGCTCGTGAAGTGACTCTCGCCGACGGGCTGCGCGCTCATGTCGGTGTCGGACGCGGCCGACTTCGCTGCCTGCTCGGCTTGCGACGGCGCGATCGCGACGAGCTTCACCGCGTCGCTCTGGTTCGGCGCGAGCTTCGTCTCGACCTTGATGCGCGCCGGTGGCACGCCTTGGTCGATGAGCTGATTCTTGAGGATGTTCGCGCGGTCCTGCGCGCGGCGCTCGGCGTCGGGCTCGTTCGCGTTGCCAAAGCTCTGGATCGCGATCGTCTTGTTGGAGTGCGCGATCTGATCGGCGACTGCCTTCATCTTCGCGTCGCCTTGCGTGACACGACCGTCGGAGACGCGGGGGCGCTCCTCGCGCATCGCGACTTCTTTTTTCGGAGCCTTCTTGCGGGCCGCGCGGATCTTTTGCTTCTTCGCCGGCTTGTCGAAATCAGCGACAGAGCCACCACCGCTCGAGCTCGTCTCGACGCTCTCGGTGTAGTCGGCGTCCATCCGGACCATCTCGGGCGGCGGCGTCGGCTCGGCGGCCTTCACGTCGGCGTCGCCGTCCTCGTCGTCGGCCATCGCGACCGACTTGGTTGCCGGATTGTCGGGGTGACCCTGCGGCCGCCGGATCTCGTCGTCAGCAAAGTCCGCGAGCGCTACTTCGCCGCCGACCTCTTGACCACCGTATGGCGAGACGCCCGATGGCGGGGCGACGGCGAACTTCTCCTCCGCGTTCAGCGTCTCGCGCTGCACCGTGCGCACGCTCCACAGGTCGTACTTGAAGCTGAGCGCGGAGCTGGAGCCGACGCCGACAATGACACCGTTCCAATCCTCGCCACTGGTGTTGTCGACGATCGCGTCGGCTTCGACGAACACCTTGCCGCTTTGGCCCTTGGCCTTCTCGCCAACGACCACGCGGTAGCTCGGCTTCCACGCCGGCGACTCCGTGACGTATGTCAGCACGACATCCGCTTTGTTCTCGCTCGGCAGCTGGAGCTTCATCACGAGGTAGTCGCCGTCATTCGCTTGCTGGCGCGGGATCGAGACGGGCAGGGGCTTGCGGGTGATCGCATCGACCACCGTCAGCGACTTCAGGAAGTCATCGACGCGGTCGCGCGGGACGCTGACCGTGAGCACACCACCCGACACCGTCGCGCGTCGCTCGTAGTACGCGACACCGTTGCGGTAGATGACCACGCGGCCGAGGGCCACATCGTCCACCTTGACGAAGTTGGCGTGCTTGGGGCCGCAGCCGGCAAGCGCCGCAGAGAGGAGTATGCCGGCGAGGAGCTTCTTCATGCTCCAGGGGCAAACGCACCGAATTATTCCCCGGTCTTTTTCTTGGGAACTTTTTTAGGGGGCCCTGGTTTCGCAGGCGCGGCCTGCGCAGGCTCCTTCACAGCGCGCTTCCTGTCCTCGAGCTCTTCGAGGGTCTTGGGCCAATCCTCGTTGAGGAGGCGCGAGAGCGAGCGGTCGGCGAGCAGCTTGCCCTCGGTCTGGCAGGTCGGGCAGTAGTTCGCCTCGTTGTCCGCATAGACGATGCGCTGGACCTTGGTGCCGCAGACGGGGCAGGGCTGACCGTACTTGCCGTGCACCGCCATCTCCGGGCGAAACGCGGTGACCTTGTCGGGGAAGCCATCGCCAATCTCGGTGCGAAAGCGATCCGTCCATGCGCGCAGGATCGTGACGCACGCGGTGTGGAGCGTCGCGATCTCCTGGTCCGTCATGCTCGTCGTCATGCGGAACGGCGAGAGCTTCGCCGCGTGGAGAATCTCGTCGGAGTACGCGTTGCCAATGCCGTCGAACAGCGTCGGGTCAGTGAGCGAGCGCTTCACGGTGTGCCGCTCGCTGCGCAGGCGCTCCGCAAAGTCCGCAGCTGTCGCCGTGAACACGTCGAGACCACCGCGATCGAACTCGGCGAGGTTCGCGCGCCCCGCGACAAGAAAGATCGAGGCGCGCTTCTTGGGCGACGCCTCTGTGAAGATCATCGTGCCGTTCGGAAAGTCGAACGCCGCGAGGCCAACCTTGTTCGGCACCTTCTCGCCGTGCTTCTTCCAGCGCAGGCGACCCGCGATCATCAAGTGAATGACGATGTAGCGGTCGCCGCTGACGCCGATGATGATCCGCTTGCCGAGCCGCTCGATGCGCTCGACCATCGCGCCTGCAAATTCACCCGGCGACGGCGAGACCGTCCGCAGCACAAACGGGCTCGCGATGCGCATCCTCTCGAGCGGCGTGCCCACGGTGAGCGCGGCGAGGCGCTCCACGTAGATCGCGACGTCGGGAAGCTCCGGCACTGGCTACGCCGCTCCGCGCGCGTCCTTGGTCGCAAACCGCGCGAGCTCGGACGGATCGTGCGAGCAGAAGATATCGACGTCGGGATACGTCGCGTGCAGCTGGCGAAGCGCGGCCGCCGATGCGCGCCGCTGCGGGTCATCGATCGCCATCGTCGACTCGAACGCGCGGAAGCCGATCGGTGGTTTACGTCCCTCGACGGTCGCGCGATGGAAGTACGCGTCGCCCGCGTGAACCAACCAACCGCTGCCGCTGTTCACGAGCACCGCCGAGTGTCCGCGCGTGTGACCGTGCATCGGCAACAGACCGATGTCGGCGTCCACGCCGCGGAGCTTGGTGATCGCGGGCAGTCCACGCCACGTGTCGCCATCCTCCGCGTAGACCTCCCAGCGCGCCCCGGCGAGCTGCGACGCGACATACCGGCGGCGCTCCATGAACGTCGTCGGTGCGACGGCCGCGATGTGCTCGCGTGCGTGGAGGTGAACCTTGGCGCCCTGGAAGTCGGGCAAGCCGCCCGCGTGGTCCATGTCGAGGTGCGTGACCACGATGTGGCGCACGTCGCTCGCTTTGAACCCGAGCGCCTCGACCTGCGCGATCGCGGTCTCGGCTGGATCGAGTACGGCGCCGATCGCGAGCGTCGTCGAGCGGTGCAGACCAGACGTGTGTTGCACGTCCTGCATGCCGTAGCCCGTGTCGACAAGGACGAGGCCGTCCTTGTCAGTTTCGAGCAACAGGCAGTGCGCGACGAGCCGCGCCTTCCAGCCACCGCTTCCAAACAGCGGCCCACCCAACGGGCACATCGTCCCGCAATTCACATGATGCACGGCGCGAACGGCCATGCACGGAGCCTACTACTGCTGGACGACGAGATGGATGCGCGTCACGTCGTACCCTGCCGAAGCGTGCGGCTGCTTCCACGTCGCGGCCGGCGGATGCGCCAGGTACTGCATCGCCTGCGTGACGGCGACGAGGGAGAGCGCGGCCACGATGACCGGAATCATCCGCGGGCGCAGCCAGCGCCAGTGCGCGGCGAACCACAGACCGATACCGGCTCCGACGAGCTCGGTGAGCGTGCGCGGCTCGACGACAACGCGCGCTGCGGGCAGCTCCGTCGAACGATCGAAGACCATGCTTTCAGTATGCACGGTCACCATCGGGAGCCGCTCGTGATGAGAGCGGGGCTGTGATCTCGCTCGCGCCGTGTAGGCAACAGTGCGCTTCCTGCGAAGAGGACGCAGCCGATTGGGCATCTGGCCAACACCGATCACGTGGACAGCTCCGGGGCCGCTTGGCCGCGCTCGCGGAACGCGCCGTTCTGCTGATAGCGGCGGCGTTGCAGCCTGTTGAGGGTGATGCGCGCTTTCCACCCGAGATAGCCGCGGGTGAACGTCAGCGCCTGCGACGGATCCAGATATGGATTCTTTAGTTTGGGTGCGGCGGCGAGCAGCGCGAGCACCTGCTCTGCGACGGAGACGGGGCAGCCCGTGAGCCGCACGACATCGCCCGCGAGCTTCGCCTTGGACTTGGCGAGCTTGACGAAGATGTCCTCCGTCGTCGCCGAGTGCGGATCCATCGACTCGCGCGGCTTGTACAGGTTCTTCATCTCCACGAGCTCGCCGCGGATCTCGCCCTTCCAATCCACGCAGTCGCCGATGAAGACGACCTTCTCGCCGGGCTTCGCGTCGATCGCGCCCTTGTACGCACCGAACACGACGTGCGTGCGCGGCATCTTCGCGTCGGTCTCCTTGTCGAACTGCCGCAGGATCTCGATCGCTTCTTCGATCGCGCCCGGGCAGCCTCCCCAGCAGTAGTCGCCATGCTCCTGATCCGGCGGCGGACCGGCGTACGCCGTGATGTTCGTGCCCTCGAAGTACTTCTCGACGCGAATGAGGCCGACGCGAAATCCCTTCGCGCGCGCCCGCGCCTCCTCGAGGGTGACGTCGCCGACGATGTCGATCTTCGACAGGTCCGTCGTGCCGAACCCGTACTTCTCGGTGAGCGCGATGTGCGGAACCGTCCGCGGATCGACACCGATGATCGCGCAGCACACCGCATCGAACGCGACCTGACTGTTGCCCATGATGATCAGGCCCAGCGGGAATGGCGTTGGCGTGAGCATGCGTCCCTCACCGGCGGTGATCGCATCGATCGCGATGAACCCCGGCTGGATGATGTGCTGCAGGTCGGCGATCTTCTCGTCGAGCTTGTGGTCGTGATCGATGAGCCGGTGCCGGTCATCTTGGATGCCGATGTACTGCTTGATCGAGAACGTCACCGTCGTCCACGGATGCGCCTTGAACTTGGGCGTGTTGACGAAGAAGTCAGCGCGCGCGATCGGCTCGGGCGTGAAGATGTAGTCGCGCAACCTGCCGTCGTGCGTGAGCGGAATCTCGACCTGCTGCTCCTCTTCGAAGCAGTAGCGCTTCACGTCGATGCGCTTGAGCATCTCGTCCCAGCCCGACTCGCGCATCGGGACGCGCGTGGGCACCGTGATGCCGCACCGCTCGCCGGCTGCGAGCTCGGTGATGTTCTTGCCGCCGATGTCGCGCACCGCCTGGAGCACGCCCTCGCCAAACTCCGGGCGCGTGTACGCGTGCGGGAACAGCGGACCCGCTGCGACGAGGTTGGGCTTTATGAGCGTGCGGCCGAACGGCTTGGCACCGAGCTGCTCCATGCCCTCGCGAACGATCTGGCGGATGCGCGCGGGATCGTAGTCCCGGCAACTCCGCAGGATGACTTTTGGCGACCCCGGGATGCGCATCCCGCGATCATAGCGCGCTTAGTTATGAGCGGGCGGGGGCGTGACGGGAGCGGGCGGCCTCGGAGCGGCGCTACCACCGCCCTCGGTCGGCGGGGGCGGCATATCGGTGGGAGGCGTCGGGGGCGGCGGGGCGGCGATCGCGACGCGCGAGCCCGACGCGGCGTACCAGGTCTCCGTCGCGGCGAGATCGCTCTTCACGACCTCGAGACCCAGGACGAGCTCCTCGACGGTCTCGTCGTGGGCCTTGATGATCTCCTCGTCGGGGTACTGACCCCTCGCGGCGGTCGCGAGCGCGGACGGCGCGCCGGTCGCGATCTTGCGAAGCTCCTGGAGCTTCTCTTCGGCGTGGGCGAGCGTCGCGGGGGCGGACAGCGACGGGCCACCGTTCTTGGCGGAGTCCTCGATGCGATGCGCGAGGTCTTCGCGACGGTGCGACTGCGTGTCGATCTCGTCGGTGTGGAGCTTGATGGTCGAGAGCGACTCGGCCTGCATCTTCGTGAGGTCGGTCGACTTCTGGCAACCAGCGCCGATCGCGAGCGACAGCACCGATACGAGCAGCGTGGACTTCGACATCTTCATCACAGAGGCGGTTGTCCCAGAGATCGCAGCCTGCATCAAGAGAGCGGGGCGGCGTCGTCACTCCAGGCGCTGCCGTGGGCGTCGATCGAATCAAGGTAGCGCACCAAGTCCGCATAGTACGGGTGCTCGCCGAGCGTCGCCGAGTCCGCGACGACGAGGAGGAAGCGCTTCGCACGGGTCAGCGCGACGTTCATGCGGCGGGTGTTGGCCAGAAAGCCGATCTCGCCGCGGTCGTTGGAGCGCACCAGGTCGACGATCACGGCCTCTTTCTCGCGGCCCTGGAACCCGTCGACGGTCCCGATCTCGAGGCCGGCGGCGCGCTCCGCCTTGAGGAGCTCGCGGAGGCGTCGGGCCTGGGCGGAGTACGCGGCGATGATCGCGATCTCCGTGGGCGGTAGGCCGCGCGAGAGCAATCGCCGCGCCTCTGCTGCGACCCGCTCCGCGTTGTTCGAGTTGAACGTGCTCGGATCGAACTGGAACGCCGGCATGTTGTTGAGCGAGCCGCCCGGATCGAAGTCCGTGCGCTCCTCGAGCCAGTCCTTGCCCGCCGTGTCGATCAACCAGATCGGCTGGGCGCGATCCGGATCGGGCTCGACGCCGAGGTCCGCGAGCGTGTGGGCGGCGACAGCGTCGGAGGCGCGCAGCTTGTCGCCGTACGTTGTCCTCGACGGGAACGCCATGATGCTCTGGTGCATGCGGTGTTGCTGTTCGAGCATCACCGTGTCGTCGGTCACGAGGCGATCGAACACCGTCGTGCCGAGCGTCGCTTCCACCGCCGGGCCGCCCGTGATGACGGGGCCGAGCTGGTGAGGATCGCCCGCGAGCACCGCGACCTTGCCGCGCGCGAGCGCCACGAGCAGCAAGGGATCCGGCGCTTGCGCGGCCTCGTCGACGATCACGCAGTCGAAGATGGTGTCGCCGAGGATCGGACTCGCCGCGCCGACGATCGTCGCGAGCACGACATCCGCGCGGTCGACGATTCGCTGCTGCGCGTTCCCGAGCTCCTTGTATGCATCGCGATCCAGCGCGCGCGCTTCCTGCCACAGCGCCTTTGCCTCGGCGCCGCGCTTGCCCGCCGCGGTCTTGCGCAACGCGCGCGCGCGATCGCGCCACTCGAGCGCGAGGTCGGTCGCGCCGTCGGCGTCGACTTGAGCATCGACGGTCAGGCCCAGGAGCGACGCGTGCACGCGGGCAGGGTGCCCGAGGCGCACCGCGCGCAGCCCGGTCGCTCCGATCCTCGCGCCGAGATTATCGACGGCCGTATTCGACGGTGCCGTGCACAGCACGCGTTCACCGCGCGCGACTCGCTGGCGAATGACTTCGACGAGCGTGCGCGTCTTGCCCGTCCCGGGCGGCCCGTGGATGAGGGCGATGTCGCCCGAGCGGAGCGCTCCGTCGACGGCGGCGATCTGCTTGTCGTCGAGCTCGGTATCGATCGGCTCCCAGGTGAGCGCCGGAAATGGATGCGGAGGCTTCGCGACCGCCGCCACGTCGCGCAGCCGCGCGAGGTCGCTGTTCGCGAGCGCGCTCTTCGCCTTTCCGATGGCCGCATCGCCGCGGTCGAACGTCACTTCCGGGACCTCCGGATCGAGCGCGTACTCCCGCTCGATGTCGTCGACAACGCGGTCGAGCATGAGCCACAGGCTCTGCTCCTCGCGACGCTCGACGACACCGCGCACGGATCCCGGTTCGTCGGGGTGCTCCGCCCACAAGCGCACGGGGTCGCCCGGTGAGAGGCGCACGTTATCGAGATCGATCCGCTCGGGCACGGCGACGCGAACGCGTACGCGATCACCAAATGCACCCTGCTCGTCGACGATCCGCAGGTTCGAGAGCGCGATACCTAGCGCGACGCGCTCGGAGAGCACGCGCCCGCTGCGCTCCATCGCATTCTTTGCTCGCGCCGCCGCCCGTTCCGCCTTCCATGCAGCCCCGAGGCTGTCCAACCAGTCGCGCGCGTCGGCCGCCACCCCTGGACGGTACCTCGCTCGTAGGAGCATAGTTCACGCCTCATGCCGGAATCTGTCTCGCCCGAGCGCCTCACTCGCAAGTCGACCTCGATCGCACAGCTTCTCGCAAAGCGCGTCAAAGAAACTCCGGATCGCGAAGCGTATCGCTACCCGGTCGGCGACTCGTCGGAGTGGCGCTCCATGACGTGGAAGCAGTCGTACGAGCGCGTCAAAGCGATCGCAGCCGGATTGCTCTCCCTCGGCCTGAAGCGCGAAGAGCGCGTGGGCATTCTGTGCAACACGCGCGTCGAGTGGGTGCTCGCCGATATGGGCATCCTCTCTGCGGGCGGCGCGACGACGACGGTCTACCCGTCGAGCACGGCCGAGGAGTCCGAGTACATCCTCCATGACTCGGAGACGCGCTTCACGTTTGCCGAGGACGTGGGCCAGCTCAAGAAGCTCGTCGCAAAGAAGACCGGCCTCGCGATGCTCGAGAAGATCATCCTGATCGACGGCGCCGTGCCCGCCGAGCAGAAGGAGTGGGTGTTGACGCTCGCCGATCTCGAAGCTCTCGGCGCGAAGCACATGGAGAAAGAGCCCAAGTCCGTCGACGACGCTCTCGCCGGCATCAAGGGCGAGCACCTCGCGACGCTCATCTACACGTCGGGCACGACGGGCAAGCCCAAGGGTGTTCGTCTACTCCACGAGTGCTGGGCGTACTGCGCCGACGCGATCGATTCGATCAAGCTGTGGCACGCCGACGACGTGCAGTTCCTGTGGCTGCCGCTGTCGCACTCGTTCGGCAAGGTGCTCGTCGCGGGTCACATCGCGTCCGGATCGGTCACCGCGATCGACGGTCGCGTGCCCAAGGTCATCGAGAACCTCGCCGTCGTGCGCCCGACGATCATGGCCGCCGTACCGCGCATCTTCGAGAAGGCCTACAACAAGATCATCGAGCGCGGCAACGCGCCCGGCTACAAGGGCATGATCTTCAAGTGGGCCCTCGGCGTCGGTAAAGAGGTCTCGCAGCTCCGCCAAAAGGGGAAGCAACCGAGCGGTCTGCTCGCGCTCAAGTTCAAGCTCGCGGACCGCGCCGTTCTCTCGAACGTGAAGAAGGTATTCGGCGGTCGCTTGAAGTTCTGCATCTCCGGCTCTGCGCCGCTGAACCGCGACATCGCGGAGTTCTTCCACGCGTGCGACATCCTCATCCTCGAGGGCTACGGCCTCACGGAGTCGAGCGCGGCGAGCTTCTGCAATCGCCCCACGAAGTACGCGTTCGGTACCGTCGGCTTCCCGATGCCGGGCACCGAGTGCAAGCTCGCGCCCGAGGACGGCGAGATCCTCATCCGGTCCCCCGGCATCATGGACGGCTATCACAACCTCCCCGACGAGACCAAAGAGGCGCTCACGGCGGACAAGTGGCTCAAGACCGGCGACATCGGCGAGGTCGACGCGAGGGGCTTCCTCAAGATCACGGACCGCAAGAAGGACCTGATCAAGACGTCGGGCGGCAAGTACATCGCGCCACAGCACCTCGAGGGCAAGGTCAAGACGGCGTGTCCGCTCGTCTCCAACGTCGTCGTGCACGGCGACCAGCGCAACTTCGTCACCGCGCTGATCACGCTCGATGCACCCGAGACGGAGAAGTGGGGCAAGGAGCACGGCATCAGCGGTGGCTACGACGCCATCGTAAAGTCCGACGACGTGAAGAAGTACATCAAGTCGTGCATCGACATCGCGAACAAGGACCTCGCCCGCTACGAGACGATCAAGAACTTCCAGATCCTCCCCAAGGACCTGACGATCGAGGAGGGCGAGCTGACGCCTTCGCTGAAGGTGAAGCGCAAGGTCGTCGAGAAGAAGTACGCGGCATTGCTCGACAAGATGTACGAAGGCGCGATCGCGGCTGAATGAACGTGCCCGCTCGAACGTCTCTATCCAACATGCTCCGCCCGCTGCTCGCGTCCGCCGCGCTCGTCCTGTCCCTTGCAGGTACGGCGCGTGCCGATGAGGGGACCGACTTCACCGCCGACGCGAAGCTGCTCTACCGCGTCGCCGCGTGCGGAAACTCCGATCAGCCGCTTCCGCCCGAGCTCACCAACGGTGATGCAAAGCGCGAGGAGAAGCTGAAGAAGATCGTCGACCGGCACTGCAAGTCGATCAACGAGTCGCTCGCCAAGTTCCGCGCCCAGTACTTCGACAAGGGCCGCGCGTGGTTCGACGAGAACGTTCCCAAGGACGTTCCGACGACGGTCGTGTATCCGTTCGGTGGTGGTGACTTGATCAGCGCGCTCGTCGCGTTTCCCAACGCGACCGAGATCACGACGATCTCGCTCGAGCAGTCGGGCGATCCGCGCCGCCTGCGCACGCTCACACCGAACCAGCTCGAAGCATCGCTCGGCGCCCTGCGCGTCGAGATCGGTGGCCTGATCTCTGTCGGTTCCAATACCAGCGAGAATCTGTCCAACCAGCAGAAGAACGATCTGCCGGGGCAGGTGAGCTCGTTCCTGCTCGGTCTCGTCGCCGGCGGCTACGAAGTGACCGGCATGCGGTACTTCCGTCTCGACGAGAACGGCAAGATCGATTACCTCGACGACAAAGAGATCGCCGCACTCGACGGTGAGAAGAAGAAGTCGCTCAAGCACGACTGGGAGGCGCCGTCGTTCTCGCCCGCGTTCGCGAACGTCGAGATCCGGTACCGCAAGATCGGCGAGACCACCGAACGCGTTCACCGCCACCTCGGCTGGAACCTCGGCGACGACTACATGGCCAAGCACCCGGAGCTCAAGCGCCACCTCGAGGCCAAGGGCTCCGTGACCGTGCTCGTGAAGGGCGCGAGCTACCTGCTGTGGCGCAGCGACTTCTCGCTCATCCGCGGCTACCTGCTCGATCACCTCGCGTGGATGCTCAGCGACTCGACCGGCATCCCGCCGCAGATCGCGTCCAAGGCGGGAATGGTCCAGGAGACGTACGGCAACTACACCGGCGCGTTCCTCGAGAGCGCGCAGGACAACACGAGCGACCAGGCGTTCATCGACCTGTGGGCGAAGCAGAAGCGCCGCAAGCTCCCGTTCCGCTTCGGCTACGTCGACAAGAACAAGCAGGCGCACCTCGTCGTCACGAAGCCCAAGAGTAAGTAGGCCAGCGACCAGGCGAGGCGGCAGCGCAGGACTGCCACGCAGACGAACAGAACCGCAAAGACGCGGAGCCGCAAACAAGACGGATCCAACCTCGCCGGGCGAGGCACGCGGGCATGTCGCGTCCGCGGTTCGCCGGACCAAACTGAGAGACAACCTCGCGCGAACAACACGGATCCCGTAGCAAGGCCCTTTGCGTCTCCGCGGCTTCGCGGTTCTCTGCCTCGCTCGCCTGCTTCACGAAACTCGGGTGCGCATACTGATTCGGTTCACGAACGGCTTATTGAAGCAGTCGGTAAGTTGCCGCGTTGATTGGGGAGTAGTACCCACGAAGGGCAGTGCCCGACGAAGTCACCGAGAAGCCCGAGGTCGTGACGGAAGCGCCGTCACCGGCGGCACAGGCCCCGTCTTCTGCGGCGCGCGGAGTCATCTACATCGCGTTCGCGAAGTTCTACTTCATGGTCGCCGGCATGGTGCTGCAGTTCCGGCTGCCGCACATCCTGTCGCGCGCCGCGTGGGGCAGCTACTCGCTCGTCACCAACGTCACGTCGCTCGTGAACAACGTGCTCGTGACCGGCACGATCCAGTCGGTCAGTAAGTACAGCGCGCAGGAACCTGACAAGGTCCGCCGCGTCCAGCAAGCGGGCCTGCGCATGCACGTGCGCTTCGGCCTCGTCATCGCGATCGGCTTCATCGCTGCGGCACCGCTCGTCGCGCACTTCATGCACGACTCCACCAAGACGGCGCCGCTCATGATGGCGGGCTTGATCCTCGGCGGTAACGCGTTCTACGCGGTGTTCGTCGGCACGGCGAACGGCATGCAGCAGTTCCACAAGCAGGCCGGCTTCGACATCACCTTCTCGACGCTGCGCACGGTCGCGTTGCTCGGCACGGCGATGCTCGGCCTCGGCGTCGTGCAGGTGATCAGTGGGTGGGTCGCGGCCGTGTTCGCGATCCTGTGCATCGCGATCGTCGCGGTCGGTCTGCCGGGCAAGATCGCCAAGGAGGATCGCCTACCCATCGCGCCGATGATGAAGTTCTTCGGCGGCGTCGCGATCTACTTGTTCCTGTTCAACGCGCTGATGTTCGTCGACTCGCTGCTGATCAAGCGCCTGACCACGGAGTACTTCGCAGCGCACGCCAACGAGATGAACGCCGCGATCGGCGCGAACATCGGCTGGGCCGTGAACGCGACCGGCTACAAGCTCAACCCGAGCGTGCTCGCCGACGTGCAGAACGGGTACTACGCCGCCGCGCAGAACCTGGGACGCCTCAGCTACCAGGCGATCATCGCGGCCACGTTCGTCGTGTTCCCGCTCGTCTCGCGCTCGACGTTCACCGACGACAAAGAGACGACGCGCCGCTACGTGCAGGTCACGACGCGTTACTCGCTCATCTTTGCGATGGCCATCGCCGTCTGCTTCGCCGCGAACCCGGAGGAGATGCTCGGCGTGATCTATCCGGCCGACATCGCGCACCTCGGCGGCCCCGCGCTGCCGTGGCTCGCGTTCGGCAACGTCGCGTTCAGCGTGTTCGCGATCGCGGGCACGATCCTCAACGGCGCTGGCTACACGCGCGACGCGATCATCTCCGCGCTGATCACGCTGCTCATCGCCATCGTCGGCAACTACATCGCGATTCCACTCGCTGCTGAAGCGAACCGCACGCTGGAAGTCGCCGCGATGGTGACCGGCGCGGCGATGGTGATCGGTGCCGTCATCACGGGCCTCATGCTCGTGCGCCGCCTCGGTGCGTTTCTGCCCCTCGTGAGCATCGCTCGCATCGGCATCGCGACCGTCGCTGCGTTCGTCGTCGGTCACTTCCTGCCGCTGCACGGCAAGCTGATGTCGCTCGTCGAAGCGTGCATCGTCGGCGGTGTGTTCCTCGTTGTTCTGGTTGCGACCAAAGAGCTCGGCAAGCGCGACCTAGAAGCGATCAAGGCAGTGCGGCGCAAGCGCGCTCGCGAAGGAGATACGGCATGAAGCGACTGATTTTCGCGATGGCAGTCACGTTGTCCGTTGGCTCGGGGCTCGGCGCATGCGGCGGCGCGCAAAAGGACACCGAGACGCTCACCGAGTCGGTGCGCAACTACAACGAGGGCGTGCGGTGGGAGCGCTACACGATGGCCGCGAGCTCGCTGCCGCCCAAGCTCCGCGGGGCGTGGGTCGACGAGATGGACAAGCGGTCCAAAGACCTGCGCATCACCGACTACGAGATCCTCCGAATGGACCCGGCCGGAGAGCGCTCTGCCCAGGTGCAGGTCAAGATGACCTGGTACCTGGACTCCGTCGGAAGCGTGAAGGAGACCCACGCGATGCAGACGTGGGAGCGCAAGGGGAAGGAGTGGTACATGGTCGACGAGGTCCGTCTCCGCGGGGACGAGATGCCCGGACTTACTGAACCGGTCGCACCAGTCGAGAATGCGGCCTCTCCGACGGAGAGCGCTCCGCCCGAACACGGCGCGGACTCCGCCAATTCGGGGTAAGATTTCGGCTGGGTGTCCCCGACGGACTTCGTAGCTAAGGGGCAGGCGCTCGTCGCGTCTGGCCAGTTCCAGGAGGCAGTGAAGGTCTGCCGTCTGGGACTGCTCGGCCGTCCCACGGCCGTCGAGGGTCGCATCGTGCTCGGCCAAGCACTCCTCGCGCTCAAGCGCTTCGACGAGGTCGTCGCGGAGATGCGGGTCGCGCTCGACCTCGACCCGACGTCGATGACGGCGCAAGCCCTCAGGGGTGAGGCGCTGATCGAGAAGGGCGACCAGCCCGCCGCGCTCGAGGTGCTCAAGAAGGCCAAGTCCACCGCGCCGGGCGACAAGCGGATCACGGAGCTGCTGTCGCGCGCGGAGAAGCTGGCGAAGCGATCGAGCGCCGCGCACTCCGCGGTCGGGTTCGTCGGTGCGCCCGACTCGGGGGCCAACAAGCCACCGAGCTTCGAGCCCGCGAGCGGTGGTTTCACCAAGTCGTATCCCGGTCACGGGGTTGGCGACGACGACGACGGTCACTTCACGCGGCCCACGTCGATCTCGACGCCCGGATCCAAGAAGAGCAAGCCGGTCCAGGCGCAGCCGATGAGCGCCGCGCGCGGAAAGCCACCCGCGGGCAGCGACATGTTCGCGGTCGGCGACAAGTCGATGACGATGGAAGCGGACATCCTCGAAGAAGTCGACGACGACGACTTTAACGACCTCGCTCCTCCGCCCGGTCAAGCACGCGGCGCTGTCGTGAAGTCGTCGTCGCCAGGCGCTGGTCGTCAGCGCGCGCGCGGCCCCGAGCAGTCGGTGGTCGCCGACCTGGCATCCGACGACATGATCGAGCTCGACGACGAGACTGGCGCGCACAACGCAGTTCCGTCCAAGGGCTACACCGCCGTGCGCAACGCGGTGCAGATGCCGTCGGGACCGCTCGATGCGATGCACCCGCCCGCCGCGACGCGCCCCACGTCTCTCGCGCAGCCCGCTGTCCTTCCGCCGCCCGGCTTGGCGGGAATGATCGCGCAGCAGCCGCACACGATGCAGACGATGGCGCCGCCCCCGCGTCCGTTCCCCAACGCACCACCGTCGCCGTTCACACCGGGCGTGCCCATCGCATCCGCACTACCGACGATGGCCGCGCCGCTTCCGCCGCTGCCACCGTCCAACATGCCGTCGCTCGCACCGCCGCCCCACGCCGCAGCGGCGACGATGATGGCAATGCCCTCCCCGCAAATGGCCGCCATGCAGCAGACGGTCGCTGCCATGCCCGCGCTCAGCCCGACGGCCGCCGCGCACGAAGGAACGATGCGCGCGGAAGGCATCGACCCGCGCATCGCCGCGCTTGTCGCGGGGGCGCCGCCGCCCGCAGGCGTCGTGCAGAACCAGGACGCGTTCGCGATGCCGGGCGCGGAGCTCGCGCAGCCGCGCCGTCGCAAGCGGAGCCCGCTCGCCGTGTTCCTGTGGATCGTTGTCGGTGGCGGCGTCATCGGCGGCGGCGTCTTTGCTGGGTTTCAGATCCGCGCGATGCGCCTGCAGAAGCAGATCGGCGCCGCGCGCTCGCAAGCCGTCGACCTCGCCAAGGCGGACACGTGGAAGGGCTGGTCCGGTGCGCGCGATCGACTCGCCGGAATCGCGCAGGCGTCGTCGACGTTCGACAACCGCGCCGCGCTTGCTCGATCTCGCGGCGTGCTCGCGTACGAGTTCGGCGACGGGCGCGCGGAGCTCGCGACGGCGCTCACGCGCTTGAACGGGCAGGGTGGGGCGGACACGGCGATCGCGACTGGTTACGCCGCGCTCGATGCCGGCGAGCCCAAGGCCGCCAAGGTTGCTGCCGACGCCGCGCTCACTGCCGCGCCTAACGACGGCGCCGCGCACTATCTGGCCGGTGAAGCAGCGGGCCTCGCGGGCGACGACAAGACCGCGATCGCGGAGCTCCAGAGTGCGGTGAAGCTCGAGCCGCGCGCGCTCTACGTGGTCGGCCTCGGGCACGCGATCGCGCAGACCAACGCGTGGGCCGATGCGCTCGGGCAGCTCGATCAGGCGTTGAAAGCGGCGCCCGATCATCCCGCCGCGGTCATCGAGAAAGCGTTCGTGCTCGTCGAGGCGGGCCAGATCATTCCGGGCACGTCGCAGGCGACCGAGATGAAGGTGCTCCTGCAAAAGCTCATCGCCGAAGGTAGCGAGCCGTTCGCGACGCAGACGCGCGGCATTGCTCCGCTCCAGCTCGCGCTCGCCAACCTCGCGCTCGCGCAAGTCGAGCTCTCGCTCGGCGACGGCAAGGGCGCGCAGGCGGCGCTCACCGCGGCAGCCAAGGTCGGCGTCGACGATCAACGCTTCGGCGAGGAAGCGCTCGACACGCTGTTCCGGTTCGGGGCCCTCGATGTCGCCGAGACCAACGCAGAGCGCTTGGTCAAAGCGTTCCCCGCGAGCCGGCGCGCTCGCATCACGCAGGCGGACATTCTGCTCGCGCGCGGTAAGCCGGCCGATGCGATCACGGCGCTGAACAAGAGCGCCGATGCTGCCGCGCTGCCCCGCGGTCTCGCCGTGCGCGGCCAAGCGAAGCTCTCCCTCGGCGATCTCGCGGGCGCGCGCGCTGACTTC
The DNA here is from genome assembly GCA_036499725.1 of Kofleriaceae bacterium. Taxonomy (GTDB): domain Bacteria; phylum Myxococcota_A; class Polyangia; order Haliangiales; family Haliangiaceae; genus JABFXX01. The sequence continues at coordinate 177,138 of DASYDE010000102.1, forward strand.
GAAGCCGCGCTGAAGAAGTCGCCCACGCTCGAAGCAGCGCTCGTCGGCAAGGCGTGGGTTGCTCTCGCCGACAACGATACAAAGACGGCCAAGGCCACGCTCGAGCCGGGATGGAATCCCAACTCCGCGTCCGCCGCGTACAGCGTCGCGTATGCGAGCGCACTGCGCCGCTCCTCTGACAACGCCGATCGCGAGAAGGCCAAGGCGCTCCTCGAGAAGGTCATCGCCGGCCCCGTTTCCCTCGACGCGAGTCGCGCGCATCTCGAGCTCGGCCGCCTCCAGCTCGATCTCGGTGATCTCTCGGCCGCCAAGACCGAGCTGCAAGCAGCCGTCGCGGGGGGCCTCGGCGACGCGCGCATGGAGCTCGCGGACATGCAGATCGCGGATCGCGATCCACAGGGCGGTCACGACACGCTCGAGGCTGCCCTCACCGCCGCCGCCGATCCGCCGCCGTCGCTGCTCCTCGCCGTCGCTCGCGCGCGCGCACTGGTCGGTGACACGGCAGGCGCGACCAAGGCGCTCGACCTCGCCGACAAATCACCGTCCGTCACGCGCTGGCAGCTCGATCGCGAGCGCGGTCGGCTCGCGCTGCGCAAGGGCGACCTGCCCACCGCCGCCGAGGCGCTGACGCGCGCGCTCGACAAGTCCGATACGGATCGCGAGACGCTGCTGCTCGCCGCCGACGCCGCGGGCACCGATCTCAAGGCGCAAGCCGCTCTCGCCGCGCTCGTCCGCAAGGTCGCCGGCGATCGCTTCAAGGAGAGCGCCGAGGAGAAGATCGTCATCGGCAAGCTCGCTCTCGCCGACGAGAAGGCCAAGGACGCGCTGGACGCGTACTCCACCGCCGCCACGATGCTCGGCACCAAGGCCTCCTCCGCGCGTCTCGCGCAGGCCCACTTCGGCCTCGCCGTCGCGGCGTACTTCCTCTCGAACGAGAGCGAGATGTCCAAGCAGATCGACGCGACGCTCAAGGAAGACCCGACGCTCTACGTCGCGTACCTGTTCGCCGCGCAGCTCTCCGACAAGCAGCCCAAGGAGGCGATCAAGTTCGCCGCCAAGGCCGTCCAGTACAACCCGGAGTACGTCGATGGTTGGGTCTCGTTCGGTCAGCTCGCCCAGCGTCTCAAGCGCAAGGACGACGTGAAGACCGCCGTCGCGAAGCTCACCGTTCTCGCGCCCGATCGCGACGAGCTCAAAGCGCTCAAAGCCGCCAGATAGCCGCCACTCCGCTCTGCATGGTCGAGCCGGTTCGCCGCCACGATGCGGGCCGCGCCGAGCGAGTAGCGCGGGCGATACGTAAAGAGAGTTAGCCGCCAAGGGCGCCACGATCGCCAAGAAGAATTTGGCGTCGCCCGGCGAGGTGCGTGACCCGGATCAGATCGGATCGGATCGGATCGGATCGGATCGGATCGGATCGGATCGGATCGGATCCGATCGGATCGAATTGGATCGAATCGGATCGAATTGGATCGCGCTCCTCGCCCGGCGAGGTTTGATCACCTTGGCGATCCTGGCGCCCTTGGCGGCAAGACTCTCTTACGTCACGCCCTCGCGCCCCTCGCCCGGCGAGGTTTGATCACCTTGGCGATCTTGGCGCCCTTGGCGGCAAAACTCTCTGTGTTGATGGCAGCCCGGTGCGTCGGCGCCGTGGCGGACTAGCGCATCAGCAGCATCACGCCGACCGCTGCGCCGGCGGCGAGCAGGACCATGATGACGATGATGATCGCCCACGGCGGCTTGCCGCTCTTCTCGTGCATGCCGGTCTTTTCACCGGACTCGAGGTACTCGAGCGACTCGATCTGGTCCGCGATGCCCGCGGCCGGATTCGGCGTCTGCACACCGCGCAGGTTGGGCGGCGGCTTCGTCTGCTTCTTGTTGCCCGGGCGAGCGTTCTGATGCGACTGGAGGTCGTCGGCCCACGCGGCGGTGTCGACGAACGCATTGGGATCGAGCGAGGTCGCGCCTTCGCCGGGGGCGCCTGCTTCTTGCGCCCCGCTACCCTCGAGGAGCGACGTCATCTTCTGCATCTCGTCGACGATGAGCGCGTCGATGAGGGACTCCTTGGGCTCGGCGGAGCGCTTGCGCATCGCCTCGAGCTGGGTGTCCTTGACGAGCGCGGAGATGTCGCGCGCCGTCACCTTCATGCGGCGAGAGAACAGGAACTGCGAGAGCGCGTCGCCGAGGTCAGCGGCGGACTGGTAGCGCTCGTCGGGATCGCGAGCGAGCGCCTTGCGGACCACCTGCTCGAGCTCGTTCTCGATCTCGGGGTTGTGCTGCGTCAGCGCCGGAATGCGCGCCTGGCGCACGAGCTCGACGGTCTGATAGTCGGTGTCGCCGTAGAACAGGCGCTTCCCGGTGAACAGCTCCCACAGGATGATGCCGACCGCGAACACGTCCGCGCGGTGATCGACGGGGAGACCGCTCGCTGCCTCGGGCGAGAGGTAGCTGAACTTGCCCTTCACGACGCCCTGGTCCGTGGACTCGAGCTGCGTGTTCGCCTTGGCGAGACCGAAGTCCACCAGCTTTATCTCGCCGTTCTTCGAGAGAAGAATGTTCGGCGGGGAGATGTCGCGGTGAACGATGCCGAGCGGCTCGCCGCTCTCGGGGTGCTCGAGGTTATGGGCGTAGTAGAGGGCCTTGCAGCACTCGATCATCAGATAGATCGTGTGCCCGATGTCGATCCGCTTGCCCTTCTGCTTCTGTCGCTCGATGAGCCCCTTGAGGTTGCACCCATCGACGAACTCCATCACCAGGAAGTAGGCGTTGTCGGGAGTCTTCGAGATGTCGAAGACCTGGACGATGTTCGCGTGCTGGAGGTTCAGCGATAGCCGAGCCTCGTCGAGGAACATCGCGACGAACTTCTGGTTCTTGGTGAGGTTCGGGAGAATGCGCTTGATGGCGACGTTCTTTTTGAACCCCTCCATCGACTCCGCGACACCACGGAAGACCTCGGCCATACCGCCGTGGTCCAGCCGCTCGGTGATCTGATACCTGTCGCGCATCCCTAACTGCTGAAAATTCTACCAGAGGACGCAGCGAGTGACCAAACTCCCTACTCTGGCTGTTCGTCCGCTTCGACCTGCTCGCGCGCCGACTTGCACTCGAAACAGAGCGTTGTCACCGGCCGGGCCAGGAGGCGCTTGTAGCCGATGGGCTCCGCGCACTCCTCGCATTCGTCGATTTCGCCCGATTCCAGGCGTTCCATCGCCTTCTGAATCTTCCCCACCAGGCCCGCCTCGCGGTCCGCCAGGCGGAGCTGGGTCGAATAGTGCTCCTCCTCGGTTGCCTCGTCCATGGAGTCGCGGCCGATGCGGTCGCGGTCGCGGTCCATGGTGAACTCGATGGTGTTGTGGGCGTGGTTGCCCAGCCGAACGAGGTCGGCCTCGAGCTTGGTCTTCAACTCTTTGGTCTGTTCCGACGTCAGCATGCTCCCAGTCTACGGAGGCATCGCCGTCGGTCAATCGATGCACGCCGACCAAAACGCTTCTCTTTTTTCCCGTCGACGCGCACGTGCAAAACCGCTCGCTGCGCCCTTGCGCGCGGGCGCCCATACGTCTAGCGCGCTGCGATTATTTCGCGATTCGAACGGGTGTCCCGCGTGCGGCGCGGACACCGCGTAGGGCCAGTAGTTGCGACAGGTGTAGGTGCGATCTGCGCCCGGAACCGCGCGACAAAACAGGTGTCTTACCCGTCTGAACAGGAAAGACCGCGGAATGGATCGATACCTTTTCGCGTTCGTTTGACACAGCACCTTCGAGACGCCGAGGAGCCCCTGCCCATGACCACTCTGACTCGCTGGAAGATCGCCTGTGCCCTGTTCGCTGGCCTCGCCGGTGCCGCGACGGTTCGCGCACATCATGCCACCCCGTCCAACAAGCCCGCAGCGGCCATGACGGAGGCTCGCGACGGCGGCATCCCGCAGAAGTTCCGGCGCCCCCTCCGCATCACCCCGGAGCAGGCCGGGATCTCGCGCCAGGAGCTCGTGGACCGGGCGATCTCGTCCAAGTCCCTGTACGAGCTCAACCAGCTGACCGACAAGCTCGGCGCGATGGGCGATGACTCCACGGTCGAGTCGCTCGCGCCTCTCCTGGACGACACGCGCCGCGGCTTCCCCGAGGCCACCCTCGGCGTGTACGGCGTGATCGCCACGGAGCGCGCGGTCGAGGTGTTGATCTCGCGCATCAAGGACGAGCGCCCCAGCGTGCGCAACGCGGCGGTCGCCGCTCTCGGCGTCACCCAGAGCGCGAAGGCGGAGCAGCTTCTCATCGAGATGTCGCAGCACACCGGCGACAACCTCCAGACCCAGGCCATCTCGGCCCTCGGCAAGCTCGGCGGTGACCGCGCGATCATCATCCTCGCGAAGCTCGGTACCGACGTCGACTACAACATCGCGAGCACCGCGGTCAGCGCACTCGGTCAGATCTCGACGCCCGCGTCGGAAGCCCAGCTCAAGAAGCTGATCGACGCCCCGGATACGCGCATCGGCGCGGCGGCGATCCAGCAGATCGACAATGTCGACGACGAGCTCGTCGAGAAGCTCATGGCGATCGTAAAGGGCGGCGACTCCAACCTCGTCAACGCAGCGCTCAGCTCGATCGCCAAGTCCCACTCGCCCGAGGCGCTGCCCATCCTCAAGGAAGCGGCGCTCCACGGTGCGAACAACTCGCGCTGGATCGCGGTCTCCGCGATCGGCGAGCTCAACACGCCCGACGCCGTCAAAGTCCTCGGCGAGATCATGAACACCGGCGACCGCCAGTCCGCGAACGCGGCGGCGAGCGCGCTCGTCTCCAACGGCACCCCCGAGGCGCGCGAGCTCCTCATCAATGCCGCCATGGGTGATCGCGCGCAGTTCACGGGCGCGCTCGGCATGCTCGAGAACCTCGAGGGCGACGATGTCGACGCCGCGCTGGTCGTCATCCTCAAGCAGGGCACCAACACCGACAAGCGGAGCGCGCTGCCGCGCCTGTTGAAGAGCGGCAACCCGGAGGCGCTCACGTTCGCGACGCAGCTCGCGATGAACGGCTCGCGCAACGAGAAGTACGACGCGATCCGCATGCTCTCCTCGGCGGGCACGCCCAAGGCCTACGATGCGCTGCTCGATGTCGCGGGCAAGTCGCACGGCCAGTCGCGCACGTACGCGCTCGACTACCTCAGCCAGAACCGCCCCGGTGATCCGGCCGTCGCGCAGCTCCTCACCGACTCGCTGTTCAGCGGTCGCCGTGAAGAAGCGCAGTCCGCCGCGCAGTCGCTCGGCCGCATGGGCACCGAGGACGCGCGCCAGGCGCTCATCTCCGCGCTCACGGGCAAGGACAAGGATCTCGCGAGTGCCGCTGCATCGGCGCTCGGCCAGGTCGGGATGACTGACTCGGTGAAGTCCGCGATGATCGCCGCCGCGCGCGACAACTCGGCGGTCAAGATCAGCGTCATGCAGCAGCTCGTCCAGAGCGGCGAGCCCGAGGGTATGGCGTTCGCGAAGGAGATGCTCGAGGGCAAGGACGCGAGCGCGGCGCAGATGGCCGTCTACGCGCTCTCCCAGCAGGGCACCGAGGAGTCGCGCAAGCTGCTCCTCAAGGCACTCGACAACAAGGAAGCGAGCGTGCGCATCGCGGCCGTCCAGCAGCTCGGTCAGCAGTCCGACGATGCGTCCACCGATGCGCTCATCCGCCTCACGCGTGACGAGGACGCATCGGTCCGCACGACCGCGCTCTCGCAGCTCGGCCAGGTTGGCTCGGACCGCGCGCAGGCCGCTGTGTTCGACGCGTCGCGCAGCGGCAAGCCCGAGGAGCGCATCGCCGCCATCTCGGCGCTCCAGCAGATGGACGACAGCAAGGCGACGCAGCAGCTCGCGACGCTCATGCGCGACGCCGACCCGAACGTCGCGTCGACGGCGATCTACTCGTCGTACAACGCCGGCCCCGAGGTCGACACGGTGCTCACGCAGATCGTCTCTGACCCGAACGCGAACGAGCAGATGAAGGTCGCTGCGGCGAGCCAGCTGCGCAGCCGCGGCACGGACCTCGACGAGGCCACGGAGAAGAAGATCAACGCGATCGTCGGTGCGGGCGGCGGCTACGGCTACGGCGGCGGCTACAACAACCAGATCTACGACTAAGACGTTCCGTGGACGCTGGCGTGGACGCCTACGCTGGGTGGCTCGTCGTGGTTCACACCGACGACTGCGCTGGAAGACCCCTCCGTGGCATGCTGAGCGGCGGTGAACGTCGCCACTCGCATCACGGTCGCGACCGCGCTGGTCGTCGCCTTCGCGTCGGCGACCTACGCGTCGTTCGACCTGCGCGCGCGCGTCGCCGAACGCCGCGGTTCTGTCGATCGCGAGGCCCGCGCTGTCGCGAACACGCTGCGCGTCTCGTTCGAAGCGCTCGCGGCCGACGCTGTCCGCGACGCTCGCTACCGCGCTGACTCGCTCTCGCGCGACATCGTCGCCATCGACCAGAAGCTCGGGATCCCCGTCGATCCGGCGCAGCCTGCCAACCCTGTCGCCCCGACAGTCTCCGCGCCCACACCCGAGAAGACCGAGTGGCTGCGGCAGCGCGCGGAGCTCGTCACCAGGATGCTCGCCGCTCGCGGTGCAGCAGGCCTCATGCGCCCGGTCGACCTCGCACTCGCCTACAAACCGCCCAGCGAAGACCGCCTCCGCGAGCTCGGTCGCGCGTCGGGCGGATGGCGCATCACCGTCCTGCCGCGCAGCATGGCAGACCGCACGACCGACGGCTCGACGCCACCACCGGGCATGCAGACCGCGGCGTCGGCCGCCGCTGCATCGACGGGCAACGTCAAACCCGCGCAGCTGCGGCGCCTGACGACGCTCACGGACGTCCCGCAGCTGACGTTCTCCGACGTGGAGGACGACGACAACTACTTCTACGCGCTCGCTCTCCGGTCGGGCGGCGAGCGCGAGCAGGACCGCATCGTGCTCGGCATGCTCGAGCTCGGGAGGCCGTCGACGGCGTTCGCATCGAACGCGGACGACTACTCGCGCGCGGTCATCCTCGTGCTCTTGATCGTCGCTGTCACCACCGTCGTCGTCGGTGCTCTCGCGTCGCGCTTTGTCTCGCGCCCGATCACCAAGCTGCTCTCGGGCATCGACGACGTCGCCAAGGGCGATCTGTCGCACGTCATCCTCTCCGAGCGCGACGACGAGATCGGCGCCATCGCGACGCGCTTTAACGAGATGACGTTCTCGCTGCGCGAGTCACGCACGGAGACCCAGCGGTCGACGGAGGGCAAGCTCGCGCTCGAGCAGCGCCTCGGTCAGACGGAGAAGCTCGCGACTATCGGTCAGCTCGCAGCAGAGATCGCGCACGAGGTCGGCACGCCGCTCAACGTCATCGCCGGGCGCGCGCGCTCCATCCAGAAGAAATCGAAGGACCCCGAGGCTGTCGAGAAGAACGCCGAGATCGTCGCGGAGCAGACCGCGCGCATCACGCGCATCATTCAACGCCTACTCGACTTCACGCGCCGCAAGGTCGGCGCCCACGAGCGCAAGGCCGTCAACCTCGACGACCTCGCGCAGACCACCATCGAGCTCCTCGCGGGGCAGTTCTCGCACGCGAAGGTGAAGACGCGCATCGACAAGGAATCCAACCTCCCCAAGATCCCCGGGGACTCCGATCGCCTGCAGCAGGTGCTCATCAACCTCCTGCTCAACGCGGTGCAAGCGATGCCCGACGGCGGCTCCGTCTCCGTCGAGAGCCGCGTTGTCGAGCGCACTCGCCCCGGCCTCGAGAGCGCCGCCGATCAGAAGTTCGTGCGGTGGTCCGTCGCTGACACCGGCATCGGCATTCCGACGGACGTGAAGGACAAGATCTTCGATCCGTTCTACACGACCAAGGAAGGCAAGGGCGGGACGGGCCTCGGCCTCGCGGTGTGCTCCGGCATCGTCAAGGAGCACGATGGCTGGATCGAAGTCGAGGACGGCGCGCCGCACGGCACCGTCTTTCGCGTGTACCTCCCCGTCTGACGTTCGCGATCGTCAGCGCAGATCAGCGAGCTCGATCGCGCGCTCGGGGCGGCCGGGAAACACGCGCACTGCCCGCCACGCGATCACGCCACCGAGGTCGGGCAACTGCCGGAGCAAGTTGGTCTGCATGTCGTGCGTGAGGAGGGAGCACGCCGTCCGTCGGTGCCAGAGCAACACGGAGCGCATCGTCACGGTCATCGCGACCAGCGCACCGATGACGGTGAGCACCGCGAGCGTGGAGCCGTCAAATACATGCGGAACAGCCCAAAGCAGCGCCGCGAGCCCTCCTGCGAGCGCCAGCAGCGCATAGATGCGCAGGCGCGAGAACTCCGAGAGGCGGCTCTTGCAGACGCCGCACGCGCTGCCAGCAACGTTGAGCGTCGACGAGCGGCGTTCCCCGATCGCCATCGCCTGGCTGGACAGCGCGATGTGAAACGGCTGTTCGCCGGGGCGCCCGTGGCAAAAAGAACACACGCTCAGGATCGGACGGAGCTGGCCCGCTGAAGTCGCAAGCTCCGGAGTCACCGGCTACTGCGACGACGTCAGTTGGTGGTCGGGTTGACGGTGCCGCCCGAGTCGCTGGCATCGGACGCCGTCTCCGCGCGCGTCTCGCCGGCGACAGGCTCGCTGCGCTCGCGCTTCACGCGAACGGGCGTACCCGACTCCGACGGCGGAGCGATCGACGGCGAGCTGCTCGGTGCAGAGGTCGCGCCGGAGCCCGATGCCCCCTTGGCCTCGCGCTCCGCCTTGCCCTCACGCTCGGCCTTGCCCTCGAGCTTCGCTTCGAGCTTCTCGAGCTTCTCGAGCTTGGCGTCGAGCTTGGCGCCGGTCATGCGCTTCTTGTCGGCCTTTTCTTTATCGCTACGCGAGGTCACGGACGCGTTCTGCGCGGCCTCGCGCTCGCGCTCCAGCTCGCGCTCCTCGCGGCGCTTCTCGCGCATGCGGCGCAGACCGCCGACCATGATCTCGGCGATCAGCTGGTCGTACTCGATGCCGATCGCCTTGGTGATCAGCACGAGGTCCGAGTAGTCCGGCGTCAGGCCGGGCAGGGGATTCACCTCGAGGACGTAGATGCGGCCCTCGGCGTCCATGCGCAGGTCGACACGTGCGACGTCGCGGCAATCGAGCGCCCAGAACGTGGCGCGCGCGATCTTCTCCATCGCCTTGAGCTCGGACTCCGTCAGCTTGGCGGGGCACTCGTAATAGACGTGCTTCTCCCACTCCTGCTTGACGCCGAAGTCGTAGACCGGGCGATCGTTGTCCGTCGCCTTGAACCGGATCTCCATCGGCGGCAGCACGCGCGGGCGCTTGTCACCGAGGAGACCGACCGTGAACTCGCGGCCCTTGATGTACTCCTCGACGAGGGCGGGCTGGCGGTACTTCTCGACGCAGAGCTTCACGGCGGTGCGTAACTCCTCCTCGGTGTCGACGACGTTGGTCGAGTCGATGCCCTTGGACGAGCCTTCCGCGTTCGGCTTCACGATGAGCGGGAACTTCATGTCGCTCGACAGACGCTCGCGCGCAGATTCCATCAGCTGGAACTTGGGCGTGAGGATGTCGTGCTGCATCAGCACCTTCTTGCCGAGCGCCTTGTCGAGCGCGATGGCTAGCGTGGCCGAGTCAGAGCCCGTGTAAGGGATGCCGAGCAGCTCGCACAGCGCGGGGACCTGCGCCTCGCGGTTACGTCCTTCGACGCCTTCCGCGATGTTGAAGATGAGGTCGACGTCTGCTTCGGCGAGCACGCGGGGCAGGTCCGGCGTGGCCTCGAGGTGCACCACGATGTGACCCTGGCGCGCGAGCGCGTTGGCGATCGCGATGATGGTCTCCGGCGGATCCCACTCGGCCTCGTCGTCTCCCTCTTTGCTGCGCTTGACGTTGTACGTGAAGCCAACGCGGATGGGCTGCGACCTGCGCGGGCGGCGGGTGCCGTTGTTGAGCTGCGCCGCGGTGGCGAGACCACAGCGCAGCGCGGCCGCGTTGAGGATCGACGCGATGGTCGCGTTGTAGGTCAGGCCGACCTGCGCCGTCGCTGCGAACAGCGACGAGTGCGACGCGAGCTGCGGGAGCGAGTTGGCCTCCAGCAGATAGATGCGGCCCTCTTGCGTGACGCGGTAGTCGAGCCGCGCCATGTCGCGCAAGCCGAGCGCGCGGACGACTTCCATGGAGATCGAGCGCAGGCGCGCCGCGACATCGCGCGGGATGTTCGCCGGGCAGCGGTACTGCACCTTGCCGGGTTCGACGTTCTTCAGGCGGTAGTCGTAGATGTTGTACTGGCGGTCGCCGACCGTCGCGTTGCGGTCCGATTCGAACAGCATCTCGACGGGCGTGAGCAGACCATCGTCGTGCCCCACGCCTTCGATGAAGCCGAGCGAGATGTCCGCACCTTCGATGTACTCCTCGACGAGAACGCCGTCCGGGTACGCGCGCAGGGCGGCCTTGAGCGCGCTCTGCAGATCCTTGGGCTCGCGAACGATGGACGAGCCGTTGCCGAACGACGCCGATGCCGACGCGCCGGCGGGCGAGTAGATGCCCTTGGACGAGCCCTCGTGGTTGGGCTTGACGATCACCGGAAACGCGAGCCCGAGGCCACGCTCGATCAGGTACTCGAAGTTGCGAACGGTGACGAGCTGACCGCGCGCGGTGTCGATGCCAGCGCGAGCGACCGAGAGCTTGGTGATCCACTTGTCGAGCGTGATCGCGTTCGTGTACGCGTCGCTACCCGTGAACGGGATGCCGAGCTCCTCGAACAGGGCAGGGTAGAACGCTTCGCGCATCCGGCCCGTCTGTCCCTCGGCGGTGTTGAAGATGATGTCGGGATCGATCGCTTCGAGGCGCTCGAGCAGATTTGCTGCGGGCCCCGAGACTTCGACCTTCTCCACCTCGTGTCCCGCGGCCTCGATCGCCGCGGCGATCGCGCTCACGGTCTCGGCAGAGTCGTACTCGGCTTCTTTTTCGGTTTCGCGGACGTCCGTCAACCGAAGATTGTGAGTGAACGCGACCTTCATGGATTGATCACCCCATAGCAGAGCGGTGTGACAGCCACGCAGTCAACGAAGATCGCACTGTTTAGCCGCTGGCTAGCGGGCGCTTCGGGGCAGCGGGTAGACTCGTGACCGACCCGAGCGATGCGTCTCCTTCTCTGCCTGGTCGCGCTGTGCGCTTGCGGTCGCATCGACTTCGCGTCGGTCCAACCAGTCGGACCACCTCCGCTCGCATGCGTTCGCGGCGGCTACCCGATGGTGCCGTGGCTGGTCGAGGGCGGTTATGCGGGCGACGTCACGCTCGCGGATCTCGATCGCGATGGCGATCTCGACATCGCGACGAGTAACAATACCGAGATCCGAGTTCGCCTCGGCCGCGGTGACGCGACCTTCGATCGGTTCACCGGGTACGCGATCAGCGGTTTGAACTTCCGTCTCGTGGTCGCTGATGTCGATGGAGACGGGGTACTCGATCTAGTCGCGGCCGAGCGAGACCTCGCGTCGCTCGGCGTCTTTTGGGGCAACGGCGACGGGACGTTTCAACCCGAGATGCTCGTCGCGACCGGGATGGCTCCAGCGGGAGTTGCGGCGACGGATCTCGACGGCGATGGCGATGCCGATCTCGTCGTCGCCTGCGACACCGGCCTCGTGGTGCATCTCGCGACGGGGCGCAACCTCTCCGCGGGCGTGCCGATCCCCCTCGGCGGGCCACAGGATGCGGTCGCGTTCGGTCAGGTCGATGGGGACGGAATCGCGGACATCGTGAGTGTGGACTCCACGGATGACGCGATGTTCGTGCTGCGGGGGCGGGGCGATGGGACGCTCGCGGCCCCTGCGTCGGTGCCCGTCGATCCGACCTACACCTATGGGAGCCTCGGTGTTGCCGATCTCGACGGTGACGGCCGTGACGAGCTCATGCTCGGGGACAGCGGCCAGTCGGTGACGTTCTTCCACAATGAAGGCACGGGCACGTTTGCGCCCGGCGTCACCTACATGACGCTCGGCGACGTCAATGCCGACTTCGCGGTCGGCGACGTGACGGGCGATGGCATCGTGGATGTCGTGGTCGCCTCTCAGGGCGAGGAGATCACGGACCTGTTCGTCAACCGCGGCGACGGGACCTTCGATCAACGAGAGCTGAACGTCGGCGCACAGCCAGTCTCGGTCGCGCTGGGCGATCTCGACGGCGACGGAAGGCTCGACCTCGTATCGACGGTCTTGGTGGATATCGCGATCGCGCTCGGCACCGATGCGGGCCTCGACCAAGTCGTCGAATACCCCGTCCCGACGACGCTCTACTCGAGCCTGCTCGACGACTTCGATGGGGACGGGGAGCTCGACGCGCTCGGTATCGGCGTCACCGGGTCGTCGCTCTGGTTTGGCGCCGGTGACGGCACGTTCGAGGACCGCCGTGACTTCCCCGCGGCGCAACTCACGTTTCGGTCGAGCGCGGCGTCGGGCGATGTCGACGGCGATGGACTCCCAGACCTCGTCGGAGTGTCGGCGGACATGACCCAGGTCGTCGTCGCGCACAACAACGGCGATCGGACGTTCCGGCCGCCAGTCGGGTACCCGTACCTGGGAGAGCCAAGCAGCGTCGCGCTCGTCGATCTGGATCACGACGGTCGCCCCGAGATCGTGGTCGCGGCGATGCTGGTGCCGACCATCAGCGTCTTTCGCAACAACGGTGATGGAACGTTCGCTCCGCGCGTCGATCTGACGACCGTCTCGCCCGCGCGCGATCTGACGGCGGCCGATGTCGATGGAGATGGCGACATCGATCTGGTGTTCACGACCGCCGGACCCGACGCCGTCACGGTGTGGCTCGGCAACGGGGATCGAACGTTCCAACCGCCACTCGACACGGCCCTGAGCGCGGCGAGCAAGCGGATGCTGTGTGCGGACTTCGACGGCGACGGCGCGCTCGATGTCGTCGTGAAGCAAACCGCAGGCACCGCGGGAACCCTGCAGATGCTCTTCGGCATGAACAGCGGGACGTTCACGGCGGGGCCGACCTCGCCGGTCCCGGGTCACATCGAGCTGGGAACGACGGCCCGCGTCGACGGCCCGGACCTCGACATCATCGGGGCCAATGACACCGCGAACTCGCTCGATATCCTCGACGGTCACGGCGACGGTACGTTCGCCCTGCCGCGCAGCTACATGACCGGCGAGTACCCCAACGACGTTCACGCCGCGGACCTCGACCATGACGGTGTGCTCGACTTCGTGATCGGGACCTACACGACCATCAGCGTCGTCCGCGCGCGCTGCCCGTAACGTACTGAAGCAACGACGTTTGGTCCGTTCCGCATGTCCGGCACACCGAACGGTCGGCTCGTGCGTCATAACTAGTGACATGCGCCGGGTCCTGCTGTTTGTCGCGCTCGCCGCGTGTGGTGCCCCTGCCGCGCATCCGGCAATGCCGGCCGCGCCGGCGATCAAGCCCGCGGACGACATCGCGATCGCGAAACCGACCAGCCCCAGCGGTGATGCGGCCCACGACTCCACGCTCAAGGATCCACGCGTCGTCGACCTCGACATCATCCGCATCCGCGCGACCTCCACGGGAGTGGGAGGCGAGCCCGAGCTGACCTCGGTTGCATCGTCCGACTTGTTCCGCGCCGCGACCGATGCCGCGAAGGCGGGGAGCTCGCAGGACGCGATCGGACGCTATCGCCAGCTCGTCCACGAGTTCCCTGACTCGCAGTACGCACCGGTCTCGCTGTTCAACATCGCCGCGCTCTACGACAAGCGCGGAGAGATCGACCAGACCATCGCGGCGCTGCGCGAGCTCATCGCCACCTATCCGCAGTCCCACGAGTCGATCGAGGGGCACCTCTATATAGTGGCGCTCCAGAGCGACAAGGCGCAGTGGAGCGATGCCCTGGCGACGCTCGCCGAAGTCCTCGCGCGACCGAACCTCACGTTTGCCGACCGGATCGAGGCGTTCGCCCGCAAGGGCTACGTCCTGCTCGCGCTCGACAAGCTGGATGACGCCGAGATCGCGCTGCAGGCCGCCGTCGCCGAGTGGCGCAAGGCGCCGCACATCGACGACCCCTATTACATCGCGATGGCACAGTACTACCGCGGCGAGATCCAGCACCACCGCTTCACCTACCAGACGCTGCGCACCGGCGACGACGACATGGTCGCGGACCTCGAGAAGAAGCGCACGTTCGCCGTCGCCGCCTACGATCTATGGAAGGAGTCGCTCCAGTTCAGATCCGCGTACTGGGCGACCGCGTCGGGCTACCAGATGTCCCAGATCTTCGTCGAGCTGTGGGAGGCGCACGTCAAAGCTCCGTACCCCAAGCACGTCGCCCTCGAGGCTCGCCCGACGTACGTCGCCGAGGTCCACGCGCGCGTCAAAGAGCACCTGCAGAAGGCGCTCGAGGGGCACCGGATGAACATCGAGCTCGCAAAGGCCTACGGCGTCGACACCGAGTGGAGCCGCGCTTCGACCACCCAGTCCCTCGAGATCCAGGAGCGCCTGGCGAAAGAGGCGTCCGGCCTGTACGAGAAACCGGCGCTATAGCGGACGCGCCTGCGATTCGCTTGACGGGTCAAGGAGCGTCATTTATATGTCTCAGCGCTCTCCCGGGGACCTGCTGGCGTAGCTCAACTGGTAGAGCACCTGACTTGTAATCAGGAGGTCGCGGGTTCGAGTCCCGCCGCCAGCTCTGAAAACTTAACGACTTTTCCCGGACGAATGCCCGAGTGGCCAAAGGGAGCAGACTGTAAATCTGCCGGCTTATGCCTTCGGTGGTTCGAATCCACCTTCGTCCACAACCTTTCACCCCGCGGGTGTAGCTCAGTTGGTAGAGCGCCAGCCTTCCAAGCTGGCTGTCGAGGGTTCGAACCCCTTCGCCCGCTCCAGCGCGATCGCTCCCAACGATCGCGCTGCAGGTCTTTCCTTGGCGTGAGTTTCTGTTAAAACCTGCGCCGACTCTTCGCCCTCTTAGCACAGTGGCAGTGCACCTCCTTGGTAAGGAGGGGGTCGACAGTTCAATTCTGTCAGAGGGCTCCGCCAGCAACCGACCACCCGAACCCACCGAGAGATAGCTCAAAAATGTCGAAGGAAAAATTCGTCCGCAACAAGCCCCACGTCAACATCGGCACCATCGGTCACGTCGACCATGGCAAGACCACGTTGACGGCTGCGATCACGAAGGTGCAGTCGACGAAGGGCTTCGCGAAGTTCACGGCGT
>DASYDE010000103.1:0-18834 GCA_036499725.1 Kofleriaceae bacterium
GAGTGGTGGTTCAACAGCTCTACGTATCGCTAGCGCGCTGCTGCTCGCGCTCGCCAGTTGCGGCGAGAAGCGCGAGGACCACCAGAGCAAGCCGCCCGATCCAGCGCAGGCGCCGCCGACGACCGAGGCGCGACCAACACCCGCGGCGCCCGTCGTTCCGTTGCCTCCTGCGGTCGCCGATGCCCTGAAGCTCACCAGCAGCATCGACCTGCCGCCGGTGTTCGCGAAGCTCAAGCCGTTCATGCGCAAGAAGGACGCGCTCGCGATCTGCGCGGGGATCCCGCCAGGAACGCTGAACAGCGACTGGACGGTGCACGCCGAGCCAGACCTCACGTTTGCGATCGGCGGCGACCGCGTCGGCGTGCTGGTGTTCGACGGTGATCGCCTCACGGGTGTGATCGTCGTCGACGATGCGCATCCGAGCACGCTCATCGACGCGGTCCATGCGGCGTGGGGCAACGGCGCCGAGGACTCCAGCGAGAGCACGCGCTTCATGTCGCAGATCAAGGCGACATGGGGAGCCGGCGCAGCGGGGTGGACAGCGGAGCTCTCCGCCTATCCGGGCTTCGAGCCGGACTTCGATTCGTTCGGCACCGGCGACGTGAAGTACAAGGCGAAGCCCCCCACGCGGACGGTGCTGCAGTTCTCCGCCGTGACAGCGCCGACCAAGGCGGAGAGCACCGACGGCGATACGGTCGCGATGCCGAGCGACAAGATGGTCGCGGAAGCGGGCGCGCTCCTCGGCAGCACGCTCGCCGTCGCGCAGAAGAAGTACGGCGACGACATGCGCATGGAGTCGGGCGACGACGACAGCGATGCAGCCGAGTCGACGGCGGAGCAGCAGGGGTACGTGCGGACCCAAGTGCCCTGGGGATCCGACCCGTGGGAGCTCACGCTGCACGTCAGCGCGAAGACCAAGAAGATCGATCACGTGACGCTCGAGGGTCGTGTCGCCGACGACCAGCGCAAGAGCATGTTCGCGGCGCTGCGTCGCGACTTCGGTGCACCCAAGCCCGTCGTCGACGACGAGGGCTACGTCGGGATCGAGTACACGAGCGCGCGAAGCGTGTTGTACATCCAGGCCGGCGTCGAGGACCTGGCCATCTCGATCACGCCGCGCTGACTACGGGCACGTATCGCACTGGTTGGACAGCTGCGACGAGCAGCGACCGCTACCGAGAGCGCACCCGGTGGGGCACACCGTTGCTTCGCAGGAGGCAAAGGTTCCGCACGAGATGTCGCACGCGCACGAGTTGCTGCAGTCCATGTTACGGCACGAGTTGTTGCCGCTGCAGGTGACCGAGCACTGGCCGTCACCGCAGTCCAGATCGCGGCACGAGCCGGCGCCGCTGCACGTGACCTTGCAGGACAACGAGTCGCTGCAGTCGACGCCGTGCGTACACGAGTTCGCCGTGTTGCAGCCGATAGAGCAGTTCCAGCCGGCAGGGCAGACGACGCTGTCGTTACAGCTGTTGATCGAGCAATCGATGGTGCACGTCTTCGTGCCCATGTTGCAGCTGGAGCACTGGAGTGGGCAGGTGGCTGCGTCGGGCATCGCGTCGACGACGCGTCCATCAGGGACGACGCCGTCGCCAACGCGCGCATCGACAGGATCGCTTCCTGTCACGCAGAAGCCGTCGGTACACGTGCGGCCGGGGAACTGGTTGCAGTCCGACGGTGTGGCGCACTCGTACTCCGAGCTGCGGTGGTTGATGGAGCAACTTCCGATGATGACAAGCGCGAGCGTGATGGCAGCGAGCCAACCGATGACGAGCTTCACGGAGAACCTCCAATGGTGAGCGCGATGCCTGCGCCGTGGTCGAACGCGGTGGGCTGAATACGTGCGGTGGTGGTGGCGCCAGAGCGGCGTTGCTTGACCAGGTAGTACGCGCTGATGCCGCCGAGCACGGCACCGCCGATGAACATGATGTTGCCGAGACCCGCAAAGCCGTCGCCGTTCTTCTCGAGGTCCTTGATGTGGTTCAGGTCAGCGCGTGTCGCCGTTGGTGCACCGTCGATCTCGCTCTGGACGCTCGATGCCTTGCCCCAACACGCAAAGCCGAGCAGCACCATGCCGCCGCCGGTGATGGTCCCGATCAACGGCCACTTGCTCTTGGGTTGCGGCTGATCGACGTACTGCGGCGGCTGCTCTGCGGGGCGGACCGTGGTGGTGGTCGTGGTGGTGGTCGTCGTGGGCTCCGGCGGCAACTCCGTGGTCGTCGGCAACGGCTGCGGTTCTGCCGTCGTGACCGGCGGTTCCGCGACCGGCGTGGGCGTCCCAGCTGGTGGAAGCGAGTTCGTCGTCGACTGGAGGAACAGCGCGGCGACACCGTCGATCTTGTCGGCCGGCTTGCCGGTCAGGATCATCGACTTCGCTTCGCGCTTGGTGCCGCCTTTACCGATGCGATACGCGATCACTTCGTTGCCTCCCGGCTTGGGCGACACGACGGCGTAGACGAGCTCGTCGACCGAGAGCATCTGCAGGATCTCGTCGCTGCATCCGGGGGCGTCGATCTGGCAGCCGACGGCAGCAGCAGCGTCCGTCATCGAGATGTCGCCGGGCGAGATCTGGGCGTCGGTGGTCTTGGCGAGCTTGATGATCGCAGCGTCGACCTGGACTTTGATCTTACCGTCGGAGCGGCCCTCGGCCTGCAGCACGAGCATCTTGCGAGGGTCGGCCCAGGCGGGCGAGACCATCGCTGCGACGAGCGCTGCGGCGACGATGCGCTTCATTGATTTGCTCATAGGCGCTGCATGCGCTCGCGGATCTGTTCCGCATCCGGCGCGTCGGGGGAGAGCTGCAGGTAACGCGAGAACGCTCGCTTCGCTTGGCCCTTCTGACCCGTCTTTTCGTAGACGAGCCCGAGGCCACGGTACGTAGGCGGATACCCGGGGTTCGCAGCGAGCGAGTCGCGGAACGTCTGCAGTGCGCCCGCGCTGTCGCCGTGCACGAATTGCTGGAAGCCGAGCTTGTACTGCGCGGCTGGATCGCCACCGCCGGCCGGCGTTTTCTTCGGCTCCGCGTACGGATCGATCGGCTCTGCCTTCGCGACCTTCTTCGGCTCCGCTTTCTTGGGCTCGGTCTTCTTGGGCTCGGTCTTCTTGGGTTCGGCCTTCGCCTGTAGCTTCGCAGCGTCCGCCTTGGCCTGCTTGTCGGCATCGGCCTTGGCCTTCGCGTCGGCCTTGGCCTGCTTGTCGGCCTCGGCTCTTGCCTTCGCCGCGTCGGCCTTCGCGAGCTTGTCGGCCTCGGCCTTTGCCTTCGCGTCGGCCTTCGCCTGCTTTTCTTCGTCGGCCTTGGCCTTCTTCGCTGCGGCAGCGTCCGTCTTTTCCTGCGCGATGCGCTCGGCGTCGGTCTTCTTTGCCGCCGCTGCATCCGCTTTCTCCTGCGCGACGCGATCTGCGTCAGTCTTCTTCGCCGCGTCGGCGTCGGCCTTCTCTTTGGCGATGCGATCGTCCTCGGCCTTCTTGGCCGCGGCGTCATCGTCCGCCTTCTTCTGCGCGGCCGCTTCGTCAGCTGCCTTTTGCATCGCCGCTGCTTCGTCGGCTGTCTTCTGCTGCGCCGCCGCTTGAGCCGCGCTTCCCTGATCCGAGCCCACGGCCTGCACCGCAGAACCCCCGGAGCCTGGATCGCCAGATCCTGTCGCTGCCGAGCCTGCGGAGCCGGTATCGGATCCCGTCGCGGAGCCAGCCGAGCCGTTATCCGAGCCAACACCCGCCGGTTGTTCCGTTGGTGCGGTCGGAGAATCGGTCGCCTTGGTCGACGGCTCCGGAGCCGTGCGCGACGGACCCGTCTGCGCAGCCGTGTCCTCTTTCTTGGGGACGGTCTTCTTGCCGCCGAACGCGAGCGCGACGATCGCGAGCACGAGGATCACGGCGAGCGAACCACCGACGCCGATGATCAGCCGCTTCCTCTGCTTGCGCTGCTCCTCGAGGATGTCCTCCTCGTGGCTATCTTCGAGGATGGCACCGTGCTCGCCGGTGCTCGATGCCCACCTCTCGAACACCATGTCGCCCGCCGAATCGCGGCGCGAGCGGAACGGAAGCGAGACGGCTGCCGATGGATCCGAGGCTGGCGTCGCCGTCGATGCGGAGCTAGTTGCCGTGGCACCGGCGCTCGTCGTCGACGCGCTCGCCTTGGCAGCGAGGTTGGTCGGCTTGACGTCCGTCGGCTTGAGCGGCTCCGGCATGGCCGGCGGACCGTCGGGATACTTCTTGCCCGTTCCCGTCGCGAAATCGTCGTCGTTGAACGTAGGAACCGGCGCATCGCCTGCGCCAGGCGGCATCGCAGGGAGACCCGCGATCGTCGCGGCGGGCGCTGGCGCATCGAGCTGTTTCTCGTCGAGGATCGTCGCCTGCGGTTTTTCGCTCTTGGACTCGGTCGGCTTCGCCTCGGCAGTGGCCGCCTTGTCGTCCCTGGCGTCAGCCTTTGCGGTCGGCACCAGTGCTGGCGTCGCGACGGTCTCCGCGCTCGCGATCGACGGCTTCTTCTCGGGCTTCTTGTCGTTGTCGACCCTCTTCGCGACGACGGGCTCTTCGACCTTCGGCGGATCGATCTTCGGGATCTCTTTGACCGTCAGATCGGCCGTATCGAGCTTGTTGAACAGCGTCGTCGGGACCTGCGCGTCGGGATCGGGAGACGGCACGCCCGGCTTTTGCGACAGTTGCGCGACAGCGGTCGCGAGCTCCGTCGCGGACACCGCGTTCGAGCCAAACGGCAGCGTCTGGTGAAGATTTTGCGCCGGCGCCGGCTTGATCGGTTCGGCGACGAGATTTGCTTCGGCCGCCGAAGGAAGCGGGCGAGCCGCCATCATGGCCTGCGTCGCAGACGGATGAGGCTCCTCGACAGGCCGAGCCGCAACGACGGGCGGCGCAACGACGGGAGCTGCGACGACTCTCTCTGCAGCGGGCGCAGGCGTTGCGGCGGCCTTGACCGTCTCGGGCGTGATGCCGAGATCGCTCGCCTTCATGCCCATCATCGTCTGGTTGAGCTCTTTGCGCGCGGCTTTATCCGCCGCGCTTGGCGCCGCACTTGGCGCCGCGCTTGGCGCCGCCGCGAGCTTGGCAGCGAGCGCTGACCCCGCGGTCTGCGGCGGGAACGCGTCCTTCAAGTACGCCGAGAGCATCGATTGGTCGTCGGGATAGCCGGCGTCTTCGAGAACGGTCGCGATCTCCGCGGCCATCACCTTTGCACTCGGATACCGATCGCCTGGAGCCAGCGCGAGCGCCTTCTTGCAGATCGCGTCGAGCTCGCTCGGGACGTTTGCGTTGAGCTCGCTGGGAGGCGTGAACTTGCCGAGCGTCAGCCTCTCGTGCGCGAGCGCTTCCCAGAGCACCGCGCCGAGCGAGTACACGTCGCTGCGGCGATCGCCCGTCTTGCCGCCCGCCGTCTCCGGCGCCGCGTACACGTTGCTCGACATCGACGGGATGCTCGAGCGCAGCTCCACACCCGTTTCGCCGACGAAGACTGCCTCGGGCGTGATCGTGCCGAGCGCGACGCCGCTCTTCTGCTGTTTATGAACGAGCTCGGCGGCTTGCTCGATCACTCGGGCGGTCGACAGCTCGTCGAGCCGGCGCGATGCATCGATAACGGCGCGAAGCAGCGCGCCAGGCGAGCCGGTCGTTGACACGGCCATAGTCTAGCCCGGTTCTGCCCGTAGATCCCGTTGGATAGCCCACTCTGGAGCAGCCGAAAGAAACGGTGCGTTCTAGTGGGTGGAGCCCCGAAGAAGGTCGCAATTTTCAGCGGCGATTCACGAGGACGGTTCCGATTCCCCACAACTGGTGCTCGCCCGCAGGGGCTCCAAACAGCGTCAGCACGTGCTGGCCGGGCGTCGTGGCGCAGCGAACGTGCGTCGTATCACCGTCGCTCCGCACGACGCACTCGGTGCCCGTATTCGAGGGCTGGCCCAGGTCCGACAGCGTCGCCAACACCGCGGCATGGCGCGGGTTCGTGAGCGTAACCTCTGCGTCGCCGTCGACATCGATCTGCGAGCGGACGGGATCGACAATATCGACGCCGATCGCGCCCGCGGTCGCGTCCATCATCGGCTGCCGCGCAAAGCTCCCCGCTGTCAGCACCGGCGCGGTGAGCTGCCACTGCGGGAGCTCGGGCAGGTGATCGCGGCGGAACCACTGGGGTGGCGTGAACAGGTACGTCGTCCGCATCGCCGTCGCATCGCCGGTGCCGCTGTCGTCCATGTCGTCCCACGTCGTGTCGACGAGCAACCACAGGCCGTCGATCTTCACGGCGTTCCATGCGTGGCCATAGCCCTCGAGGGCCGTCTTGATCGCTTCGTCGGTTCCCTCCGTCGGGACCTTGTACCGATCGCCGCGCACGAAGCCGGTGACGTACGCGACGTCGAGGCCCGCCGCGCGTCCGATCGCCTCATAGAGTCGCGCGTAGCCCTCGCACACGCCGGTCTTCGCGGCGAACACGTCGTTCGCTTGCTGCGATGGACGCACGTGGTTCGAATCATCGCGATGCTCGAACGTCGGCCTGTCGTAGTGCAGCCGCAGGATCACGTAGTCGTGCACGGCCTTGGCGAGCCGTCGCTTGTCGGTGATGCGCAGCGCGAGGAACTTGCCGACAGCGTCGGGGCTCGTCGCGACCTCGTCGGGCACCGTCGCTTGTGCGTCGGGCTGCGCGGGTAACGGCCACGCAGTGTCGCTGCCACCCGTCACGTCCGTCGGCGCCGCGTCGCTCGTGCCGTTCTCGGTCTTCTGCTTGTGCCAGCGCTGCTCGAAGTGATCGGCGGCCCACAGGATCCCGGAGCGCACCGTGTTCGCGACATCGCCGTCGTTGCCGTCGAGAAACCAGTCACCGCGCACGGCCATCGCCCGAAACGCGACCTCGGGCTTTCTCCAGATCATGAAGCCGAGGAACAACCCGTTCAGCAGCAGCGTACGGAGCACGAGCCGATCGAGCGTGGTGAGCACCGACCGCGTCTCGTCCCCATTGCGCGTGCGTCGCCAGCGCGCGACCAGCTCCCACGCCACGGGGGCAAGTGGAAACAACGCGAGGCCGACGAGAAGCGCGACCGTGACAGACGCGTTCGAGTACGCCGCGAGCGACGATGCGAGCCAAAACCCGAACAGCGGGACCGCGATCATCGCGCCGACCCACAGGGTCTTCAGGAGCACGACAACGAGCAGCCGCACGACGCGTACGACCTTCGATGCCATCGCACCGTCGTAGCGCGGTCGTGGACCCGCTGCAAATCCGCCCCACAACACCGGAACGTCGCGGATCCTTGGTTGCGTGTTGCATTCGGCAACGTCGACGGAGACCCGGCGAATTTAATGTCTTGATCCCATGTAGGGCAGTGGGGCACGGATCGTGCTCGTCGATGTCCACCATGTTGCGCTTCGCGACCGCTGCCCTTGCCCTCCTCGTTGCGTGTGGCGGCGCCGATGACCTCGAGCACCCGACGGACCTGCCTCACCAGGCAAACGCCGGGCTCGATTGGCGCGACCAGGTCATCTACCAGATCGTGATCGATCGCTTCTCCAACGGCGATCCGAACAACGACATCAACGTCGAACCGAGCGTGCCCGGCAAGTATCACGGTGGCGATTGGCAGGGCGTGATCGACAAGCTCGACTACCTGCAGGATCTCGGCGTCACCGCGCTGTGGATCTCGCCAGTCGTGAAGAACACGGAAGAGGACGCAGGCTTCGCGAGCTACCACGGCTACTGGACGCAGGACTTCCTGCGCCCCAACGCGCACTTTGGGGACATCTCCAAGCTGCGCGAGCTCGTCGACAAGGCGCACAAGAAGGGCATGCTCGTGATCCTCGATGTGGTCACGAACCACATGGGCCAGCTCTTCTATTACGACATCAACGGCAACGGTCAGCCCGACGACACGATCAGCGGCGGCGGCAATTCGCACACGTGTCTGCAGGTCTGTCGCGACAATCCCGCGGCGTGCAGCGCCGACGAGATGGAGTACTGCAAGGACGGCGGCAGCTACCTCGAGCGCATCATCGAGTGGGATCCCGACTACGACCCACGCGGCGTGCAGGGATGGACGTCGCTCGGCTTTAGCGGTCCCGCTGACGTTCGCTTCACGGATTGGCCCGACAAGAACCGCACGCCGCCGCCGCGTCCGCCCGACTGGTTCAAGTGGGACGAGAGCAAGGCGTGGTTCGACGATCCGAGCTGGTACAACCGCAAGGGCCGCGTCTACGTCTGGTGGCACGAGGGCGACTACTCGAAGGACTTCGTCCGCGAGCAGGAGACGACGGGCGACTTCCCGGGCGGCCTGAAGGATCTCAACACGGACAACCCCGACGTCAAAGAGGCGTTGATCAAGTCGTTCGAGTACTGGATCGAGGTCGCGGACTTCGACGGCTTCCGCATCGACACGGTGAAGCACATCGATCGCCCGGAGATCGCGCGCAACGTGCGTGGCTTCTGGGGTGATTTCACGGACGCGATGCGCGCCAAGGCGAAGTCGCTCGGCAAGCAGAACTTCTTCATCTTCGGCGAGGGCTTCGACGGAAACGACGACCTCATCGGTAGCTACACGTGGGGCGGGAGCGATGCCGCCGGCTCGTTCGGTCGCTTCGACTCGATGTTCTACTTCTCGCAGAAGTACCGCGGCATCGACGCCGTGTTCGGCTCCAACCAGCCGACGAAGAACCTCGAGTGCCTGCTCGATAGCCGCTACGGCAAGCCGCAGGATCCGTGGTGCGCGACGAACGGCTACTCGGTCGGCCCGACGTGGGGCGCAACGGCGCACGCGACGTCGGAGAACGGCGGCGTCGGTCTCCCGCCGAACCAGCTGCTCGTGAACTTCCTCGACAACCACGATCTGCCGCGCTTCCTGTTCGAGAAGGCGAATAGCGACGTGCTCGTGCCGGCGCTGCTCTACCTCATGACGTGGGACGGCATCCCGTGCGTCTACTACGGCACGGAGCAGAAGTTCCACGGCGGGGTCGATCCCAAGAACCGCGAGGACATGTGGCGCGGCAATGACGATGACGGCTACGCGCCGTTCTCCGAGGATAACCCGACGTTCAACCTGACCAAGGCGATGATCCAGATGCGCAAGGACAACGTCGCGCTCCGCCGCGGCACGGTCTCGCCGACCTGGTCCACGACCGTCGCGGGTGCGCGCCGCGATGCCGGTATCTTCGCGTTCGAGCGCGTCACCCCCGAACAGACGGTCCTCGTTGTCATCAACGCGGGCGATCAGGACAGCGAGACGTGCGCTCCGCAGGCCGAGGGCGGAGCGTGCATGCACACGACGCTCTCCGGCACGCTGAGCGACCTGATGCCCGGCAGCGACGGTAAGACGTTCACTGTCGCAGGCGGCACCGTCGACGTAACCGTGCCTGCTCACTCGGGTCGCGTTCTCGTAAAGCGGTAGTACGCTTAGCGGATGTACCGCGACGATGCCGATGCTGCGCGACTGCGCTTGGCGTCGGTGCAGGCCGAGCTGCGCGTCGTCTCGGCCGAGATCGCGGAACTGGAGGCGCTGCGCGGGCCGTGCACGTCCAAGGAGCACGCCGCGCAGGTCGCGAAGCTCGCCACGCTTGACGAGGTGATCGCCGCAGCGCGCGCCAAGCACGAGACGCGGTCGCTGTTCCCGGAGCTGGAGGCGCAGCTCACCGCGCTCAAGGGGCGGCACGTAGATCTGGAGCTGCTCGACGGAGGCTCGGCCGCGATGCAGGCGAAGCTCGCAGAGCACGAGCGCGCGATCGCAGCGCTGGATCACGCGAACGCACGCGACTCCGTCGTCGCGCTCAGTGCGCCGAGCGCGGCCTCCGATGGCGAATGGGTCTGGATGCCGCAGCGGAGCACCGGGCGCACGCTCGCACGCTGGTGGACGACGGCGGGTCTCGCTGCATCCGCGATCTCGATCGCAATCGGAATCGCAGGCGCGGCTCTGCCGCCGGCCGCCTTCGGCGTCGCGCTGATGCTGACCTTCCTCGGCGCCGGCAGCCACGGAGGTCGCATGCTGCGCGAGCGGGAGACGCTGCGTGCGCAGATCAATCCCGCCATGCTCCACGGGCGCCCGTGGTCGGCAGCGAAGGGGATCCGCATCACTCGCCGTCACCTTCAGGAGTGGCTCGTCGTTTACTTCGACGATGGCGAGGTCTCGTTCTCCAGCACGCAGGACAACTATCGCCACGTTGTCGAGGTCGCACGCACGGCGGCCGCGATGCACGGCCTCCACGTCGACGGAGAGTTTCCGCGCCAGCTGCCCGCGGCGGGTGAGACGTGAGCGGCGACATCTACGCGGAGATCGCCAGCGCAGAGGCGATGTTGAAGCAAGCGAGCTCGACGCTGGCGACGCTGCGGATGCGCAGCAATCCAAAAAGCACGTGCGGGAATCCGTCCCACGCCGATCTCGCGGAGAAGATCGCGTCGCTCCAGCGATTGCTCCCGAAGCTGACGCGCGGTTCGCGCACGACCGAGCGTCTGTCGGAGGGCCGCGAGGAGCGGCTCCGCACCGAGATCGAGCGACTGAAGACCGAGATCGAGCGCCTCGAGCCGCGGGCGGCGCGCGGAGATCACGAGCTGCTCGCGCGCGTGAAGGCTGCGCAACAGCGTCGGCGCATCCTGGAGCTGAAGTCCGTGCCGCCAGCCCCGACGACAGCGCTCGTCCGAGCGAGCTCGCCGCTCTCGCTCGCAGGTCTCGAGAAGTCGCCGGGCCGCGCATACGATATGGGCTGGATCATGCTGCTCGTGGCAGCGCTCACCACGGTGTTTGGCGTCGGCATCTCGACGGCAGGTGCGATCCCGCTGCTCGTCGCGTTGGTCGGCGGACTCGGCCTCTCCGACTACGCGTTTCCGGGCGCGCAGCGCGAGCTCATCACTCCGCACATGATCTTTGGCGAGCGCTGGAAGCGCATCCGGTCCATCGAGCTGACCGCCGACGAGATGCGCGTGCAGGGCAAGCGGCTCTACCGATTTGGCGTGAACGAGCCGGGCTATCTGGACGCCGTCCGCATCACCCTTGCCGCTGCCGTCGCCCACGGAATCCCCGTCGTCGGCGAGCCGCCGGCCACGCTGTCACAGCTCGCGTTGCCGATCGCATCGTCGTGAACCGCGGCGCCTCGGGGGCGCGGTCTAACGCCGCGGATCCATGGCACCTCCCGCGCGGGCCGCATGGCATGGAGCCTGCTCCTCGCCGGGGCATATGCGCTTCGCCTCGTTTGCCCTGATCGCCATGCTCGCCGCCTGCGCGGAATCCGGGGACGGCACCGACGGCACGACGGAGGCGGCCGGTGCGCCGCTGATCGGCGTCGATGGCTCGACTGACCAGGCCGACCGGAGCTGCAACGTCGTGCTCCGCTCTCTCGCGCGCGAGAGCAGCGGCCTGTCGTACGTGACCGCCGGCTCGTCGTGGATCTGGGGCGGCGATATCGAGATCTCGACGGCAGCGGCGGGCGAGGGCCTCGTTCCGAGCGTGATGTTCCGTATGGCGCCGAGCGGCGCCTGGACAAAGGTGACGGCGACCGCAACGGCGGTAGCTCCGACGCCGGGCTTCGCGCGCTTCACGTTCGCGATCTCGGCGGGACTGCCCGGGCCCGGTTGGAGCGGGACGTCGCTGTCGAACGCGAAGATCGAGGTCGTTCCGTTCATCGCGATGAGCGAGGGCGGTCGCCTGTTTGATCACAACCGCAATGCGAGCGACTTCGCGAACTACACGCTGACGAACCCGGACCTCGCGATCGGGAACGACGCGACGGTATGTGCCGCTGCTGCCGGCCCGACGAACGCGCAGCTCGTGTTCGACGCGAGCTTTCATCAGCACCGCGACGGCGTGCTCGCACCAGGCGGCCAGGTGACGATCGTCTACGACACCGCGCGCCTGACGACGTGCCGCAACTCGCAAGCAGGGCATCCGTTGTGGGACATCACCGCGCACGTGGAGTTCTCGCCGGGCGGTCAGCGCCGCGATGCGAGCGTGCGCGACTCGTCGCCGACGATCGCCGTCCCGTCGGATGCGCGCGGCGTCACCGTCTGGTTCGAGAACACGGCCATCCCCGGTTGCCAGGCGTGGGACTCCAACAACGGCGCGAACTACTACTTCGCCGCTCTCGCCGCACCGCAGTGGATCGGCAACACCAAGTCACTGATCACGCGCGATGCGAGCGACCCGTGCGACGGCGGCTCGTCGGCGAACGGTGGTTTTGCGTTCGACGACTGGGCTCGTCAGCGCGCGGCCGTCTCCAACCTCTGCTTCGAGGTCTACCAGCCGGGCCTCACCGACCACGATGATCCGTCGCTGTGGCAGCAGCTCGATGCGCAGCTGCACTACCGCTTCGTCGGCGCGACGACGAGTGCGTGGCAGACCTCGCCCGTGAATCTCGATCGCCGCACTGGCAACAACGCGCGCTACGCGATCAACTGGCGCGGCATCGACCCGCTGCGCAGCTATCACTGCCCGGACGTCGCTCCGACGCTCTCGCAGCAGCCCGACGGTGCGCGCGCGTCGATCAACGTCGAGTACTACGTGTCGGTCAACGGTAGCGAAGTGCGCCCCGAGCCCGGCGCCGCGTTCAGCGGCACGTTCAGCGACTTCGCGGCCAACGGCTGGCGCGATGGCAACTGCGCGCCGTCGAACTGATCGTTTCACTCTGTCCTACGCGACAAGTCGTCCCTGTCCCTTCGCAACTGCATCGCGTGCGTTAGCATCGCAGCGTAGTGCCAAAGCCCGCGTACGACCGCATCATCCCGTTCGTCGCCGCGCGGTCGCTGAGCTCGTTCGGTCGTCAGGTCGTCAACACGGCCGTCCTGTGGGAGCTGTACAAGCGGACCGATAGCAAGCTCGCGATCGCGGGTGTCGGTGCGGTGCAGGTGCTCCCCGTGATCCTGCTGTTCGTCTCGGCGGGCACGGTTGTCGATCGCTCCGATCGCCGCCGGCTGATGACCGCCTGCTCGCTGTTCACGGGTCTCGTCGGCCTGGGACTCGCACTCGCGTCGTGGAGCAACGCACCGCTCGGGACGTACTACGCACTGCTCGCCGCGCAGGGCGCGATCTCCGCGTTCTCTTCCCCCGGTGGCGGGTCGCTCCTGCCATTGATCGTCGAGCGTCACGACCTCGACGTCGCGAATCGCGTCGGATCGACGGCGCAGGAGCTCGCGACCATCATCGGACCCGCGATCGCCGGCCTCTCGCTCAGCCAGCTCGCGCCGTTCTGGGTCTACGGCTTCGTCGCGATCACAGGCCTGTTGTCGGGCGCGCTCTATCGAGCGCTGCCGGAGCCGCGCAAGATCGAAGCGCCCGCCACCAACGCTCGCAAGGATTGGCGCGTCGGTCTTCGCTTCATCTTCAACTCGCCGCTGCTGCTCCCCGCGCTCACGCTCGACATGTTCGCGGTGCTGTTCGCGGGTGTCGTCGCTCTGTTGCCCGTGATCGCGACCGACATTCTTCACGCCGGTCCGCTCGGCTATGGCGTCTTGCGCGCGTCGGAGTCCGTCGGCGCAGTGCTGATGGCGATCATCGGTGGCCGCATCGCACCGTGGAAGCGCCCAGGCCGCGTGCTCCTGATCGTCGTCGCGTTGTTCGGTGTAGCGACGAGCCTCATCGGCATGTCGACCTCGCTGCCGCTCACCGTTGGACTCCTCGTCATCTGCGGAGCGCTCGACAATATCTCCGTCGTCATCCGCCTCACGCTCGAGCAGATCGTCGTGCCGGATGCGATTCGCGGGCGTGTCTCCGCCGTTCACTACGTGTTCATCGGCATGAGCAACGAGCTCGGCGCCGCGGAGTCGGGCGTCGCCGCGTGGGCCATCGGCACCGTGCCTGCGATCATCGGCGGTGGAGCGATCGCCGTTGTCGTCGCGGGGATCGTCGCAGCGAAGTGGAGAGCGTTCTCGCGGATGCCGCCGCTCGCCGAGCTCAAGCCGCCCGATTAGTGGATGCGCGCGACGGGCGTGCGTTGCGCCATGATGTCGCTCTCGATCTCGGCGAGCTCCAGCGCGCGTGCCCGCCATTCATTCGGTGCCGTGTCGCGAGCGAGCGCGAGGAAGATGTCGCGATGCCGAAACTCCGCTTCCGCGAGTGATTCGTAGAGCGCGCGCGCTTTTTCGTCGGGGAGCGCGGTCGCGAGCATGCCCAGACGCTCGGCGGAGCGGCCCTCGATCACGGCAAACACGAGCAGCCGATCGAGGAGGCGCGCCGGCTCGCCCTTGCGAATGTGATCGCGCAGCGCCTTGGCGTAGTCGTCGCCAAAGTCATACGCAGCGGGTTGTTCGCGACGCTGGAGGAGCGCGGCGACTTGCACCACGTGGCGCGTCTCGTCGTGCGCGAGCCTAGCCATCTCCTTCACGAGATCGGTGCGCTCGGGATAGCTGCGGATCAACGACAGTGCGCTCTGCGCGGCTTTTCGCTCGCAATGCAGGTGATCGGCGTGCACCGCATCGAGATCGGCGAGTGCGACCTCGATCCAGCGCGGACCTGTCGCAACAAGCGGCAATGCATCACCGAGAGCGGGAACCATCGCATCGATGTTACGTTTGTGACGTGACCCAGGTCGAGACGCCCGAGGAGTTTCGCGCTCGTTGCATGGTTGGCCTGGCGCGCGCGAAAGAGCTGCGCCCCCAGGTCGTGAGCGGGACCCCGCGCACCATCGACGGCACGCTGACGACGTACAACGACATGCTGCGCTCCGCGAGCGGTTCCAACGCGCTCGCAGGGCTCTACTCCGAGGTCCATCCCGACGAGAAAGTTCGCGATGTTGCCCGCGAGTGCGAGCAGGAAGTCTCGCGCTTCTACAGCGAGCTCTGGCTCGATCGCGACGTGTACGACGCGCTCGCGGCGGTGGATGTGAGCGGCTCCGATCCGGATACCGTACGGTTTCACGAGCACCTGCTGCGCGATTACCGGCGCGCGGGCGTGGATAAGGACGAGGCGATCCGTGGCCGCCTGCGCGAGATCGACGACGAGCTGACCAAGCTCGGCCAGCAGTTCGGCAAGGCGATCGCCGAGGACGTGCGCACGCTCGAGATCACCAAGGCTGCGCGCCTCGGTGGTCTGCCGGCGGACTTCCTCGCCGCGCACGCGCCCGACGCAGAGGGCGTCATTCGCATCACGACGGACACGCCCGACTACACGCCGTTCATGACGTACGCCGTCGACGACGAGCTGCGGAAGAAGCTGTACGTCGCGTTCCGCAGTCGCGGCGATCAGGGCAACGAGAACGTGCTGCAAGACGTGCTCGCGCTGCGGTCCGAAAAGGCGACGCTGCTCGGCTTCGCGAACTGGGCGGACTACATCACCGCCGACAAGATGATCGGCTCTGCCGACAAGGCGGCTGCGTTCCTCGAGCGCGTGAGCTCGCTGTCCGCCCCGCGGGCCAAGCAGGACTTCTCGGACTTGCTCGAGCAAGCGAAGCAGACCGACGCGAGCGCCACGACGGTGAAGGACTGGCAGAAGGCCTACCTCGAGAACCTCGTGAAGCTCGCGCAGTACGACGTCGACAGCTCCGAGGTCCGCCAGTACTTTCCGTTCGCGAGCGTGCTCGCCGGCCTGCTCGACATCACGCAGGAAGTGTTCGGCATCCGCTACAAGCCGGTCAGCGATGCACGCACGTGGCACGCCTCGGTGCGCGTGTTCGATGTGTCTCAGGGCCAGACCAAGCTCGGCCGCATCTACCTCGACATGCATCCGCGCGAGGGCAAGTACAAGCACGCGGCCCAGTTCCCACTCGTCGACGGCGTGCGCGGCGTGCAGCTGCCCGAGGGCGTGCTCGTGTGCAACTTCTCCGAGCCCGACGGCGACGACCCGGGCCTGCTCGAGCACGACGATGTCGTGACGATGTTCCACGAGTTCGGTCACCTGATGCACCACGTGCTCGGCGGCCAGCAGCGCTGGATCACGCAGTCCGGCGTCGCGACCGAGTGGGACTTCGTCGAGGCGCCCTCGCAGATGTTCGAGGAGTGGGCGTGGAGCCACGAGACGCTCTCGCGCTTCGCGAAGCATCAGAAGACAGGGGCCGTCATTCCCGAAGAGCTCGTCGAGAAGATGCGCCGCGCCGACAAGTTCGGCCTGGGCCTCGCGACCGTTCAGCAGGTCTTCTACGCGTCGATCTCGCTCGCGTTCCACCGCGCGGATCCCAAGACGCTCGATCAGCTCGCGACCGTCAAGGAGCTCCAGGCGAAGTACACGCCGTTCGAGTACGTGCCGGGAACGCGCTTCCACGCGTCGTTCGGCCACCTCATCGGCTACTCCGCGATGTACTACACGTACCAATGGTCGCTCGTGATCGCGAAGGATCTGCTCACGCCGTTCGAGAAGAAGGGCCTGATGGCCCACGACGTGACGCACGCGTATCGCGACAAAGTGCTCGTGCCGGGCGGCAGCAAGGATGCAGCCGTGCTGGTGCGCGATTTCCTCGGCCGCGACTACGACTTCACCGCTTACGAGGCGTACCTCACCACATGATGCGCACTGCTCTTCTCGTCCTCTCCCTGGCGGCCTGCGCGAGCAAGCCCGTCGTCTACTCCGACACGCCGCACGTCCGCGGAGGCGAGCAGGCCCCATCCGCGACCGACGACGGGACGGGCACTGGCACGGGCAGCGGCTCGGCGCAGACCGAGACGTACGCGACGCCGACCGTCGAGATGCCGCCCCCGACGCCGAAGGGCGATGCGGAGGTGTTGTTCACCGACATCGCAGGGAAGCAGCACACGCGGCTCGAGATCGCGGGCAGCCCGATCGTCGTCACGTACTTCTCGACGAGTTGTAAGCCGTGTCAGAAGCAGCTCCCGATCCTCGAGAAGGCCTCCGCATCGATGAAGGAGGACGGCGTGATCTTCATCGGCGTCCTCATCCAGGACAACCCGACCGACGCGGATCTGACCGCGTTCTTGGCGAAGAACAAGGTGACGTTCACCGTCGCGCGCTCGACGCCGCAGATCCTCTCGATCTTTGGCGAGGCTGACTTCCTGCCGACGACGATCGTGATCGATCGCAACGCGACAACCGTGAAAAAGAAGGTCGGCGTGATGGAAGCGCCCGAGCTCACCAAGGCCGTCACGCCCACGCTATAGAGCAGCGATGAAGAGTCTCGCGCTCGTGATGGTGCTCGCCGCATGCGGCGGCGGTGGTGGGGAGAAGCAGCCCGAAATTGCCAACACGGCCCCGGTCTCGACCGCGCCCGTGAAGATGACGCGCGAGCAGGTGCTGGCAAAGACGTCCACGCTTCGCGATCGCGCATGCGCGTGCACGGACGAGGCATGCGCGACGAGCGTGAAGAAAGAGCTCGACGCGTGGTCGGATCATCCGGCTCCGATGGCAGACGCCGAGATCGACAAGATCGTCGTCGACTACGACGCGTGTATCGACAGCGCGTCCGACGAGCACGCGATCCTGACCCGCGTCGACGAAATGAAGGACTTGATGTGCGCGTGCAAGGATCTGGCGTGCGCTCAGCGCGTCAACGATCGCTATACGGACTGGGGTACGAAAGCGGCCGGCCTCACGGCGAACAAGAAGAAGAAGGGCCCAAGCGACGAGGCCGTGAAGAAGATCACCGAGGTCGCGATGGCCTACGGCGAGTGCATGACCAAGGCGATGACGCCGGCAGAGGCGCCCGCACCATGAAGCGCATCGCACTCGCAGCGTGTTTGCTCGTCGCGTGCGGCGGCAAAGGGCCCGCGCCCAAAGCGCCGAAGGATCAGAACGCGAAGGAGCAGATCGCGTTCGCCATTCATCTCAAGAAGAGCATGTGCGCGTGCAAGGACGGCGGCTGCGCGACCGCGATCACGCAAGATCTACTCACATGGACCGACGAGCGCGTGAAGCAGTCGGCGGACGTGGAAGAGGAGCTGCGTCCGTACGTGCTGGGCGCGCAGGCATGCAGTGACTCGTGGGCGGGACCCGATGCGCAGATCATTCGCCTCGACTCGTTCAAGCAGCGCGTGTGCTCGTGCAAGGACGCGCCGTGCGCGACGGCCGTGATGGCGGACCTCAATCTGTGGAATCACGAGCCGGCGATTCAAACGGCGCTCGATGATCCGCCGACCAGCGTGATCGCGACCCGGACCGCGGAGGTCGTAAGCGCGTTCAAGGAATGCGCGAACCGCGCGATGACGGCGCCGAAGTAGCGATCTCTGCGACCAAGGTCAGACCACGAGCAGCGTTCACCATCCGTCGTTGCGGAGGTGCATCCGTAGCAACCAACAGGTTGTCAGCGCTCGGTTGCAATCGAGTTGGATTGTCGCGAAACGCGTTCGATTCGGCGACGGTCAGCAGACCAAAAAGTTCAGTCCTTTAAGTGAATTGGGGCAATCGATGCCTTACAACAGACGCAATGAAGAACCTGACCATCGCATTTCTCGCCACCTCTGCCCTGTTCACCATGGGCGCCTGCAAGAAGAAGGGTGGCGGCGATGCCGGTGAGGCCATGACGAAGGTGGCCGAGTTCAAGGACAAGATGTGCGGCTGCAAGGACAAGGACTGCGCCACCAAGGTGAACGACGACTACACCAAGTGGGGCACCGAGATGGCGTCCAAGATGGCGTCCAACAAGGACACCGCCAAGCCCGACGAGGCGATGGCGAAGAAGATGACCGAAGTCGCGATGGCGTACGGCGAGTGCATGACCAAGGCGATGGGCGCTGGCGGCGGCGCGGCTCCGGCCGGCGACGGTTCGGCGGCTCCGGCGGCGGGCTCCGGCTCGGCGGCGGCAGCGGCGGGTTCGGGCGCGGCTCCGGCGATGGCCGGTGGCGATCTCCCGGCCGGCATTCCGCAGGAGTGCAAGGACTACGCGGACGCGATGGCCAAGCTCGGCGCGTGCGACAAGATGCCGAAGGAGTCGAAGGACGCGATGAAGCAGGGCTTCGACGCGATGAAGACCGGCTGGGCGGGCTTC
>DASYDE010000104.1:0-1943 GCA_036499725.1 Kofleriaceae bacterium
GGAACCGAACCGCAGCGTGAACCCCGACGAGGTCGTGGCTCTCGGTGCAGCGGTCCAGGGCGGCGTCCTCTCGGGCGACGTCAAGGACATCCTCCTTCTCGACGTCACTCCGCTCAGCCTCGCGATCGAGACGCTCGGTGGTGTGGCGACCGTTCAGGTCCCGCGCAACACGACCATCCCGACCCGCAAGAGCGAGACGTTCTCCACGGCCGCTGACAACCAGTCGTCCGTCGAGGTCCACGTCACGCAGGGCGAGCGCCCGATGGCCAAGGACAACAAGACCCTCGG
Source organism: Kofleriaceae bacterium (assembly GCA_036499725.1). Lineage (GTDB taxonomy): Bacteria > Myxococcota_A > Polyangia > Haliangiales > Haliangiaceae > JABFXX01. The sequence goes on from DASYDE010000104.1 coordinate 289, forward strand.
CAAGTTCCAGCTGACCGGCATCCCGCCGGCGCCGCGTGGAGTTCCGCAGATCGAGGTCACGTTCGACATCGACGCGAACGGCATCCTGAACGTGTCCGCCAAGGACAAGGCGACGGGTGCAGAGCGCACGATTCGCATCGAGGCTTCGTCGGGTCTGTCGGACGCGGACATCAAGCGCGCCGTCGAGGACGCGGAGAAGCACGAGTCCGAGGACAAGTCTCGCAAGGAGTCCATCGAGGCTCGCAACCAGCTCGACACGCTCGTGTACAGCACGCAAAAGCTGGTCAAGGAGAACGACGGCAAGCTCTCCGACGCGGACAAGCTCGTCATGGAGGAGGCGTTGAAGGACGCCGAAGCCGTGCTCGAGAAGAACCGTGACGGTGGCGACGCCGACGAGCTCCGCGGCGCGTTCGAGAAGCTGCAGGCGGCGGCGCACAAGCTCGCCGAGGCCATGTACAAGCAGGCCTCGCCCGAGGGCGCACCGGAGGGTGGCGATCAGTCCCCGAAGGACGACGTCATCGACGCCGAGTTCGAAGACAAGACCTAGTTTCCAATCCCCTCGGTGGGAATGACGGCCCGCGTCGAGGCAATGCCCGGCACGGGCCGTCGTCATTTTCGGTTAACGAGGGGCAACCAAAAGCTAGTTCGCCACCCTCGCAGAGATATGCATACTGAGAGTGGTGAAGTTGTTCGTCGCCATGCTGGCGGTGTCCGGTCTCGCGTCCGGTCTCGCGGGATGCGCGGAGCTGGGCATGATCACCGATGGCGGCAGCGCTTCGATCGGGAAGCCGAGCAAGGGCTCGCTCGTCGACGGCGTGCGCGTCCCCGACAGCGGCGAGGGCTTCACGACTCGCGAGATCTGGCGCGCGCGCGGCAATCGCTACGGCACGGCCGAGCTCGTCGACCTCATCGTCGGAACAGGGCGCCGCATGGCGAGGACGCCGGGGCAGCGGATCGTCGTCGCCGACCTCAGCTCGCAACGCGGCGGTGACGTTCGCAAGTGGCACAAGGCGCACCAGAGCGGCCGCGACGTCGACCTCGTCTACTTCATGCGCGACGCCACGGGCGCGTCGATGGAAGCCGACGCGATGCGCGTGTTCGATCGGGATGGCGTCGCCAAGGATAGCAGCGGCATCACCATCGACATGCCGCGCACGTGGGAGCTCATGCGTGCGCTGCTGACCGGCGACGAGGCAACGGTGCAGTGGATCTTCATGTACCAGCCGTTTGCGGATCGGCTGATCGAGTACGGCGCGTCGATCGGCGAGAGCGAAGAGCTCCTCGCGCGGGCCAAGCTCGTGATGAAGCAGCCGGGCGACAGCGCGCGGCACGACGATCATATCCACGTGCGCATCTACTGCAGCCCACGCGACCTCCTCTACGGATGCGTCGATATCGGGCCGATGGAACCGATGGCGGAGCGCATCGCGTCTCGCGAGCGAGGCGAGAGCCTGCCGCGCATGGTCGCCTCGATGCTCTCTGACCTGACGGTCGATGCGATCGAGGACGCGCTGCATCCCACGACCAAGGTACTCGCGTCGTCGCCGATGCTCGCCGGTTCGTCGTCGCCGAACGTGTCGAGCCTGCTGGATGACGGCAAGAACGTCTCGACGATGGGTGACGAGGACGAGGCCGAGGTCTCGCGTCTCGACGTA
>DASYDE010000105.1:0-48617 GCA_036499725.1 Kofleriaceae bacterium
GCGCGCGAGCTTGGCCGCGGCTCGCACGCCGAATAGCTCCGCCAGTGCGTGGAGACGAAGGCCGAGGGCGTCGACGTAGTAACGGAGGTCGCCCGTCGCTTTGGTGCGCGCTCCGGCGAGCAACGGCGATGTCGTGATGCGGTCGAGCGCCGCCACGGCCTTCGCGACCGTCGGCTCCAGCGCGCTCGTCGCCACATCGAGAGCACCCTCGAGCACGTACGGTCCGGGCATCGGCTTGCGCTCCTCGAGTGGCTCGAGCGTTGCGCGGATCGCGCCCGCGTCGTCGGCGAGGCGCACGATGCGTAGGCGAGCGGGTGGGGCGCCCGCGAGCAGATCGGTGAGCACGCCGCCGATGCGGTCCTCGAGCCAGCGCTTCACCGTGCGTGCGCCGTAGCGCGGATCGAACGCATCGGTCACCGCGCGCTTCTTCACGGCCGTGCCCGCGTAGACAAACGTGTTGCGCTCGCGCAGGCCGCGGCGACCGAGGAGCTTTGCGAGCTCCTTGTCGACGACGTTCTCCGCGACGTCGGGCGTGAGCGGGCCAAACGGTACGACCTGATCGATGCGGTTGAACAGCTCGATCGGGAAGAACTCGCGCACCGCCTTCGCGACCTCGCCGAGCACGCGCTCGCGCACATCGCCAAAGCCGATCGGCGATGACGTCTTGCTGCCGAGGTTGGACGTCATGATGACGACCGCGCTCGCGAAGCTCGCGACCTCTCCGTTCGCGTCCGTCAACCGTCCCTCGTCGAACAGCTGCAATAGCAGGTGCAGCGCCTGCGGATGCGCCTTCTCGATCTCGTCGAGCAGGACGACGCAGAACGGCTGCGCGCGCACGCGGGAGGTCAGCATGCCCTCGGTGACTCCGTCGCCGATCAAGCGTGCGACGGCATCCCGGCCCGAGAGCTCGCCCATGTCGAGGCGCACGAGCCGATCGCCGCCGCCGTAGAGGTACTCCGCGATCGCCGTCGCGAGCTCGGTCTTGCCGGTGCGCGTCGGTCCGGTGAACAGCATGACGTTCACGGGGCGATTCGGATCCGCCATGCCGGCGCGCACGCGCAGGACAACGTCCGTCGCGGCGCGCGTCGCAGCAGGTTGCCCGATCACGCGGCGCGTGAACGTCGCTTCGACCTCGGCTGGATCGAGCGCGACGTCGAGAGAGATCAGGCTCGGCGAGAGCCCCGTGACGCGCGCGAGATCCTTGAGGACATCGCCGGGCGAAACCTCGGCATAGTCGTCGCCATAGTCATCCGCGACGCGCTTCACGATCTCGATCGCGACGCCGGGCCGCGCGCGCCACGGGAACAGCGCGGAGCCGAGCTCGAGTGCGGTGCGCGAGACGAACGGATGCATGCTGCAGCTGTAGTCGCGCTCGATCTCGCGGATCGCGGCGAGTAGCAGCTGGCTCGTCTCGATCGCGGAGGCGGCCGGCACCGCGACGAGCGACAATGCTTCGGCGAGTCCGGGCGCATCGCGTTCGAGTCGCGCGAGCTGCGCTTGCGTCATCTCGGCGACGAGCGCGAGGTCGCCGCGCCGCACCGGTCCCCGGAAGAAGTCCGCAAAGCTGCGCTCGCTCTGGCGCGACTGACCGAGGCGTCCCCACAGGTGCAGATCTTCGATCCACAGGATGCCGCGGTGCTTGCGCGCGTCTTCGAGGATGGAGAGGCACCGCTCTTCCCACTGACCGAGATACGACATGCCCGCGATCACGCGCTTGCCTGTGATGCGCCACACGTGATGCACGCGATCGAGGTTGTGATGGAGCTGATAGCCGTCCTCGCTCAGGCGGTCGGCGACCCACTGGCGGATCAGCGTCGTCTTGCCGGTGCCGGGCGGGCCGACGACCGCAACGGAGCGCGGACGTTCGCCGCCGAGCAAGTACTGCAACCGCTCGCGATACGGAGAGCGATGCGTGCCGAGCGACACCTCGGACGTGGCGATCGATCGCGTCTCGTCGACGGCGAGGTCGCGCAGCACGGCATCCGAGCGCTGCGCCGATGCACCTTGGCGGTTGTCCTTCTTGCGCGAGGGCAGCATGTCGAACAGCGACAGTGGCTCCGCCGAGAACGAGATGGGGGCGAGGCGATCCTTGCCGTCGCTGACGAGCTCCTCGAGCAAGTCCTCTGCCGCGTCCTCGAACTGATGCCGGATGTAGACGGGCAGCAGTGCGGGAATCTCGTCGCGTTCGGTGACGATGAACCACGCCTCGCGACGCGTGGGGTGGAAGCACACGAGTTGCTGCGTGTTCGCGGCGGTCCAGCGCGGCTCGACGACGAGCGGGAACTGGCCGTGCACGCGTCCGTGCGTGAGCTTGACGTCGACGGAGATGCGCACGAGCTCCGTGCCGACGGGCAACTGGAAGAGCTCTTGCTGCGCGGGCGTGGATGTCCGCAGCACGTTGCGCAAGCGATCGATCATGCGCTCGCGCAGCTTCGGCTCGCCCTGACCGGAGATGAACGCCTCGAACGGCTGCGGAATCAGCGCGGTCCAGTGCTCCTCGCCTTCCTTGCGAGCCTGGTACACGCCGACGGTGAAGTCGATCATCACGCGTCATCCCCCTCGTCGACGGGCTCGCCGCGCGCGATCTTCTCCGCCTTTGCGAGCTGCGCTTCGATGACCTGCAGCGGGCGCTCCCAGACCCAGAGCGAGTCGGACGTGTCGTCGCCGTTCTTGTCCTTCTCGTATGCGGCGAGCAGGCGCGCGACGGCGCACTCCGCGAGGCGTTGCGACAGCTCGCTCCACGGAATCTCGATGTCCTCGCCCATGACGAGCGTGCGGTCACCGTTCACGGCCGCATCGCGGACCGGCTCTCCTCGAGGCGGGCGGGGCACTGGAGGATTCGGCAGCGCGAGCCACTCGGGATCCTTTAGCTCCGCGCGCGGCTCCCACAGATCGACCCAAACATGCGCGGCCTCGCCAGCGACGCCGTGCAAGCGATGCAGTCCCTGCTCGAGACCGAACAGGAGATCCGCGCCCGACCCCATGATGCGCACGAGCATGGCTGGTTGGGCGCGGCTCGGCGTGAGTGATTCGCGAACCCACTCCGCATCGCGCGGCGGTCCCCACGGACGGTTGTTCGGCCAGCCCGCGCCGTGCTCGCCAAAGAAGTGCACGTGCGCCGGCCAGCCGTGATGCGCAGCTGCCTCGACGATCATGCGCACGTACGCGGACACGGCGGGACGCGCGTCGGGCGAGTGCACGAGCAGCATCGCGCCGGGCCGCACCGGGCGCATCGAGGTCATCAGCCAGAACAGCTCGCGGCGGAACTGGTTGCGCTGCAAGACGGCGCCGTCGATCAGATCGACCGCGTCGATATCGCGCGCGAGTGCATCGAGGCACAGCTCCTCGGCGGTATGCAGCTCCATGCGGAGCTTGTTCGCGCGCTTGTAGCGATCGTCGAGGCGCGCGTAGAGCGTGGAGAGGCGCGCGATCTCTTTGCCCGACATCGGAGCGCGACCCGTCGTGGTCTTCTGGATATTCGCGAGCGCGCCACGCAGCTCGGCGAGCTTGGTCGACACGGCGTGGACGACGCGATGGCTCATCTCGCGATCCGTTTGTCGGCGCAGGGCCGACAGCGCGAGGGCAGAGCGCACCATGCGGCGTCCCGTCGTCGCGCTGCGGCGATACAGCGCCACGTCGAGCGCCCCGTTGTCGGTGCCGATCCGGCTGCCGGGGGGACGGGCCTCTGCCTCGCCACGAGCGCGCACCGTCAGTGTCGCGCCTGCGCCGTCCGCGCCCGCCTTGGCGAGCAAGCGCGATGCAGGAGCGAGCAGCGCCTGGTCGATATGCCGGCGCAACGCGCGCGCACCGAGCTCTGGCGAGAAGCCATGCTCCGCGATCGCCTCGACCGCGGCCGGCGAGATATCGAGGAGCACGCCGGCCTGCGTGAACCCGCGGCGCTCGCTGAGGCGACGGATCGCGATCTCCGCGATCTGCAAGATCTCCGGCTGCGTGAGCGGATGAAACACGACGATCTGATCGAGGCGATTGATGAGCTCGGGGCGGAACGCGCTCATGATCGCGTCGCGGTATCGACGCTCTTCGCGCTCTTGCTCCGCCTTTGCTGGATCCGCCGATAGGCCGAGCGTGCCGCGTGCGCCGCGCGTGCCGAGGTTCGACGTGAGCACGATGATCGCGTTGTGGAAGTGCGTCGTGCGACCGCGCGCATCCGTCAGGCGCGCTTCGCCGAGCACCTGCAGCAACAGGTCCCACACCGACGGGTGCGCCTTCTCGATCTCGTCGAGCAACACGACCCCGAACGGTTGGCTGCGCACGGCTGCCGTCAAGCGTCCCTCGCCGCCGTCCCCACCGAACAAGCGCTCGGCCGCGTACGGATCCGTGTACTCGCTCATGTCGAGGCGCACCATGCGATCCGGCGCGCCGAACAAGTACGCCGCGACAGAGCGCGCGAGCTCCGTCTTGCCGGTGCCCGTCGGCCCGACGAACAGCAGCGACGCGAGCGGTTTGTCGGCGGGCGCGAGCCGCGCCTTGGCGACGCTGATCGCCTCCGCGACGCGCTTCACCGCCGCGTCTTGCCCGATCATGCGGCGGCGCAACGCGGTCACGACATCGCGTTGCTCGAGCACCTGATCGTCGGCGAGCAGCGCCGTCGGAATACCGCTCGACCACGAGAACGCGGAGTACAGCTCGCTCGGTCCGAGGACCTTGCCTTTGCCTTTCTCGTCACGACCGCTGTCATGCGAGACGCGCAGCTCCTCGAGCAGGCGCACCGCTTTTCCGGGGAACGCGCGATAGGGCAGGAACCGCTTCGCGAGATCGACGGCGAGTGGCACGACCTCGGGCGCGATCTGCGGGCGGTTCGCCTGCATCACCTTCCAGTACGCGGCCCACGCGTGACACACATCGACGGTCAGCGCCGGATTCGTCGCCGGAACGGTGATCCGCAGCATCGCGCCGATGAGCGAGACGTCGCGACGCTCTGCGCGATCGAGAGCAACAGGCGTCAGCTCCCCGACGATCCGGATGCGTCCATCGACGACAGGGCGCCGCAACGCCGACGCGAGATCGATGCCGCCGGCTTCGGGTAGATCCGAGAACAGCGCACCGAAGTCATCGAAGTACAGCACCGCGTCCAGCGCTTCGACGGCCGCGACGACCGCCTGCGCGCGCTCCTGCCATTCGCCAAGACCGCTCGCGCCCGCGACGAGCTCGCTCGCCGACGTCGCCCACATCATCCGCGCCGAATTGCCCGCGGCCCATGCCGTCGCGATCGCCGACTTGCCGGCTGCTTCTTCGCCGACGAGCAAGACGCTGCGCCGCTGGTCTCCGCCGAGGAGACGCGAGAAGTCTCCGAGCAGCTCATCGCGTCCGACGAGCGGAGGTTGTGTGTCGGCAGCAACAACCCGGCGGCCGGCTGCGTCGAGCGTCGCGATCGCACGGCGACGGCGCTCCTCGGTGGCAAGTGCGCGCGCGCCTTTCACCTGCGCGAGAGGCGTTGTCGCGAGCTCGACCTCCATGGGCACGAGCTCCGCGGGCGCCCACGAGAGCAATCGCCGCCAGCCATCGAGATCCAGGTCGAGAGCAGCTGGCAGATTTGCGAGCTCGTCAGCGATGCGTGTCGCGATGTCCTCTTTGGGTCCGATGAAGCACGCGTGGTCGATCGCCGGAACGAACGCCCACTGGCCGGCCGTCGTGCCGTCGGCGCGGAGCTCGGGGATCAGCGTCACGTTCACGGTCACGTCCGTCGCGCGCGCGAGTCGGCCCGTCAGCGCGGGACGCTTGACGCGCACCTCGACGTCGACGACGCGCACGCCATCCGGCAGCAACAGGCGCGCGACGCTCGTCGGTCGGCTCTCGTCGGGAAGCTCCGACAACGCGAGCTGCAGCTCGTCGAGCGTGCGCTGCGCCGGACCGTACGAAACGATCGCGGGCGCTGCGACGGGCGTCGCCTCCGCGTTGCCCGACGGCAGCTCGCGGCGCAACAACAGCGTCTCGAAGCGCAGCTTGGGATCACTCATCGGCGGCTCCGCGCGACGAGAACAATCCCCGCCACCGTCGCGCCCGACGCGACCGAGATGAGCATCGTTGGATGCGCGTCGAACATCCGCGACAGGAACGGTAGGTCGCCGCGCCCCACAGCGAGCGCCGCAAAGTTGTTCAGAAAGTGCGCGAGGATCGTCGGAATCACCGACCGCGCTCGCAGCGCGATGTAGCCGTACACGAGCCCGAGCATCAGCGTCGGCACCGCGCGCACGAGCGAGATGTGGAATGCGCTGAACGCGATCGCCGAGATCGCCACAGACACGAGCGGCACGAACCGCGTCGCCAGCCCGCGCACGAGAACGCCGCGAAACAGGATCTCCTCGCAGATCGCCGGCATCACGGCAACGGCCATCACCACGAGCGGCATCGACGGCATGTCCACAATGGTCGAGAGCTGCTCCACGCCCGAGTCGGTCGCACCGAGCCACGGCCCGAGCGCATACGCGAGCGCGAGGTTCGAGATCCACTGCGTCGCGCCGATCAGCAGCGCGGCCCACACGAAGACCGCCGCCGGCCGTCGCAGCCCGAGCGCGTCCGCGATTCCGATCGTGGACACCCCGCTGTAGCCACTGCTCAGCCGCGGGCCGGCCCACATCCACAGGATCGGGACGGCGATGAACACCACCTCCGCGACCATCGTCGCCACGACCGGCCCCTTCAGAGGCACGAGAAGGGCCGCGCACAGCGCGAACGCGACGACCGCCGAAAACAGCGACGCGATGGCCAGCCCCGGCGGCAACGCGGTCCCGACGCCACTCCCTGCGGGCGCGATCTCGCCCACGTGATAAGACTGAGGCGTGCGCGGGTTCGTCGGACTACTCATCGGCCTGATCGTCGGAGCCGGTGCAATGTATCTCGCGCTCCGTCCGCCGTGGGCTCACCCGACACTCACACCAACGCAAGACGCGGGCGTGATCGTCGAAGCGCCCTCCGATGCGGGCGTTGCCCCTGGTAAAAAGAAAAAGAAGGGGCATCACCCGCGGCCGCCCGGTACGCAGGGCGCCCTCCCCACCATCGACTCCACGTTCGGCCCCGACGACTCCGACGACGGTCCCGAGGAGACCGAGGTCACGGTGGCCAAGCTGACCGGCGCCGATCGCGCGCTCGAGTGGAAGGGCGAGGACACGACGCCCGGTCCGCAGAAGCTCGACATGTCGAGCGGCAGCAGCAATCGCGCGCTCGACGATGGCGAGATCAACTCCGTCGTCGGTTCGCAGGCGAACGGCGTGCGCGATTGCATCGTGCAGGGCGCGACCGGTACGGATCTTCGCGGCACGATCACCGTGCAGATGCTCGTCGGCGGCAACGGCAAGGTGTCCAAGACGCGCGTCCAGGCGCCGCACTACATGTTCGAGAAGGGCCTGCTCAACTGCGTGCAGCGCGCGACGGGACGCATGAAGTTCCCGGCCGTCGGTGGACAGACGCAGGTCACGCTGCCTGTCACGCTCGGTTAGAGAAGCTGATAGCCGATCGCGACAACGCCGACGACGCGCGTCCGATCCTCGATGTTGCCTGCTTGGAGCTCGCCCGAGAGATAGAGCGCGTGCGGATTGCCCTGCACGATGTTGTAGCCAATCCGTGCGAAGCCGCCGGTGCCGTCGACGTGGTCGGCGTAACCGTACTCGTCCATCGTGGCCTCGAGCATCTGGCCGATACCGACGCCGCCCCATAGCTGCGAGGTCTTGGGCTCGTACTGCAGCGACGCACCGAAGAAGCCGAACTCACCAATTCGACTGAACCGGAACATCAGCGAGACAGGCTCCGTGACCCAGAGGCCGATGCCGAAGCTGCCACCTGCCGCGCTCGTATCACGCGACGTGGTTCCTGCGAACAACGATGCCTCGAGCGTGATGCCGTGATGCGTGTGGTCTTCGTCGGAGACCGCGGGTGGAGCGTACGTGACGACGTTGGGGCTGGTTCCCCACGGTGAAGTGACGGGCGTCAACGGAGCAGGATCCGCAGAGGCGATCGCGGATGCGGTGAGAACGAGAGCGAAGATCGTCTTATTCACGGCACGTCCCTCCGAAGCAGTGATCGTTCGCGCAGTCGTCGTTCCACACGCACTTGTCGCCGGTCCACCCGTTTCCCATGCACTCGTGGTCGCGGCAGTGGAAGCCCTCGCCACCGCAGTCGCTATCGAACGTGCAGCTGGACGCGACGGTGGTCGTCGGCGCGTACGAGCGGCTCGGGGCCGGCGCACGCACCGTGTGCACGACGCGGATCGGAGCGTTGTTCGCTCCCTTCACGAAGCCGTCCTGATAGGCGGCCGTCGTATGCACGCGAGCGTCGGGAACACACAGGCTCGTCCACGAGCTGCTCATCTGCTGGTTGTTGAAGCCTGCGTTGTAGCCGGTCTGAAAGGACGTCTGATCGTTGCCGCAGTTGGCGAGGGCTACCTGGTAGTCGGCGTCGTACTGCCGACGCGCCATCTGGTCGGAGCTCACGCACGCCGTCACCAGCAGCAGGGCGGCTGGAACGAGTGAGATGAAGGAAAAGCGTTTCATGTCCTTCCAACCCAGGCATGCGGGCGAGGTCGCACGAAATCGGGAAGAATCGCGTAACTCAGCGTGCGCGCTGAAGCTTTTCGATCGCTTCGATGGCGACCTTGTCGTCGCGCTTCTTCGCTCCCTCGAGCGCCGTGGCAGCGAGCGTGCGAATGCGGGCCGGATCTCCACCTGACTTGGAGAGCGCATCGGCGAGGTTGAACTGGATGCGATGGAGACCCGAGTCATCGGCGAGATGCGGGATCGCGGCCTCGAGCGGCGCGACGGCCTCGGGGTAGCGCTTCAGCTCGATCAACGTTGCGCCGAGGTTCGCTTGCGCCGTCGCCGTGTACAGGTGATCGGGGCCGAGCGCGGCGACGAAGATCGTAACCGCGCGCTGTGCGTGCTCGAGCGCAGCGTCGAGCTCCTTCAGGTCGAGGAGCACCTGCGCGAGGTTGAGCTCCGTCACGCCCGTGCTCGGATTGTCCGCCCCGACGATGCGCTTCTTGATCGCGAGCGCCGTCTCCAGATCGTGACGTGCCTCGGGAAGCTTGCCGAGGCTGCGCTTGATCCCGCCGAGGTTGGACCACGACATCGCGAGCTCGATGTGATCGGGATCGAGCGAGGCGACGCGAATCGCGTGCGCTTGCTCTGCGAGCTCGAGCGCCTTTTGCGGCTCCGTGCCATAGATGTGTGAAGCGAGGTTCGAGAGCTCGTTCGCATAGTTCGGATGCGCGGTGCCGTAGACGCGTCCCTCGATGTCGAGCGCGAGCTTGATGTCGCGGATCGAGTCGTCGTGCTTGCCGAGGTCATCCTCGACGAGACCGATCAAGCCGATGACGTGGCCCGTCTCCTTGCCGTTCGGGCCTTGTTCGCGCTCGAAGATGGGACGCGCGCGCTCGTACGCCGCGAGCGCTTCGGCGTTGTGACCCGCGTCGGACTCGAGCACGCCGATCTCCATTTCAAAGTTGGCAGCCGTCACGTCGAGCTTCGCACTCTCGGCCGTGGCCAGACCGAGCTTTGCCACGCGGAGCGCTTCGTCGTGCTTGCCGAGCGTTCCGAGCACCTCGGCCTCGCGCAGGCGGATCGCGAGCGCGGCGTAGATCGCCTGACTCGACTCTGCTTCCCGCAGCCCCTCGTCGAGCAGCGCGAGACCTTGCTCGGGATTGCCTGCCGACACGGTGAGCCCGCCGAAGACCTCCAGGGCCTCCGCGATCAGAGGACGATGCGCGGTGGTGCGTGCGAGCGCCACGGCGACGGCGGCTTCGCGGACGCCCTGATCGAACGTACCGGCGGCGAAGTTCGTCTTCGCGTTCGCGAGCTGCGCGCGCACGGCAGCGAGCATCGGAACGATCGCGGACGAGCGCGGTGGCACCGGCTCGCGCGCGAGCGTCGTCACGTCGTCGCAGATATCGATCGAGGGCAGTGCACTGACGAGGTCGACGGCCGTCGACGACGCGTCCGCCGTCTGGAGTCGCGCGACCACGGCTGCGAGTGCGGCGCGGCGATCCGCGAGGCAGCCATTTCGGCGATCGAGCATGTCGTCGCTCTGCGCGCCGTCGACACGGGTCGCTCTGCACGCGCCGATCGAGCTGGTCGTCCACGCGGCTGCATAGCGATCGAGCCCCGCGGTGACGGTAGCAGCCGTGAACGCCGCGTACGGCTTGGGCACCGATGCGAGCTGCTGGCGGACCTTGGCGGATGTGCCCGGTGACCACACCGACGCGAGATCCGTTCGCTCGCATGGATCGGCAGCGCCGCGTGCATGCCAGGCGAGGGCGGCCGCGCTCACGGCGGCAACGGCGACGGCACCTGCGATGACAGCGGCGACGGTGCGGCGGCGACGCGTGTGCGTGATCGCCCTGAGCTCCGCCGCGACATCCGCCATCGTCGCAAAGCGCGCTGCGGGATCGTCGGCCAACCCGCGGGCGACGGCCTTCGCCAGGCGACGGGGAGCGATCGTGGTCGCTTTGTCGTCGGGCCTATGCCCCGTGATGGCTTCGTGCAGCGCGACCGCGAAGCTGTACTGATCCGCGCGAGGTCCACTCGTTTGCCCGCGGCGGACCTCGGGTGCGAGATACGCGGGCGTTCCCGCCGCCGCCGTCGCAGGAGGACTCGCCGTCGGATCGACCGGCGGACTACCGAGGGCGAGGTCGGTGCCCGCGCCGAGCACGGCGAGACCGAAGTCGCCGACGCGCACCACACCGTCGTCGCCGACGAGCACGTTCTCGGGCTTGAAGTCGCGATGAACGATGCCGCGCGTGTGCGCCGCCGCGAGTCCATCCGCCGCCTGGGCGAACGCATCCGCGATCTGCGCCGTCGTGCGTTTCTCGCGCAGCCACTCGCGAAGTGTTACGCCCTTGATCAACCCCATCGCCATGAACGCTTCGGGGCCAACACCGCCTACGTCATAGACAGGCACGACGTTGCGATGGTCGAGCCGCGCCATCGCCTGTGCCTCGCGGCGGAATCGCTCCGCCAGTGCCGGCGAGGGACGCGCCATCACCTTGAGCGCGATCGTGCGGTCGAGCTCCGGGTCATGCGCCGCATAGACGACGCCCATCGCGCCCGCGCCGAGCGCACTCTCGATCACGTAGCGCCCGACCTTGGTGCCAGGCCCGCGCTGATCGCCGAGCGCACCGTCGTCGGCGCGCCACGCTGCCGCGACCGTCATCATCAGCTCGAGGCAGGTCTCGCACTGGTCCAGCTCTGTCTCGATCTCCGCTACCTCGGGCGCTCCGAGCTCGCCGCGGAAGTAGGCGAGGATGTTAGTGTCGTCGAGACAGGGCATGACGGCGGCGACGTTGTATCTCAAGGGGCGGGAGGCCTGGCCGCAAATCGTCGTCGACGAGGCGGCGTTCACGGCTGCCGTCAACCGTGCCCCGGAGGCCATCGACGGGCCCGAGCTGTACATCGCCTGCGCCGCGGCGACCGGCGACACCGCTGCCATTCGCGCGTTCGAAGCGCGCTACTTCACGTGCATCGCCGGCGTTGCGAAGCGCCTCTCGCTCTCCTCCGACGACGCGAACGAGATCGCGCAGACGCTGCGCCAGCGCCTGTTCATCGCGCAGGATGGCAAACCCGCCGACGTCATCGGCTACGCGGGATCCGGCCGTCTCGCGGGGCTCGTTCAAGTCGCGGCCACACGCATCGGCCTCAACCTGCGTCGCGGTCGCAAGCGCATTGCGGACGACGTGGTGCCCGACGCACCGACGGTCGCGAACGACACCATGTACTCCAAGGCGGAGTACCGCGGGCACATCAAGACCGCGCTCGAGGATGCGGCCACGATGCTCGAGCCGCGTGATCGCACGCTGTTGCGACTGCACTTTGTCGATCGCGCGAGTATCGACGACGTCGCGACGCTCTATCGCGTGCATCGAGCAACTGCCGCTCGGTGGATCTCGGTCGCGCGCGAGGCGCTTGTCGCCAACACACGGCAGCAGTTTCTCGCCGCGACCAAGCTCGACGCGGGCGACGATGCGGGGCTCGCCAGCTTTGTCGAGAGTCAGCTCACGCTAAGCCTGTCGCGCATTCTCAGCTAGAGCAGCTGGTAGCCGAGCGCGACGACGCCGACGACGCGCGTGCGGTCCTCGATCTGTCCCGCTTGCAGCTCGCCCGAGACGTAGAGAGCGTGCGGGTTGCCGCCGACGATGTTGTAGCCCGCTCGCGCGAACCCGCCGAGGCCGTGACTGTTCTTATTGTAGCCGTCCACGTCCATCGTGCTCTCGGCTAACTGACCCACGCCAGCACCAGCGAACCAGCGCGCCTGCTTCGGCTCGAACTGTACCGATCCGCCGACGAAGAAGAACTTGCCGGTACCCGTCATCCGGAACGCGAGCGCGACGGGTTCGGCGACCCAGAGGCCGAGCGCAGCGCTCAGTCCCGTCGTTGTCTTCTCCGTCGACGAGGTCCCCTCGAACACGGATGCTTCGAAGGTGACGCCATGATGCGCGCGGTTCGTCTCGACGATCGCCGGCGGCGCGTAGGAGACGACGTTCGGCGAGCTGCCCCACGGCGATGCCGCGGGTGCGGGATCCGCTGCCGCGACCGCGGACGCGAGGAGAACGAGAGCGAAGAGTCCCTTATTCACGGCACGTCCCTCCGAAGCAGTGGTCGTTCGCGCAGTCATCGTTGAACACGCAGCGTTCGCCCGTCTCGCCAAAGCCCATGCACTCCTTGTCGCGGCAGTGGAAACCGTCGCCGCAGTCGCTATCGAACGTGCACGTCGCGACGAGCGGCTCGCGATGCTTCGAGAACACGTTCGTGTGAACGACGCGAATCGGAGCGGAGCGCGCTCCATTCAAAAAGCCATTCTGATACGCAGCGGTACTCTGCTGGCGAACGTCGGGGACGCACAGGTTCGCCCACGCGCTGTTCATCTTCTGACCGGCGCGGCCCGCGTTGTAGCCAGTCTCGAGCGCGGTCTGGTCATGGCCGCAGTTCGCGAGCGCCAGCTGATAGTCAGCGTCGTACGTGCGACGCGCAGCTTCGTTGGAGCTGACACACCCTGCGAAGACGAGCACGGCTACAGGAACGAACGCGACTGGTTTCATGCGCGTCGTTTTGCCAGCAGCGCTGCGCGCAAACTAGAGTTAGTTCGTGCCACGCCGTGGCGCGGGAGGTCACATGCCGAGGCTATCTAGTTGGAGAGAGACGCGTTGAAGTACGCGTCCTCCGGCGACGCGAGATAGATCTCGTACGTCGCCAGGTTGAGCTGACCTGGGACCGTGAAGTCCTGGCGGAACGTGCCTGCTTTATCGGTCACGGCGCGGCCGAGCGAGACCGGATTAGCACCGCTGCGGCCGGCAGGGGCGAGGAAGACGTCGACGGGGTGATCCGTGATCGGCTTTCCGGTCGGCGTCGCGACGCGACCCTCGACGTGAACGACGGCGCCGCGGAACGCGCTCGAGTCGGCGAGCGTGATCTCGAGCTTCGGCGTCAGCTTCTTGGGGTCCTGTGTGACGGAGGGCAACGACGGATCCGGTGTGATGCGATCGGGAAGCTTGCCGGAGCCCGCGCCTGAACCGGCCGCGTCGGGATGGGTCTCTTCGTAGGGGCGCTTCTTGTCGGAGAGCTGCTGCGACGTGAGGCCGCGGATGTCGCCTTCGAGCTGGGTGTAGCTGTTCGTGTATTCCTTCGGCTTCGCGAAGTGGTCCTCGGGGTGCGTGTGGAGCGTCTTGTCCTCGGCGCCCGTGACTTCCATGCGCAGCGCGGCGCCGCCGAGATCGATGCGCGTCCAGCCCTTGTCGGGGAACCAGACCTCGGCGAACGCGTGGGCCTCGTTCTGCACGTAGCGCGTGGGAATGCCGAGCGCGTTCGCGGTGATCATGAATGCGAACGAGCGGTGGCGACAGACGCCCGCCTTGGAGTTGCACAGGTCCGCGTAGATGTTGCCGGTCTGCGCGGGAAGGGGCTTGGCTTCGAAGCCGCGGAACTCGTTGACGAGTGCGTTGAACGCCACGCCGAGCTCCATGTTTGCGTCGACGTTGAGGTGCGCGAGCTCCTTCATCGCACTCTCGCGAACGGCGGGCGGTAGATCGATCTTGAGCTCTGGTGGCGTTTGCGCGGCGACCTGGTTGGGCGTGTAGCGCCGTCCCGTGGGGAGCTCGGCCGAGAAGTAGCGCGAGCTCGCGTCGACGTCGTACCGCAGGAAGTACTGCCCATTGGCGCTGGACTCGTCGCTGCGGACGAAAAAGTTGTCGGCGCCGTCCTTGGAGAACTTGAGGCGCGTCGCAGGATTGACCGTGTACGCGAGGATTCGCATGTCGGGCGCGACACTGGGGAGCGGAACGTCGACACCGGGCGTGAGCTGGATCCAGACGGAGCCGTAGAACGGTTCGCGACCGGCCGTGACCGTGCCACCGACGCCCAGCTCGACGAGAGCCGAGTGCGCCACGGTGAGCGTGAAGTCGTCGATCACGCCGTCGAGCGAGGACATACGCTTGAACGGAATGACATCGGGGTTGAACACGCTGGCGTAGTGGAGCGTGCCGTCGGGCCCCGTGTTGTCGTCGGCCTTCATCGTCGTCTGGCGGTCGGCCGCGAAGTCCTTCGTGCCCATCACCGGATCCTGCGACGTCTTCGCGCGGTCGCGCGGGCGGACGATGGTCTTGTCGGCGGAGCGGATGGCGGTGGACGGTGCACCGTTGGAGCCCGCGCCGATGACGGGGCCGAGCTTGTCACCTGTGGGCGAGGGGAGGTCCTCGTGGAGGACCGGCAGCGGGGTGGACCTTGTCTGCGCGACCGCCATGCCTGCGAGCGCCGCGCCAGCGACGACGATCGGGATGTAGATCCGGCGGCGCGACATGCCTCGATAGTGACACGGAATCGGTATCATTCACGCGGTGTCTGGGGCCGCTACAGCGACGACGGAGCGGCAGGCGCCGCGCAGTCGGATCGTGTCTGCGGCGGTCCTGCGGCCTGGCGAACGCGCGTTGCTGGGCACGGCCGGCCTCGTGTTCGCGCTCGCGAGCGCCGGCGCGGCGATGAGTGCTGCGGCGGCGGACGCGCTGTTCCTCGCCGAGATCGGGCCGAGCAAGCTGGGTATTGCAGTCGCTGCGTCGAGCGCGCTGCTCGCGGGCGTTCTCGCTGTCGTCGGCGGACTGGCGGACCGGCTCGAGCGACGGCGTGTGCTCGCGCTTCTCGCACTGACGAGCGCCGGCGTGCTCGCCGTGCTCGGCGCGTTGTCGGCGGTCGCGCCCAAGCCGATCGCCGTGCTCGCGCTCGTCGGCGGTAAGCAGCTCGCGGCGGCTACGGACCTCGCGTTCTGGGTCGTGCTCGCGGAGCGTCTCGACGCGCGGCGCAGTCAGCGCTTGCTGCCGCTCATCGCGGCGATGGGTGGACTCGGCGCGGCGGTGGGCGCGGGATTGGTCATTCCGCTCGCGCGAATGTTCGGAGCGCGCGGGGTCCTCGAGTGCGCTGCCGTCGTGCTCGCGTGTGCGGCGTTGGGCGCGACGCGTCTCGAGCAGACGCGGCGAGCGGCGCAACCTGTCGCGAAGATGACCGGCATCATCGGCCGCTCGTGGCGCGACGGTGCGCGCGCGGTGCGCCGCAACTCGCTCGCGAAGCACATGGCGTTCGTCGTGGCGGCGGCGGGTGTCTTCGCGTCGCTCTCGTACTTCGCACTCGCCGTCGAGGTCTCGGCGCGCGGTGGCTCGACGGCGCAGTTCGCGGAGGTGCTCGGTGCGGTACGAGCGGGCGCGCAGCTCGCGACGTTGATCGTGCAGCTGTTACTCACGTCGCGATTACTCAATTCGATGGGGACGGGCAGGGCGCTGCTCGTGGCGCCCCTCGTCGCACTCATGGCGGGCTTGGGGCTCGTCATCGCACCGATCCTCGCCGTCGCGATCGCGACGCAATCCTCCGCAAAAGTGCTCGACTCGGCGATCGAGACTCCCGCGGAGAAGCTCGCGCAAACGCTGCTGCCCGTCGCGATCCGCGGTCGCGTCGCCGGATTTCTCGAAGGAACGGCCAAGCGCTTTGGCTCCGTGCTCGGCGGCATCATCGCGGCGGTACTCGCGAGCCGACCTGGCGCATTCTACGGCGTGACGGCGGGAGCGGCGGTGCTGTGGCTGGTCGCCGCATTCCGCACGTCCCGCGCGCTGCCGTCGCTCGCCGTCGAGCATGTCGTCGAGGCGGATGACGCCGACGCGGCCGTGGATGCGCAGGCGATCAATGTTCTCGTTGCCGAGCTGAAGACCGACCGTCCGGACCGCGCAGCGGAAGTACTCGCGCGTCTCCACGAGCGGGGCGGTGTCGATGCCGTCGGTCCGCTCGTCGAGGTTGCCGCCAAACCAGACGCACGTCCGGCGGTGTGGCGCGCGCTCATCCGCGTCTTGGACACGCCCGCGGAGGCGCACGGTCCGGTGCTCTCCGGTCTGCTTGCCGATGCTCTCCCTGCGACGCGCGAGCTCGTCGTGCGTGCCATCGGGCTCGCGGGTGGATCCTCTCCGGATGTCTTGACGTCGTTGCGCAAGGGGCGGGACGCGAAGCTCGCCTTCACCGCCGAGATTGCCGCGCTCCGTCTCGCGAACGCCGACGACGCAGTCATCACGTTGCTCGGCGACGCGGTGCGCGAGAAGGGCCCCACCGGTCGCGTGGCGATCACGGAGCTCTCCGTCTCGTTGTCGCGCGCGCTCGCCCAAGGTGGCGATGGTGCCCCCCGTGCACTCGATGCGGCACGCCATCTCGTACGTGCGCTGAAGCGCAAGCGTGGCGATGTTGGATCCCGCCAGGGAGGGTATGGCGCGCTCGGCAAGGTTGTCGACTGGGCGCGCGAGCGGCGCGATGCCGAGCTGTCGCTACTGCGCGCGGACATGCTGGAGCTCGTTCGCGAGCGTGTCGACAGCGCTGCGTCCACCATCGCGCCCGACACGGCGCTCACCTCGCTCATGCGCCCGGAGCCCGCGCTCGTCGACGAAGCGCCTGAAGTCGCGGCCGCGCTGCGCCTCTATGGCCAGCTGCTCGACGGCGCCGACGTCATCGATGAAGAGGATCTGCGCCGCATCGCACGTGCTCTCGGTGAGCCCGACGACGACGTGCGCGCCGCTGCCGAAGCCACGCTGATCTCTCTGGGTGCAGCGGCGGCCGCCGAGCTCGTCGCGACGGTCGCGTGGGGACGTCGTCGCGCTCGTGATCGCGCTGCTGCGCTGCTCGCGGAGCTGCCGGTGACGGCGGGTGCGCTCGACCGCTTGATCGATACCGAGCTCGACGCGCTCGAACAAACGCACGCTGCGATCGCGGTGCTCGTGCAGCCCGGTGACGAGCTCCTCGCACGTCGCCTCGACGAGCGCATGCAGGAGATTGCTCACACGGTGCTTCTCCTCGTCGCCGCTCGCCGTCGCTCGCGCGCCATCGCCCGAGCCGCCATCGCGTGGCGCCACGCTCGCGGTCGTCTCGAGCGCGCTCGGACACTCGCTGTCGTCGATGCCGCGATCCCGCGCAAGCTCGTCGGTCGCCTCGTCGACGCAGTCGATGATCTCACCCCGACCGATCGCGCGGCCCAGCTCGCCGCTGCCGGAACGCCGCTTCCCGCGCGCGACGCCGTCATTCGAGAAGAGCTCGCCGGTCGCGATCGCCTCGCCCGCGGAATCGCGCTCCACATTCTCGGAGCCTCCGGCCGCAGTCATCACCGCGATCACATCGCGAGTGCGGCGCGCGCCGAAGCGAGCGCCGCCAACGCAACCACGTTACTCCGCCGCCTCAGTGAAGCGCCTGTTCCGACCGAAGGAGACGATACCGATATGCCCAGCCGCGTCGAAACGCTCATCGCCCTCGGGAAGATTCCGCTGCTCGCGTCGCTCTCGACGCGTCAACTCGCCGACGTCGCGGAGCGCGCGCGCTGGGCGCAGGTCGCGCAAGGTTCCGTCATCGTCACCGCCGGCGATCCGATCGACGCGCTGATCTTCGTCGACGATGGCGCGCTCGCGATCGGCGATCGCGCGATCGGCAAAGGCGAGGTGGTCGACGAGCTCGCCCCGTTCGCGCCCACGACCATCGCGTCCGACCTCCGCGCGCTGAAGCCGACGCGCATGGTGCGGCTCGAGCGCGTCGATCTGGAGGAGCTCGTCGACGACGTGCCCGGTCTCGCTGCCGCCGTGTGCCGCGGCCTCGGTGAGCGAGCGCGCCGCGTGGACGAGCCGAACTACCGCTCGCCGCTCGCGACGACGCGCCTTTGATCAACCTACGCATCGCCGTTCGGCGACGCTGCGCGCCTGGCCTACGCCAGGCTTGCTAGTCTTCCTTGGGAGCAGCGAGGTTCTTGCCGCACTCTTGCAGCTCGGGCATCGACTTCGCGGCGATGAAGCACTCGATCGATACCTTGGGCCAGCGATCCTGCGTACACGCCTCCGACGTCTTGCGGATGATGCGCTCGCGCTCGCCTTCCATCTGCGCCTTCTGGGCAGGGTCGGGCGCGTTGTCGATCACCATCTGTGCGACGTGAATACCGACGTTGTTGCAGTCCGCGCTGACGTCGGGCTTGGTCGGCGCGTCGACCGGCACGACATCCGGCGGGATGAGCGGGTTCGCCGGCGCGAGGGCGACGGGGACCGAGCCCGCATCTGGTACAGGCGCCGGCGCCGGAGCGACTCTCTGCGCTTCGGGCTGTTTCTGCGGGGCCGGCTGGAGCTCGCAGCCGGTCAGCCCGGACGACAGAGCTACCGCGATAAGGACAAAGCTACGCACGCGCGCATAGTAGCAAGCCCCGCGAAGGCCGGGCGCGCAGCATGGCCGAACGTCGATCACCCGCCTACGTACGGGCGCGCCTGCACGATCCAGAACTTCTCGCCTTCGAGCACCCACTCCACGTCGAGGGTCTTCACGCCCACGAACACGGGGATGAACTGCTGCACCATCATGGCGAGCGCCTTTGCGCGCACTTCGGTCAGGATCACGCCCTCGCCAGGCGGGACGGGCATGGCCACGATGCCGCCGTTCGGGTCGAACTTGAGCATCACCGGGTCATCCGTGCGGGAGATGATCTTGGTGCCGTCGTTGCCCGGGTCGTAGATGATCTGCTCCGGCACCTTCTGGCCTTCGACGACGCGCATGCCGAGGCCGAACTTCGCGTTCACCGTGAAGCTGCGGTCATCGCCCACATCCCACAGGTTCTTCGTCACGAGCACGCCGGCCGCCGTCGCGTTCACGCCGACCTGCACGAGGCACGCGCCAAACACCTTCGTGTGATCGATGCCGAAGGCCGCACGTTCGTCGACGGCGCGCAGCGTCCACACCGATGCCCACACGGTCTTGAGCGCCTCGCCGAGCGCCTTGCGACCGACGACGTTGGGCACCGTGTCGTACAGCCCTGCGCCGTTGAAGCCGGGGAGGTCTTCGGAGTTCGTCGAGCTGCGCACGAAGACGCCCCTGCCGCCGAGGTCGACACGCACGCGCTTGTAGATCTCGTCGAGCGACGCGGGATTCACCGGCGCGTCCTGGATCGCCTGGCGCAACGACTCGAGCGTCGTCTTGCGCCACTCGGCGTCGGTCTTGAAGCGCGGATCCGCGAGCATGTCGGTGATGCGCTTCTCGAGGTTGTTCCGCTTGAGGTGCTCGACGTAGTAGTAAAAGCCGACGCCGAAGCCGGGCGGCACGTTCACGCCCGCGAGGTTCGCGGTCACGATCTCGCCGAGGTTCGCGGCCTTGGTGCCGTAGATGTTGACGTCCTTCGCGCGCATGCGCGTCAACATCGCGAGCCGCGGGTTATCCAGAATGGCCGGCGGCAACACGACCGTCTTGGCCGCCTTGATCTGCTTCTCTTGCTCCGCGACCTCCGCCGGCGTCGCTTCGCGGAGAATGTCGCCCGTGTCCGTGACCGAGAAATAGACGATCTTGCCGTCGAGGGCCGCGAACTTCTCGCGCGCCTTCTTGTCACCCGCGTTCGGGATGCCCCACGACGTCGCGCGCAGGTTCACGTGTGAAAGCGGCGTCGAGAACTGCATCGCGAGGATGCCCGCGACCGGTGTGATGTCCGGATAGCTCTCCTGGAGGAGAACGATGTCATTCCGATCGAACGTGAGGCTCTCGAACGGCGTGCCCAGCGGCACGACCTTCAACCGACCGACCGCAGCGCCGAGATGGAACGCCTGATAGTCGGCCGCCTTGTAGATCTCGTCGTTCGTGATGATCTTGAGACCCTTCGCCTTCACCTCCGACGCGACCTTCGCCTGCATCGGCGAATCGGGGCGATACGGCATGTGCTTCATGAAGAACGTCTGCTCGAGCCGCTTCTCGGCGCGCAGCACGTCCTCCGAGCTGATCTTGTCGCCTTCCCAGAACGAGAACGACCACTTGTCGACCTTCAGGTGGTGCGTGAGGTAGCCGAGGATGAACTTCGGCTTCTTGCGCTCGTAGTTCAGGTTGTATTCGCGGATGTTTTCCGCGGTCCACGCCTTCTTCAGCAGCACACCGAGGACGAAGTCGGCGTGGATGTTGAACAGGTTCACGTCGATGAAATAGATGTCGTTCGTCTTGAGGTCGATGATGAACTTGCCGAGCTCGTCGGACGACACCTGCTTGGAGTAGTCGCTCCACTGCTTGGAATCCTTGATGGCGCTTACCCACGCGCGCTGTTCGCCTGCGTACGCCGCCGAAGCGAAGAACGAACCGAACGCAGCCAGACACACGACCAGAGCCAGCAGACTCGGTTTCCTCATCACTGTCGTTATAACGCGTATAGTCCGCCGGTGGTGTCTTCCCACAGCAGGCGTCCCGTAACGCTGGCCGTTGTTGTCGCGGCGCTTGGCTACTTCGTCGATATCTATGATCTGATTTTGTTCGGGACGGTCCGCAAGGCGAGCCTCCAAGCCCTCGGCTACGTGTCGCCAGAAGCGCTCGCCGCGAAGGGCGTCCTGCTCTTCAACATGCAGATGGGCGGCATGCTCGTCGGTGGTGTTCTGTGGGGGATGCTTGGAGACAAGCGCGGTCGCCTCTCCGTGCTGTTCGGCTCGATCATCATGTATTCGATCGCGAACATCGCGAACGCGCAGGTCCACTCGCTCGAGATGTACATGGTGTGGCGGGCGATCGCGGGCATCGGCCTCGCGGGCGAGCTCGGTGCGGGGATCACGCTCGTCAGCGAGCTGATGGACAAGGAGAAGCGCGGCATCGCGACCGCGATCGTCGCAGGCGTCGGTGTGATCGGGGGCGTCGCTGCCGGCATCGTCGGTGGCGGCATCCCGTGGCTCTGGCACGGCGTCGACTGGCGCTGGGCCTATCGCATCGGCGGTATCATGGGCTTCGCGCTGCTGCTCTTGCGCATCGGCGTCACGGAGTCGGGCATGTTCCGAACCGCCGCCGCTGCATCGCACGTCGAGCGCGGGAACTTCTTCGCGCTGTTCAAGACGCGCGAGCGCTTCCTGCGCTACCTCGCCGTCATCTGCGTCGGCGTTCCTGTCTGGTACGTCGTCGCAATTCTCGTCACGTTCTCCGATCGCGTCGGTGGTGCGATGCATATCTCGCCCGCGCCCGCGCCTGCGACCTGTCTGATGCTTTGCTACGCCGGCCTTGCGCTCGGCGACGTCTGCTCGGGCATGGCGAGTCAGCTTCTTCGCTCGCGGCGCAAGGCGTTCGGCATCTTCATCACGGGCGTCGCGATCGCTGTCGCCGCGTTGCTCGGTCTCGGTATCGCCGGTGCGCTCGACACGACGACGTACTACGTCATGTGCGTGGTCCTCGGAATCCCGACGGGCTACTGGGCGGTGTTTGTCACCGCTGCTGCCGAGCAGTTCGGTACCAACTTGCGCGCCACGGTCGCGACGACGTCCCCCAACTTCGTGCGCGGATCCGCCGTTCTGCTCACGAGCGGCTTTCTCGCGCTCACGCCCGCGCTGGGAATCGTCGGCGCCGTCGCTGCGACGGGAGCATTCTCGCTCGGTGTCGCGTTCCTCGGCCTGATGAAGCTCCGAGAGACGTTCGGCGTCGACCTCGATTACCTCGAGGAGTAGACGCGCACGTTCCCCCGCGCGCGAGCGTGAGTGTCTCTCTCAGAGACACGAAGAATGAAGGCACGAAGAAGTCTGGGTGGGTGACTAAGGCAGGGAGATGTTCGGGATGCGGCCGTGCGTGAGCTTGCCGTCGCCGTTCGCGATGTAGCCATTCGCGCTCGTCGATCCCTCGCCGCTGTAGCGGAACACGAGCTGATCGCCGTCGCTCCACTCGATCGCAGTCCCGGGCATCGCGATGTCGCACGCCTGCGCGGAGAACGCGCCGTCGGGCAACGGATCGAAGTGCTTCATCGCCGTCGCGACGACGGTGTCGTCGGTGCCGTGCCGCCAGACGAGGTCGAACGTGACGTCGACAGACGCCGTGATGACGCCGTCGCACACGAGCTTGTACGTGCCCGCGTCGATGGGGCCCTTCAGAACGTATTCAGCTTCAACGGATCCACCGGATCCGACCCCAGGGGCTCAAAACGGTGCGGGTTCGGTGTCCTGCAGCTTGAGGTTCACCTCGCTGCCGTCCGTCGCGATCCAGAGCCGGCCCGGATTGCCGCCGTGACCGCCGTCGTCACCGCACGCCGCGAGGAGGACGAGGAGCCCGACGCGCCCGACACGAGAGACCGACGGCTTCATTTGGGGGCGTCCTTCTTGTCTGCGGGTTTGTCGGCGTCCTTCTTCGCGCCGAAGACGGCGATGAAGTGCGTCGGAACGGGCGTCGATTCGCTGATCAGCTCGAGCCCTGCTTTTTGACCAGCCTGCATCGAGCGCGCGCGGTGATGGATGCGATTGGAGATCACGATCCGTCCGCCGGGCTTCAAGGCCGCCTGCGCAGACTGCAACCACGCGACGGGATCCTGGAAGTAGTGATCGACCTCGGCGAGCAGGATGGCGTCGTACGCGCCCGCCTCGAGGCCGGGTGTCTCTGCGTCGACGACGCGCCGCTCGACAACGCCGTCGAGGTTCGCCGCTGCGAGACGGTTGTGCAGCAGCTCGAGCACGGCGCTGTCGATATCCGTCGCGACGACGAGGCCGTTCGGCGCCACCGCTTTCGCGAGGTGCACCGTGAGCAAGCCGGTGCCTGCACCGACGTCGGCGACGCGCGAGCCCGGATGAATGTTGAGCGCCTCGACGACGAGCTCGGGGCGACGCTCCGAGTCGAACCGCGCTTGCTCGCGCTGCAGGTTCTCGTCGGTGGTCTTGGAGGCACCCGACGCCGAACCCGGCGTGTCAGTCGCGCCGCCCGACTTCCCGCACGCTGCAACGGCGAGCAGGAGCCCGAAAACGAAACCGGCGCGAGTCACATGCTGAACCTAGCATGTCGACTCGCGCCGCGAAGCGTCACCTACGTGACGGTGCGTTTAGATGTCCTTCGGACGCCCGAACTTGCCGCTGATGGTCAGGCCGTTAGCAAAGTTGCTAATGGCGCGCTCATCGCGCTTCGCGATCGCGTAGGCGATGGAGGCCATCGCGTACTTCGCCGTGGTCGCGCCGTTGTACGTCGCGTCCGCGCCGTTCGCGTCGAAGCCGTTGACGGTGGTGGCATCCATGCCGCCGAACCAGCCGGACTTGAGGTGGCCGGCCGACCAGACGTACACGACGTTCGTGTTGCTCGGCGTACCGTCGCCCCAGCCGCCCTTGTTGCGCGGGTTCTTCATCGTGTCGCCGTGGATGGTGATCACGGTGTCGTTCGACAGAGCCTTCAGGGTGTTGTCGTCGGTGGTGTTGACGAGGTCGTTCATCAGACCGTCGAAGATGCCCTTGAGCATCATCGGGACCGTGTTCACGTCGCCGGAGTCGAAGGCGCCGTGCGGATCGTCGCGCATGGCGGGGAGTACGATGGCGTTCGTCAGACCGAGCTTGAACGCCTTGACCGCGACGATGAACGCGCGACCGATGGCCGTGACGTTCGCGCGGGTACCCGCACCGATGCCGTAGCGAGTGAGGTCCGCGTCCGCGACCGCCAGCTTGGCCGACAGGTTGGTGCCGAGGAACTTCGCTGCGCCCTGCGCCGTGAGGTACGCCGACTTGGTCGTCGAGCGGTTCGCAGCACGGTTGAGCTGGATGAGCGCGTCGTAGTGCGCCTTGTAGAGCGTGGCGTCCGACGTGTTCGCGAGGAGACCGCCAGCGCGCGAGGCCGCCGAGTTGAACAGACCGACGATGCCGTCAGCGTTGTTCACGTTCGCAGGCGTGGCAGAACCAGTCGCCGCGCCGACCGCCGCGTCACCGATGGTGACGAACGGAATCACGGAGGGATTGGCGGTCTGCAGAGCGCTCGCGACCGAGAAGATGTTCGCGCCGTTGAGGCCGGTCGTCGACGTCGGGTTGTTCGTGTGCGTCTCGTTGGAGCCGCAGAGGAACGCCGTCATCTGGCGATCGGGCGTCAACGTCTTGAACGGCGTCGCCGAGCCATTGACGTACATCTTGTCGGTGCCCGCGACATCGGTGATCGACGCCGGGTCGAAGTACGACATCATCGGGTTGTTCAGCGCGGCCTTCGCGATTCCCGGGATGGGGAACAGCTGGGTGAACCAGGCCTGGCCACCGTTACCGGCGACGAGGTGGATCGAGCGACAGAACGCGTTGTCCGCGGCCGCGTCGGCGACTTCCTTACCAGCGGTGCCGGCGAGGATGTCGAAGACCTTTGCGCGGGAGACGCCGAGGGCGGCGCCAGCGGCGACCGACCACTTGATGAGAGCGCGGCGCGTCAGCTGCCGCTCTTCTTCACGCTTGCTGAGTGGGTGCTTAGCCATGGTGGTTGGTCTCCGTTATTCGCAGGTGTAGGCGGCGGCGAGGATAGCAGCGACGGCGAGTCGCTTGCCGATTTCGGGGGTGGAAGCGCTGGTGACCGAGAGGTTACACAGCGAGACGTGGGCGTCGGTGGCGGGCGTGCCGATGATGCAGGTGATGCCGCTCTTCTGGCACTGACCGTTCGCATCGAACAGCACGGCGGGCGTACCGCCGCTCATGCAGCGCTGGAGGGTCGGAACCGCGGTCATGACCTCGGTCGCGCCAGCAGCGAAGATATCGAACATGCGGGATGCGCCCGACGTCGAGACACTGATGGACTCGCGGATGCGGTTGTCGTAGTTCGGACCGCCCATCGCGTTGAAGCCGCTCGTGTAGAGCTGCCCGGCGGAGAGCTGCATCGTGTTGGTCGTGTTGATGCCGACCGACTTGAGCACGTTGCCGAGGTTCGCGTAGCGGACCTTCGAGCAGCTGTGGACGTGCGAGGTGTAGCGGGGCGGACCTTCCTTGGTGAGGCGGTCGACGAGCTCCCAGGGGGAGATGCCGTCGTTCTCGTGATCGAAGGTGTTGTCCGTGCCGGCGCCAGCGGTGCCCGGAGAAGTTCCTTCCGGCGGGGGCGGGTCTTCGGAGAGGGTGTTGTCGACACAGGCGACGAGTCCCAGAGTGGAGACGGCCGCGACGAAGATGAGGTTGAGATTCTTCATGGTGGTTGGTCTCCTTAGAACTTCACGAAGTCATCGCTGGAGTAGACGGCGAAGATGAGTTGCTTCAGCTTGAAGCCGGACGAGGTGAACGCGTCCTGCTGCGCCTGGATGGTCTCTTGCGGGACATCCGTCAGCGTGTCGACGATGTCCATCTTGCCGAGCGCCCAGTTCCAGATGCGGGCGACGCCGCACTTGGCAACCGCCGGGTCAGCCGCCATCGCCGCGCCGAGGGCGGGGATGGTCGTGGCCGGCTTCTGATAACGCCACGCCGTGGTTTCGGTCGCGGGGAGGTAGTCGGTGAGCTCGGCCTTGGGCGCGCCGTCGAGCGGGGTCGGGACGGAGATCGCGGTCTGCATCGCGCCCTGGTCATCGAAGTACGCGAACAGCGGTGCGATGTGGTTGATCGTCTGGTGGCAGTTCGCGCAGACGACGGCGGACACATCGCGGAAGTTCACGCGGCCGACCTGATCATCCGAGATGGACTCGAACGGCCACACGCCGTTGTACGGGGCAGCGCCGTGGACGTCCTGCGCCGCGCCGACCTCGATGGGAAACTTGGCGCAGTCGAACGTCTCCTGCACCCAGCGAACGCGGCGGAAGGCGAAGTTCGAGAAGAACTGCTTCATCGCACCCGGGTTCGCGAGGACGCCGGCCTGAACCGAGCCAGCGCACGTGCCCGCGGTGAACGTCGTGCCGTCGAACGTCGGGCAGTTACCGGTCTGCGCCGTGAACAGGTCCATGTACGAACCGTCGTTGACGGACAGCATCGCGGCGAATGCCGGCGCGGTGTCCATCTCGTTCATCGTGCCGCCACCCATCTTGAAGGTGTCCTGCCAGAAGCCCATCATCTGCTTCGCGAAGGTCGGGCGAGCGAGGTACGCCGTGAGCAGCGTCTCGTACGCCGTCTTCTGGGCGGCCACGTCAGTGAGCGTGGAGATCGAGTTGATCTCGTCCATCGTCGGCAGGTCGCCGGTGAGGCGAATCGCCGCCGTGCGGAGAGCCGCGTTGTAATCAACGACGCGCTGACCGAGGAGCTGATCCCATTGGTCGTTCGTCATGCCCGAGCCGGAGCCGGTGTCGGATCCAGATCCGCCATCGTCGCCGCCAGTAGTGCCGTCGCCGGCGGAGCCGACACAAGCGACCACAGAGGTCGCAGCGAACAGGATTGCTGCAAGGTTCTTCATGGTTCTCCTCAAGGGGCGACTTTTTCGGCGTTGATCCACGTCGTGACGGACGTCTTGAACGTGGTGAGCTGGGCTGCTTGGAACTTGAACGGGTGGTTGTTGTTGGCCGGGTCCGGCGCAACGAAGATGCTGCTCGAGTCCGGCGCGACGAGGTTCGCGCGGGAGAGGACCTGACCGCACGCGGTCGCGATCATCGTGTCGTCGGCGGTGTTGATGCCGGTGAGGTCCATCGCGGACTTCGCGTTGGCGTTGCCGCCGTTGTGGCAGGAACCGCAGTTGGTCTGCATCGGGGTCACGACGTTCGTCTTGAACGACGCGAGGTCCTTGCAGCCGCCGGCAGTCGTGGTGCCACCCGTGGCCGGATCCTCGGGCTTGAACGGAGCGATGACTTTGAAGTGAATCTCGAGCTGGTTCGTGGCGGGGAAGCCAACGAACGTCGCGGTGCCACCCTCGAGCGGCTGCGGCGTGCCCGCGGCGAGGTTCAGCTTGAGCGCGTAGTAGCGGTCGATCGGGTCAGCGGCTTCGACGGCGCCGGCTGCGGTGAAATCGGCGGGCCGCGACACGAAGAGCGGGTGCTCGAGGTTGATGCCGGACGTGCCGGGGTTGAGCGTGACTTCGTTGAGATAGAGCAGGTCGCCACCGAGGTCCGGCGCCTTGAACGTGATCGTCGCGCCGTCGAGCATCGCGCCCGGAACCGTCGAGAGGTCGATCGTGTTGATGGGGCAGGACGGAACCGGCGTACCGGCCGGGCACTTCTGGATATCGATCGCCGTCGTGCGAAGGATGACGCCACCGCCGGGCTGGCCGGGCTGCGGCAGCGCGCTCTGCTCGGCGAGGAGCCACTCGAGAACGTCGGACGCCTGCTGCGAGGACATCTCGGGGCCCTTGTGGAGACCCTTGTTGAGGATGCGCGAGCTCCTCGGCTCCTCCAGGTTCACGACGGCCGGGTCGTACCCGACGAGCGTCGCGCGGACGTCTTCTTGGGCCGCGCCGGCGAGGAAGGTGCCGGCCGCGACGTCAGAGCCGTGGCAGCCCATGGTGCAGTTGCCCGAGAGGACGGGGTACGCCTTCTCGATCCACGCCTTGTCGGCGGCGCGGTCGTCCATCGTCGGATCGCCAGGGCCGCCGTACACATCGATGAAGCCAGTACAGCCCGCGGCCGAGAGGGCCAGGGCGGCAGCCGAGATGCGGACAAGGTCGAGACGGCGGATCAGGGTCTCCAACATGACCTTGCGCGGGGGAAGCCCAACCGCAGTCTTGTTCGAGGGGACAACTCGCATGGCAGAGTCCTCTTGAGCAGGTTGTATGCCGGGCTTATCAGCGTGATCCCCTAGGCACTGTTCACCATGATCACTGAGGCTTAGCCAAAATGGAAGGGCTTCAAACAGGATCGTGCATGAGTTTGCACACCCCACCCCCTTGGGGTCTTGGAGACGCCAGACCTCGGCAAATTGGTCTGACCGATGGCTGCGCGAGTTGTGCAAGTGGTGGACAGCACTGTGCCCAAACGCGTGTAGGTGTCCGAAAGTGCGTAATCGAACACCGAAAGTGTAGTGTCCAACACCAAACCACGGCCGGGGTCCAGGCCCCCAGACCGACCGCAGGAGGAGAGAGTTCCCCCAGGTCCAAGAGATCTCGCGGGAGTAGCGATCTCTGGGACCCCGACTAGTCGCGCTGTTGGAGCTGGCCGGCGGTCTTGGTGGAACCGTCGTGCGACCAGCCCGGCGGCAGCAGCAGATAGCCGAGCTTCGCGCGCAGGCCAGGGGCGCGGGCGAGGTCGCGCCCGATCGACGCGAGCTCGTGGAAGCCGATGCGCAGCGGGTTGAACGTCTCGATGTCCTTGGTCAGGCCATAGATGACCCGCTCGTCCTCGATCGCGAACGTTCCGAACAAGCGGTCCCAGATGATGAGGACGCCACCATGGTTCTTGTCCAGGTACGGGACGTTCGCGCCGTGGTGCACGCGGTGGTGCGACGGCGTGTTGAGAAACCACTCGAGCGGACCGAGCTTGTCGACGGATTCGGTGTGGATCCAGAACTGGTAGAGCAGGGAGATCGCCTGCGCCGTGAGGATCATGAACGGCGGGAAGCCGATCAGCGCGAGCCACGCCCAGAAGATGGGGCCCGTGAAGGGCGTCAGCAGAGGCTGGCGCAGCGCCGTCGAGAGATTGAAGTGTTTGCTCGAGTGATGGTTCACGTGACACGCCCACAGCAGGCGGATCTCGTGGTGGAGGCGGTGGAACCAGTAGTAGGAGAGGTCCTCGGCGAAGAAGAGCACCAGCCACGACCACGACCCGAGCGCGGCGACGATATCGACGACGCGGTGGTTGTAGAGCCAGACATAGAACCCGAGCTGCAGAACCTTGGCGCCGGCGTTGATGGCGACGTTCATCAGGCCGAGCGAGATGGACGCGGCCGTGTCCTTGAGCTCGTAGCCGCGGATCTCTTTGGCAGTTTGGCGAGCCCATAGGAACTCGACCACCATCAGGACGATGAAGGCCGGAATCGCATACAGGACTAGGTTCGACACCGCCGCCTCTTCCCGAGGCTAGCACGGCGAGAGAAAGTGCCGGCCATGGCACACGGTGGTGACCTGATTGCAGAAGTTCTTCAGCGCCACGGTGCGACGCACCTGTTCACGCTGTGCGGCGGTCACATCTCTCCGATCCTGACCGGCGCGCAGGCGGTCGGCATCCGGATCGTCGACGTGCGTGACGAGGCGAACGCGGTGTTTGCGGCGGACGCGGTCGCTCGCATGACGGGGACGATCGGCGTCGCGGCGGTGACGGCGGGACCGGGCGTAACCAACATGATCACGCCGCTCAAGAACGCGCAGATGGCGCAGTCGCCGCTGATCGTGTTTGGCGGCTCGACCGCGACGCTGCTCAAGGGCCGCGGCGCGCTGCAGGACATCGATCAGATTTCGATCGTGAAGTCGTGCTGCAAGTGGGCGACGATCGTGAAGACCGTGCCCGCGCTCGTGGCGACGGTGGAGCGCGCGTGTCAGGTCGCGATGGAAGGCGTTCCCGGCCCGGTGTTCATCGAGGTCCCCGTCGACCTCCTCTATCCCGAGGAGGTCGTGCGCAGCTGGTACGAGAAAGAGACCGGCATGGGGAAGGCCAAGGGCATCGGGCAGAAGGCGCTCGAGCTCTACATCAAGGGCCACCTGTACAAGCAGTTCCGCGCGCCGGTGCTCCCCGAGGTGCACCTGCCGTCGCTGCCGCACCTCGTGGGCCGCACGGAATCGCAGATCGAACGCGCAGCAGCGGCGTTGAAGACGGCGAAGAATCCCGTGATCGTCGTCGGTAGCCAGACGATGGCGAACGTGAAGGATCCGGGGCGGATCGCGCGTGCGCTCGGCATGCTCGGCGCTCCGGTGTTCCTCGGTGGTACGGCGCGTGGCCTGCTCGGTCGCACGCACGAGCTGCAGCTGCGCCACAACCGCGGTGCCGCGTTGAAGACGGCCGACGTCGTGATCGTGTGCGGCTTCCCGTTCGACTTCCGACTCGGCTACGGCCGCGGCATCAACAAGAAGGCGACGCTGATCGCGGCGAACCTGTCGAGCACGGAGCTCAAGCAGAACCGCCGTCCCGACATCGGCGTCGAGATGCACGCCGGTGACTTCCTCGTCTCGCTCGCCGACAAGGTGGGCTCCGCGGGCGAGAGCTGGCGCGGTTGGCTCGAGGAGCTGCGCGGCAAGGATGCGGGTCGTGACGCCGACATTCAGAAGAAGGCGGCGCCAGCCGGCGAGCTCGTCGATCCGCTCCACTTCTTTTTGCGCATGGAAGAAGCGATGGCGGACGACGCCGTCCTCGTCGTCGACGGTGGCGACTTCGTGGCGACCGCGAGCTATATCGTGCGGCCCCGCGCGCCGCTGTCGTGGCTCGATCCCGGCGTGTTCGGCACGCTCGGCGTCGGCGGTGGGTTCGCGCTCGGCGCGTCGATGGTCCGTCCCGGCCGCGAAGTCTGGTTGATCTGGGGCGACGGCAGCTCTGCGTACACGCTCGCGGAGTTCGACAGCTTCGTGCGCCACGGCGTCGCGCCGATCGCGGTCATCGGCAACGACGCGTCGTGGCAGCAGATCGCACGCGAGCAGGTCGAGATCCTCGGAACGACGCTCGGCTGCGACCTACGCCGCACCGACTACCACAAGGTCGCCGAGGGCTACGGCGGCGTGGGCCTGCGGCTCGACGATCCGAACCGTGTGGACGCGGTCCTCGCCGAGGCCAAGGCCATCTCGAAGACGGGCCGCCCCGTGTGTATCAACGTTCACCTGCGCAAGACCGACTTCCGCAAGGGCTCGATCTCGATCTAGGCCTCTCCCCTGCGCGCCGTGCCGTTTCTAGCTCTTGGTCTCGCGTTGCTTGCGGCCTGCGGTGCACCTCCGCCCGTCGCGACGGCGGCGGATGCGCAGCGCGCGAACGTCGAGCTCGCGGAGCTCCAGCAGGGGCGTCAGCTCGTGCTGAGCAAATGCTCTGGATGCCACGATGCGCCACTGCCTTCGGGGCCATGGCGCAGCACGATCAACGACATGTCGAACAAAGCGAAGCTCAGCGCCGAAGAGCGCCGGCTGCTCGTTCAGTACATGGAAGTTATGGAGCCGCCTCGGCCGTGATCCAGGTGGTCACCGACGTGCGGAACGCGGTGAAGTTGGCCTGGTTGCCGCCGAAGTTGAACGGGTGGTTCGTGTTGCCGGGCGTCGGCGCGAGGAAGATGCCGCTCATCGCCGGCGTCGCGAGCACGGTGCGCGACTTCACCTGAGCGCAGGCGATCGCGATCTTGGTGTCGTCGGTCGTGTTGATACCGGTGAGGTCCATCGCGGCCTTCGCGGCGGGGTTCGCACCGAGGTGGCACGCGTTGCCGCAGTTCGTCGTCATCGTCGCCTGCGCGCTGGTCTTGAACGTCGCGAGCGATTTGCACGCACCCGGATCCGCCGTGACGGGACCGCCCGGCTTGTACACGCCGGCGACCTTGAACGAGACGATGACCTGGAACGTGTCGGGGAACCCGGAGAAGCCCGCCGTACCGCCTTCGATCGGCGTGGTCGCCGCCGCCGCCACGTTGAACTTGATTTGGTCGTAGCGATCGATCGAGTCGGCGACCGGCTCCGTCGTGTTGTCGGGCGTACCGTCGGCGTTGGCGGGCGGAACGGCGACGAACAGCATGTGCTCGAGGTAGGCGCCCGTGGTGCCGCCGTTGAGCGTCAGCTCGTTCGCGTAGAGCATTCCAGAGATGAGCGGCGCCTTGAACGTGATCGTGCCATCGAGGCCGGCGCCGGTGATGTCAGCAAGGTTGATCGTGTTGACGGGGCACGCTGCGAGCAGCTGGCCTTGAGCACACTTCTGCACCGTGATCGGCGTGGTCTTGAGGATGACCTCGCCGGGGCCGATGGTCGCTTCGGACTGCTCCTTCTGGAGCCACTCGAGGAGGACGTTGTACTGGTCCATCGTGAGCGCGGAGCCTTCGTGCGCGCCGCGGTTCAGCAGGAGCGAGTTGGACGGGGTGTCCATGTTGACCTCGCGCGACGCGAGGATGGTGGCGCGCTGCTCGTCAGCCGTGGTGCCAGCGAGGAACCAGTAGTTCGTCGCCACGGGCGCGGAAATGTGGCAGTTGACGCACTGCGCGGCCTGGAACGTCGGCAGCGCCTTGGTGATCCACAGCTCCTGGGCGGTTGGCTCGGGCGGCGCGGCATCGGTGTCATCGCCCGTGGGGTCGGCGACATCGATGAGGCCGGTGCATCCGGAGAGCACGAGGAGAGCCGCGACCGTGGTGCGAAGGAACCAGCGCGTGACCATGCTCGGACATGGAGCACCCGGCGTGCCGGACTGGCTACTGGAGTGATCACCTCGTAAGTATGCGAATCAGCGCGACCGGATCCGATGTGCGCACGAGATGCACAAGGTGTGGACTCCCCACGCTAGGGCGGCCAGACCCTGTCGAGGAGTCCCCAGACCCCTCGAACTGAAGGTACGAGGAATCGCCTGGGGCGCGCGCACCGTGGGGGCAGACGTTCACTCGCGAAGCGCGGAGAGGAAGTTCTTCGCCCACGCCGCCGCGGTGTCTTCTGACACTACCGTTCGCAACGAGGCGAATGCGTGTGCGCGTTCCTCGGGGGACATCGTGAGCGCGCGATCGAGATCCGCTGCGACACCGTCGGGGTGGTACGGGTTCGTGAGCACCGCGTCGTGCATCCGCTCCGCGGCTCCGCAG
This sequence comes from Kofleriaceae bacterium, assembly GCA_036499725.1. GTDB lineage: Bacteria > Myxococcota_A > Polyangia > Haliangiales > Haliangiaceae > JABFXX01. The sequence goes on from DASYDE010000105.1 coordinate 32,771, forward strand.
AACCGCGAGAGCATCAGGACGCCGGGGTGCACGGGATCCTGCGCTGCGATGTACTCCTTCGCGACGAGGTTCATGCCGTCGCGGAGCGGCGTGACGAGCGCGACCTCGGCGCGGCGATAGAGATGGGCGAGCGTGTCCTGCGTATAGCTTCGATAGAGATAGCGAACGGGAACCCAGTCCGCCTCGCCGTACGCGCCGTTGATGCGGCCGACGAGCGTCTCGACGCGAGACTTGAGGTTCGCGTACTCGGGGACCTCGCTACGTGTCGGGACGGAGACCTGCACGAGACTGACCTTGTTGCGCCAGTGCGGATAGAGCTCGAGGAAACGCGCGAACGCTTCGAGGCGCTCGGGAACGCCCTTGGAGTAGTCGAGGCGATCGACGCCGAGCAGCAGCGCGCGATCTCCGAGCAGACGCGAGAAGTCACCTAGCTCGGCGCTCGCTGGCCGTTCCGCCGCTTCCGCGAACCGCTCGGCGTCGATGCCGACGGGGATGACGCGGCTCCGATCCTTCGCGCGCGCCTCGCCCTCGGGTCCGAGAAGTCCGCGCGCACTCGCGATGAAGTTGTCGGCCCAGCGCTGGCCCTGGAAGCCGATGCGATCGAACTCCAGGAGCGCGGACATCACCTCTGTCGCCCACGGCATCGTCTGGAAGAGATCGAGCGGTGGGAACGGGATGTGGAGATAGAAGCCGAGCCGACCCTGGTGACCGGCGCGCCGGAGCTCGCGCGCGGCGAGCATGAGGTGGAAGTCCTGGACCCAGACCTCGGCGCCCGTGCCGCCCGCTTCGACGAGCAAGCGCGCGTACGCGACGTTCGCGTCCGTGTACGCGACCCACTCGTCGTCGACGTAACGAACGCGATCGATGAACTCGTGGAACAGCGGCCATAGGCTCTGATTGCAGAAGCCGGCGTAGAAGCGCTCGCGCCAGGTCGGCGGATAGTCGAAGTCCGCGCGCGAGTACTCGTCGCCATCTTCGACGCGCAGGCGCAGGCCCGGATCGCGCTCTGCGCCGGACCAGCCGAGCCAGATCCCGTTGGTCTCCCTGAGCACGGGGAGCAGCGCGGAGACGAGGCCGCCGACCTCCTGCTTGCGATCACCCGTGGGCGCCGCGGGAAGGCGATTGCTCGCGACGATCAGGCGGGGCGGGGCGGCGTGGCGCGGAGCGCGCGCGATGACGAGGTCGCTCGGAATGGTCGCAGCGTGTGCTGTCCGCGCTTGGAGCAACGTTCGTAGGAACCGGCGAACGGCGGGTGGGTTGGGCAGGCGCAGATGCGCTTGCGTGCGGCGCTGATGCTCTGCGACGAGGATGCCGACATCTCCCTCGCGCAAGCTCACGAACATGTCCTCGTCGGTGATGTCGTCACCGATCGCGAGCACGCTCGCGCCGCTCGGCGCACGGCGGCGCAGCCATGCGAGTGCATTGCCCTTGTGAGCGGCCGTGTGACGCACTTCCAGCGCTTCCACCTCCGGCAGCCGCTCGAGGTTCTTCTGCGTCTCGAGCCATTCGTCGACGAGCGTCTCGGCCGCAGCGGAGACGGCGGCTTGATCCTCGTTCGCGACGCGTCGCCAGTGCATGCACACGGAGCACGACTTGCGCTCGATCAGCGCGCCGGGATAACGCGCGGCGAGTGCGGTGAGCTGTGTCTGGATCTCGTCCAGCTGGGGCAGAGGAGGGAGTGCCGCATCCCAGCGCCCGTCCGCGAATCTCCACACGCCGTGCTCCGCGGCGAACGCGAGGTTCGAGAAGCGCCCTGCGAGATCGACCACGAGTCCGCGCGGCCGCCCGCTGATCACCCCGACGGTCGCGTTCGGAAGGTTGGACAGCTCGTCCAATAACGCCGCGAGCTCGTCGTCGACCACTGCCTCCTGCGGCGTGGGGGCGAACGGGATCAAGGTCCCGTCCAGATCCAGCGCGATCACGAGATGTGATGCGGCCGCGAGATGCTGCCACTCGGTCGCCACGTGCGGACCCTAGCGGGGAATATTGCCCCGTGCTCCTCGTGAGAGTCGTTCTCACGGAGTCCTACGTCGCGTAACTGCGGTCATAGTTTCGCGATGCACCCCCGTCTCGATCACGGAGCGATCGGAAACGGCCGGCTCATCGCCCTCGTCGCCCCCGACACCTCCATCGAGTGGCTGTGCATGCCTCGATTCGATTCTCCGTCGATCTTCGGCTCTCTACTGGACCGCGAGAAGGGTGGTCACTTCCGCATCCTCGGCCCCAACGGCCAGGTGATGACGGGGCGCTCTCACTACCTCCCCAACACGAATGTGATGCGCACGGAGATGGGCGACGGCGACTACCGCTTCGAGGTCATCGACTTCGCGCCGCGGATCCCCGAGGCAGGCGGCCGGTTCTCGACACCTCTCGAGGTTGTGCGGGTCGTACGTCCGCTCGCTGGTGCGCCGCGCATCACGATCGACTTCAGCCCCAAGCCTGACTACGCGCGCGCTGAGGGCAAGCTGCTCGCGACGCAGCATGGCGTCGAGGTCCTCGATGCGGGCGCGCCGATGCACTTGTTCAGCAACATCGCGGGAGACCACATCGTCGGGCGCAGGGAGATCGCGCTGCGTCGGCCCATCTACTTCATGCTCGCGTACGGGCCGCGTTCGACAGCGCCGAACGAGGCGGACATCAACCACCTCCTGGACGAGACGATCCGCGGGTGGCGCCTGTGGGCGAAGAGCTGCGCACTCCCCAGCTTCGCGCCCGAGCACGTCCTGCGCTCTGCGCTGTGCCTGAAGCTGCACGCGTACGTCGATACCGGCGCGATCATCGCCGCAGCCACGACGAGCATCCCCGAGGCCATCGGCACCGAGCGTACGTGGGACTACCGCTATTGCTGGCTGCGCGATGCCGCGTTCGTCGTCGAAGCGCTGCGCCGCATCTCGCAGCTCCAAGAGGGCGAGCAGTTCATCGGCTTTTTACGCGACGTCGCCGAGGCCGGACCTCTCCAGCCGCTGTACGGGATCGCCGGCGAGCGCGAGCTTCCCGAGATCATCCTCGACCATCTGTCGGGGTTCGCAAACACGCGCCCCGTGCGCATCGGAAACGCGGCCGCCGAGCAGCAGCAGAACGACCTCAACGGCGAGCTCATCCTGTGTCTGCAGACGGTGCTCGGCGATCCACGCATCGTGTTCGATCAGCCGCGCACGTTCTTCCCGCTGGTCGAGCGACTGGTCGAACAGGCGATCGCGCTCGCGCCGCTCGCGGACACCGGCATCTGGGAGTTTCGAACGCTGCCGCGGCACTACACGTTCTCTCGAGCGATGTGCTGGGCGGCGATCGATCGCGGCGCGCGCATGGCCCAACGCTTTGGCGAGTCCAAGCTCGCGGCACGGTGGAACGCGATCGCGAACGACGAGCGCGAGATCGTCCTGGCGCGCGGTTACAACGCAACGATCGGCGCGTTCACGCAGTCGCTGGATGGCGAAGCGGGCGACGCCGCGAATCTCTTGTTCCCGTCGATGGGTCTCATCGATGCCAAGGACCCGCGCTTCGTCTCCACGCTCGAGAACTACGGCGCGCGCATGACGCGATCGGGTCTGATGCAGCGCTATACCAACCTCGACGACTTCGGCGCCACGACGAGCGCGTTCACGATCTGCACGTTCTGGTATGCGGAAGCGCTCGCGCTAGCCGGCAAGCTCGAGGAAGCCATCGAGGTGTTCGACCGCGTGCTGCGCTACGCCAATCCGCTCGGCCTGTTCTCCGAAGACATCGAGCCCGAGGACGGCAGCTTGCTCGGCAACTTCCCGCAGGCGTACACGCACGTCGGGCTCATTCACGCGGCCACGACCATCGGCGAGCTACTCGATGCGCGCGACGGTCGTGTGCGCGCCTGGGTGTAGCGCCCAGCCGAAACGCAGGAACGACCGCGCAGCTCGTCGCCACGCGGTCGTTGTCCTTAAAAAAAGCGGCACTCCAGGTAATCGATCAACGTGACGTTGCCATCGTGAATCGATCTTCTCGTCGACAGTCTTTGTTTCCCGATATCTCTATCTTCGTCTCTCTGTCGTCCGAGATCGAAACGGTTCTGGTCGTTGTTCCAGAGTCTACGCTTCGTTCCTGGAGTGCCTGAACTGATGAAGTGCGATCGACGTGCCAGCTAGTAATCGCCTGAAATGTCGTTGTTGTTGCGGCCGCAGCGCTCCGCATACCACGTGAGCTGTGCGGTCGCGCCCGTGACGATCGTGCGGCGTGCGGCCAACCAGTCGTCGCACCAGCGAACAATTCCGAACAGGCCATCCGCCTTCGCAAGAACTCGCAGCCCTTTGACGATCTCCATGGACTGCGCGAGGTCATCGAGAGCGAACTCGTACGCGCGCATCGCATCGCTCGGGGAAACGACGAACTGCTTGAGCGACGTCATCACGCCACGCACTCGCGAGCGACCCGCGGAGATGCCGTATCCGTCGCAGACGTACGTGAATCGATCGCGCATTGCGTCGATGTGAGCTCCGAGGGCGGCCATCGCAATTGCGGGTCCGCCGGCTCGGTGCCGGTTCAGCTCGCGCTCGACGTGCTCGATCGCGCGGTCTTCCGCCCGCACGACCTCACGGACCAACTTGTGGACGGCGCGGCGCCGTTCGGGCTGGGAGATGGCGTTGGTTGCGCTGAGGAGCGTCATATGCAGACGACTTGCAGACAGCATGCCGTAGGCGAAACCCGCCTCATGACGCCGTGCATTCCCAACGATTTGTGAAGCTGCGGCATGGATAGGTGGTGAGCATCCGCACGGGCGCTGGCGCATCGATCCTCGATGACATCGAGGGGTTGCGTGCCCTTGCGCGATCGCTGGTGCGAGGCGATAGCGACGCGGACGATCTGCTGCAGGACGCGGCGGAGATCGCGATCACGAATCCGCCCGACGACGACAGGCCCGCGCGGCCATGGCTCGTCGCGGTGTTACGCAACCGGTGGCGGATGGATCGCCGGGGCGACGCACGTCGTCGCGCGCGAGAGCACGTCGTCGCGAGCGATGCGGAAAAACGCACCAGCGGCGTCGATGGTCGCGAAGCTGACACGCGGGGCGACGATCCCCTGGACCGCGCGCGAACGCTCGAACGGCTGAGCACCGCGCTTGTCGCGCTCGCCGATCCGTATCGCACCGTCGTGATCCGCCGGTACCTTGATGGAGAGACAGCCGCGCAGATCGCCAACGCGATCGGCGTTCCGGCCGGCACCGTGCGCTGGCGGTTGACGGAAGGTCTCGCGCGATTGCGCAGCGCGATGGACGAGAAGTCTCCCGATTGGAAGCGCTTGCTAATTCCGTTTGTCGCCGTTCCAGGAGCCGCCGTGAAGACCAAGTCCACCGTCGGGATCGCGCTCGCCGTGATCCTGTTTCTCTGCGCCGCCGCCGGCATCGTGCTTCACCTGACGCGAACGCCGCACGTCGACTCGATCATGCTGAGTCCGGGGTCGGGTTCGGCAGTGACGCGCGCCCCAACCGTCGCGACGACGGCCCCGGACGGAGGAGCGTTCGCCGTCCCCGATCCGTTGCCAGGGCAGGGACGTGCGCTGCTCGTGTCGCGCAAGGCGACGGGCGGAGAGGTCACGGGGCGCGTGATCAACTGGTCCACAGGCTCCGGCGTGGAGAACGCGGAGCTGACGTTCGCCCCGACCGACGGAGGCGGTGCGCAGACCGTGCGGACGGATCCGCGCGGCGCGTTCGTGCTCGCACCACCCAGCGCAGGTGCGTTCTCGCTCGTTGCGGTCTCGGCGACAGGGTTTCTCCCCTACGCACCGGAGCTGATGCACTCGGGCGTTTCGGTAAATCTCGCCGCGGATCGCGCCGTCGATGGGCTCACGATCTTTCTCTTTCCGGCCGTCGACTACGGCGGCATCGTCGTCGACGAGAAAGGGGCGCCGGTCGCGGGCGCGAAGATCCACTTGCTGGGAACGCCGCAGGGCGAGCAGCAGATCGAGACGGCCGACACAGAGTGGACGAGTGATAACGACGGCCAGTTCGTCTTTCACGCGGCCGACGACGCCGTGCTCGAAGCGACAAAGGGCAAGCAACGCGGCTGGGGACGGTTGACCGGCGACGTCGCGCTCACGCATCGCATGGTCATCGCGATCGGCGACTACGCCGCGCGCGATCTGACGATCAAGGGCGTCGTCATCGACGAGAAAGGCCAGCCCGTCGCCGATGCGCTCGTGCGCGCGGAGCCCGTCGCGTTTCGCGCGCCGCCCAAGGACGGGCCGCCGATCGGCAAGATCGAGCGCTCGACGGCGTTCGCGACGTCGGGCCCCGACGGGACGTTCACGCTCGAGCACTGCGATAACGGAAACTACGATCTGTCGGCGGAGATCGATGGCTCCGCGCCGAGCCACACACGCGACGTCGTCGGCGGTACGGCAAGCGCGAAGCTCGTCGTCGAGGCTGGTCTGCCGCTCGCTGGTCACGTCGTCGACGGGGAGGACCAACCCGTCCCCGCGTTCACGCTCCTCGTCGCGAAGCGCACTGGATTGTTGCGCGAGGTCGTCGTCGCGCGGTCTCTCGTCGCGCCGGATGGTTCGTTCAATGTCCACGTGCCGCGCGGCGACTACGTGCTCACGGCGTCCTCGGCCGGTCGCGCTCCGAGCAAGCCGGTCACCGCGTCCGCGGGAGACACGAGCGCGAAGCTCGTCGTGACGGACGGAGCTACCCTACGCGGATCGGTGATCGACGCGGAGACAAAGCAGCCGCTGCCCTACGCACGCGTCATGCGGGAGATGGGCGGCGGCGGTGCGAGCGCACAACCTGCGAACGCCGGCACGGTCACCCGCGACGACGGCACGTTCGAGCTCACCGGTCTGCGCCCGGGGCCCGTGTCGATCACGATCGCGGGCGGCGAATATCACCCGAAGATCGAAGCAGGCATGACCGCCGTCGATGGCGGTGAGCTCGGGCCGCTCGTCGTGGCACTGACGAAGTTGAAAGACGGAGAGACGCCGACCACCGAGCTCGTCGGCATCGGCGTACAGCTCACCGCAGACAACGACTCGCTCGTCGCGACACAGGTGTTTCCGGGCAGCGGTGCGCTTGCGGCGGGCATGGTCGTCGGTGACCACATCGTCGCGCTCGACGGTGTGCTCGTGACCGAGCTCGGCATGGAGGACTCCATCGCGCACATCCGCGGCACGCCCGGCACCACGATCGTTGTCTCGGTGAAGCGCGGCGAGCAGGTGACTCCGCTCACGGTCGAGCGGAAGAAGATCACGCCGCAGTAATGCTTCGACACAGAGTGTTGCCCGTGAGCCACACGTGAATTCATCGCATTCGTAGTTCGTAATCGCGGCTCAACAGAGTCGTTGCTTCGGGTGCGCAGGGTGACTGCATGCGCACCTCGTTCCTCGCGGCCGCGGTTCTCGCGTCACTCCTGGTCGCCCCGAACCTCGCACGCGCTTCGTCGTGTAGCGGCAGTAGCGACGCGTCGTCCTCGTTCGATGACTCGGCGGGGACGTCAACACCGGACACTTCACCGAGAGAGCCGTGCGACGAGGCCTGCGTCCAGTACAACGCGTGGCGCGCGCAGCACATGCCGCCGGTGAAGCTCGAGCTCGGCTTCCTATCGCGCACGTTCACGAGTCCCATGCACGCTGCGACGGGCTCCGTCACGCACGGCGACGAGTCGTACGCGTTCCGCGCCACGATGCCGACGAACGATGCGATGGACAGCGCGTACGGCGGCGTGCTGCGGATGACAGGCACGCTCGGTGCGGGGTTCTACGCGGGCGGCGAGCTGGAGATCGCGGGCGTCCAGACATCGGCGGCGAAACTCGAGATGGAGACGAGCGGCTACGGCCCGACGGTCACCCAAGGAACCGCGGTGATGATCGGTGGGAATGCAGTGCTCGGTGTCGGCGGTCATGTCACGCAGCGGCTCGAGCTCGGCGTTGAAGCGGCGGGTGGTGTGCGCGGCGTTGGCTACAACTTCGACTCGCAGCTCGGCGACTGCGAGACGAGCGCGACGGTGTGGGAAGCGCAGGGCGTGCTCGAGGCGCGTGCGCGCGGAACGCTCTGGCTGAGCGACCACATGAACGTGACGGCGTTCGGCGGCCGCAGCTTTGTCGACGACGGAATGGTCGCGGGCATCTCGCTCGGACTCACCAATCACCCCTTTGGCCTGTAAGGAGAACCTGATGCGTAGCTTGGTGTTATTTGCGCTTGGTGGAGTCATGCTCGCGCCGCGGATCGCGCACGCGGACTGTTGTTGCGGCGGTGACTACGTCGGTGGTGGCGGTGGGCCTGTCGGTACGCCACAGCTCGAGATCGGGCTCGTCTCGCGCTCGTTCGCGAACAACGCGTCGCAGGGCTTCGGCACGATGTCGCTCGGCGGAGCTACGTCCATGTTCGAAGCGAACGGTGACGGTGGAATGGACCACGCGCGCGGCCTGTACGGACGCGGATCGGTCGCGCTCGGGCACTTCCAGATGAGCTTCGATCTCGAGCTCGCGAAGATCGATCCGGCGGCGATGACGATCGATGACAAGAGCTTCGGTTGGACGCCGATGATCATGGCGAACGGCGGAACGGAGCTCGGGATGAGCACGATGCTTGGTCTGGGCACGAAGCTCGACGACAGCGTGTTCCTCGGCGCCGAGCTCGTCGGGGGTGTGCGACTTGTCGACTACAGCTTCGCTGCGCAGATGGACGACGATCACTCGACGGCGACGATCTGGGCGTTCGCTCCTATTCTCGAGGCGCGCGCGCACGCAGCCGTGTGGGTGTCAGACACCATGAACGTGAACGCGTTCGTGGGGCAGAGCCTGCTCGACGACGGCAAGATCATGGGCATCGCGCTCGGCTTCGCAGACCGCGCGTTCGGAGCATAGGAGCAGCCATGTTCTGCCAACCCTTCACTCACTCGACGCCGTCAGAGCCGTGCATCGAGACCGACGACAACGCGCCGTCCTATTCTGGCCCCGTGACGATCGATCTCGGCTTTGTCAGTCGCACGTTCTCGAGTCTCACGTCCGGTGGCGTCGGCGTCGCGCATCACGGCGGCGGCTCCTACATGTTCAAGACGTCACCGCAGGATGACGGCGCGACCGACCGCGCGTACGGCGCGCAGATGCGCATCACGTCGTTCGTCGGCACGCACTTCTACATGGGCGGCGACCTCGAGATCGCGGACGTCGAGGCGGCGGCGACCAGCATCGCGTTGCTGCCCGGGCCCACACCGGAGATGCCGAACATTTCGCAGAGTGGGGCATTCTTGCTCGGCGGCGACGTCATGCTCGGCTACGCAGGTCGCGCCACAGATCGGCTCGAGCTCGCTGCGGAGATGGCGGCGGGCGTGCGTACGGTTGGCTACAGCTTCGATTCCACGCTCGGTTCCGACCAGTCGTCGTCGCGCGTGTGGGGAAGTAGCGGGATGGTCGAGGCACGCGCCCGGGCGACGTACTGGGTGTCCCCGACAATGAACGTCGGTGCGTTTGTCGGGCACGGCTTCACCGACGACGGCAGCGTGCTGGGGATCGCGGTCGGTATCGCGAGCACGCCGTTCGGTAGAGGCTAGCGAGCCCGATCGCGCTGCGGTACACCCGCGTCGTGAGTCGCGCGGTCTTCATTCTCGTCATGGTGGCGGCGTGCGGATCGTCCGCTCCTCCGACGGGGCCCGTCGTCAACGGGAAGGTCGTCGCGAGCAATGTGCTGCGCAGCGACTACGCCGGCTCGGCGACGTGCGGCGACTGCCACGCGGACATCGCGAGCAAGTGGGCGAAGTCGCCGATGCACAACATGACGCGCGACGCGGCGACGGCCGTGATCAAGGCGCCGTTCGATGGAGCGACGCTCACAGTTGGTGGCGAGAGCGCGATGATGTTCATGCAGGACGGCGCGCGGTTCGTGCGCGTGCAGCAAGCGGGTAAAGAGAAGCTGTTCCGCGTGACCAAGGTCGTCGGTGGTCGGTATCGCGAGGACTTCGTCGGTCTCGACGTGACCGGTGATCCGGATCCGTTGCACGCGAGCATCGGCGTCGAGCGCGTGCTGCCCGCGACGTTCGTGTTCTCCACGCAGTCGTGGCGCTACAAGGGCTACTCGGTGATGGTGAAGGAGCGCCCCGAGCTGAGCGTCCGCGCGGTGTGGTCGACCGAGTGCATTCCGTGTCACAACACGCTGCCGCTCGCGACGATGCTGTACGACGACCTCTACGGTCCGGATCTGCCGGCGTATCAGGGCAAGGTCAGCGATCGCTTGCTGCCCAGGTCTCTCATCTGGACCGCGCACTCGCTCGACGACACCAAGCTCGCGAGCGTGCTGCACGACGAGATCAAGTTCCTCGGTGGCGAGCAGCCCGCAGATCCGTCGCTGCACGCTGCATTGCCAGCGGCCGCGATCGCGACGGAGACGTACCTCGACGGTCCCAAGCTCGTCGAGGTCGGCATCGGTTGCGAGGCCTGTCACAACGGCGCGAAGCAGCACGTCGCGGATCCGACGATCAAGCCGACGTACGCAGCGACGAGCGACGTGCTCGCTGTCGTACCGCCAGGCGGAGGAACGGGAACGCGCGCGCAATGGATCAACCGGACGTGCGCGAAGTGCCACACGGTGTTGTTCACGCGCTATCCGTACACGTGGGAAGGCGGGGAGCGAAAGCACAACCCCGGCGGCTCGACGACGAACAGCGGTGAGGGCCGCGACTTTCAGCTCGGTGGATGCGCATCGCAGATGGCGTGTACGACGTGCCACGATCCACACGCGGAAGATCCAGCGGCGGCGTTAGCGGAGCTCGCGACGACCAAGGGCAACAAGGTGTGCGTCACGTGCCACGGCAAGTACGAGTCAGAGGCTGCGCAGCTGCAGCACTCGCATCACCAGGGCGGCTCGGCGGGCAGCGCGTGCATCAGCTGCCACATGCCGAAGAAGAACATGGGGCTCGACTATCACCTCGTGCGCTATCACCGCATCGGATCGCCGAACGATAAGAATCGCGTCGCCAAGGATCGACCGATCGAGTGCGCGCTGTGCCACGCGCAGAAGTCGGTGGAGGAGCTCACCGCGACGATGGAGAAGTGGTACGGCAAGCGGATCGATCGCGAGGCGCTGAAGCAGCTCTACGGTCCTGACCTCTCGGTGCCCGCGATGCCGGCGACGCTGGAGCGCGGAAAGCCGCACGAGCAAGCAGTTGCGATCGCGACGCTCGGGTTGGATCCCGATGCGAACGCTCGGGCGGCATCGATCGCGCTCATCGCACCGCAGCTCGCGCACCCGTATCCGCTGGTGCGATGGTTCGCACAGCGGGCCCTCGAACAGCTCACCGGGGAGAAGCTGGGCATCGACCTGAACGCATCAGCAGCGACGCTGTCGGCCCAAGCATCCGCATGGTTAGCGGCGCACCCCGGGCACTGACGCACTCCGCCATTGTGACTGGCCAAAACGGGAGTTACATAGATCGCAGGTAGCCAAGAAGCGAGTAGCCGAATGTTTCGGCGCCCGACTCCAGCGGCATATCGACAACAGAAAGGCGGACGGAATGCAGACGAGTACTCGTCGCGTCACCATCCAGACACTGCGGCAGATGAAAGAGCGAGGCGAGCGGATCGCCATGCTCACCGCGTACGACGCCACCTTTGCGCGTCTACTCGAGGAAGCCGGAGCGGATGTTCTCTTGGTCGGCGACTCTCTCGGCATGGTCATCCAGGGCCACGAGACGACGTTGCCGGTCACCTTGGACGAAATCGCGTACCACTGTCGCGCTGTCGCGCGCGGTGCACGACGCGCTCACGTCGTCGGCGACCTGCCGTTCATGAGCTACCAGGCGTCCATCGAGCAGGGCTTGATGAGCGCGGGCAAGCTGATGAAAGAGGGCGGCTGTCACTCGGTCAAGCTCGAGGGCGGCGCGGTTCACGCAGAGCTCGTCTCGCGCATGGTCTCCGCCGGCATTCCGGTGATGGGCCACATCGGTCTGACCCCGCAGAGCTTCCATCAGCTCGGTGGGTTCAAGGTGCAGGGCCGCGATGCGGGCGGACGCCAGCGGTTGCTCGACGACGCGATCAAGCTCGAGGAAGCGGGCGCGTACGCGATCGTGCTCGAGGCGATTCCTGCGGACATCGCGCGCGAGATCACGGCTGCGCTCTCGATCCCGACGATCGGTATCGGTGCGGGCGTCGGCTGCGATGGCCAGGTGCTCGTCTCGTACGACGCGCTCGGCATGGACGAGACGTTCAAGCCGCGCTTCGTCCGCCGGTACGCGACGCTCGGCCAGACGATCAAGGACGCCATCTCGCACTACGTGGAGGACGTGCGCGGCGGGCAGTTCCCGTCGGACGCCGAGTCGTTCACCATGGGCGAGAGCAAGGCGGCGCCTGCGCAGGTGGAGCAGATGTACTCCACGGCCGGCAAGAAGCCGTAGTTATAGCTATTTAGCTCGATAGATCGAGTGGCCGGGCGGGGCGTTTGAACCTGCCATGGCCGCGTACTCGCGAGGTCGTCGAGGCGGCCCGCGCGCTGGACGATGCGAAGGCGAAGCTGCGCCTGCCGGTGCTCGACAACATCAAGGTCGCGACGCCGTGCCGCGCCGACTGGAACCAGATGGCGGGCGACGAGCGCGTGCGCCACTGCGGCGACTGCAAGAAGAACGTCTTCAACCTCTCGGCCATGACGCGCGTCGAAGCCGAGGCGTTGATCAAAGAGAAGAACGGTGACCTGTGCGCGCGGTACTTCCAGCGCCACGACGGGACGATCATTCTCAAGGACTGCTCCGTTGGCGTCACGCAGAAGCGCAAGCGCCGCATCATCGCCGGCGCCGTTGCTGCGCTGCTCGGCGGCGGTGCGTACCTCGCGTACAAGGCCACGCATCACCATCCGCGCGCGCCCGAGATGATCATGGGAGCCGTCGCGCCCGAATACATCGAGACGAAGGGCGACATCGGTCCGTCGATCCGCAACGACGACGCTCCGCCGCCCGCGCCTCCGCAGATCGAGTCTCGCACCGTGGAGATCAAGTAATGACCGCGTATCGCAACGACATCGACGCTCTCTCGAACCGTCACGCTGCGCTCTCCGACGAGCTCTTACAGAAGACGCGCGAGGTCGCCGATGCAGGCCGTCTGCTCGACGAGGCAAAGGCGAAGGCGCGCTTGCCCGTGCTCGACAATATTCGTGTCGCGACGCCGTGCCCCGCTGATTGGAATCAGATGACGGGCGATGAACGCTCGCGTCACTGTGGTCAGTGCAAGAAGGACGTCTTCAACATCAGCGGCATGACGCGCGACGAAGCGCAGGAGCTGATGATCGAGAAGAATGGCGAGCTGTGCGTGCGTTACTTCCAGCGCAAGGACGGCACGATCCTCCTCAAGGATTGCTCGATCGGCATCTCGCAGAAGCGCAAGCGTCGCGTGATCGCGGCCAGCGTTGCGCTGCTTCTCGGCGGGACCGCACTGCTCGCGTTCAAGCGCCCGACGAAGGGCCCCGCGGAGAAATGGGTTCCTGTCTCGTTGGTTCCCGCGCCTATCGACGTGCCGCACCCCGACTTCACCGCGGTCGCCGGCGGCATCGGTCCCGCGCCCGTCGAGCGGCCACAGGACATCATGGGTGCGCCGCCGCCCCCGCCTCTTGCCCCGCACGTGGTGAAGCAGCACGCGAAGACCGGCGCGCAGGCCCACAAGGGCCACAAGTGAGCGACCTCGCTTCTCTCTCGACGCGTCACTCCGCGCTGGCGGACGAGCTCGCCGACAAGACGCAGGAGCTCGCGGATGCGACGCGCATTCTCGAGGAGGCACGCGCGCAGGCGAAGCGCGCCGTGCTCGACAATATCTACGTCGCGACGCCGTGCTCCATGGACTGGAACGCGATGACGGGCGACGAGCGCGTACGCGCATGCGACGCCTGTGACAAGAACGTGTTCAACATCTCGGGGCTGACGCGCGAGGAAGCGGAGGCGCTCATCCGCGAGAAGAACGGTGACCTCTGCGTGCGCTACTACCAGCGCAACGACGGGACGATCCTGCTGCAGGACTGCTCTGTCGGCGTCTCGCAGAAGCGCAAGACGAGAGTGCTCGCGGTCGGCGCGCTGCTGCTCCTCGGCGGCTCCGCGCTGTTTGCATGGAAGGTCAACCGCAAGGGCGCGCCCAAGGTGCGCGTCGAGGAGACGTACGAGTTGCTCGGTAAGGTGACGCCGCCCGCGCCGGCGCCGCACGTCGTTCACGACACGGGGTTCGCACCACCGCCGCGGCCGCTCACGCCGCCGCACGTCGACCCGGTAAAGCAGGTGACGCCGAGCCCCGTGCACGAGACCCGCGGCAAGGTCGCGGTGCCTCCGAAGGAGCCCGTGCACAAGATGATGGGCGCGATGGTGCTGCGAAAAACGCCACCCTCGCCGACGACGACGGGCGACGTCGAGTAGGGCAGTCGCATACACGTCGGTCTGTGATCGACACCGTTGCAGCGTCGAGGAACGACCGCCTATGCTCCACGCAATGAGGCGCTTCGCCATTCTCATCTGTGTGGTCGCGGGCTGCGGCTTTTCCGCCGGAGCAGCCGAGCACGACGCGGGACCAGGCGATGACGCGATGACGGGCGATGATGCGTCGCCGCCCAACGGCTCGACGTGCGGCAATGGAGTCATCGAGGTGGGCGAAGATTGCGACGATCCTCTCGACCCCGCCTGCACGCACGACTGTCGCTTCGCGTGCGGTGACGGCGTGATCGATGGCGTCAACGAGGACTGCGATACCGGCATCGCGAGCGGCGATGGCGCATGTCCAACGGCGTGCGACGACGGTGATGCGTGCACCACGGATACGTTGAGCGGCACGGACTGCGCGGCGAAGTGCGAGTTTGCCGCGATCACGGCAGCGGCGGATGGCGACGGATGCTGTCCCGCTGGCGCGAACGCGAATACGGATAGCGACTGCGCGTCATCGTGCGGCAACTCGATCGTCGAAGCGGGGGAAGTTTGCGATACGGCGATCACGAGCGGTCCCGGAGCGTGCCCGACGACGTGCGATGACAACATGTCGTGCACGACGAACGCGCTCGCGAACGCCGGGACGTGTCAGGCCGCTTGTGTGTTCACGCCGATCACGACGGACACGGCGGGGGACGGATGCTGCCGCACGGGCTCGACCCCGGCACAGGATGCGGACTGCGCGGGGTGCGGCAACGGCGTCGTCGAAGCGGGCCTCGGCGAGACGTGTGATACGGGCATCGCAAGTGGCCCGGGCGCGTGTCCGACGACGTGCGAGAGCGATGGCAATGCGTGCACGAATGACGTCCCCGTGAACAGCGGCACGTGCCAGGCGGCGTGCGCGCACCAAGCAATCACGACGGCGATGAATGGCGATGGTTGCTGCCCGGCGGGCGCGAATGCGAACACCGACAATGATTGTGTGCCCACGTGCCGCAACGGCGTGAAGGAGACGGGCGAGGAGTGCGACGACGGAAACAACACGAACACCGATGCGTGCAAGAACAACTGCACGATCAACGTCGTGCCGACCGCATTCCGGTTCGATGACACGCTCCAGCTCGTCGATCCGCACGCGTTCACGTTCGTGATTATCGTGTGCGCCGACATCACGAGTAACTTGAACGCGGCGATCAAGACGGCCGTCGACTCCGACGGAAGCGACGCCGACAACTACCTCGACCTGTCGCCCGTGACGGTGTTCACGCCGCTCGGCCAGACGTCGCCGACGTCACCGCTCAGCGTGAACTTCGCGAACTGTCCCACCGCGACCTCGTGCATGGCGGATCCGTCCTCACCGACGATCCAGCTCACGGCGACGAACCAGAGTAGCGGCACGTGCCTCGCTCCGGTCGCGGGAACCACACGCGCGTCGTACACGACACACCCCAACTCGCCGGCTGCATCGGCCGGAAGCCCGTGCTTCTCGTCGAACGAAGCGACGGTGA
>DASYDE010000106.1:0-2601 GCA_036499725.1 Kofleriaceae bacterium
CGTGGGATGACGTCGAGGCCGCGTGGGAGAAGGAGCACCCGCGCGTGCTCACGAAGATCGAGCTGATCCACCAGGAGCTCGCGGCGAAGGTGCCGCACCCCGAGCTGCACGGCGGCACGAAGGCGAAGAATGTCTGGGCGCAGCTCGAGGATAGCGGGATGTCATTCTTCGAGTTCGTCGAGAGAAATCACCTCGAGCACGAGGAGGGCAACCTGTTCGGCTACCTCGTGCGCGTGATGAACGGCGCGGGCAAGCTGTTCGAGGCGTCGCAGCTGTCGGAGTTCGAGGACATGGCCGGGCGCGTGAAGAAGCTGCTCGCGCGGGTCGACGAGCGCATGATCGACAAGCGGCACTGGTAGTCGCGATGCTCGGGATCATCGCGGCCATGGACGACGAGCTCGCGGCGATCGTCGCCGACGTCAGCGCGCACGAGGTGGTGGAGGTCGGCGGCCGCAAGTTCTATCGCGGGACGTACGCCGGCGAGGCGGTCGTGTGTGTCGTGAGTCGCATCGGCAAGGTCGCGGCGGCGACGACCGCGGCGATCCTGGTGGAGCGGTTCGCGCCGCGCGCGCTCGTGATGACCGGGCTCGCGGGCGCGCTCGATCCGCGCCTCGCGGTCGGCGATGTGGTGATCGCCGACGCGCTCGTCCAGCACGACCTCGACGCGCGCCCGCTGTTCCCGCGCTACGAGGTGCCGGGGACGGGCCTCGCGAGATTCGCGACCGACGCCGCGCTGTCCGATCGGATCGCGCGCGCGGCGCTCGCCGGCGACGCGCGCATGTTCCGCGGCCTCGTCGCGACGGGCGACCAGTTCTTCGGCGACGCCGAGCGCACCGCCGAGCTGCGCGCGCGCCTGCCCGACGCGCTGTGCGTCGAGATGGAGGGCGCCGCGATCGCGCAGGTCGCGCACGACCACGGCGTGCCGTTCGCGCTCGCGCGCACCATCAGCGACACCGCCTCGCACACCGCGCACGTCGACTTCGCCGCGTTCCTCGCGACCCGCTGCGCCCCGTACGCGCGCGCGTTGCTGAATGCCGCGCTCCGAACGTAAACGTAAACGTAAACGTCTCGCGATTGATCACAAGTCTGCGGCCCTTGCGGCGACCCATCCTGCCGCGAAGCTGACGAATTTCTCCATGCCACGTTGGAGCACCTGCCAACCGGCCGGGCCGTTGTTCTTGATGTGCCCGCCGAGTCCAGCGATGCACCAGAGTGCGTCTTGGACGGTGGGCTTCTTGGGCAACGGCCTGTGACTCAGGTGGCGCAGCGCGGCGAGTTGTTCATCGCTCATGACCGCCGTCGCTGGGCATGAAGAGTCGGTCCGGGCCAGTGTGCGAAGCGCGAGAAGCTCGACGGCGATCGGTAAGGAGAGCGCCAACATTGTCGTCAGCGCGTCGAGTGATTCGAGCCGTCGTTCCTGCACCACGCAGCCGGTCTTGAGCGCCTTGTTCAGCTCTTCGATCTGCCAACGGCACCTGTAGTAGTCGACGACGTCTTCGATCTGCCGACGGCTGTCGAGCGGTTCAGTCGTGTACAGCAACCAGTCAACTGGATCCTGGTCGGTCGGCGGATCCGGTTCGAAAACATGCAACACGTTCAACTTGATCGTGGCAGGCAGCTCCGCACCAACGATGTTGGGGCGGCGAAACGTCGCTTTTGTCGCCGAGAAGCACAGCCGAGCGACGCGGCTCTCCCGTGGCGGATGGGCACGCTTTCGAGCGGGTGCGGTGGCACCGAGCCGCCGAGACAGCGGCACCTCGCGTTCGAGCGAGATCTCTGTGTTGTCGATCAACGTGCGAATCGGAACCGATTCCTCGTCGAGGACCGCGTTACGGTTGTTGCGCGCGCGAAAGATGAACCTTTGGTGATTCTCGAGGCAGGTCGCCATGAGCGCATACGAATCACTTTCGCGATCGGCAACGTGAATGACCGCCGCTCCGGTCCCGCTGAGCCGCGTCTCGGTGATGTCGATGCCACGATGCCAGCGATTGAACTCCTTCTCGGTCTGCTTGGCCGTCACGTAGCTCGAGACTCTGTGTTTGCTGCCTCGCTTGCGGGGCGGCTGGCTCCGCGGGAGGATCTCGGCGTGCGTAAGCCCCAACGGGCGACGCCACTCACGTGTACCGACCAGAAGCGTTAGGTGCAGCGGGAAGCCCGGCTTCCCAGTGTTGAGATAACCGACCTCTCGAGGATCGGCGTGCCGGAACGCGCAATGCGTCGTGTCGTGGATCGCCAAAACGACGTCTGACGAACGAGCCCGCTCGGCGGTGCCAAGCGCGTGTGCATCAAAGAGCTGCTCGAAGCTCACGTGCTCGTTACCGAAAAGGCGGTACGCGCCCTCAAGCTCAGCATCCGTAACCATCGCGTCGGGCAAGGACGCATCGGGCATCGCGGCGAGTCGTGTCATCACCTGCTGCACCCGTGCTACCCGCCGCGGATCGCCGAGATCAGCGCGGCTCAGATCGTCCAACATACGGGTGAGGGCGTCGACCTCGAGTCGTTCGGGCATGACCAATTGGATCACAACCCTCTGATGTTCTTCGTCGAGAAGTCGCTAACCCCGCGAATCGATCCACGAAGATGTGCAGGATCGTGAGACGT
>DASYDE010000107.1:0-144057 GCA_036499725.1 Kofleriaceae bacterium
TCGGTCGGACTTTCACCGTGGGTCACATTCGAAGTTTCAGGTCGCTACCTCCTTTCTCCTCGACCAGGCTTTCCTGGCGCACTGTCCTCAGGATCCACATCGCGCCCTCAACTCATCGCGGGCGCGCCGTTCGAGGGCCAACCTGCAGACGACGACCCCGTCCGCGTTCGCGCCGACTCTCATCCTGCGAAGACCCGCGGGAGCCGGTGCGCCGTCCTGAGGCCGCCGCGCCAGGACTGACGGGTGTGATCGAGCTCGAGTGCTCGCGTGTAGCAGCTCAGCGCTTCTTTGATTTTCGTTTCGCGACAGCGAGAGCCTTGCCGAGCTTCTCAAGGGGAATCGCAGGGCGATCCGCTGCGTATACGGTGACCGCGATCTCCGCGTTCAGTGCAGCAACTCGCTTCACCGTCGAAGGTGAGAGCGCGAGCGAGAACGCGACTGGCTTGCGCTCGCCTTGGATGCCGATGTCGAACGTCCGCCGCGTGGCCGTATCGAACAGACGACGGGCAGTGGGCGGCAGCGCGTCGAGAGCATCGGCGAGCACGCGAGTCTTTGCGTCCGCGGTCTCGATGCGGCGCCCGTTCGAATAGACCTCGACTTCGAAGTTCGTGAAGTATTCGCCGTCGTCCCAGCGAGCATTCGTCAACGCGAGGACGCCGAGCGCTTCCATCGCGGCTGCGAACGGCGCGAGGTTCTTCCGGCTGCGTACCTCGAGGTCGACGTTGAGGAGGTGTGTCTCGTCGTCGGCGGGGCGCTTGCGGGGCATCAGAGCGGAGAGCGGGCCCAGCTCGTGAGCGCGAGGCGCGTCGGCGTTGCGTTCACATCGACGTGCTCGAACCCGGCGGCGACGAGGCCGCGGCGGAGCGAGCCCTTGCCGAAGCGCGTCGGGTGGAGGTGCTTGCGCGAGAAGCCATCGCGGCGCGCGACGAGCTCGAGGATCGTCGACTCGATCGCGGGGAGCCACGGCTCGCCGTAGTTGGGCGTCGAGAGCCAGAGGTGACCGCCCGGCGCGAGCGCGCGGCGCAGGCCAGCGAGCCACGCGGGCCACGCGAGGACGTGCTCGACGACTTCCTTCGCGTAGATGGCGGCGAAGCGGTGGTGCGCGGAGAGCGAGACATCGAGCGGCTGCTCGGGCGGAACGACGTGGCCGCCGACGATGCGCGGATCTTTGCGGGCGAGGACGGCCTCGACGGCGCGCTCGTCGATGTCGACGACGGTGAAGGAGAGGCCGGAGGGCGCGGCATCGATCTCGTGGAGGAGACCGCAACCGACGACGAGGACTTCGCCGAACGGGCGCTCGTCGGCGACGTCGTCGAGGAAGTTGGCGAGGTCCTTCTCGAGAGGAGAGTGATAGAGCGTCCAGGGGAACTGGCGAGCGCGCGCGTGGTTTGCGAAGTAATCACCTTGATCGAGAGCGTCGTGATTCACGGGGCCTCCACTGCGTCGGCAACAATCATGTACTCGTAAGCGGTCGGGGAATCGGCGGGGACGAGCGGGTCCGAGACGGCCCACTTCACGAGCTGCGTGGCGGGCGTGAGCGCAAAGGAGGGCAGGAAGCGCGCGAGGCGCGACGGGTATTTGCCCGTGATCTTCTTTGCGATGAACTGCGCGAACGCGGGCGGCATGAACGCGCGGAACAGGAACTCGCTGCGCGAGCTGCCGAGGCCGTAGATGGCGCGGACCTTCCAGCCGTGCTGCGCGAGGAGGCGCGTCCAGACCTTGGCGTCGTAGAGGTGCCAGTGCTGGAAGAAGCCGTTGAGCGCACCGGCGATGGTCATGGCCATGCGGGGTGCGTGGTTCAACAGGAACTGCTGCGCGCGGCCTTGGAAGGCCCAGCGCGGCGTGGGGACGAACATCACGAGGCGCGCGCCGGTCGCGGCGGCTTTGCGCAGATTCTCGAGGGCGCCGTCGATGTCGGGGACGTGCTCGAGCGAGCAGTTGCCGATGATCTGTTTGAAGTGCGTACCGGGGAACGGCTGCGTGGACGAGACGTCGGTGAGCGACGCCGTGATGCGCTTCTTCGCCTGGGCGATTTCGGAGGCGGAGATGTCGATGCCGTAGACCTGCTTCGCGTCGTGATCGCGGAGCGTCCACCAGAAGCCGTCACCGCAGCCGACGTCGAGGATGGGGCCCTCGTTCGTGGACGCCGCTTCCATCGCGATGAGGCGATTGACCTCGCGGAGCGTCAGCGACAGTGGTGCGTGCGCGAGGTAGGCCCGGACCCACGCGTCGATCTGCGCGCTGGTGGGCGCAGCGAGGTCATCCGGCGGGACGGTCGTTGGCTCGTCATCAGCGTCGCGGATTCCGATCGGCACGGCCCGAGCAATACGTCAGGCGTGCTCGTGGGGCAAGGCGATGCGCGCGACGGCGGTCGATTCGGCCGGGAGGATGATCACGAAGCTGTGCGGGCCGCGCTGCCAGACCATCGCGACGCCCGGGGCAGAACGCCCGATGAGCGGGAACCAGGCCTCGGCGCGGACCATCGGCATGGGCGCGATGATCTCGGGGACGACGAGATCGATCTCGACGACGCCGCCGTGGAGTTTTTTGTCGAGCTCGACGGCGTAGGAGAGCGAGTCGAGCTGCCAGCGTGGATAGAGATCATTGTGGAGAGCGCCGCCGTAGACGATGACCGCGCGATCGTCGGAGGCGAACGCTTCAGCGGCTTCGCCGAGCTTCTCGGTGATCAGCTGCAACAGGCTGTAGAAGTCCACGCGCCCGTGTTGGTCGAGGATCGTCGACTGCTCGAGGCAGGTGATGGAGAGACCGTGCGCGACGAGCTTCTGCTGCGCGCCCTTCATCACGAACGCGTCCATGTTCTTCGCCTGCCCGGTGGACCGATCGGTCGTGGCAGCGATCTGCGCGTCGACTTGCTTGGCGGCGGAGCAGCCATCGTCGAGCCACGACTCGAGGACGATGTGGTGGGCGCGGGGCGCGATGACGTCGATCATCGATGCAAAGTGCGACAGCGGCGACTTCACGTTCGCGGTCTTGCTCGTCGGGTGGTACTCGCCAACGGCGTAGACCTTCGCCGGCCCGGCTTCGATGAGCACGGCGGCTAACGCGCTGCGTGCGTCGGGGAACGCCTGGAACTCGATCTCGTCGACGGGATCGTAGTGCACTGCGTGGCAGCCGACAGAACAGGCGACTGCTAACGCGAGAGCCAGCCGCATTGCCTCCTAGACACCGGCTACGGAAACCGGTTGCCGAAATCGTACGAGTGAGTCACCGAGGCGACTTTGCAGGCTTCTTGTCGAATCCGCGGCTCATCGATCTGGATGAGCGAGAGCATCCCGGCCGCCGCGAGTAGCTACAGGTTCTGATCGTCGGGCACGTCGCCCTTGTAGTGCGTGGTCGTATCGAGGAGGTCCAGCGACGCACCGGGGACGGCGAACACTTCGGTCATCCCGTGGAGCGTCTTGCGCAGCATCTCGTGTGAGTGGTCGCGCAGCAGGTAATCAAAGACGCCCTGGGCGTTGAGCGAGAAGCCGATGAAACCGATCTGCGACTTCTTGAAATCCATGCGCTCCGGATCCGTGTCGTCGATCTTGTAGAGCGGATCCGGCTTGTAGCCTCGCGTTTTGAAGCCGAGCGAGAAGTCGACGAACTTGGCCCACGTGCCGTACTTCCAGTCGCGGAGGCCAGGCAACGCACCGAGGTGCAGGTCGAGCAAATAGGTCTGGCCGCTGTAGTCCTCGGCGATGTCGAGGTCGTGCTTGACGCGGACGTTGTCGCGGTACGCCTTGCTCGGAAAGTACGCGACTCGGAAGCTGACGAGCTCGTCGAACTGCGGGAACACGGACTGGGTGAAGCCGAGGATCGCGCCGATGGTGTTGAACGTGAAGTCGCCCTGAGAAAACGTGTACTGAAAGCCGTCGCCGATCTCGACGCCGAAGAACAGCAGCTCGGAGAGCCCGTTTCCGACGAGCGCGCTCGTCAGGCGATCATGCCCGCCCATGGAGAGCACCTCGGTGCCGAGGCGACCGAGCGACATCGTCGCCCACGTATGGCCCATCTTGTCGGCGCCACCCGCGTAGGTCTTCTCGGACATCCAGCCCTTGTCGGACCAGATCTTCCAATCGCCATCACCACCGACTTCGAAGTCGTGAAACGATCGCTGGTACCAGGCGAAGTACGTCCAGCCGATGAAGCTCGCGTAGAACCCCGCGACCACGAGCTTCGACGTCAACTTGTGATCGCTGCTGGCATCGCCGTGCTGTTCCAGCACACGCGCCGGTGCCAGATCGATCCACGGACTACCCGACCCAGCACCGGCAGGTGGAGTGTCCGCAAGTGCGGCATCTCGATCACGGGAAGCTGGAGTAGCCGGCGGATCTTCCGATGGTCCAGCCAATGCCATGCGGTCCAAGCACGCGATCAAACAGCAAGCGACCAGCGTGCGGCGCACCTGTCCCCTTTCGCACGCGCCCTGCATGAGCACAAGCGTCGCCCCCTCAACTTCCTGAGGGTCTGTGACGGGTGCCCGCCAATTTGGCAACGTGCGTCAAGCAACTTGATAGGTTCAACGAATCCATATAGCTTGCCCCTTATCCGCGGCTCTAAACACCGCGGGTCTCTACCTAGCTTTACGCCGTGAATTCCCGACTGAAGATCCAGCCGCGCGCGCACGCGTGTCTCCCGATGGGAGGCCGCTCGTGACCGCAGGAACTCTCTGGGTCATCTGCCACCTCCTCGCGGTGGTGGTGTTCTTCAACCGGTACGTCGCCGGCATCATCCTGCGCATCTACCGGAACAAGAACTGGGACGAGACGCGCGACGATTACGAGCCGACGATCACGTGCGTCATCCCGATGTTCAACGAGGGCGCGGCGATCAAAGAGACGCTGCAGAGCCTGCTCGATTCGGACTATCCGCACGCCAAGCTCAACGTCATCTGCGTCGACGATTGCTCGACCGACGATAGCTACGAGCACGCGCGCGAGGTCGCCAAGAAGTCCAACGGCCGCCTGACTGTGATGCGCAACCGCACGAACATGGGCAAGCGCCGCTCGATCATCCGCGCCACGCGCGAAGCAACGGCCGAGATCATCGTGTCCGTCGACAGCGATGTCGTCGTGGATCGCGATGCGGTCTGGCAGCTCATGCGCCGCTTCACCGATGAGCGCATCGCCGCCGTCGGTGGTTGGGTCGACGTCCGCAACAAGCAGGAGAACTGGCTCACCCGCATGCAGGTGGTGAAGTACTGGTACTCCTACTACTTCATGAAGAACCTCGAGTGGGGGTTCCGCCGCGTGATGTGCCTCTCGGGCTGCCTCACGGCGTATCGCCGCTCGGTGCTGATCGAGCTCGAGCCCGTGCTCGAGGATCGCGAAGTGCTCGGCGTTCCGATCAAGTACGGCGAGGACCGCTTCCTCACCCGGCAGATCGTCAAGGCCGGCTACCTGACCACGATGACGCTGCAGGCGCGCTGCTGCACGTTCGTGCCGTCGACGCTCTCCGGCTACTTCTCGCAGCAGCTGCGGTGGCGCCGCTCGAACATCGTCGACTACGCGGGCGGTATGACCCACGTCTGGCGCCTCAACCCGATCCTCGCGATCCACTTCTTCTCGTTGTTCATGCTGCTGCTGATCTATCCGGTCGCAGTTGCCCGCGCGCTCGCGAGCTTCAAGTTCTTCCCCGCGCTCGTCCTCCACTGCGAGGCCGTCGTCGTGTTCGGTTGCTTCTATGTCTTCCGCACGCGCAAGCTGCCCAAGGCGGAGCGCGTAGGACCGCTGTCGTTCCTCCCGCTCTCGCTGCTGATGCCAGTCACCTACGCGCTGCTCACGCCGCTCGCCCTCTTCACGCTCGACACGTCGAACTGGGAGACCCGCAACCACGAAGAGCCCGTCGCTGACGACGCCCCCGCGACCGAGCCGATCACCGCTTCCGAGCCTGTGATGGAGCTGGTCACGTCGTCCGCAGGCGCGGACATGAATCTCATCGACGAAGCGATCACCGCCACAGGGCGTCTCCGCCGCGCCCAATCTGCCGCTCAACTTCCTGCTGCTTAGTGTCAGGTTAGTGGTATGAGCCGGCCCATGGACGAATCACCCCGGCCGAAGACGCCCCGGTTTTGGGCGGTGGTCCAGCCCTCCATCGTCAAGGTCTACAAGGCGGCCGGACTCGTCGCGCTGACCGCGATCCTGATCGGCCTGATCGGCTTTCTCGTCGTCAACGTCTTCTACTTCTTCGACCACACGTGGGTTCGCCCGATCGTGCTGTCGCCGACGCACCAGAAGGTCGTCGAAGCGTCCACGCAGCTCGCCGACGCCAAGCTCCGCCTCTCGCAGATCGATACCGAGAAGATCGAGATCGACGCCAAGCTCGCCGAGATCGATCGCACCGTCGCTTCGGACGACGCGCTGCTCAAGTCTCTCGACGGCGTTACCCCGCCCGAGAAGCCGACGACGAACGAGCAGGTTCAGCTGCTCCGCACGATCGATCAGGTCAAGCTCGAGCGCGACAACGCGATCGGTCAGAAGGCTCCGCTCGCCCAGCGGACCGAGAGCTTGAAGCTCCGCAAGGCGGATCAGGACGCGATCGTGAAGCGCCTCGAGCAAGCGCCGTATCTGCGCGCGGTGAACAACAAGATCGTCCTCGCGTTCGTGCCGTATCAGAACCTTCGCAACGTGAAGCTTGGCACCAAGCTCTATGGCTGCGCGTGGGGTCTCGTCGCGTGTCACAGCGTCGGCAAGGTCACCGCTGTTCTCGACGGCGAAGTCACCGAGATGCACCCGCACGACGAGAGCATTCAGCGCGGCGTGATGGTCGAGATCGATGTGTCGTCGAGCGCCGCTGGTGAGAGCGTGCTGTTCGCGGGCTCCAAGCCGCTCTTCCTGTTCTGAGCGAGAGCGCACCCGAAGATGGTTTGTGAAGCAACGAGTCCGAGCGATTCGGACGCTGAACTTCCATAAGACGGTCACCGACAAGATGCGTAACCCGTTGGGATTATTAAACTCCCGCGGATCGGCGATCTTCATGTAGGTGCAAGATCAGGCTTCGATCTACCTCGAAGTTACCCGAGTCGATCCGCTACGATGGATGCGACTTGGGTGCGGGCCCGCGGGTTGCGGGGACCGTTGGAGGTCATGAACGATGAGCGAAGACAAAACCAGGGCTGGTCACGTTCCAACCGAAGGCAGCGGCGCGCATGTTCGCCCGACGGCCAACGGAGAATCGCTGCGTGCTCCTGAGGGCAGCGGATCGATCCGTCCGCCGACGGATCTCAGCGGCGATCAGTCCGCGCGCCACAAGACGCTGCACGGCATCGTCGATCGTCCCCGCACGCCGTCGACACAGGTCCCGATCCAGGAAGCGATTCCTCGCGGTCCTTCTGATGCGACTGTCGTGCTCGGTAACGCAGGCGCGATCGGAACACCGTCGGGCAACCCGCTCATCGGTACCAACGGCAACTCGGCCGGCACCATCGTCGGCAGCAAGAACAAAGTCGCGCAAGGCACGGACCCGCGCACCGAGGAATCCGGTCTCCTCCCTCGCACGGGCAAGAGCGCGTGGGACACGTTCGACGGAGTCTCCACCGCCGTTCACGCGACGAGCGCAGCGCCGCACCCCGGCGTTCGTATCAACCAGTACGAGATCATCAAGCTGCTCGGTGAAGGCGGCATGGGTGCCGTCTATCTCGCGCGTGACCTTCGACTCGGTCGCCGCGTCGCCATCAAGTTCCTAACGTCGAACCAGGAAGAGCTGACTCAGCGCTTCCTCGTCGAGGCGCGCACGACGGCGCGCTGCCAGCACGACAACATCGTCGTGATCTACGAAGTCGGTGAGCACAGTGGTGCGCCGTACATCGTCCTCGAGTTCCTCAACGGAAAGCCGCTGACGGAGTACACGAAGGACGCGCAGAAGATGCCGTACGCGAAGGCCGTCGAGACGACGGTCTCGATCCTCAAGGCGCTCCAATGCGCCCACGAGCACGGCATCGTTCACCGCGATCTCAAGCCCGACAACATCTTCGTCCAGGACTCCGGCACGCTGAAGGTCCTCGACTTCGGCATCGCCAAGGTGCTGCAGCAGGGCGCCGCGAGCGAGACGGCACAGAAGGCGTCGGGCGGCATTCGCATGCCCTCCCCGCTCGAGCTCGCGACGGGCACGAACACGAACCTCACGCGTGTCGGCACCATCATGGGCACGCTGAAGTACATGTCCCCCGAGCAGTGGGGCATCGGCATCGAGATCGATCACCTGACGGACATCTGGGCCGTCGGCGTTCTCATGCACCGCATGATCTGCGGTCGTCACCCGCTCCACCCGCTCGACGGCAACCAGCTCGTCGTCACGGCGATGCTCGAGCTGCCGATGCCGTCGATGCAGGAAGCTGCGCCGCCGGATGTGCCGCGCGAGCTGATCCAGATCGTCGACAAGTGTCTGCTCAAGATCAAAGAGCAGCGCTGGCAGAGCGCCGCCGAGCTGCTCGAAGCACTCGACCCGTTCCTGCCGGGTCGCACGCAGAAGACGTCGCTCCAGATCGACGAGAGCCCGTACGCGGGTCTGTCGTCATTCCAGGAGAACGACGCGGCGAAGTTCTTCGGCCGTAACCGCGAGATCGCGGCGATGGTCACGCGCATCCGCGATCGTCCGTTGCTGGCCGTCGTCGGCCCGTCGGGTATCGGTAAGTCGTCGTTCGTGCGCGCCGGCGTCGTGCCCGCGCTCAAGAACGGTGGCGAGCAATGGGAGACGATCGTGATCCGCCCGGGTCGCGATCCACTCGCCGCGCTTGCAGACGTGCTCCAGCCGATGGTCGCGACGTCGACGAACCTCGCCGACGAGATGGACGAGCAGCGCAAGCTCGTCGACACGCTGCGCAAGGAGCCGGGTCACCTCGGCCACGTGCTGCGCGGTCGTGCGCGGCGCGACAACCGTCGCCTGATGCTGTTCGTCGATCAGTTCGAGGAGCTCTTCACGAACGTCTCCAATCCGGTCGATCGCGCCGCCTTCATGGCGTCGCTGTCCGCCGTGGCCGACGATGCGACGAGCCCGCTGCGCGTCGTCATCTCGATCCGCGCCGACTTCCTCGATCGCGTCGCCGAGGATCCGCAGTTCCTCGCCGAGCTCACGCAGGGCCTGTTCTTCCTGGGACCGATCGATCGCGACGGTCTGCGCGAAGCGATCGTGGCGCCAGCCGAGATGGCGGGCTTCAAGTTCGAGCTGTCGACGACCGTCGACGACATGATCCAGAACCTCCAAAACACGCCTGGTGCGCTGCCGCTGTTGCAGTTCACCTCGTCGAAGCTGTGGGAAGCGCGCGACAAGGGCAAGAAGCAGCTGACCCACAGCGCGTATACCGCGATGGGTGGCGTCACCGGTGCGCTCGCGAGCCACGCCGACCGCGTGGTGAACGACATCGGCGGTGCCAAGTCTCCGCTGGTCCGCTCGATCCTGTTGCGCCTCGTGTCTCCGGAGCGCACGCGCGCCATCGTGCCGCTCGCCGAGCTGCGCGATCTGTCGCGCGAAGTCGGTGAAGTGCAGCGCCTCATCGATCAGATGGTCGATGCTCGCCTCCTCGTCGTGCAGACGCTCGAGGGTGGTAAGGGCACGACCGTCGAGATCGTGCACGAGTCACTCGTGCATTCGTGGCCGACGCTGCGCCGCTGGCTCGACGAGAACGAGGGTGACGCGGAGCTGCTCGAGCAGCTGCGTCAGGCTGCCAAGCAGTGGGCGCAGAAGAGCCGCGATCCGGGTCTCCTGTGGCGCGGCGACATGGTGCTCGAGGGCAAGAAGTTCCAGGCCCGCTACAAGGGCACGCTGACGCAGGACGAGCGCAGCTTCCTCGACACCGTCGTGAACTACGACACTGAGCAGGCGCGCAAGAAGCGCACGCTCGTCATCGCGGGCTTCGCGGCCCTCGGTGCGATCGTCGTGGCCGCGCTGTTCCTGCTCGCGGTTGTCGCCAAGGCAAAGACCGAAGCCAACATCAACGCCAAGAACGCGATCGCCGCACAGCAAGAGGCCGAGACACAGAAGGGCGTCGCGGAGACCCAGAAGGCCGAGGCCGAGAAACAGCGCGCGGAAGCGGTGAAGAACCTCGACGACCTGAAGAAGACGCAGGCGGAGAAGCAGGAGGTCGTTGTCGCCAAGCAAGAGGTCGACACGCAGCTCACGGGCGCACAGGCCGACCTCGCGCAGAAGAACAAGGACCTCGAGGCCGCGCTCGTGGAGTCCAAGTCCAACGAGAAGAAGGCGACCGCGGCGGCGGCCGAAGCGACGGCTGCAAAGCTCGTTGCCGAGACCGCAAAGAAGACGGCGGAAGAGCTCGCCGCAAAGGAAAAGGCCCGCGCCGATGACATGGCGAAGGCCGTTGGTAAGACCATCGATGATCTCAAGTAGCTCGCACTTCTAGAAGTGCGTGATCGTTCGCACTGACTCTTTGCACCGTGTGTTTGCGCCGGCGGGGGGAACCGCCGGAAAATTACGTTTGGGGATGAGACATATGAACAAGGCCACCTTTGTCGGCCTCGCGCTCGTTCTGAGCTCGGGGATCGCATCCGCGCAACCTGCGAAGGCTCCTCCGCCTGCGCCTGTACCTACGGGCGGCGGCCCGACGCCGATACCCAAGGCGCCGGAGACGCCGAAGACCGACGAGAAGGCGGGCACCAACGAGACGCTGCAAAACAGCACGACGGATGCTCGACCGTGGGCCCAAGGCGTTTCGCCCGAGAAGCAGACGACCGCGCTGAAGCACTTCCAGCAGGGCAACAAAGAGCTCAACAACGGTCTCTTCGAGAGCGCGATCAAGGAGTACCGCGAGGCTCTCAAGGACTGGGAGCACCCCGCGATTTACTACAACCTCGCGCTCGCGCTCCTCAAGCTCGACCAGCCCATCGAGGTCTATGACTCGCTCGAGAAGGCGCTCAAGTACGGTGAGGCACCGCTCGAGAAGGACAAGTTCGAGCACGCCCAGGAGTACAAGCAGCTCGTCGCACAGCAGATCGCCACTGTCGAAGTCACGTGCCGCAAGCCCGGCGCGAAGATCAGCGTCGACAGCAAAGAGGTCTTCACTGTCAACGCGACAGGATCGAACGGCTTCTACCAGGGCCGCATTCGCATCGGGAAGCACTCGTTCGTCGCCGAGAAGCCCGGCTACAACGCCGAGTTCGAGGCGCCGTTCATCGGTCCCGGCGAAGTCTTCCGCATCGAGCTCAAGCTCTACACCTCGGAAGAGCTCACGCGCCGCACGCGCCAGTGGCCGAACAAGCGCTGGGTTCCGTACGCTGTCGTCGGTAGCGCCGTCGTGTTCGCGGGTGCTGCCATCGGTCTCGAAGCGGCCGCGAGCTCTGGCTACAGCGATTACGACTCGAAGGTGACTCGCTGCAACGCCGACTCGATGGGCATGGGTTGCAGCTCGTCCCAGGTGCAGGGCACCAAGGACAGCGCCGATACCAAGAAGGTCCTCGGTTACGTCGGCTACGGCCTCGCCGGTGGCGCGGTCATCGCGGGGCTCACGCTTCTCTATATGAACCGCGAGACGACGTATCAGATCACTGCAGACGAATACAAAAAAGAGCTCCGCGAGAAAGACAAAGCCAAGGTCTCGCTCACCCCTGTCGTCGCCCCCGATATCGCGGGCGCCATGATCTCCGGAAGCTTCTAGGAGCCGTATGACCTCGCTTCGTAATTTCTACTTCGCGGCGCTCGTGGCGAGCGCTGTTATCGCCGGATGTGCCGGCCAAGAGGACAGCGTCTACTGTCCAACGACCGGCATCGTTTGCCCGCACGGCACGGTGTGCGCAGCGGCCGAGCCAACCTGCCTCACGTCGTCGTGCGGCAACTTGATCGCCGACCCCGGTGAGGAGTGCGACGACGGCAACACGCAGAACGGCGACGGCTGCTCGTCGATCTGCAAGAAAGAGATCTGCGGCAACGGCGTGACCGACGGGAACGCTGGCGAAGAGTGCGACGACGGCAACGCTGTCGGCGGCGACGGTTGCTCTGCAGCCTGCAAAAAGGAGTTCTGCGGGAACGGCGTCACCGACGTGGGCGAAGCCTGCGACGACGGCAACGCCGCGAACGGCGACGGCTGCACCGGTATGGTCATCACGATAAGCGACGGCATGGGCGGGTCTAAGGACAGCCCCGAGCCATGTGCGTCGACGGAGATCTGCGGCAACGGCATCGTCGACTTCCAGGTCGGCGAGGTTTGCGACGACGGCAATACGGCTGGTGGGGATTCCTGCTCGCCTGACTGCCGCTCGGGCCTCGGCTGCGGCAACGGCATCGTCGACCCGGGCGAGGAATGCGACGACGGCAACAAGGTCGACACCGACCGCTGCCGCAACTCGTGCAAGTTCGCCGTCTGCGGCGATGGCGTGCGCGACACGACGCGCGAGCAGTGCGACGGCGCTGATCCGAACGCCGCCTCCCCGATTCCTACCGAGACGGCAGACTGCAATATCGACTGCACCAACGCGCTGTGCGGCGACGGCAAGATCAACCTGCACACGGTTCCGCCGGAGCAGTGCGATCAGGGCTTCGGGCAGAACGGCCCCAACAAGAACTGCCTCGTCGACTGCAAGCTCAACATCTGCGGCGACGGCAACGTCGACATGGAAGCCCCTGGTATCGAGGCGTGCGACGACGGCAACCAGGTCAACACCGACACGTGCTCCAACGCGTGCGAATCCGCGACGTGCGGCAACGCCACCGTGGACAACGGCGAGCAGTGCGACGACGGCAACATGGACGAGACGGACGCGTGCAACAACAACTGCACGACGAACGTGTGCGGCGACGGCAAGCTCCGCGCAGGCGTCGAGCAGTGCGACGACGGCAACAAGGTGAACGGCGACCATTGCGATAGCAACTGCCGCATCGAGGGTTGCGGCAACGGCGTCATCGACTCTGGTGAAGAGTGCGACGACGGCAACATGGCCAGCGACGACAACTGCCTCTACCCCAGCTGCACGTTGGCGAAGTGTGGCGACAACGTCGTCCGCACCGGTGTGGAGCAATGTGACCCGCCGAACACCGCGACGTGCTCTCCGACCTGCCAGAGCCGCGGGTGTGGCAATGGCGTGATCGATCCGGGCGAGCAGTGCGACGACGGCTGCGGCTCGGACCACATCTGTACGGCCGGTGTCGGAGTTGGCCAGGACGATGGCGATGGCTGCTCATACCAATGCAAGTTCGAGAACTGCGGCGACGGCATCGTGAACAACGGCGAGCAGTGCGATGGCGGCACCGGCTCCGGTCCCACGGAGACCGCGACATGCAACATCGACTGCACGTTCGCTATGTGCGGCGACGGCAAGGTCAACGCCCACCGCGTGTCGCCGGGCGGCGCAGGCAATCCTCCGGCGGGCCAGCCTTTCCCCGAGCAGTGCGACGACGGCAGCAACAACTCCGAGAGCAAGGACTGCCGCGCGAACTGCCTCATCAACGTGTGCGGTGACGGCGCGCAGAACACGATGGGCTCGCTGCCGAAGCGCGAATCGTGCGACGACGGCAACACCATCCCCAACGACGCATGCTCCAACTCGTGTACGTCGGCGTCGTGTGGCAACGGAATCAAGCAGCCCGGCGAAGAGTGCGATGACGGCAACTTGGTCGACACCGATGCGTGCACGAACAGCTGTCACAACTCCGTGTGCGGAGATGGCATTGTCGGTCCGGGCGAACAGTGTGACGGCACTCCTGGCTGCACCAAGTCAACTGGCTCGGTCCCGGGCTGCCGTACGGCAGTCTGCGGCGACGGCGTCATCGAGAAGACCGCCAACGTCAACGGTGCCTGGGTCGACGAGGAATGCGACGACAACAACACGACGTCAGGTGATGGTTGCTCGTCTACCTGCGTTCGCGAGTTCTGTGGTGACGGCAAGATCGAAGCCGGCATCGGCGAGGTCTGCGACTGGGGCCTGACGACGAGCTGCAACTTCGACTGCACTGTTGGCTCGTGCGGCGATGGCAAGAAGTCGGCGGCCGAGGAATGCGACGACCACAACACGGCGAACGGCGACGGCTGTAACTCGAACTGCAAGCTCGAGGACTGTGGCAACGGCATCGTCGACGCTGGCGAAGAGTGCGATGGCTCGGCCGGCCTCCAGCCGTGTACTCCGACGTGTCACCAGATCCGCTGCGGTAACGGCATCGTCGATAACGTCTCGCCGGGCACAGAGCAGTGTGAGCCGCCGAACACGACGACCTGCACCGCGGCCTGCCAGAAGATCCACTTCTGCGGCGACGGCGTTCAGGACGCGGGCGAGGCCTGCGACAACGGCTCGATGAACTCGTACACCGGCGCGTGTCGTCCGAACTGCACCACTCAGACGTGCGGAGACGGCTTCACCGGTCCGGGCGAGACGTGCGACGAGGGCACGTTGAACGGCACGGCGTGTCCGTACGAGACTAGCTGCAACCGATGCAACATGATGTGCACGGGACACATCGCTGACCCGAACGGACAGCGCTGCGGCGACGGCGCGGTGCAGGTCGCATTCAACGAGCAGTGTGATCCGACGCCGGCGGGCTCGTTGCCGATCGCAGCGACGCCGACCACCACCGGTTGCGACACCGATTGCCACATCACCCCGACCACGATCTCCTGCGGCAACAACAAGATCGACATGGGCGAGACGTGCGACCTCGGTTCGTCGGCGCTCAATGACAGTGGACACTGCATCGTCGGTGGCGGCATGCCCACGTACGGTCACCCCTGCGCAGCGTGCTCCGCGAGCTGCGGGATCGTCGTCGCGGGTCTCTACTGCGGTGACACGGTGTGCTCGTCCGGCGCTGGTGAGACGCATACGAACTGCCCTTCCGACTGCATGTGTGGCGACGGCGTCAAGAACGGCTCGGAGCAGTGCGATGGCGCGGACATCGGTACCGCGATGTGCCCCGCCATGACGTCGGGTACGCCGACGTGCACCGCGAGTTGCACGCTGGTCACGACCGCTCCCTCGTGCATCGCGACCTGCACCATGGACACGCCGGACTGCTCCGCGGCGCAGTTCTGCGACCTGGTGGCACCGACTCACACGTGTGTGGCGGATCTCGCCGACGGCACGGCATGTTCGCGCGACGCGATGTGCATGAGCGGCTCGTACTGTGCGACCACCTGCACTGCCCAGTTGGGCATGGGTGTCGCCTGCACCGCGAACAATCAGTGCTTGAACGGCACGTGCGACGGCACGATGCACTGCAACTGATTCCAGCGGCTTAGGTCGACCTACCGGTGCCCTGCAGCAGAGATGTTGCGGGGCACAGTCGTGTTATAGCCCTGCCAATCATGCAGCTCTCGTCGTTGAAGATCATCGTCACCGGTGCAGCCCAAGGCATGGGCGCGCACTTCGCTCGCCGCCTCGCCGAGGCCGGTGCTCAGGTCGCCGCGGGCGACGTCCTCGAGGAAGGGCTCGCGAAGCTCGCGGAGGAGACCAAGGGCCTCCCCGGCAAGGTCCACGTCAAGAAGCTCGACGTGTCCAACGAGGCCGACATCGGCTCGTTCGTCGACTGGGCCTACGGCGCGATGAACGGCCTCAACGGCCTCATCAACAACGCCGGCATCCTGCGCGACGGCCTGCTCGTGAAGAAGGACCGCACGACGGGCGAAGTCACCAAGCTCGCGCGCGACAAGTGGGACGCCGTCATCGGCGTGAACCTGACCGGCGCGACGCTGATGGTCCGCGACACCGTCGCGAAGATGGTCTCGTCGGAGACCAAGCAGGGCGTCGTCGTCAACATGTCCTCCAGCGCTCGCCACGGTAACCGCGGCCAGAGCAACTACGTGTCGGCGAAGGCTGCGCTCGCGATGAACACGGTGACGTGGTCGCGCGAGTTCGCGCCGTTCAACATCCGCTGCACGGCGGTCGCACCCGGCATGATCGAGACGCCGATGACGCAGGGCATGAACCAGAAGGCGCGCGATGCGCTGGTGGCCAGCATCCCGGTCGCGCGCATCGGCATGCCGGAGGACATCTGGCTCGCGGTGAAGTTCTGCCTCGAGTGCGACTACTACAATGGCCGTACGCTCGACTGCGACGGCGGCCTCGCGATGTAGTGTGAAGCGACGGGCGCGTGCTTGCGTGAGCACGGCTGCCCGTCGGAACCTCGTCGACACGATGCCGACGACGGAGATCCAAATTCAGACGGCCGATGGGCCGTGCACCACGGTAGTCGCAACGCCCGAGGGCAGTGGACGATGGCCGGCAGTGATCGTGTGTTTCGACGCGGGTGGCATTCGCCCGTCGCAGATCGAGATCGCGGAGCGGATCGCGCGCGAGGGCTACGTCGCGCTGCTTCCCGATCTGTTCCATCGCTCGCCGCCGTTGAGCGAACTGCTCGGCGGGCCCGTGACGATGGATCTCGTGCGCCAGGCGTTCGGCGACAAGGAGAAGGCGCCGCAGTTCTTGGCGAACTACTACGGTCACGCCGTCGACAACGCGAAGCTGCAGGTGACGATCGGCGGAGTGCTCGATCACATCGCGACGCGGACGGACGTGCGCGGCAAGATCGGGACGACCGGCTACTGCATGGGCGGCAATGCATCGCTGCGCATCGCAGAGATCTTTGGCGAGCGCATCGCAGCGACCGCGACGGTTCACGCGGGCCGCATCGTGGCGGATGCCCCGGATAGTCCGCACAAGCACGTCGACAAGATCAAGTCGCGCGTCTACATCGCGGGCGCGAGCGACGACCCGTCGTTCACCGACGCAGACAAGGCGACACTCGACGCGGCGCTGAAGGCGGCGGGGGTGCGCTATCAGATCGAGACGTATCCGGCGAAGCACGGTTTCGCGGTCAGTGATCACGACGGTATCTACGATCCGGCGTGCGCGGAGCGGCACTACCAGGCGCTCTCCAAGCTCTACGGCGAGACGCTGCAAGCGTAGAGCGCTAAGGTGCCGTCATGAACTGGCGCGAGGAGCTCGAGACGCTGTTGCGACCCGCGGGCGGCGGCGTGTTCCTCGTGTCGACGGGACGCGCCGAGCAGCTGGCGCTGCAGCAGCAGCTCTACGGCGCGACCGACGAGGCCGGAGTTCAGGCGAAGTGGCGCGCGGCGATCGCGGCCATTCCTACTGCGCGCGGCATCATTCTCGGCGTCCCGTCGGATGTCGGTGCAGGGTTTCGCCGCGGAGCCAATCTCGGTCCGCAGGTCGTTCGCCAGCGGATGCTCGCGATGGTTCCCGAGTGGGGCGCGCGCCTCGCCGAGGCTGGCATCGTCGATATCGGCGACGTGTTCGTGGTGCCGCAGCTCCTGCACGACGACATGCTCTCGGAGGGGCAACTTGCCGCCACGCGCGCGCAGGTCTATCCGCGCTCGACGGAGAAGCTGCCCGTGTCGCCGCTCTCGATCGCGGAGCGCGCGTTCGATCTCATTCTCGCGCAGAACCCGAACGTGAAGCCGTTCGTGATCGGCGGTGATCACAGCAACGCGTGGCCGGTCGTCGCAGCGCTCGGTCGTGCGCGCAAGGACAAATGGGCGATCGTGCAGCCCGACGCGCATACCGATCTGCTGGAGACCCGCCTCGGCATCAAGTACTGCTTCGCGACGTGGAGCTACCACGCGAATGACATGCTCGGCCGCGGCGGTCGGATGGTGCAGATCGGCACGCGCGCCTCGGGCAAGTCCAAGCAGCACTGGGAATCCACGCTCGACGTGCGGCAGTTCTGGGCCCACGAGGTTCGCGAGGATCCGACGCGTGCCCTCGACGAGCTGCTCGCGCACTTGAAGAATATCGGCACGACCGGCGTGTACTTCTCCAACGACATCGACGGCACCGACGATCATTGGGCGGATGCGACCGGGACGCCCGAGCCGAACGGCCTCTCACCCGACGTGCTGTTCGAGCTGATCCGCCGCCTCGGCGCCGAGGTCGGGATCATCGGCGGCGACATCATGGAAGTCGCGCCGCCGCTGCGCGATGACAACACGCGGACGACCGTGCTCGCTGCCCGGTACCTGATCGAGACCATGCGCGCCGCCCTTCGCATCGAGAGCGACTGGGGTCTGGCTCCGTACAACGAGCCGTGAACGCCGCTCCCGACCCGTCCGGCGGTGTCGCGCGACTGGCCATTGTGTCGTGGTGCTGGGCACGGTTGTCGAGGGTCCGACAGCCCGTCGGCGAGCGATAACGCTCGTGGGGCGAATCCGCGCTGCCGGAGGTCCGTAGGTGGTTGTTTTTCGGGGTATTTTCTGAGCAGATCAGCGGCCGGGCGCGTGGTTCGGCGCTTGCTGTACAGAGCTGAAATATATATGGCGAGCGAAGGAACGAAGGTCGGGTGGAAGGAGAAGGTTCTCTCGCCGTTCGCGAAGGTCGAGCCGGGCGAGGCAGGCGTCGCGCTGCTGATGACGCTGACGGTCTTCCTGATCCTGTGCGCGTACTACGTCCTCAAGCCGGCGCGCGAGCAGCTCCTCCTGCCGACCACCCTGTTCGGCATTCCGGGGCCGGAGCTCAAGAGCTACGCCGGGGCGGCGATGGCCCTCGTATTCATGGGAATTCTCCCGCTCTACGGACGCCTGGCTAACCAGGTCGGGCGTCTGCGCCTGATCAACATCTGCTACTCGATCGTCCTCGCCTGCTTGGTCGCGTTCTTCGTGATGGCTCAGCTCGGCGTGCCGCAGCTCGGCCTCGCGTTCTTCATCTGGATCGGCCTCATCAACATGTTCCTCGTGGCTCAGTTCTGGAGCTACGCGAATGACATCTACAGCGAGGACCAGGGAAAGCGACTGTTCGCGATCATCGCGGTCGGTGGATCGCTTGGCGCAATTCTTGGCCCGAAGGTCGCGGAATTGGTCAGCGTGTACAGCGGCATGCTGATGGCGGCCGGCATCCTCGCCGCGTGCATCGTGCTGTTCAACGTGATCGACAAGCTCGACACGGATCGTCCGGGAGAGGCCGAGAAGTCCAAGGTGCCGGTCGGTGGTGCGGATGGCTTCAAGCTCGTGCTCAGCAACCGCTACCTGCTGCTGATCGCGCTCATGGTGCTCCTCGCAAACTTCGTCAACACGACCGGTGAATTTCTGTTGAGCCACGCGGCCGCCGAGCACGCGAAGGAGGTCGTCCACGCGGCGGCCGCGACAGCGCAACTCACGGGCGACGCGTTCGACAAGGCCGTCGGTAAAGAGATCGGCAAGTTCTATTCGGACCTCTACTTCTGGGTGAACCTGATCGGTTTCATCGTCCAGGCGTTCATCGTCTCGCGCGTCCTCAAGTGGTTCGGCGTGCGCGTCGCGCTGTTCGTCTTGCCGCTCATCGCGTTCGCCGGATACGCCGGGTTCGCCATCATCGGCGGCCTCGCCGTGATCCGCATCTGCAAGATCGGCGAGAACTCTGCCGACTACTCGATCCAGAACACGGTGCGCCAAGCGCTGTGGCTGCCGACGTCGCGCGAAGAGAAGTACAAGGCCAAGGCAGCGATCGATACGTTCTTCCTGCGCCTCGGTGATGCGTTTTCAGGCTTCTTCATTCTCCTGTTCGTCCACACGCTCCACGTGAGCGTCCAGGTCGTCGCGGCGATCAATGTCGGAGTCGTCGCCGTCTGGATCGCGATCGTGGTCGGCATCGCGCGCGAGCACAAGCGCCTCGAAGCGAAGGGCGTTCCCGAGGCCAAGGCGACGGAGAAGAACCCGAAGGGCTCGCCCGGACGATTGGCCGAGGCCACCACATGAGCGCCGACGCGCCTCCAGGCGCGAGCATGACAATGCGGATGAGCGGGATCGGGGTGCGCACGAGCGGCATCGCGCCCGCCCACAAGCCGCCGCCCAAGGTGCTCGTACCTGCGACGGTGCTGTTCCTCATGATGACGGCGCACGCGATCCTCGAGACCGCGCGCGATGCGTTGTTCTTGACGCGGCTCGGGCCTTACAAGCTCGGTTACGCATACATCGCGATCGCCGGTGTCGCCCTGCTCGCGGTGTGGGTCGTGCGCAAGCTGGCCCCCGAGCGCGGAGCGCGCGCGATGCTCGCGACGTTTTTGGTCGCGGCGACGATCGGCACCGCGATCTTGTCGGTCCTGCTGACGACATCGCCGTGGGCCGCGTTCGTCCTCTACGTGTGGACCGGCGCGGTGGCGTCGCTGATGGTCCCGACGTTCTGGCTGATCATCGAGCGCGATGTCCGCATCGGCGAGGCCAAGAAGGTGCTGTCGGCGATCGCGGCCGGCGGAGGCCTCGGAGCGCTCGTCGGATCGGCGATCGCGTCCGTCCTCGGTCACTTCCTGCACGCGCGCTACCTCGTGACCGCGGGTGCGATCGCGTTCGCCGTCGCCGCGATGTCAGTGAACATGCTCACCAAGGGCCGTCCCGACGAGGAGCCCGAGGACGAGCCGGAGACCGAGAAGGAACCGATCGAGCCGGTGAAGCGCGAGAGCATCACGGGCCGTACGCGCCGCTACGGCGCACTGCTCGTCGTGCTCGCCGTCGTATCGACGGTGACGCTGACGATGGGCGACATGATGTTCAAGCGGTTGATGGTCGAACGCTTGCCGCGCGAATCGCTCGCGATGGTGTTCGGTGCGACGTACACCGGTCTCAACGTCATCGCGCTGATGGTGCAGATCGGCGTGACTCCCAAGCTGCTCGAGAAGCTCGGCGTCGGCAGCTCGCTCGCCGTTCTTCCTGTCCTGGTGCTGCTCACCACATCTGGCTTCGTGATCACGGGCGCGACGATG
This sequence comes from Kofleriaceae bacterium, assembly GCA_036499725.1. Classification (GTDB taxonomy): domain Bacteria; phylum Myxococcota_A; class Polyangia; order Haliangiales; family Haliangiaceae; genus JABFXX01. Next base: position 20,620 of record DASYDE010000107.1, read on the forward strand.
GCAGTGTTCGCCCTCAAGCTCGCCGACGGTGGCATGCGCAACAGCGTGCATCGCGTGGTCAACGAGATCCTGTTCGTGCCGATGCCCGCGGCAGAGCGAGAGAAGGCCAAGCCCCTTGCGGAGTCGCTCGGTCAGCGCGGCGGTCAGGCGATCGCTGCAGGCGTCGCTCTCGCCATCGCTGCCGATGGTCATGCGACCAAGGTGCTGGCAATTGCGACGCTCGCGAGCTGCGTGCTGTGGCTCGCCGTCGTTGCCACCACACGCCGTGCGTACGTCCGCCGGTTCCGCGACACGCTCGAGGCGGCAGGCATTCACCGCGAAGCGCGCTTGCCCGTCATGGATGCACCGACGATCGAGCTCCTCGTCGAGACGCTGGCGTCACCGGATGAACGCGAAGCGCTCGTCGCGCTGGATCTGCTCTCGCAGCGCGGAGAGCGCATCCCTGCCCTCGTGCTCTATCACCCGAGCGATTCCGTCGTCCGCCACGCGCTCTCGCTCCTCGAGGGAGATCTACGTCCCGACGTGGCGCGGATCCTGAGCCAGCTCACGTCGCACACAGATCCGCAGATCCGCGCCGCCGCCCTCGCCGCCTCCAGCCGAACCGGCCTCCACCGGGAACAATTGATCGCCGCGCTCGGCGACAGAGAGCCCGACGTTCGCGCGGCGGCCGTCGTCGGTCTCGAGACGATGCGCGGCGGTAAGCAGGACGTGCTCGACGTGCAAGGCACGCTCGAAGCGCTGCGCGACGGTTCGACGGCGGACCGCGTCGCGCTCGCGCATGCCATCGCTCGCCGGCCAGACCCGGCGTTCGCGGCGCTGCTGCTGCAGCTGATGGCAAAGAAGGAGCCGCAGGTCACGCGCGAGGTGCTGCACGCGTGGGAGCTCGAGCCGACGCTCGCGGATGTGGAGCGCTTGCTGAGTCTCCTCGAGGATCCGCACGTGCGTGGTGATGCGCGTCGCGTGTTCATCGCCGGTGGTCCCAAGTTCCTCGAACGCTTGCTCGAAGCGCTGGACGACCCGCGCACGCCGCTCTCGGTCCGCCGTCACCTCCCGCGCACGATCAGCCGGTTCGCGACGCAAGAGGCCGCCGTTGCGCTGGTCGGTCGTCTCCCGCGCGAGCCCGACGGCTCGACAGAGTTCAAGATCCTCCGCGCGCTCGGTCGCATGCGCGCAGACAAACCCGATCTGCATATCGACGCGGGCCCGATCCGCGCCTACGCGCGACGCTCCACGGACGACGCCGTCCGTTACTCGCGCTTGCGCGCCGCGCTCTCCATGTACAAGCCGGCGGAGGAGATGCCGGGCTACGACCTCCTTCGCGAGTTGCTCGCCGAAAAGCGTCAGCACGCGATCGAACGCGTGTTCCGCGCTCTCGGCATTCTCCATCCGCGCGATGACATGCGCAGCATCCACGACGCGTTGCTGAGCGAGCAGGCGGAACATCGCGCAGCCGCACGAGAGATTCTCGAGCACCTGCTCCCCGCCGACGAGCGCAACCAGCTGTTCGATGTCATCCGTGGAGTCCCCGCCGACAGCGACGCACTCAAGGAGAAGTTCCCGACGGACAAAGACATCATCGCGGCGCTGCTCGCTGATCCGAGCGTGTCGCTGCGGTGTGTCGCTGCGCACCATGTCGTCGAGCGAAAGATGGTCGCGCTGCGCGACGAGCTCGTGCGCCTGAAACCTGTCACCGCGTCGCCGCTCGTCACGAGCGCGTTCGAACAAGCTCTCGCGAGGTTGCCGCATGCCTGATTCAGTTCGTCTCCCACGCATGCAAGAACGCGTTGCTGATCCCCATCGCCAATCGCCCGTGCAGCGCTTGCTCACGCTCCGCAAGTTCCCCGGACTCGCGGACGCTGATCTCGGCGAGCTCGCGATCATCGCCGAGAACGTGGTCGAGCAGACGTTCCCTGCGGGTGCCATCGTGGCGAGCGCGGCCCGCCGCGTTCCCGGCGAGAAGCACCGCGCGCAGATGATGTCGCCGTCGGGGCCGGCCCTCTATCTCGTGACCAGCGGAAAGCTCATCAGTGCGTCTGGCAAGCACTGGGGACAGCACGAAGTCTGTGGCGCGCTCCAAGCGATGGCCGGTCGACGTACCACCGAGGACATCCTCGCGGAGGTCGAGTCGACAACGCTCCGACTCACCGCCGCTGACTTCCGCGAGATCCTCGAGGATAACTTCGGGCTCCTCTCCGCCGTGCGACGTACCCTCGCGCGCGAGCTGCTCACTCTCTCGCTCAGGCCGCCGTCGCAGGACGAAACGAAGGTGCTGCTCCCGGAGGTCACGACCGACTCTCCCCTCGGCATGGTCGAGCGCCTGATGGTCCTGCGGAAGCGCCTACCGTTTGGGAAAGGTCGCATCGAGGCACTCGCGGCGCTGTCGCAGAGTGCCGACGAAATTCGCGTGCCCGCGCGCACCGATCTCGCGACGGCGGGCGAGCCAGTCACGGCGGTGACGATCATCCTCGAGGGGACGGCGCAAGTGATCCGTCCCGACGGTCAGTTCGTGTTCGGGCCTGGCAGCTCCATCGGCGCGTTCGAATCGCTCGGCGAGGCTCCGCTGACCGCATCGGTCACGACGCTCACCCCCGTCCGTGCCCTGAGGTTTCCGGTCACCGCGTTTCTCGACGTTCTCGAAGATCACACCGACCTCGCACTCGCGATGGTCGAGCGGCTCGCCACGACGCTGCTCGAGCAAGCACCGAACGCGTCGATGAACAGCCTCGTGGAGCGACCTCAGGTCAATTAATGCGCTCTCTACTCGTCGTCGCTTTGCTAGGCAGCGTTGCCTACGCGCAGGAAGCTCCGCCTGCGGACTCGCCTCCCGCGGAGGCCCCCGCGATCGCTCCTGCGGATGCGCTCCCCGCGTTGCCGCCCGAACAGCCCAAGGTCGAAGAGTTCGATCCGACCAAGCGTGAGGACCAGCCGTCCGATCCGAAGCCGACGGAGGCGAGCGGTGTCGCCGTCGACGAGCCTGTCACGGGCGAAGCAGGTCGCACCGTCGCGCGCATCGTCCTGTTTGTTCCACGCTGGACGTTCTGGGCCATCGCACAGCCATTCCGCGGTCTCGGATGGCTCTACGAGCACTACTCGCTACAGGACCGCGTGAAGGGCGTGCTGTTCAACTACGACGGCACCTACGGCGTCTATCCTGTCGGCCGCTACTCGTCGGACTACGGGTTCGATCTCGGCCTGCGCTTCGTCCACTACAACCTCGCCGGCGAGCACGAGAAGATGCGCCTGCGCTTCGACTTCGGTGGCGAGTTCCAGCAGGCCTACGGCATGACGCTCACGAGCGGCACGCGGTTCGGCAAGAAGTTCAACGTCTCGATCGACTCGCTGTACGAGCGCCGCCCGGCCGATCGCTTCTTCGGCATCGGTAACGCGAACGAAGCGAAGCCCCCGCCGACGACGCCGCTCGATCCGTCACTCGCGGATGTGGCGAGCAACTCGCGCTTCCAGCAGAACTGGTTCCACACGGCGGTGAACTTCGAGTACAAGCCGATCCCGACGGTCGCGTTGCGCAGCAACAACGCGATTGCGCTTCGCAAGTTCTCGAACGCGGCCAATTCGGATCCGTACGACCCGACGCAGCCCATGAGCACCGTCGACGACGGCATCGAGCAGCGCTTCGACACGAGCAAGCTCGTCGGCTACGACAGCGGCGTCAAGAACCTCTACTTCGAGCTCGAAGCGATCTACGACACGCGGCGTCCGTCGAGCCGCTTCCAACCGCCCGTGTTCGAAACGACCGGCGTGTACGCATCGATCCACGGCGGACGCGCGGCGGGCATCGACGGTGACCCGACAGCGTTCTGGCGATACGGCGGTGAAGTGCAGAAGCTGTTCGACCTCTACCACGGCACGCGCGTGCTCACTCTCCGCGGCATGATCGATGCTGTCGCGGGTGGTGATGGCCGCACCGACAAGACGATCTCGTTCATCGATCTGCCGCGCCTCGGCGGCGTTGACTGGTTGCGCGGATACCCCGACGGCCGCTTCCGCGACAAGGCCGTGACGCTCGTGACGGCGGAGTACGGCTGGGACCTCGGCAACTTCGTGAGCTCGTATCTATTCCTCGACGGTGGCCGCACGTGGAGCGGGCTCGAGAAGGTCGATCCCCAGAGCCTGCACTACGGCTTTGGCGGCGGCATCGAGCTGCATACCAACGACAGCTTTCTCATGCGTGGACAGCTCGCGTTCTCGCGCGAGGGTGACGTGTTTATCGAGCTCGCACTGCGCCCGGCGTTTGGTCGCCGCGAGCGCGCGGGGAGATACTGATGAAGAAGCTCCTTCTACTCGCGCTGCTCGTAGCGTGCTCTTCGAGACCCGACGGCGCTGGCACGCTGCGCTTCAAGATCGCACCGCCCGTGTGGCGCGTCGCCGATCGCGAGCCGCTCGATCACGCTCCGGGCGAGCGCGATTACAACCGCACGCTCTATCACATCGATGGCTACGCCGTTCGCCGCGCGACTCGTGCGATGGACGTGCAGACGCCGACGCGCGCGAAGGACGTGAACTCGTTCGACGAGGTGCCGGACTCGACGTGGTTCACGAACCGCATCGGCGTCCGCGACATCTCCATCGACGAGCTGAAGCGCGGAGCGAACCTCGACCCCTCGCCGATCACGCACCTTCCGTGGACGATCACGGGCGCGAAGGTCGGCGGCACCTCGATCGGCTTCATCTTCGAGGACACGACCGGGCAGAAGTTCCTGCTCAAGTTCGACGTGCCCGAGCGTCCCGAGATGGAGACGGGCGCCCACGCGATCGGTCACCGTCTGGTATGGGCCGCCGGCTACAACGTTCCGGAGGACTACGTCGAGTACATCGACCGCAAGGATCTCGTCATCGGATCCAAGGCGAGCAAGAAGGACGTGTTCGGCAACAAGGAGCCGCTCACAGAAGCGGAGCTCGACGCGGCGCTGAAGAAGGTCTACGTCCGCGAGGACGGAAAGATCCGCGTGCTCGCGAGCCGATTCCTGCCCGGCGTTCCGATCGGCCCGTACGCGCGCGAAGGCACCCGCAAGGACGACAAGAACGACACGATTCCGCATCAGTTCCGTCGCAGCGTGCGCGGTCAGGTCCCGCTGTTCTCCGTGATGAACCACACGGACATGCAGGAGGACAACACGCTCGACGCGTTCGTCGCGTACAAGGGTCCCGACGGAAAGCCGGGCAAGGCGGGCCATGTCGTTCACTACATGATCGACTTCGGCAAAGCGTTCGGCGTGATGGGATGGGGCCTGCACTGGAAGACAGTCGGCTACACGTACCGCGTCGATATCGCCAAGGCGCTCTCGTCGCTGCTCACGCTCGGCCTGCGTCCACGCGAGTGGGACGCGGTGTCCTCGCCGCCGTACCTGGGCCTCGGTCTCTACGAGTCGGAGCACTACGATCCCGAGACGTGGCGGCCGAACAGCTTGTACTGGCCGTACGAGGACATCGACAACGTCGACGGCTACTGGGGCGCGAAGATCACGATGCGCTTCACGCCGGAGCAGATCGAAGCGGTTGTCGGCGAAGCAAAGTTCTCGGACCCGCGGACGGCCCGGTACATGGCGGACACGATCATCGCTCGCCAGCGCAAGACGGGGAAGTACTGGTTCCGCCAGTCATCGCCGCTCGACACGTTCTCGGTTCAGGGCACACACCTCTGCTTCGACGACCTCGCGGTGCACTACCAACTCGAGCAGACCGCGGGCAGCCGCTACAGCATCGAAGTGTTCGACGGCGCGGGTAAGCAACTCTCGGCCGCGCGCACGCTCCAGGGTCAGGAGCACTCGTGCGTCGAGGTGCCCACGGGCGCGACAGCGGACGCGTATACGATCGTGCGGCTCGCCGTGCAGCGCAATGGCAACGTGATCGCGCCGGTGCTCGTGCATCTCGCGAAGACCAATGGCGCGCTCGGCGTCATCGGCATTCGCCGCCTCTGATCGAAGAGCTTGCTCAGAACTTGAACGCGACACCGACGGTCGCACTCGTGGACGTGACGCTCGGCGTGAACATGATCTCGCGCGCCTTGTGATCCTGGTAGCGGTGCTCTTGGTACTTGTAGAACAGCATCGAGCTCACCGTGCCGAGCACCGCGCCCGCAGCGACGTCGGTGAGGTTGTGGCGATCGTGAAGAATGCGCTCCGCGCCGACGGCGCTCGCGGCGAGCGTGATGCCCGTGTACGAGAGCAGCTCGGGCGCGCTGAGGAAGTGGTCGCCGCGCGTCTTGTTGAACACGTGTCCGTGCAGATACATGATCGAATACGACGCGATCGCGAACGCCTGCGTCGTGTGGCCGGACGGGAACGAGCTGCGCTCGCTGGGGGTGTCGTTCGTGGGCGACCAATCGGGGCGGTGCCGCGCGAACGTGTCCTTGATGATACCCGTCATCAACGCGCCCGACATGAGCGACTCCGCGAGTCCCTTTGCGTGATAGCTGCCGCCTTCTGCACCACTGGCAAGCATGCCGAGCGCGACGGCGCCGCCGGCCGCGGTGACGGACCAACCGGGCACTTCCCACGAAGAGCGCGCCGCTCCACCTTCGCTCGACGAGAACATCAGCGGCGTGGTACCGGGCGAGACGTAGTGATCGAGTGCGAGGCGACCGAGCATCGGTGCCCAGAAGAACGGGATCATGCCGCCGTCCCAGAGGTACGAGAGCTTGAGGTGCTCGCCTTCGATGCCGGTGCCGAGCGTCGGCCCACCGAAGTTCAACGCGGGCGAGCCCGATGGATCACCGCTTTGCGTCGACGGATCACCGATTGATGTGGAAGGCGTCGACGCAGAGTTGCCGTCAAACGCGAGGGACGTCGGCACCGACTGCGCGAGCGCGACAGAAGGGATCGACGCGATGCATGCGGCAACGATGTACAGCTTCATTTTCACCACCGTGAAAAACGACACGGTCGGAGATAGCGCTGTTGCAAAAAAACGGCATGAACAACACGGGCTTGTCCTCTGGGAATTTCTTGTCTGACCCTGGCCACGATGTAGGCTTCGTGTTCTCTGGTGACCCGTGACCTCTGACGTTCCTCCGCAACGCGGCGTGATGCTCGCGTGCCTGGCGTGCGTCTATGTCGTGTGGGGCTCGACGTATTTGGCGATGCAGCTCACCGTCGTCGAGGTTGGGCCGCTACTCGCGAGCGGCGTCCGATTCCTCGTCGCGGGTAGTGCCCTCTACCTGATCGGGCGGGGGAAAGCGAAGGTCCGCCCGACCTGGCGCGACTGGCTCAGCGTGGTGCCCGTGGGCTTGTCGCTGTTCTTGTGTGGCAACGGCTTCATCGGGATCGCGGTCGAAACATCCGGCTCCGGCACGATCCCGTCGGGTACGACGGCCGTCGTCGCGGCGATGATGCCGTTGTGGATTGGTGTGCTAGGCGTCCTGTTCGGCCTCAGGCCAACGCGCCGCGAGCTGCTCGCACTCGTCATCGGCTTCGCCGGAATTCTGGTTCTCGCGCGCGGTCCGTCGCTCAAGGGCGACCCGGTGCACGTCGTGCTGCTGCTGCTCTCGCCGATGCTGTGGGCATTTGGCTCGCTGCTCACGCGGCGGCTGAAGTTCGAGGCAGCAAGAGATCCGATGACGCTGCCCGCGATGCAGCTGATCACGGGCGGCGTCGTGATGCTCATCGCAGCACCGCTCCACGGCGAGCACATTCCAACGCACGTCAGCGGTCAGGTGTGGCTCTCGTTCTCGTACCTGGTGCTGATCGGGTCGCTGTTAACGTTCACGGCGTACTCGTGGTTGTTGCGCAACACGCGACCGATCGTCGCGACGAGCTACGCGTTCGTGAACCCGACCATCGCGGTGCTCCTCGGAGCGGGGATCCACGGTGAGAAGCTCGGGATCAAACTTCTGATCGCGAATGCGATGATGGTCATCGCGATCTATCTCGCTGTCACGAAACGCAAGGCATGAGCAGCGACGCTCCTCCGCGCGGGCTGTTGGTCGCATGCCTCGCGTGCGTCTACATCGTATGGGGCTCCGTCTACCTCGCGATGCAGGTCGCGATCGAGGACATGGGGCCGCTCACCATGGGTGGACTGCGCTTCCTGCTCGCTGGCGTCATTCTCTATGCGATCGCGACGCGCAAGACGAAGGTCCGTCCAACGCTGCGTGACTGGCGGAGCGTGCTGCCCATCGGCGTGACGCTCTTCCTCGGCGGCAACGGGTTCATCGCCATCGCCGTCGAGAAGACCGCGCGCGGCACCATTCCATCGGGAACCGTCGGTGTTGTCGCGGCGATGGAGTCACTGTGGATCGCGATCCTCGGCGTGTTCTTCGGGGTGCGTCCAACGCGCCGCGAGATCTTGGCGCTCGTCAGCGGCTTCATCGGGATCGTGATCCTCACGCGCGGACCGGCCACGGGCGGCGATCCGATGCACTTCGTGATTCTCTTGCTGTCGCCCGTGCTGTGGGCCGTTGGTTCGCTGCTCGCTCGCTCGTTGAAGTCGCAGGTCGCGAACGATCCACTGCTGCTGCCCGCGATGCAGATGATCGTTGGCGGCATCGTGATGCTGATCGTCGCGCCGCTCCATGGCGAGCATCTCCCGACCCACGTGGGTCTGTGGCCCGCGCTCGCGTTCACGTACTGCGTGATCTTCGGGTCGCTCGTCACGTTCACCGCGTACTCGTGGCTCTTGCGCAATACGCGGCCCCTGATCGCGACGAGCTACGCGTTCGTGAACCCGACGATCGCGGTGCTGCTGGGCGCGGCCATCCACGGCGAGGCGCTCGGCGTCAATGTGTTGATCGCGAATGCGATGATGGTGATCGCGATCTGGCTCGCCATCTCACGTCCCAGGCCGTGAGAAACGCCCCAAACTGGCGCGGTTACCGCGGTTTCGCTACGCTTTAGTTGATGTTCCGCCGCCTGATCTGGCCGTTGTTCGCTGCGTCGCTCGCCGCGTCCGTGGCCGCTTGCGGTGGTGGTACCGCCGAGAAGAAACCCGTCGTCACCAAGTCCAAGAAGGCCGAGCGCAAGCAACTGCTCGCAAAGGCCCGAAACGAGGCCAAGGACGGCAACGTCGACGACGCAGACGAGGCGTACGAGCAGGCCTACGAGGTCGACAAGGACTTCGACACTCTCGAGGAACGCGTCGACTTCCTCACCCATGCCGGCAAGGCGACGAAGGCGCAAGAGGTCGCGAAGGCCTACTACGATGACCACGCGACCGATGCGAAGGGCTACGCCCTCTACGCGGATGCGCTGCTCGCAGGGAACAAGGGCGCCGAGGCGCTCGAGGTCGCCGAGTCGCTGGTCTCCCTCGACGCGGATGACCCCGCCGGCCACGAGAAGAAGGGCCTCGCGCTCCTCATGCTCGACAAGTCCGAGGAGGGCATCGACGAGCTCAAGAAGGCGGTCCAGCTCGACTCCAAGGAAGCCGAGTACCACCTCTCCCTCGGCGCGGCGCTCCAGAAGCTCGGCCAGGTGAACGACGCGGCGCTGGAGTTCCGCGCTGCGCTCAAGGCATCCCCCGACGAGCCACAGGCCCACGTCGCGCTCGGCGCCGCGCTGCGCGATCAAGGCGAGCTCGAGGAGTCGATGGACCAGCTGCAAAAAGCTCTCAAGCTCGACCCCGACAACGGTCGCGCCTACTTCGAGCTCGGCCTCCTCTACAACAAGCAGGGGAAGGCGCCCGACGCCGAGTCCGCGCTCGCCAAGGCCGTGCAGAAGTCGCCGAACGAATCGCTGTTCTGGTACGCGTACGGCGAAATCTTCCGCCTCCAGGCGCGCACCGACGAGGCGCTGAACGCGTATCAGAAGGCCGTCGATCTGGATCCGCCGTATCCAAAGGCAATCGCGAAGCTCGGGCTGCTGCTGATCGAGCGAAAGCAGTACGACGACGCCGAGCGCTTTCTCATCCAGTCGATCCGCCGCGACGCGAAGAACCCGTCGAACTATCTGAACCTCGGCGCGGTCTACGCGGCGAAGAAGAAGAACAAGCTCGCGATCGACAACTTCGAGAAGTTCCTCGAGCTCGCCCCGAAGAACGACCCGGACCGGGCGCGCGCCAAAGACGCGATCCAGGAATTGAAGCACCGCTAGGCACCTGTATCTATTGGATGTTCTTGGTTACTCCAGACATCCATCCGCTATCGTTGACACTTCATCCGCTGGAGCGTAGATCTTATATCCGTTATGACGGATGTCGCTCTCGCGAGCAGTGAGCTGGAGCGCGCGAGCCCGACGGACGTGCTGCGCTGGGCAAGCCGCGAGGTCGGCGACACGCTGACGTTCGCGACCGGCTTCGGGGCGGAGGGTTGCGTGATCATCGATCTGATCGCGCGCGCGAAGCTCCCGATCGATCTGTTCACCTTGGATACGGGCGTCCTGTTCCCCGAGACGTACACGCTCTGGCGGCAACTCGAAGCGAAGTACGGCGTGACGATCCGCGCGGTCCACGGGCTGACGCTCGAAGAGCAAGCGGCGAAGTACGGTGCAGCGCTGTGGGAGCGCGATCCAGACAAGTGCTGCGAGCTACGCAAAGTCCAGCCGCTGCGCGAGGCGCTCGTGGGACGCAAAGGTTGGATCTCGGCGATCCGTCGCGACCAGACCGCCGAGCGTGCGAACGCGCAGATCGTCGAGCACGACGCGAAGTTCGGCATCGTGAAGGTCAACCCGCTCGTCGCGTGGACGCATGACGATGTCTGGGCACACATCTACGCGAACGATGTTCCGACGAATCCGCTGCACGAGCAGGGCTATCCATCGATCGGCTGCGCGCCGTGCACGTCGCCGGTGAAGCTCGGTGAAGACGCGCGCGCGGGACGCTGGCGTGGCAGCAAGAAGAACGAGTGCGGCCTGCACGTGAAAGAGGAGCGCACGTGAGCGCGGGTTGCGCGTCGTGCGGAGAGCCCGCTGCGGCGGGATTCATCGTGTGGTTCACGGGCCTCTCGGGCGCCGGCAAGTCGACGCTCGCAAACGCGCTCGCACTCGCGCTGAAGGCCGAACGGAAGATCGAGATCCTCGACGGTGACGAGGTCCGTACGCATCTCTCTGCCGGCCTGACGTTCTCGCGCGAGGATCGCGGCACGAACGTTCATCGCATCGCGTTCGTCGCGCGCTTGCTCGCTTCGCATGGCGTGGGCGTCGTCACCGCCGCGATCTCTCCGTACCGCGACACGCGCGCCGCGGTGCGTGCCCTCGCCGGGGAGAAGCGCATCGCGTTCATCGAGGTGTTCGCGAACGCGAGTATCGATGCGCTGGTCGCCCGCGATCCCAAGGGCCTCTACAAGAAGGCGCTCGCCGGAGAGATCGCGCACTTCACGGGCGTGAGCGATCCGTACGAAGCACCGACGGCACCCGAGATCGAGGTGCATACCGACCGCGAATCCATCGAGGAGTCCGTCGCGACGATCCTCAGCACCCTTCGCGTTCGCGGCCTTCTGCCGGCCACTCCGCATCCGCACGCCACTGCCCCCTCACCCTCTGCAGGAGCTCCCTCGTGACCACTCCGCTCTATCCCGTGTTCCTGAAGCTCGACGGCCTCTCGGTCGTCGTCGTCGGTGGCGGCGAGGTCGCAGCGAGCAAGCTCGACGGACTGGTCGCGACGGGCGCGAAGATCACGGTCGTCTCCCCGACCATCCATGTCGCGATTCGCGCGCGGGCAAACCTCACGCTCGTCGAGCGCGAGTTTCAACCGACGGATCTCGACGGTGCGCGCTGGGTCGTCGCAGCGGCAACACCCGCGGTGAACCTACAAGTCTCGGCAGCCGCGGATGCGCGCCGCTTGTTCGTGAACGCCGTCGATGATGTGTCCTCGGCGAGCGCGTACCTCGGTGGTGTCATTCGACGCGGCGATGTGACGGTCGCGATCTCGACGGGTGGACGCGCCCCGGGCCTCGCGGGCCTGTTGCGCGAAGGACTCGAGCGAATCCTCCCCGATCTCCAGAGCTGGGTCGAGCTCGCCGCGACGCTGCGCACGGAGCACAAGCGCGACAAGGTCCCGATGGCGGAGCGTCGACCTCTGCTGCTGCGCGCGCTCGTCGAGCTGTACGCGGAGCGCTTCGATCGCGAGTCGGTTCGCGAGACGACGTGGGAAGGAGCGGTCTCGTGAGTGGCTTTGTCTCTCTCGTCGGCGCGGGCCCCGGAGATCCGGAGCTCCTGGCCGTGCGCGCGCTCGATCGCCTCCAGCGCGCGGACCTCGTGCTCGTCGACGCACTCGTGCCGGATGCCGTGCTCGCACTCGCGACCAAGGCGAAGCGCTTCTACGTCGGTAAGCGCGCGGGTCGGCACTCGATCGATCAAGAAGGCATTCACAAGCTGCTCATCCTCGGCGCGCGCCGTGGCCAGCGCGTGGTGCGCCTCAAGTGCGGCGATCCGTTTGTCTTTGGACGCGGCGGCGAGGAAGCGCTCGCGCTCGAAGAGGCAGGCGTCGCGTACGAGGTCGTGCCCGGCATCAGCTCCGCGCTCGCGGCCCCTGCCCTCGCCGGCATCCCGGTCACGCACCGCTCCGTCTCGACGGGCGTGGCAGTTCTGTCGGGACACGCGCCGGCCGCCTACGAACCGATCCTCGCCGGCATCGCGCCGAATGCGATCACGCTCGTCGTGTTGATGGGCGTCCGCACGCGCGCGGCGATCGCGGCCTTCCTCATCGAGCGCGGCTGGCCCGCGACCACGCCGGCTGCGCTCGTCGCGAACGCGAGCCACCCCGACGCCGCCACGTGGCGCGGCTCGCTCTCGAACCTGGGCAACTCCGTCATCACGTCGAATTCACCGGCCGTCCTGGTCATCGGCGATGTCGTGTCGCTCGCAGATCAAATCCACTCGGGTGCGTTCGCGCCCTCTCTCGAGGAGAAGTCGCTATGACTAGTGCCCTTGGGCGCTGGTCTTGATGTACGGCCGCGTCGCGTTGAACACGATGCCGAACAGGCCCGCGGCGGCGAGGATCACGCCCGCGACCATCTGCCCTGAAAACGGCGGCTTGTAGGCGCAGCGGGGCGTGCCCATCATGTCCATGCAAGGCTCGTCCTTGCTCGTCACGTCGGCAGCGATGATGCCGCCACCGCCGAGGATGAGCACGGTGTCGCCGACGTACGACCAGCGCTTCGCCGACTTGTTGTAGCCGAAGCAGCCCGTCGCGAGCGTGATCATGACGACCAGCGCTGTCAGCCTGGAGGTGCCCATCCCTGCTAGCGAGTGTACGGCATGTCGCAGCCGAAAGGCCGGCGGCGGGATTCCCGATCGCGCCTGAACGCGGGATCCTTCCCGGGCGTGAGTCGTCCGCGGTCCCCCCTGCTGCCGATCTTCCTCATCGTCTTCGTGGACGTGATGGGGTTCACGATCGTCATCCCGCTCCTCGCGATCTACGCGGAGAAGTTCGGGGCCTCGCCGCTCGTCGCGACGCTGATCGTCAGCTGCTACGCGGTCGCCTCCCTGATCTCGACGCCGATCATCGGACGCCTCTCTGACCTCCACGGCAGAAAGCCGCTCCTCCTCCTCTCCCAGGCGGGCACCTGCGCGGCCTTCTTCATGCTCGCGAACTCGACCGCACTCTGGATGGTGTTCGTCGGTCGCATCATCGACGGCCTCACGGCCGGCAACCTGTCGATCGCGCAGGCCTACATCTCCGACCACACCGCGCCCGCGGACCGCGCCAAGTCATTCGCCGTCATCGGTATCGCGTTTGGCTTTGGCTTCATGTTCGGCCCCGCGCTCGGTGGCTGGCTCGGCCAGTACGGGCTCCACCTGCCGTTCCTCGTCGCGACGGGGATGTCCGCGCTCTCGATCCTGTGCACGTACACCCTGCTTCCCAAGGCAGAGCGGCCCACCGCCGCGCCCGACACCGCCGCTGGCCCCGCGGGGCGTCGCGCTGGCGCGTTCGACATCAGCACCTACTCCGAGTACTTCCGCCGCCCGGCGCTGCGCTCGCTCTACCTCCAGTTCTTCCTGTTCTCCTTCGCGTTCTCGTCATTCGTGTCGGGCTTCGCGCTCTACGCCGAGCGTCGGTTCTTCTTCTGGAAGGACGGCGTTCACCACGCCTGGGGCGTTCACGAGGTCGGCCTCCTGTTCGCGTACTCCGGCTTTCTGGGCGTGATCTGGCAGGGCGGCGTGATCGGCCGACTGGTGAAGAAGTACGGCGAAGCGAGGCTCACCATCGTCGCGTTCATCGCGTCGATCGCGGGCTACGGCCTCATCGCCTTCGTCCCCGGCGACAAGCTGCTTCCGATCGGCCTCGTCACGATCGTCACCTCGTTCGGCTCTGGCCTCATCCGCCCCGTCATCACGGCGCGCATCACGCACGTCGTCGGCAAAGAGGAGCAAGGCGTCGCGCTCGGCATCTCCAGCTCGCTGTCCTCCCTCGCGATGATGCTGGCTCCGCCGACGGGCGGTGTGCTGCTCACGTTGGGACTCTTGCACGCATGGCCCTTCGTGCCCGCAGGTGTGTCAGCGATCGCTCTCGTCGTCGGTCTCGCGACGTGGAAGCGCCTCGCGCAGTACGAACCGGAGCGCCCCGCACCGTTGCCTGAAGCTCGCGTGGTGGCAGCTCCCGCCGATTCGCCGCCGGAATGAAGCTCGCGTCGCTGTTCACGCCGCCGACGTTCAAGCGCGTTTCGTTGGCGCGGGAGATGGATGCCGTTCGCAGTGGCAAGAAGCCGCTCGCGTTCTACACCTCGGATCGAGCATCCCTCGAGGACGGCTCGGATCTCATCGACACGATGAAGGCCGCGTTCGATCGCGAGCTCTCGATCGCTCTTCTCCCGCAGCACGGCGACGCGACCAGCGTGATCATCTTTCGCGCAGAACAGAGTCGACGCGTCGGCGCGTTCCACTCGTTCATCGTCGAGAAGCGAAAAACGGGATGGACGTTCACGGCAGAGAATCAGATGTCTCGCTTGCTCGGGTACTCCAAGGTCCACCGCGCGGAATGGATGAGGCGAGAGCGAGCGAGCCACATCGGCTACGGGATGGTCACCGTCTACGCCATCGCGACGGTCGGGTTCGACCACCTCTTCACAGGCACGGGCGCCGTCTATCCACGTGCACGCGCCAGGCTGCCTCGCGGTGCGAAGCTGCTGCGGTTCGGCATTGATTCGCAGACGCACGCGAAGCTGTTCAAGCGAGGACGCGCCGTCGAAGTCGAGCTCACGAAGTCTCGACGGAAAGTATTCATCGACGGAACGCTCGCGGGTCCCGAGGTTCTCGGCCCGCGCGGCTGGTCTGCGGTGCGGTGACGCGCGAGCAACTCTACCGCGCGCAGCGTAAGCCGATGTCGTAAAACACGTAGTCCGTCGGGCTCTGGTTCCGATACGCCGCGCGCTCGATGTCCTCGGTGTTGCCTGCACCGCCGCCGTGAAACTCGCGGAAGTCGGAGAGCGTGCCGACCGGTGCGCAGTCGTCGCACGGCACGTCGTACGGATCGAACCGGTCGTAGACCCACTCCCACACGTTGCCGACCATGTCCGCGTGTCCCCACCGCCCGTTGCCATCGGGAAAGCTGCCCGGGATGGCGAAGTCCTCGTCGGAGCAGCCGGGAAGACCGTCGCCGGTGCAGTCGCCATTCACGACGTAGCTCGCGTCCGTCGGTGTGATCTGCACGTTCGGTGACGTGGACCACGGCCACTTGCGCTGCTCGTCTCCGCCGACGGCCGCGTAGTTCCACTCTGCTTCGGTGGGTAAGCGACCGCCGTCCCAGATGCAGAACGCGAACGCGACGGGCCAGGTGACGCAGTCCATCGGGCGCACGTCGAACGCGCCGGGCGTGGGTTCCCACATTCCGTTGGGACAATCGATCTGCGCTCGCAGCGCGGCGGTGTTAGCGGGCAAGCCTGCGTCGAGGTCGGCGCGCCATCCGGTGCCTGCAGCGTAGCCTGCTCCGGCACCGACGGCGGGAGGTTGCTGCTGCGTGCCCGCGCCCGAATCTACGAACGCGCGAAAGCGAGCAACGGTGACCTCGTACGTGTCGAGCGTGAAGCCGCTCACCGTCGCTGGCCACGACATATCGGAGAACGCGTTGTCCGAACCGATGTCGTAGCTGCGAAAGAACGAGCCGCCGGGAACGGCCGCGCTCGCGCAGCACGACTGGTCGTGTTGTGGTCCGCACGTGGGCGCGACGCTCGCGCAGCGCGCACCAGCGTTGCCGTCAGGCCCTCCACCGCCGAGGCTGGCCGGTGCATCGAACGAGATGCGACCGCTTGCGCCCAGCGCCACTGCGACCACGGCCCACCGCACCATCGACGCCAGTATCGCGCGGACGGCGGTCAGTCGCCAGTTACGGCTTGACCTCGAACTTCCACTTACCACCCTCGGTGCCGAGGCCGTCGCCGCCGCTACCGGTGGTGTAACCAAAGCGCAGCTCACCGCGCGCTTCGTAGCTGCCCTTGGGCGCCGTGCACGAGACCGACGCGGTGAGCGACGGACCGGTCGGCTTGAGCTGATCGCCCTTGAGCGACTTCGCATCGCACTTGAAGTCGGGCGGCACGGTGAGCACGTACTCCGAGGGAGACGTGGCGCTCCACTTCAACCACGGCGACAGCGCGATCGAGATCGACAGGTTGAACTTGTCGCCCGGCTTCACGTTCGCCGGCGTCTCGCCGACGGTGACCTTGTAGGCGCGGATCGATTTCACGAGATCGTTGATCTTCGCGTCGCGCGCATCGAGATCGGCGGGCGAGCTGCCGGTGGACACGAGCTGCACCTTGCCGTCGACGTCGACGACGATGGACGCGGGGCCGGTGAGCGCCAGCTGCTTCATGAGCTTGGTCGTGGCTGCACCGAACGCGAGCGTGCCGTGGCCAACGCCTTCGCTCTCGCGGATCGGGTCGAGCTTCTTGGCCTGCGCCTTGGAGCCGTCGATGTGCGCGACGACGTAGACGCGACCGGTCTCGCGCAGCGTGATGATGCGTGCGAGATCATCGGCGCAGGTCTTCTGCTTGGGACCGCAGAACCAGTGCACGACGACCTTGCCCGCCGCGTCGGAGTCGGACGGCACGTCGTACAGCCAATCCTTGGTTGCCCACGACTGCGTTCCCGCGAGGGGCAGCGCGTCACCGACCGCGGGAAGAGTCGCGGGCGGCAGCGGGGTCGGCTTGGCTTTGGGGGCAGCCATCGCCGTCGCAGACAGCGCGAGGAGCGTCGAGGTCAAGACTAGTCGGTTCATAGGGGCGAGAGTACGACGACTCGGTCCCCCCTTCTATTCACACGGCCCCCGACCCACGATTAGTGGACGGTAAGGCGACGGCTCAACCGGCGCGGAACGAGATGACGGCCGCGATCACCGCGACGAGCGCCTCGCCCGCGATGAGCCCCGAAGCAAGCGGCACCATGTACTTGTCCGCGGTCTTCTTGCTCTTGGTCTCCCAGAGCCACCCAACGATGCCGCCGAGGAACATCGTGAACACGACGGAGAACGGCACGAGGATGCCGATGCCGATGCCCGTTGGCGACGGGATCCACTTCTTCACTTTCTTGTTGTTCTCGAGGATCGTGAAGATCACGCCGAGGACGCTGAACACCGCAAGCGCATAGAGCGCCGACGGCTGCAGCGCCTTGGTCCCCTCCTTGAGGATCTGCGCGAAGCCGGACCACTTGTTCGAGATCGCGGACGTGAGCTGCGCGTTGTCGCCGGTGATGCCGTACTTCTTCACGAGCAGCGGGTACATCCACGACACGCACGCCGCGCCGACGGGAACCGCGAGCAGCTGCATGATCGTGAGGCTGCGCGGCTTGGTATGGATGACCTCGCCGCACTTGTAGTCCTGCATGATCGCTTCCGACGACGTTGCGATGGTGCCTGTGGTTCCACTTGCGACCATATTCGCGACGACGTGACCCGGCGCGATGGCCGCGAACACGCCCTGCATCATGTTCGACAGCGCGCTGATCGGTCCCCAGTTGGTCTCGCCGAGGACGCGCAGTCCGACGAGCATGAGAGGCAGCGACAGGACGATCGCGATGATCGTCATCCATACCGGCATGTCGAGAACGACGGCCTGCACGATGCAAAGCGCGACGGCCGACGCGACGACGCCGGCAATCACGACGCGTAGCGGCAGCTCCGTGGAGCCGATCTTCGCATTGCGGAGGCTCTGGAACGTCTGGACGAGGATGCGCCAGCGCAGCGCGAGCGCGGTGAGGCCGCCCGCGACGAGCATGCCGGTCGCCGGCCACATCACCCAGAACAGGACGTTCGTGCGCGTCGGCGTATCGGTCACGACGGCCCGACGAACCTCCTCGCCGTGCTCGATCACTTTCTTCACGCCGATCGGCACCTGGTACTTCGTCAGGAAGTACGGCGCGACGACCCACGCGAGGAACGCGCCCGAGACCATCGAGATGTTCACGCGGAGACCGACGAGCATGCCGCTACCGATGCTGAGCACCGAGTACTGCACGCCGACCGCAAGGTGTGTCAGGTAGACGCCCGTCATCACGATCGCGCCGTCGCGGAAGGCCCAGCTGTGCAGCAACACCCAGTTCTCGGGCTCCCACCCCTCGGGCATGAAGGACGTCGGCAACTTCGCATCGGAACGCAGCGCCATCAGCACCGCGGAGACAACAACGCCGATCATGACGGCCTTGAACGCGCGCGTCGCGTTGGTCTTCACTTCCTCGCTAGCGTCGTGCGGCGGATCCATGACGGTGATCGTCTCCGCCGTCGACAGGCCGTCGACGTATGGCAGCTTCTCGTCGACGATGAAGTGACGACGCAGCGGAACCGCGAGCAGAACGCCGAGGGTGCACGCAGTGGTCAGCCAGAGGAACGACTGCCACGGCTCGAGCACGATGCCGAACTTGCCGCCCGTGTTGTAGCGAAGGATGTCGAACGCGCCGAGGAGCACGCACATGAACGCGGTCTGCGCTGCGCTGGTACCAGCTGCTTCGGCGAGGTTGTTCTGCCAGCGGTTGTAGGCGCGCTGACCGAAGATGATGTCGAACAGCTTGAGGAACAAGAAGCCGAAGAACGCGGCGACGACGGAGACGTTGGGACCAAAGCCGAGCTTCAGCACCATGTACGGATACGAGATGCCCATCAGCACCGCGACGAACAGGCCGGCGACGAGCACCTGCCACGTGATGTCGCCGCGCAGCTCGGGGTCCGGAGCGGATGTCGCCGCTGTCAGATCCGACCCCACCTTCGTCGCCGTTGCTTCGGGAAGGTCTAGATCCGGTTCCTCGTGGCTCACGAGCGGAGACATAACACGTGTAAAGTCGCTCCATGACCGTGCAACTGCAGTTGGGGAACGCGCAGTACAAGCTCGAGGAACATGGGCGTGTGTTTGCGGGGCGCGACCCTGCGGCATGCCAGCTCGCGTTTGGTGATGCGACCCTGTCGCGCCGCCACGCCGAGATCTTCGTCGAGAATGGGCAGACCTTCATCCGTGACCTGGGCTCGGCCAACGGCACCTGGGTCGACGGTCAGCACCTGGGACACGAGGTCGTCCAGCTCCACGCCGGCCAGCAAATCTGGCTCGGGCACGTCCAGCTCGGCCTCGGCTTCGTGTCCAACGGAAGCGCGACCGTGATGGCCGTCGACGTGCCGGCCGAGCTCAAGGCGCTCATCGCGGCGCGTCAACAGCAGGTCGCGCAGGTCCAGCAGACGGGTGCAGCCATGCCCGTCGCGACGTATACGGCGCCTGCCTCTCAATCGATGGCCGCCGGGACACCGGTGCCGTCGCAGTCGCAGGCCCTTCCGTCCGCCTCGCAGTCCATGCAGGCCGGCGGCGCCCTGCCCCCGTTGCCCACGACGCTCGCGTATCGCAAGCAAGGCTCGAACAGCAACGGCGTGCTCCTCCTCGCGCTCCCGCAGGACACGTTCTTCAACGGTCAGGAGATCGAGGGCTTCGTCGAGTTCACGTGCACCGACAGCGAGACCATCGCGTCGATCTTCGTCGAGCTGATCGAGCTCAAGCGCGGCGGCCCCGTCGAGGGTCACGCGTGGGACCGCTTCATGGTCCGCCAGGGTCCGTGGAAGGCCAAGGACGGCGACGTGCTACCGCTGCCGTTCAAGCTGCGCGTTCCACCGGGCACACCCATGTCGAGCCCCGACATCTACTGGGAGATTCGCGGCTACGTCGACATCGCGTGGGCGTCCGACATCGACACGAAGATCGGCATCACCATGCGCAACCAGGACATCGAGCGCATCCGCGACGCGCTCGGATCCCTGGACTACCGCCTCGGCGACATGAAGTCCGTGTCGCGCGGCCAGCGCTTCGAGGCGGAGTTCTTCCCGCCGGCGAACCTCGCAAAGCAGTGGGGCGTCAACGAGATCGAGATCGCCGTCGAGTACCTCGGCACCAACATCAAGGTGCACATGAAGATCGACCGCAAGGGTCTGCACCGCGATCCGCAGGTCGATCAGGTGTTCGACATCGCGCGCCTCCGCTCTGCATCACAGGGCGAGATCAACGCGACGATCAAGCAGATGATCGACGGGCTGTTGCCGAAGCCCTAGAGGTCAGTGGCGGTTGCGCTCTTCGTCTTCGCGCTTCCGCTTCTCGTCTTCGTCTTTGCGGCGCTGCTCGTCCTGCTTGCGGCGCTCTTCGTCGTCGCGCTTGCGATCCTCTTCGCGCTTCTTGTCCTCGTCGGCGCGCTTCCGATCCTCGTCCTCGCGCTTGTGGCGATCTTCTTCGGCGCGCTTCTTGTCGTCGTCGTCACGCTTCTTGCGCTCTTCATCGCGCTTGCGATCGTCGTCCTGCTTGCGCTGCTCGTCATCGTGCTTGCGCTGCTCTTCGGCGCGCTTGCGATCGTCGTCTTCCTTCTTCTTGTCCTCGTCGAACTTCTTGCGCCGCTCCTCGTCGAGCTTCTTGCGATCCTCGTCGTCCTTCTTGCGGCGCTCTTCGTCCTCGCGCTTGCGCTTGTCGTCGTCGTTCTTGCGCTGCTCTTCGTCCTTCTTGCGACGGTCTTCGTCCGCACGCTTGCGATCGTCTTCGTCGTGCTTGCGCTTGTCCTCGTCGTCGCGCTTGCGCTTCTGCTCTTCCTCGTTGCGACGCTTGTCTTCTTCGACGTGCTTCCTGTCGTCGTCTTCGCGCTTCTTCTTTAGCTCGTCCTCGCGCTTGGAGATTTCCTCTTGGCGTCGCCGATCCGCCTCCGTGCGGCTCTGGTCGAGCCGGCGGCGTTCCTCGTCGAGCTTGCGGCGCTCTTCTTCATCTTTGCGGCGCTCGTCCTCGCGGCGGCGTTGACGCTCGTCTTCCTGGCGCTTCTGCTCGTCCTGGAAGCGGCGCTGCTGTTCCTCGTCCTTGCGGCGATCGTCTTCGCGCTGGCGCGTCTCGGCATCGAGGCGGCGTTGCTGATCGTCGGCGCGGCGGCGCTCGGCGTCATCGCGCTCCTGCTGGATGCGGCGCTCGTGCTCGACCTCTTCGCTGCGGCGCTGGTTGTCCTCGGCCTCGCGGCGACGCGCAGAGGCACGCGCTTGCGCTTCTCGCACGCGGGCAGCGTCCCACCGGCCCATGTCGTTGACCGCGGTCTTCTCGTGCTTGGTGCCGAGCTTGTGCTTGCGGAGCCACTTGTCGTCGGGGCCCGCGACCCACTGCAGCTTCTGATTGCGGTTGTAGCGGTGGATGCGGATGGTGCCTTTGACGTAGGCGCTCCAGTTCGAGCGCACGAACACGCGGCGCAGATCCGGGTTGGTCAGCTGCGTCGCGGGGACAAAGCGCCACTGCTCGTCGGGAACGTACGTGTTCTCCGAAAAGCCGAGCGGCGCCCATCCGACCCAACCGTCGCCCACACGCCACTGCACCCAGGACGGTCCCCACGTCAGATCGGGAACCCAGACCCAGCGATTCGACCAGACCCAGCGGCCGTAGTGATCCGTCGCCCAACCGAACGAATCGCCGGAGATCCACATCCAGCCGTAGTCGGTGTTGCGCCAGCGACCGTTCGTGTACGGCTGGTAATTCGGCGTCTTCGGGACGAACACGGAGCCGTGCGTCGGATCGTCGATCCACGTACCGTCGCCCTCGAGGTCCTCGTAGAACGTCTCGACGCTGTCGACGGTGGAGCCCGGCGGCTGTGCGCGGGTCGCGACGTACACCGGCGTGACGTTCTCGTCGGCGCCGATCGGTTGGTCGTACTCCGCGGGCAATCCTTGCGGTGCCGGAACGTCGGGCGCGATGGGCTCGCCGCTCGTCGAACCGTTGGACGCTGTCTGGCCGTAGCCGTTCTGCGGACTGGGAGCGTTTGGATCATTGCCCGGCGCACCGTGCTGCTGCGGATAACCCTGCTGCGGGTAGCCCTGCTGCTGCGGATAACCCTGGTTCGGGTTGCCGTAGTAGCCGTATTGCGGTGGCGGCGTGGACTGCGGAACGCACGCCGACAACAGCACCAAGCAGAGCCACTTCCTCATGCGTTCACCATGATAGCGCGCATCGCTACCTCGATCCGGACGAGTCAGCCAAGCCGAAAGTCGCAGCTACGCTCCGCCGGCTTTGGCGAGCTTCTTCCCGATGGCCTGCAGCCGCTGGTGCAGCGAGTGCGCTTGCGTCGCTAGCTCCTCGAATTCAGCCTCGTTCGCGGCCTTGGCCAGCTGCTCGGCCCGGTCGGCCAGCGCCAGTGCCGTCGCGGACACGTCGCGCGCATCCTCGGCCGTGGGTGCCGCCGCCGGTGCGGTCGCGTCGCCGTTGCCACCGCGGTGCTGGATGGCGGCGTTGAGCCCGCTCACCTCGCCCGCCACGCTGGTCAGCTCGCCCATGAGCTCGCGCAGCTTCTCGTTGCGCTTCTGCAGCATCGGCACGTGGTCGACGACGCCCTTGGCCAGCGTCTCCTGCTGCTGCCGCGCTGCCGCCAACACCTTCACGAGATCCTGCCCTGCCGCCTGCAGCTTGCCCTCGGCGTTCGCGATCTCGGAGAGTGTCTGATTCGCGCGCTCGAGGTGCTTCACGCTCGACAGCGGCGTCTTGATGAACAGCTCGCCGAGGCGCGAATAACTCGCGAGCTCCTCGGCAAATACAGCCGCCGCTTGCTCCAGCGCGGACGTGTCGGGCTTGGACATCGCGGCACTCTACGACAGAGCGCTGCGGCCGGTGAGTGTCTACTTGCCCTTCTTCAGCGTGACGGAGACGTGGTCGTTATCCTTCTTACTGTAGAACTTCTCCGTCACGGTGCCGTAGCCCTTCTTCTCGAACGTGAGCGTCAGCGTCGAGAAGCCCATCAGGCTCACGCTCGTCGGCGTCGTGCCGGCGCGGCGTCCACCGATCGAGACCGTTGCGCCTGCAGGGCTGCTCGTCACGGTCACCGCGTGCGTCGGACGCGAGAGCTGCACGTCGACGTTGGCGGGCGTACCCTCCGTCGGGACGACCCACTTGGTCGTCGCCGCGTAGCGCGCGTGGTTGATCTCGATCTTCGTGCGCTTGCAGGCGCCTGCCACCGTCACTGGCGACGGACCGACGGTCTGGTCATCGACCTTCACGATCGAGCCCGCCGGCGTCGACGCGATCTCCATCCGGCACGGGCCCGTGCCCACCACCACCGGCGCGTCGCTCTCGCTCGGCGTCTCGTCGGGATCAGCCGCCTTCGGCTCCTCGACCTTCGGGGCGACGACCGTCGTCTCCGGGCGAGCCACCGTCGCGTCGTTCCTCGTCGCGATCGCGGGGGCCTTCGTCTCGACCTTCGTCTCGACCGGCGCCTTCGTCTCGGTCGGCGTCTTGACCACGGCCGCCGCAGCTTCGTTCTTCGGCGCGGGCTTCGCGACGTTCGTATCGATCGGGTGCGTGTTGCTCGTCGCGAGCTTTGTCGTCGGTGTGGTCGTCGCGCTGTGCTCACCGCGTGTCGCGAGCAGAACGATCGCGATGATCGCCGCCGTCGCGACCGCCGCCGATCCTGCGATCACGATCAACCGTCGAGGACTGGCCGTCATCTGCGTGCGCTCGCGGCGCGGGCGCGGTGTCAGCGGTGTCGACGGTAGAGATGCCGCATGCATCGCGGGGTTGTGCTGCGCGTACTGCGGCGGCGGATAGTTGTTCGGCTGCAGATAGTCGGCGGACGGATATCCGGGCTGCGCGAACGCGGGCGCCACGGGATAGCCGTTCGCGTCGACATTCGCGATCGCGCCTGGTCCGACGAGCGGATGCGCGCCCGGAGCCGCATCGGGCGCGGCAGTGCTCATCGGCTGCGGCGGGAACTGCCCCGTCGCGAATCGACCACCGCGCTGCGGAATGAACGCGCCCGTCGTGTAATCGCGCCCTTGCGGCGGCGTCTGGCCCGTCGAGCGCTGCATGTCCATCTCGACCTGCTGCGTGGTCGTATCCGGCCGACCGAACTGCGGCTGCGTGTCGATGCGATTCACCTCGACGCGCGCAAAATTCGGTGTCGAGCGGCTCGGATCCGGGGTCTCCGCGCGCGCCCAGTTCGTCCGCGTCTCCGGCGGACCGAAGGGCGGAGGAGTCGTCGCCGCATGATCGCGCGCTGCGTCCTCGAGCTGCTGCGTGTAGCTCGGGCCGAGGAGCATCGGGATCGGCGTCTGCTCGGGCGAGAACATCTCGCTCTGCGCGCGGCGCGCATTGAACGCGGTCGGCGATAGCCCATGCGGTGATTGATTGCTGAAGCTGACGTTCACGTCATTCTGGCCGTGAGGCATCGGCTGCGTCGATCCGCCACGCATCTGCGGCGGCGCCGCGTAGCCGGTCGTCGGGAGCGGCTGCGTGTTGGCCGTCGGCAGCTGCCCCATATACGAGTGCTGATTCGGCATCGGCCCGATGTACGAGGGCTGGCGATCGGTGACGTCGCCGGGGCGCAGGGCCTGGATCGGCGAGAGCTGGTTCGGCAGCGGCGGCTGGATGAGATCGCCAACATCGACGAGGCCCGTGTCCTCGGCGCGATAGAAGTTGCCGGTCTCCTCGTAGAGCGCGCAGTCGATGAAGCCCTCGAGCGACGCGTCCGTCAGGTTCATGAGCGGATTCGCGGGGAGGACGAACGAAGAACCAGGCGTGCGCGTCTCCTCGGGCCGCGTCGCTTTGGGCGCGCCGGGATTCACCACGGGCGTCGCCGCGATGGGCCCCGATTCGATCTTCGCGATCGGACCGGTGTCGACCGTCACTCTCGCGACCGGACCCGACTCGAGCGCGGACTTCGCGATCGGACCGAGCTCGTACGCCGACTTCGCTCCCGAAATCGTCGGGACCGGCCCCGTATCGACCGTCACTCTCGCGACCGGACCCGACTCGAGCGCGGACTTCGCGATCGGACCGAGCTCATATGTCGACTTCGCGACGAGCTTCGTCGGCACCGCGGCCGCGGTGAGCTTGTTCTGAATATCGACGGTCTTCTCGTCGAACGACTCCGTGTCGACCTCCGTCGTGTGCCGCTCGTCCTTCGCGATCGTTTCCTTCGCGACGGGCGCGGTACCTTCCGCGCGCAGCTTCACCGATTCGATCTTCGCGACGTCGGGAACCGCGCGCACGACCGGGATCGCCGTCGGCGGCGTGATCCTCATCGCACTCGGCAGCGGCGGTGGTGCCGTCGGAGATCCGGCGGGCGGGGTCGCTCCATCCTTGAGCCGCGGAATCGGCTGCGAGGGCGTCGCGAACTTCGTCACCGGCATCGGCGGCATCTGCTTCGTCGGCTTCGCACCGACGGCCGGCGTATCCGAGTCGGTCGTCGGCAGTGCGGGGAACGCGTTCGCGACGATCGGCTTTCCGGTCGCGGGCGTCGCGGGCGTCTTGAGGAGTGCGCCGATCGCCTGCGTCGCCTTGTGATTGATCGGAGCGAGGCCGTCGCGCGTGCCCTTGGGAAGCAGCGGCGGAGGTTCGAGCTTCGGAGCCGCTGCTGGCGTCGGTGCAGGGGCCGCCGCTTCCGCCTCGGTCATCGCCCGCTTCGCGGCCGCCTCGAGCGCGGCTTTGGATTCCTTCGCCGCGGCGGCAGTTTCGGAAGCGACCAGATCCATCGCGGCGTTCGCGGCGGCGTCGAACGCGGCCTGCGCGGCAGCAGGATCGTGCATCGCCTTTTGCGGCGCGGTCGCGGGTTGCGCTGCCTCGGCGGCGATGCGCGCCTGTTGGAGCTGCTTGAAGACAGCGATGCTGTCGTTCGTCAGTCGCCGCACGTCG
Organism: Kofleriaceae bacterium; assembly: GCA_036499725.1. Classification (GTDB taxonomy): domain Bacteria; phylum Myxococcota_A; class Polyangia; order Haliangiales; family Haliangiaceae; genus JABFXX01. Next base: position 46,595 of record DASYDE010000107.1, read on the forward strand.
AGGCGAACGCCGGGACGGCCGAATCGATTGGCGGGCGTGGACCACGCTTCGACGACAACGCAGAGGCCACGAAGGACGGGCGTCTTGTCCTCGAGCTGGATCGAGAACGCGGTCTCCAGACCGACGGGGCGAGTAGCGAGTGTCGCGACGAAGAACGACGTCTCGTCGCAGAAGCGGTGGAACGTCGCGACGAACTGCTCGGCGGACGTACAACGCGTAGCGACGCAGAGCGCTTTCTGCTTCTCCACCGGCCGGTCGGCCAGCGTCGCGTTACCCCCATCGACGGAACTCATCGCCGGCACAATAATTCTCGCGCACGTTCCCGCCGGACGCGATGTGGGTACGCGCGCAGCTTGATGTGGGTGTGCGGGCTACTACTGCGCGTCGAGTGCGGGAGCTGCCATCCGCGGGCCGTAGAACCGCATGCTCGCGAGGATCAGCGTCTCGTTGCCGCCGCTGACTTCCTTGCGGGCGGCGATGTCGATCCCCCAGCGGATGTTCGAGATCCCGAGGCCGCCGGTGAAGTACTTCGAGTCGAGCCCCGTGTCGGCGAGCCCACCGATCCTGAGCGGGATGCCGTAGTCGCCTGCGCGGAGGAACAGCTCGCCGCCGCCGCCGTAGCGAGCGCCGTCACCGTTGGTCTTCCAGCGGGAATCGAACGAGATCGAGAGGATGTCGATCGGGCGCGCGAGAATGCCGCCGCCGATCGCGCGGGGGAACTGCGTGGAGTCCTTCGTGCCGACGAGGTTCTGCCCCGACAGGCCGATGTTGATGATGTCGGTCAGCCGCACCGTCGCGCCTGCGTCGAACTGGAAACCGCTCGCGGCCTTCTCATCCATCACATCGGAGGTGAAGCGGTAGTACTTGCTGGCCATGCCGACCATCACGCGCGGAACGAGCACGCGCGAGAGCGACAGACCAAAGACGTTGGTCGTGCGGCTGCTGCTCGAACCATTGAGATCGGGCGAGCTGCTCGCGCGGTCGTAGAAGAAGCAGCCGGGAACGAGGTTCGTGGAGTCGCACGCCGACACGCCGATCAGCGACGCCGAGTCAGAACCGCGATACCCGTAACCGCCTTCGAACACGAGCTCGCGGTTGAGCGGGAGACCGGCCGGGTTGAGCCCGATCGACGAGCCGCCGGTCGCGCCACCGCGCATCGCTTCGCCGACCGCGATCTCGCGCGGACCGAGGAGGTCATCGAGCGAATCGGACTCTGCAGACGCAGTGGCCACGAACAGCGATGACACCGCTACGACGGGGATCCACAGGCGCATGCCGGAGTGTTTGCGCAGTTTTCCCGTCGAGGCAACAAACGCGCAGCCGGGAGCACTCCCTCTCACCGAGCCCACGCGCACGCCGAAACGAAAAAACAGCGTGAAGGCCGAGGCCCGCACGCTGCTTGCGCTTCGTTAGGTCGAAGCTAGCTGATTACCAGCGATCGCCGCCGCCGCCGCCACGGCCACCGCCGCCACGACCACCACGGCCGCCGCGACCACCACCACCGTCGCCACCACCACCGTAGCCGCCGCCGCCACCGCGGTCACCGCCACCGCCGTACCCGCCGCCACCACCGCCACCGCCACCGAAGCCGCCACCACCGCCGCCGCCGCGGTAACCACCGCCGCCGCCGCCGCCGCCGCGCTGCTGGCGCTCCTCGGCCTGGTTGACGCGGAGCGGGCGACCGTCGAGGGTGCGACCGTCCATGCCTTCAATGGCCTTGGCCGCCTCTTCAGCGGTGCCCATGGTCACGAACGCGAAACCGCGCGAGCGACCCGTCTCGCGATCGGAGACGAGGTGGACGTCGCTGACGGTACCGAACTCTTGGAAACCGGCGCGGACGCCATCAGCAGTGGTGTTAAACGAGAGATTGCCAACGTACAGACGAGTATTCATCGCTTGCTCTATTCAGCCCTGAGAACGCATCTACCCACCCCAGAGGGGGCTCGGACATCCGAAGTGGGCTCGAACCTGGAGAATCAGCCCACTGAGCACCGGGGAAGAGCGATCACCGAGGACGCGAACATCGCAGACAAAACGGGGAGCACTGGGAACCTGTGAACCGTGGCGAGTTCCAAATTACCCGTCTCCAAATCCGATTGCCACATGGTTTCGTGACCCGACTTACAAGATCCTGGATCCACTACGGATCAACGCGATAAATTGCCGAAACTACCGGCGCTTCTTGGGTGTCCGTAGTCGAGCCACCGCCTCATGTCCGACGTCGAAAGAGCGCTCATCCGTCGCCTGCGAGATCGCGACGAACGTGCGTTCCGCGAGCTCCTCGAGCTGCATCGCGACCGTGTGTTCAACATCACGTACCGCATGCTCGGAAACCGCAGCGAGGCGGAGGACATCGCGCAGGAAGTCTTCATCACCGTCTTCAAGACGATCGACTCGTTCCGCGAGGAGTCGAAGTTCTCCACGTGGCTCTACCGCGTCGCGGTGAACCACACCAAGAACCGCATCAAGTACCTCGCGCGCCGGCACGAGCGGAAGCACGAATCGGTGGACGAGCGCAGCGAAGAGACCAACGGCGCGACCTCCGGCTCGCCCGCGCGCATCGCCCAGCCCGACAAGGCGCTGCAGACCGCGCAATCCGAGAAGCTGATCCAGGAAGCGATCGCAGCGCTCGATGATGATCAGCGCACGGTCGTCGTGCTGCGCGACATCGAGGAGCTCTCGATCGAAGAGATTTGCGAGATCACCGGTCTGCCCGACGGTACGGTGAAGAGCCGTCTCCACCGCGCGCGCTTGGTGCTACGCAAGAAACTGCAACGACTCGAGGGCAACCATGAGTGAATCCACCGAAGCAAACGCCGAGGAAGACGCGATCATCGTCGCGCTCAGCGACTACTTCGACGGCACGCTGCCGCCCGACAAGAAGAAGGAAGTCGAAGCGAAGATCGAGAACGACCCTGCGTGGAAAGCGATCCACGACGAGATGATAGGCACGCAGGAGAGCACCAAGCAGATCTCTGGTCTGATGAAGTCGCGCGTGCCGGCGCTCGATCAGAAGTTCGATAGCGACGTCACCAACACGATCCACAAGCGCAGCGGCGGACGATTCTTCGCGCGCAAGACGCTCGGTGATCGCGTGCCCGTCGGTGTGCTGCTCGCGATCGCGCTGCTCGTCATCGTCACGGTCGCGTACGTCTTGTGGACGTCGCAGACCGGCTCGCTGAAGGTCCACAAGGATCCAGCGCCCAAGCCGCCGGCGCCGACCGTGATCGAAAAGCCTTAGTTCACGATCTTCACCCGGCTGTCTTCTGATCGAACGTCCGGTCCCGCCGGAGGCGCGGCGCTCACGCGACGGATGGCCTGGGAGTCGACGCACACGGTAATGCGCGCGTCTCGAAATCCGCTTGTTCGGAGCTCGGTGCCCAGCGGAATCGCGAGGCAGGTGCGCGCCTCGGTCGACGGTTGCGAGCCACCCTGCACGAATGCGGTCGAGGTGACACCGGCCCGTGAGCCATCGGGCCAGTAGAGCGTCGTCCCCACAGGAATCTCGATCCCAGGGACGTGACCGCTCGACGCGAGGACACCGAGGAGATCAGGGGAGTCGCCGTCACCCGCGCTCGAGTGACCTTGGAAGGACAGCAAGTAGGATCCGCACCCGTTGCGCTCGAACATGCGCGATCGATCGGCACTGACAGAGAAGGCAGGCACAGCCGCGTAGTCCCAAGGCGGCGCGTGCAACGGCACTGCAGCACCGCCCAGACCGAGCGTCGCGTCGTTCGAGGTAATTGTCTCGAATCCGGGATTCGCAGTGTCGTCACCGCGGACAGGGATGTAGCTGCGTCCGATCGCGTCGTTCGGCGCGGTGACCGGGAACCACATTCCATCGACCCATGGTCGCCGTTGAACGATCGGTGTGCCCGGCAGCAGCTTCACGAACGTTCCATCGCTGTACGTCTTCTCGAAGGGAACCGCGAGAACAGGCATCAGGTCCTCGCTCCTCACCCACAACTCGATCGCAAAGCTCTGGACCCAGAACGCACCACTACCGAGACAGTGGACGCCCAGATTCGAGCCAGGCTGGAGCCAGTCTCGGGTATCGACGACTCGCAACCACTCGCCGCGATCCTCGAGCACACGCATCACGTATCCCTGCCCGGGATGGGCGACGCGTCCCTCGCTGCCGAAGTCGTACTGCCTGACCGGCGTTGGATCGGTAGGGGATCGGTAGAACGGGGCGTCGAACCACACCAGGACGAACTGATCTGCGGCTGAAGCACGCGGCGCGGTCTTCTCGGGTGTCGCGGTGGAAGGAGCGGCGGTCCAGCAACCCGCGAGTAGCGCGCACAGTGACAGTTGTCGTGCAAACGCGTTCATCGAGCGGTACCTAACACGCTCCTCACCGGGCAGCCAACCGTCAAGCGTCGTCAGCGCGCGAGGAGCGATGCGCAGAATGCCTTGAGCGGCTCGCGGCGCTCGGGCGGGACGTACTCGACGTTGAGCTGACGATCGGTGACTTCCCAGAAGCTGGGATCTGCGTCGAGCAGCGCGGCCTCGCACGATTCGATCTCCTGCTTGGAGACGTCGTGCAGGTTCTCGCGGACAAGGCCCGCTTCGGCCTCGTGCTTCATCTGGATGAAGAAGCCGCCGAGGATGAGCTTGGCCTTGACCGCGTACGTGTGGAAGTCGTCGTCGGTGCGATGAGGGAGAGAGAGCACGTCCCCGAGGAGCGCGCGTGCGACAGAGCAATCCTTTTCGAACGCGCGCCGCGTGATGTAGCCGAGATCGAAGATCGCGAGCTGCGGCGCGAACACCATGCCATAGGTGCGCGCCATGCCGGCGTAGTAGCAGAAGTGCTCTCCGATCTCGCGGAGCAGCGTGGGTTGGCCGAGCAGGTCGCGCGCGAGGCGGCGGTACTGATGGAACGTGTCGTAGACGGCGCGGATGTTCTTGGCCTTGATCGCTTCGCGCAGGTAGTTGTTGAAGAACCGGATCGCGAGGCGCAGGGCCTCGGTGTCCTTCTGCGCTTCGAACCGCGTCGCGATCACGCGCAGTGCGTCGGAGAACGTCGACACAGAATCGGTGCTCGCCCGGCACGAGCGGAGAAAGCCGTGCTCGACCTGGAGCAGACACTTCATCTCGAACCAGGTCTTGTTCTCGTTGAGCATCTCGAGCGCCTCGTCGGAGAGGCCGACAAAGTCGGCGCGATCGACGACGTACCACTCGCGTGGCATGCGCACCTTGACGGCGCCGTAGTTGTCGAGCAAGACCTTGATGGCCCACACCGCTTCGGCGGCGACGTCGCGGTCATCGCGATCGAGGCTCTTGATCATGATCGTGCCGAGCTGCGAGATGCGCGTGCTGATCACCGTCTGCGCGTCGAGCGCGTCCGTCTTACGAGCCGCGACATCCTTGAGGATGTCCATCGCGTCATCGCGAAGACGCTGCACGAGGCGAGACGGATCGACGAACCGCACGACGTAGAAGAAGTACGGGATCAAGATCGCCCAGCCGACGAGCGCGAGAACGACGGCGGCCGTCACCGCCCAGGTCGGCGCGAACTTGGGGCCGATCATGTAGTCGACCCACAGCGTGTGCGCGGCGCTGAACACCATGAACGACAGCACCCAGCGGTTCACGCGATCGCGAAGGAACATCTCGATCAGCTTCGGCGTGTGCATGTTCGCCGTGAGCGGGATCGCGAGACCGATCGTCGCGAGGAGCATCGCGAGGATGTTGTTGGCGGCGCGCGCCATCGGCGACAGGAGATCTACGAGCTTGGCGTTGTTCGCGTCCTTCCACGTCGACGCGCCCCACGGCACGAATCCCGCCCGGTACCACTCGATGGCGAGCTCGATACCAAACAGCAACGCGAACGCCACGAACGCCAGGACAAACGACCGCAATAGCAGCCGACGCATCGCCGCTTAGTCCTGCTCGTCTTCGAGGAAGGCGAAGTAGCGCTGCGGGAGATCGTCGAACTCCAGCGCGCCGCCGCAATTGGGACACTTGAAGACCGGCGGCTCGAGCGAGGCCGCGAGGATGGCCGCGCTTTGCAGCAGGCGCTCCTCCTGGTGATCACACGTGATGCAGTGGAACGGCGCGAAGAACGACGTCACCGTGCCGCGGCCGATCACGTCGTGCACCATCGACGCCTGCAGGATGAACGGGACGCTGCACGCGTGGAACTCGTAGCCCTGGATGCGCGCCTGGCGCAGGAACTCGCACCACGCGCGAACGCCGAGCGAGTTCATGTACGTCACCTGCGCGACGTCGAACACGACGCGGCCGACCATCGCCGGCATCAGCTCGTCGAAGCGCGTCGCCTCCGTGAAATCTCCGCGCAGCACGACGCGCGTGCGCTCGCCGTCCTTGACGACTTGCCACTGCGTGAGCTTGCCGAGCACACCGCGCGCTTGATCGCTGAGCTTCTCGAATGCCACGCCCACCACCGTCTTTCCTTCGCGCGGCTGCGCCCACACGACATTCCCCGCGATGCTGACGGCGTCACCGCCATCCGGCGTGACCGACAACGCGACCGCTTGGCCCTCGGCGACCGGCTCCGCGATCATCAGGCGCACACCGTCGACGGAGAGGTTGGACACGGTCGCGTCGAGGCGCTTGCCCGCGATCGCCACCGTCGTCGCAAAGCCCTCGGTACCGGGGCGCGGCTCGCCGAGCTGCATCGCGACCGCGTCGTGGAGCTCGTCCGAGGTCATCGGCGCGATCAGCAGCTCGTCGCCACCGGCGGCCGTGACGTCCTTCATCTCCTCGGGCGACAGGCGCTTGCCCGCGACGAGGATCACGCGCGTGGTGGGGCGCTGCGCCTTGAACGACCGGGAAATATCGTACCCGTCGGGGCTCGCTTCGAGCACGACGAGCGCGGGGGCCTCCTTGGTGAACAGCGCGCGCGTCTCGTCCGGTGTGGACGCGACGACCACCTGAACGTCCAGGCGCTTGAACTTCTCCGCGCTGAAATGGCGGATCAGCTCGGCGTTATTCGAGACCAATACCTTCGGCACCCGGCCGGAGCTTACCCTATTAGATGATCGCTCGCAGAATCGCGATCAGGGCGATCAGCGCGACGACCGCTCCCACCATCGCCGCGACGCCACGGATCAGGATGCCGCGGTCGAACGCTTCGCGCTCCGCCGTCAGCTTGTCGATCTCGGTCGTTCGCGCCGTGATCGCTCCGCGCAGGCGGTCGATGCGCATGTAGAGGTCCGCAAAGACCGGATCGTCGACGCGGTTCAGGTTCACGAGCGTACCGAGCGTGACGAGCCGGCGCGAAATCTCTGCCTCCGCCGTCCCGATCTCGCGCGTCTTGCGCTTCTGCTCGGCGTCCAGCTCGGCGAGGCGGTGCCCGTGACCCTCGCGCGCGTCGCTGAGGGCGCGCTTCGCCGTCTCCACACCCGCTTTCGCGGCGTCGACCTTGGTCAGCGTTTCCGCGATCGGTTTCTCGATCTGCGTGAGCCGCCGATCCACCTCTTGGCGATCTGGCTCCAGCGACGCCGCCTCGCGACGATGTTGCTCCGCACTGCGCCGCAGCTCCGCGCGCGTGTCGCCCATTTGCTGGGCCGCGCTCTGCTTGTCGTTGTCCTCGGCTGCCTTGAGGTACGCCTTCTGACGGCGCTCGAGCTCCTTGCGCTTGTCGCGCATCCCGCGCCGCTGCCCCTCGAGCGTCTGCAATTCGCGCCCGAGCTCTTCGAGCACGCGCTCTGCCTCCGCGAGGAGCGTCAACTTCTCGCGCTCGATCTCGACGAACTTGGAGACCTCTTCGCCACGCCGGCCATCCACCTCGCCATGCTCTTTCGCGAGCAAGCCCATCCGTCCTTCGGCAGCCGTGATCGCGTTGTTCTCGCCCGAGAACACTTTGCCCTGCACGTTCTGCGACCGCGCCATCTTGCCGAGCGCGCCGAGGACTTCGTCGAGCGCACCGGTGTCCTGCTTGATCTCGAGGTGCAGCATCTTGATCGCGCCGCGCCGCTGCCACCACGCGCGCCCGAACCGCACGGCGTACTTCGCGCTGTTGACCAACCCGGGCTCGGGGATCTCGGGGACCGGCGAGACACTCGGCGGCTGGAACGGTCGATCGTGATGCAGCTCGAAGTTACCGATCCTCGTCGGCGGAGGCGTGTTTCCCGGCCGGTCCGTATACGCGGCCGCTTCGCTCGTATTCGGGTCATACGGCTCGGCCTCGACGCTCGTGTTGAAGTCGTCGCCGAATGCGCTCTGCGGCACGTGCGATGCGCCCTCGCCCTGCCGACGCGCCCTGCCCGCGGGATCGCGCGCCTCGACCGGCGGCGCGGGCCTGCGCTGCGCAGCGGGTCCCGGTGAAATCCCGGCGAGCAGCGAGCGTCGCGCCGCATCATCGTTCGGCGGAGGCGGCAACGAAGGCGCACTCTCGCGCCCCGGCTCCGACGACGGCGGCAACATCGCGCTCGTGCTCGTGCGTGACGCGCGCCCTGCTGGCGACAGCCCAGCCGCCGCTTGATTGGCCGCACCCTGCGATCCCCACGTCGTCTGGCCCGTCGGTGATGACCAGTCCGGCGGCTCCTCGCCGTTGCCCGCGATGGACGCCGCACTCTGCCGCGGCGGAGGCGGCCCGAGCTCGGCGTGACTGCCCGGGCGCGCTTCTTTGCTCCCCGGCGAGACCATCGTGCCCGGTTGCCCGAACGGCGAATTGCCCGTCGTGGTGCGCGACTGCGCCGGCAACTCGAGCGCCGGCGACGACATCAGCGGTGGTCCTCCGACGGGCGCGTTCGCCGTGTTCGGTTCGAGCGCGGGCGGCACCAACGCGGGCGACGACATCAACGGCGGGCCCGCACCCGGGATCGGCGGCGGTGAGCTCGATCGACCCGCGCGCGGAATCGGCGGCGGCGCGCTCGGGCGATTCGCACGTCCGCTCGGCGCCGCGCTCGACGAAGTTTCCGGCAACGGGATCACCGGCGACGACATCAGCGGCGGACCGCTCGGCGGCACAGGAGCGCCGATGTTCGAGGACGACGCATCGTTCGGCAGCGGGATCACCGGCGACGACATCAGCGGCGGTCCGCTCGGTGCCGCGGTTTGATTCGGCGGATATCCGCTGCCGACATTCGACGACGATGCATCGTTCGGTAGCGGGATCACCGGCGACGACATCAGCGGCGGCCCTCCCGTCGGCGGCGCTTGGCTCGGCGTCTTCGCGCGCACCGGTCCGCTCGGCTGCGACGGCGCTCGCGTTGGTCCGCTGGCCGGCTGCGCTCCAGCCATCGGCAACGTCGACTCCGTGCGCGGTGTTCCCACCGGCGGTGGCTTTGTCGTCGACCCAGTGCGCGGTGCACCGATCAGCGCACCCGTCGGTCCGGTCCGCGCCCCCGACGACGGCGACGATGGCGACGATGGCATCGGGGCACTCACGGCTCCCGTGCCCATCGGCGCGGTGTTCGGCGCCGATGCCGACACACCCGGAACGCCCGTCGACGACGCATCGTTGGGGCGTGCACCCGCGACGGTCAATCGCGTCGACGATGCGTCGTTGCCGAGCGTCGACGGGCGCGCGGAGACGCCGAACAGCGACGGTGCGCCTCCCGGTGCAAGCGGCATGTACGCGGCGGCGGCAGGCTGCGTCTCCGTCGAGATCGCCGATGCAGCGACCTCCGTCGCGACACCCTCCGAGAACGGATTCGATGCCGTCATCGGTTGCGTGGTGGGCGAAGGCGGCGCGGGCGCGTGCGGCTGAATACCGGTGCCCGGCGCTGTCGCTCCGGCTGGCATTCCAGGCGGGACAGGTAGCGGAGAATCCGGCGCGGTCGGTGGTGCGGGGACGTTCTGCGGAGCGACCGACGGCCCCGTGCTCGGCCGACGCGGCGGTGGCGCAGGACGCGGCGGCAACTGCACACCGGTCGGCGGTGCGTTGCGACGGCGAGGCGCGGGCGGCATGCGACGGGCGCACGCGACGCACGACGCGGCCTCCTCGGTGTTCTCGGCCTGGCAGAAGGGACAGAAGCGCATCTAGTGCTGCGCCTCCGCTGGGCGGCCTTGCAGCGGCAACCCGATGAAGTCGAACGTCTTGGGCTTCTTTGCTGGCGCGGCGAAGTGCTGCTCGGGGTCGTAGACCACCTCTCCGTCGACGATCGTCGCCACTACTTTGTTTTTTAGCAGAGACTTGTCGCCCGCGAGGGGCAACGCGTAGATGGTCAGATCCGCCTTGAAGCCGGGCGCGATCCGACCGCGTGTAGTCTCCTCGAACTGCGCGTACGCAGCACCGCTGGTAAATGCGGCGAGCGCTTCGGCGAACGTCAGGCGCTGTTCGGGGTACCAGCCTGCGGCGGGAGATCCGTCAGCGTCCTGGCGCGTCGTCGCCGCGTAGAGCCCGAGGATCGGCGAGACCTCCTCGATCGGAAAGTCTGAACCAAACGCGAGCGGGATCGATCGATCCAGCATCGTGCGCCACGCATAAGCCCCGCGAATGCGCTGCTTGCCGATGCGCTGCTCGGCCCACCGCATGTCGCTCGTCGCGTGCGTCGGCTGCATCGATGCGATCGCGTGGGCGCGCACGAACTTCTCGAAGTCCTCGGGGCGAACGACCTGCGCATGCTCGACGCGCAAGCGCTGATCGGTGCTGCCTGCCTTGGTCTCTGCCGCGATAAATCCGTCGAGGACAGAGCCGACCGCCGCGTCGCCGATCGCGTGCACTGCGACCTGCCAACCGTGCGCGACGGCGAGATCGATGTTCGCGGCGAGTTGCTCGGGCGTGGTGACCCAGAGGCCCGAGGATTTCGGCTCGTCGTCGTACGGCTTGAACAAGCGCGCACCGCGCGAGCCGAGTGCGCCGTCCGCGAAGAACTTCACGCCGCGCACGGTGAGGCGATTGGTCGACGCGACAGGTGGCGTGGACAGACCGGCGATGACGGCGGGCTTGCTGCCGTCGAGGAACGCGTAGACGTGCAGCGGTAGGTGATTGGCAGCGGCGAGGCGCGCGTAGACGTCGGCCGTCTCTGGCTCGATGCCCATCTCGTCGACGCCCGTGATCCCGGCCGCGATGGCGAGCTGCGCGGCGGCACGGATGCGTCGCTCGCGCATTTCGGGCGTGGCCGCTGGCATCACGTTCTCGACGAGGTCGAGCGCGTTGTCGACGAGGACGCCGGTCGGATTGCCCTTGGCGTCGCGCATGATCTTGCCGCCGGCCGGATCCTTGGTGTCGCGCGTGATGTGCGCGGCGGCGAGCGCGGCGGACGAGCACCACGCGGCGTGACCGTCGACGCGGCGCAGATAGGTCGCGCGATTCGGGAACGCGGCGTCGAGCGTCTCTTTCGTCGGCCACGCAGCCTTGGGCCAGCGCGTCTGATCCCAGCCGCGGCCCGTGATCCACTCGGTGGGTCCAAACCGCGTCACATCGGCTTTGACCGCGCTGATCGCGTCAGCCTCCGAGATCGTCTCCTTGAGCAAGACGCCATCGAGCGCCAGACCGAGGCCATAGAGGTGCGCGTGTGCGTCGACGAGTCCGGGCGAGATGGCGCCATCGAGCACGACGCGCTGCGTGCCGTGCCCGACGAGCTTGGCGAGGTCCTCCGGCGCGCCGACGCCGACGATCGTGTCACCGTCGATCGCGATGGCGGTCGCCGTCGGGTGCTCGGGGTCGTTCGTGACGATCTGCGACGCCGTGACGAGGTAGTCGACGCCATCGTTGGCGCCGGGCCGCTCGTCGGACGAGACGAGCGGTGGGGGCGGCGTGGTCGTCGACGGACCTTGACTGCTGCCGCACCCCGCGAGGCAGCTAATCAGTAAGCCCGATCGCGAGATAGACCTGAATATCACCGGCCTCCAGACCATAACCGACATCGACGCCAAGGAGGGGCAACACGATCTGCTTCAGGTACAGACGCGTACCGACGCCGACGCTGTTCTTGAAGCCAGCAAACTTGTCCTGATCCTCGCGACGCGAGCCAGGGAGGTAGTTGCGCTGCTTGGAGTCCTCGTTGAGGAACGCGATGTAGCCCGAGTCCCAGAAGCCGAGACCGCGGACGGAGAGACCGAACAGCGAGAACAGCGGCAGCGAGTACTCGAGGTTCACGAGCGCGCGCGAGTCACCGCGGTACTGGTTGTTCACGTAGCCGCGCATCGACGTACCGCCGAGCAACAGCTCCTGCTGGAACGGGAGGTGGCGACCGTACTGGAAGTTGCCCTTGATGTTCAGGTTGTGGCGCTCGAGGACCTGCCAACCCTTGGCGTAGCCAAAGCTGAGGAGCGAGTACGAGAAGTCGCTACCGAGCGCATTGAGCGAGTGCTCGTACGCCACGGAGAGCTTGGTGCCGGTGGTGACGCCGAGGTAGTTCGCGCGGCGATCGATCGTGAACGAGCCCTCGGCGGAGACGTCGTTGCCTTCCTTGCCGGGGTTCTGCACGTTCGTCGCGGAGCTCGAGCCAAGGTCGATGCCTTGGTCGTCGGGGTTCTTGCCGAGATACGAGGGCGCCTTGGCGTTACCGAACAGCGGCGAGTCGGAGTAGCTGACCACGGCGCCGCGGAGGCGACCGTCGAGCTTGTAGCCGCGGATCGGCTCGATGCCGAGGCGGATGCCGCCGTTGAGATAGTTGAGGCGCGACTCGCGGATCGCTTCGGGCGAGTCGAGGTACCCGTTGGGCGACTTGTACTCGATGACGCGCGACTGCTTCAGATAGGTATCGAGCTGCGCGTAGAACGGCGTGCCGCCGATGGACGGGATGACCCACGCGCCGATGAAGAACGTGTCACCGCTGGCGATCTGCCCGTAGAGCAGGAGCTTCTGGTTCTGCCCGAACAGGTTGTTCTCGCCATAGCCGACACCCGCGCCCTTGTTGGTGGGCTGGTTGTAGAACGCGGGGGCGATGACCCACGAGTGCTTGTCGTGGACGACGATCGTGACGCGCACGCCACCGGGGACGGTGGACGAGAACACCTCGGCATCCTTGAACAACCCCGAGGACAGGAGCCGGGTCTTGATGCCCGTGATCATGTCTACGGACCAGTCATCTCCGACATCGATGTCCGCGATGAGCGTCACCGTATCGGTCGTGGTCTTGGTGTTTTCTTGAACGAGGATCTCTTTGATCTCCTCGGCCGAGGCGACACGCGGGGCGGCGACGAGCGCAACCACCAGCGCACTACAAGCGAGCGCGAACCTCACGGGCCGAGTATGGCATTCGCGCGGTGCCAGGTGTGGTACCAACGACGCATGAATCCCGCTGAGGTAGCCACCGCGCTATTGATCGAGCGCACACTCGAGAACAGCCCCGCGTACCGCAAGGTCGACGACTCCCTGTTTGTCATCAAACAGGGCTCGGCGTACGTGATGATCAACATCGTCCCGTGGGGTGACAACCGCGCGATGGTGCGCTGCACGGCGCAGCTCGTGAAGGGCGTCGACGTCGACGGCTCGCTCGCGATGCAGCTCCTGGAGCTCAACGCTCACCTGCGCTTCGGCGCCTTTGCCGTCGACAAGGCAGAGCGCACGGTGCTGTTCACCCACACCATCCTCGGCGGCACCACGCTCGATCCCGAGGAGCTGACTGCCACCCTGCGTGATGTCGCGCTCATTGCCGACGAGTACGACGACAAGCTGATGAAGAAGTACGGCGGTCAGCGCATGACCGACCTGCTCGAAGAAGCCGCGATGGAGCGCATCATGGACAAGGATCCATCGCGCTTCCGTTTCGACGACTGAGATCGCGCCGCCTGGCAAAACCAGGCAGGCCGGCTTACGGCTTGAACTTGTTGTCGCGGACGCCGGAGACACCGAACGTCGAGTCGCCGACCGAGTTGCGCACGGCCATGAGGACCGAGCGCCACGACGACTTGCCGCCGTGGTCGATCGAGTAGAGCAGCTTCGCGATGGCTGGCGCGGCGAACATGTTCGCGTCCGCCGAGACTTCGACGACGCTCGACATCACGTCGAGCTTGTCCCACGAGTCGCCCTTACCGTGGAGGATGGGCTTGACGTAGTACTCGTAGCCGAGGCAGCCGCCGTAGAGGAAGATCTGGTAGTTCGTCGGGTACGTCGGGCGCGCCCAGAAGTCCGATGCACCGAGCATCGAGTGACCGTCGTACGCGACGATCTCGTGCTCGCCGAGCGCCTTCTGGAAGTTGTTGAAGTGGCTGTAGTCGTCGAGGCCGCTGAACTCCTTGGGCGAGTACAGGTCGATCTGCGAGAGGATCGTGCCGAGCTGCTTCTCGTAGCGCTCGCCGACCGGGCCCGTCACCTTGTGGTAACCGCCTGCGACGAGGTTCGCGCCAAAGCGCTTGAAGTTGCGCATGCCGGTCTCATTCGCCGTGATCGGACCGTCGTCGATCTCGCCGAACAGAACGACCGTCGTGACCTTCTTGTCGGCCGTGAGCTGGTCGTACTCGGGGTAGCGCGTCGCCTGCGTGTTCGAGAACTTCTTGCTGACGGTGATCTTGAGGTCCTGCTGCGGAATCGTGCAGCTGGCCTTCGGCTCCCAGCGGTACCAGTAGACGGACGAGTCGAGACCGATGTGGTCGTCATCGTCCGCGCACTTGCTACCCGCGTCGGTGAGCACGGTGAACGGGTTCATCGGCACCTTCGCGGTGAAGACCGCGCCGAGCTGCGCCTTCGCGTTGTCGAACAGGAGCACCGTGTTCATCGCCTTGAGGCGCCAGTGCTTCTTCATCGAGCCGGCGGGGACCGCGCTGGTCTTGTACCAGGTAGTGCCGATCTGCCACTCGATGCGGTCGGGCTGGGAGACTTCTTCAGCGAGCGACTCGATGTACATCGTCTCGCTCTTGCGGAAGAACGTCGTCGCGAACTGCGCGATGGCGACGGGACCGTCGTCGATCTGGGAGCTGGTCGCCGTGATGTCGCCTTCGAGATCGACCTCGACCTCCTGGCCATCGGGGTTCTGGTAAGCCGAGTCTTCCTTGCCGTCGTCCGGCTGGTCGTGCGCGAACGGGTTGTCGGCGTCCGCCGTCACCGTGTCGTCGGTGGCGCAACCAGCGGCTGCACTGGTGGCGAGGAGGGCGAGCGAGAGGGAAGCGAGAACCTGGCGCATGATGCCAGGGGCTGATCGCAAACCCCGCGCCACTGCAAACGATGATCTGCACCGCGCGATTACGCGGAATTGCCCCACCGTGGCCGCTCGAGTAGCCGGCTAAGTGGGTCTCTGATAGCCGGCCACTAGCGCGGCGAGAGGCGCTCGATCATCTTCGCCGCGAGGCCTTCGGGGGCATCCGGGTCGGGCAGTCCACCGTAGATCGCGCCGATCTCGCGCATCGGCACGTCCTCGTTTCCCGGCCCCGTGCCGTAGCGACCGTACGGATCCTTGCGCAGCGAGACTTCACCGATGATCTGTCCGATCGGACGAATGAAGCCCTTCGCGAGCGCGGTCCCGACGCGTGCGGGACAGCGGCACGGGTTCATCGGATTGACGTGCTCGCAACGCGGCGCGAGGTAGTCGCCGACCTTCTTGCGCGCGCGTGAGAGGCGAACTTTGTACGCGCTCTCGGTGATCCCGAGGCTCTTGGCCGCGACGTCATCCGCGAGCTTGAGCACGTGGCAGACGACGAACGCCGCGCGCTCGCCCGGCGGCAGGCAGTTGATGACCGACGTCATGCAGCCTTGCTTGAGCTCCCACAGCAGCAGATCGCGATCTGGATCACTCAGCGAGCGCACGACGTCGGTGCGCGTGGCCTCGTTGCGGAGCGTGTCGTCGAGGATGTCGAAGTTCACCTCGGGCTGGCGCGGCAGGCGCTCCTCGAGCAACGCGTTCGCGACGGAGATCAGCCACGCTTCCACGTCGGGCTCGGCGGGCATCTTGTCGGACTCGGCGACGGCCTTGGCGAACACATCACCGAGATAGCGCTCGGCGCGCTCGCGATCGAGTGTGAGGCGGAACACGAAGTTGTAAACGCGGCGCCAGTGCGGCTCGACCAACGCGGTCACCGCTGCTCTATCGAGGCCGCCCATGCTTTACGATCGTACACCACCGACGTGCTACCGTCCCGACGATGCTCGCGCGGTCGATCGCCGTCGGTGCGCTCGTTCTCGCCGGGTGTTACGACCCGCCTCATCCGGTGTGCGGCTTCGCATGCGCCTCGCACGCCACCGTGTGCCCCGACGGCTACGCGTGCAACAGCGTGGACAATCGCTGCCATCTCTCGGGCTTCATGGAAGTCCACTGCGAGAGCGTCCCCGACGACCCTGGAAACGATCTCCTCGCGCCGGTGCTCGTGGCGTTCCAGCCGACGTCGAACTTCGAGCCGGTCAATACGGCCATCTCCGTTCAGTTCGACAAGAAGGTGTTGCACGTCACGTCGACCTCGTTCTTTTTGACCGATGACGTCACCGGACAAGTGGTTACGAGTGCCCCGTCCAACCCCAGCAACCCGTTCACGTGGAGCCTCTCGCTAAACTCCTCGTTGTCGTTCGGCGGTCAGTACACCGTCCACCTGACCTCCGACATCACGGATGAGAACGGCGATCACTTCGCCGGCACGCAGTATCAATTCGCGGTCATTGCGGATCCACCGCCGAGCATCGACTTCTCGGCCTTCATCGAGCCGTTGCCGCAGGAGACAGACGTCGCCGTCGACACAGTCGTGACGGTCACGATGACGGAGACGGTGCAGACGCTCTCCGGCAAGTTCCACCTCATCGATCAGGTCACGAGCGTCGAAGTACCGACGACGATCGACAACACCGGCGCCACGTCGATAGCGACGCTCGATCCGGACGACCAGCTCCTGCCGCTACGGGGCTACGTGGCGCGCGTCGACGGCGACGTCCGCGACACGAACGGGAACCCGATGGGACCTGTGGGCAGTTGGTTCTTCACGACGGGGAACGACTTCGTGCCGCCGCAGGCGCGCGAGACCATGCCCAAGGCCAACAGCGTCGCGCCCGTCGACAGCTCCATCGTCATCCTGTTCGACGAACCAGCGACCTCGATCGGCACGTTCGCGGTCACGAGTAGCGGCACGCCGATCACCGGTACCTTCGCGCCCAGCAACGGCAACCGCACGTGGACGTTCCTGCCCGATGCGCTGCCTGCGAACGCGGCGATCCACGTCGCGCTGACGAACATCGCAGACTCCTCCGGCAACACCCAGAACTTCGCCTACAGCTTCACGACCGCGCCGTAGCGCCGCAATGGTAAATACGGGGTGTGGGTCTGCGCGCCGTCGCCGTTCTCGCGGTCGTCGCGGGTTGTTACGACCCGCCGATGCCCGTCTGCGGGTTCTCCTGCCTCGAGGTTGGCGAATGTCCCGACGGCTACACCTGTGATCGCCGCGGTGACGGCTTCTGCCATCTGAGCTCCAACCCGAACCAGGACTGTCCCGGTCACGAGGGAGTCACGTTCGACGACCAACCGCCCGAGCTGACCAGCATCTCGCCGGAACCGGGTACGCAGATCGCTGCCGGGGGCTCGATCATCCTGTTCTTCGACGAACCGGTCACCCACGTCACCAACGACTCGTTCTTTATCACCGTGGACTCGACCGGCGAGAAGCTGTTCACGAACGTCTCGCCGTTTCAGGGAGCGCAAGCCTGGGAGCTCCAGCTCGGCGCGAATCTGCCGCTCGATCAATCGTTCACCGTCACGATCACCTCCGCCGTCACCGACCTCGCCGGTAATCCGCTCGCCGGGGAAACGCTGTCCTACTTCTCGCAATCACCAACGCCGCCCATGCTCGTTGGTTCTGTCCCGAGCGCCTCGCAAACGGGGGTGAGCGTCGGCGTCCAGCTCCAGCTGTTCTTCGACAAAGCCGCGCCGAACATCCTCAGCGTGTTTCACGTCGAGGATCAGTTCAGCAATCCCGTCATCTACAACGTCGACCCGACGACCAGCACGCAGGATCCAATCTTCAATCTCCGCTGGCAGCTCGCTCCCAACACGGCTTACAGGATGCGGATCGATCCAGGGTTGATGGATATCACCGGGCACGCGACGAGCACGGGCACGGCAATCCTGTTCGCGACCGGCGTCGACAACGTCGGACCGCGGATCTGGGGACGCACACCGGGCTTCTCCGCGGTCAACGTCCCCGTCAGCAGCGGCGTCTTGATCGAATTCGACGAGGACGCGCAGAACGTCGACGCATCGAGCATCGAGCTACAGAAGAACGGCGTCGCCGTGCCGGGTCAGGTCACATACGACGCGGCCACCAGGAGCGCGCACCTGCGGCCCGATACTCAGCTCGACGGGTTGACGAACTACGACGTCATCGTCACGACGGCCGTCACGGATGCGTTTGGCAACTCCACGCTCGACGGCGGGAGCAGCTTCCAGACCGACCTGGACCACATCGCGCCGCAGATCCGCGCGACGACGCCGCAGACCGGGTCCAGCAACGTGCCCGTGACGACGACGATCGCGATGACGTTCGACGAGCCAACGTTTGGCCTCGATGCATCGACCGTGTTCGTGACGGCCGGAGCAGTAACCATCACGGGCACGCTCGTCGCCACCAATGGTGGTCACACGTGGACCTTTACCCCCGACGCTCCGCTGCCCGCGATGACGACCATCGATGTCGACATTGGACTGGCGAGCGATTCGATCGGTAACTCGACGAGCTACTTCTACAGCTTCACGACCGCGCCGTAGCTACGACACGAGCTTGGGCTTGGTCGGCGACGTCGGAGGATCCGACTCGACGAGACCGACGCGACCCGCACGCTCGCCGAGCGGGTCGGCGAACGTCGAGAGCTCGCGGCTGATCTCGGCGCACAGGTCCGCCTTCTCGCGGTACGGCATGAACGCGCTCTTGAAGCCCGCGATGATGATCTCTTTGATCGTCGCGAGCGACCAGCCGTAGTGCCGGTGGCAGAGCTGCAGCTCCTTGGTCACCGTCGTGTCGGACATCAACCGGTTGTCGGTGTTGATGGTGACCCGGAGGCCGTAGTCGACGAAGAAATCGACGGGATGCGTCTCCCACGAGCTCGCCGCGCGCGTCTGGAGATTGGACGACGGGCACACCTCGAGCGGGATGCGGTGGTCGTTCACGTAGTTCAGAAGATCGCCGCTCTCGACGAGGCGCGTGCCATGACCGATGCGATGCGCACCGCACTTGTGGATCGCCTGGTGAACGCTGTCGGGTCCGAACGACTCGCCGGCGTGCGCGGTGCAGTTGATGTTGTTGTCGATGACGAGCTGGAACGCCTGGCGGTGCACCTTGGCCGGGTTGTTCACCTCGGAGCCCGCGAGGTCAAAGCCGACGACGCCGTGGCTCTTGAACGCGACGCACAGCTCGGCGATGCGCAGCGATGACTCCGGTCCGAGCGAGCGGATCGCGCAGAGGATGAGGCCGTAGCGAATGCCGAGCTCGCGCTTGGCGGCGCGCAGACCACGCAGGACCGCTTCGACGACCTGGGCGGGACGCAGCCCCGCGCGCGTGTGCAACAGCGGCGAGTAGCGAACCTCGAGGTAGCGAACGTTCTCGTTGTGCGCGTCCTCGGCGAGCTCGTAAGCGCAGCGCTCGAGCGCGTCCTCGCGCTGCATGACGGAGAGCGTGATGTCGAACGCGCGGAGATAGTCATCCAGCGACGCGACGTGATCGCCCGCCGCGAGCATGCCGTGCAGCTCCGCGCGATCGAACGTGGGCAGCTTCACGCCCTGCTTCTTCGCGAGATCGAGAACCGTGTCGAGGCGGAGCGAGCCATCGAGGTGGCAGTGGAGGTCCGTCTTGGGCAGCTCGTGCAGCAGCTCGAACGGGATCTCGGTGGGCGCGTCGCTCATCGGCGGAGTTTCGCACGGAGCCGGCGATAGGTCGCGCGGAGAGTGGAGTCGTCGAGTGCCTCTTCGATGACCGCGAGCACCCCTTCGACCTTCTCGTGGTCGAGCTCGCGCATGGCCAGCAGCTCTCGAACATCCTCGAGATCTTTGGGACGACTCGCGAGGATCTTGGTGACGACGAGATGCTCGCGGGAGATGACGGGAACGCGGACCGAACCGAGCCGCTTGATGACAACCTCGTCCAAGAACGCTTGCTCGATGCCGGTTCCAGCGAGCACCAGGTCGACCTGGTAGCCGTCAAATGTCACCGGAATGACCCGGGTCGCGGCGATGAACCCGTCGTCGGTGAATCTCATCTGGAAGCCGGCCTTGCCGAGCGCAGCCACGAAGCGTTGCGGAGACAGCTCGGCTAGATCGACCGTGAGGTCGAGGTCTGCGGTCAGCCGGGGGAATCCATGGAGATTCACCGCCTGCGCACCGAACACGTACCAGCGGATGTGTTCGCGTTGCGCGACCCTAGCGAACGCGGCGAGCGCGGCGTGCACGGACTGGCGAGCTGGCGGCCGTCGCGTGGAGCGCTTTCGCGACCCGCTCGTGCGCTTCGAAGTCTGCGCGACGGCTTTCTTCGCTGGGCCAGCTCGGGTCGAGCGCTTGCTGATCACGACGAAGAACGTCGCCGATCCGGATCGCCTCTGCCAACCCAAAACGGTCGAGACGTTCGCGCCAGTAACGCCGCTTCCCTTCCCGGATTCCGTCCCAGTCGCGCGCGAGATACGCGCGAACCCCGAATGGATCGGGCGGTAACCGAGACATACAAGAAGGGTAGCATCGGCTACAGCATGCGCGTGGCGGCGACGACAAAGCACTCGTCGGACTTGCAGGCGAGAGCCCAGTACGCACCGCGATGCCACGGCTCGTAGGTCAGCGTCTCGGCGGCCGTTCCGAGGCGTTTCCACTCGTGACCGACGCTGTAGATCAGGATCTCGTAGTCACCATTCCCGTTCAGCTCGGGCGGCAGGATGACCCGACGCTGGCGCGTGACGCCGATGCGCTCGATGACACCAGCCCACGCATCGGTTCCCGAGCGGCGCCACCGAGCAAGCAGCAGCGTGCTCGCGGGAAGAGGCGGTCGATCACCGAGAAAGTCGACGACGAGATCGACCTGCTGCACCGACGGTTGGCGCGTGCGCATCCGCGTGACGCCCGCGAGCCCGGCCATCTGCACGGCGCCGACATCGAGCCCGCGGACGGGCCCCATCGCGAAGCCGCTCGTGTCGGTGGTGGGAGTGACACGCGGAACGATGCGGACGTCGGAGATACCGAGCGGCGCGTCGAGATCCATCGAGCGGTACGCGATGTCTGCGAGCCCGAAGTACCGCGAGACCAGCGCTCGCTTGTCGTCGAACCGCATGTCATCGCCCAGGAACCACCACGACGTGTCGACCTGATCGAACGCGTCGAGCGTCACGATCGAGCCAGGCGTCGACGCAGCAAGCTCGGCGAGGCGATCCGTGCTCTCGAGACTCAGCCGGTAGTAGAGCGGCATCGTGCGCGCCGCCGCGTACGTGCTGGATGCGATCGCGAGGAAGACGAACGCCGCGAGCCGCTTGTTCGTGGTGAGCACCGCGTCGGCAACGCCGATGACCGTCGCGAGGAGCAGCGCGCACGGAAACAGGAAGAAGCGCGGCCCGAGCTTGGGCGAGACGAACAACGTGATGACCACGAGCGCCCCGGCAGCGAGCGCCCATCCGACGCGCTGGAGCGGTTGGCGTTGCGACTCTCGCTCGCGGTCGTGCGATCCCAGGACGACAACAATCGCGAGCAGAACAAGCGCGGGCGCGATCGCGAGGACAAAGTCGCTCACGATCTCGAGGTTATTGACGACGCCCCGCTGGGCGAGCCGACCGAGCAACGAGACCTTTGTCGCGAGACCGGCGTACCGCTCGCCCTGCCCCGGCGCGAAGAAGATCGCGGCGAAGCCCATCACCATGCCGAACGCACCGGCGAGCGCGAGCGAGGGCCGCTGCTCTCCCATGCGATAGCGCCACGCCGCGTACGCCATGCAGTACACGACGAGCGTCGGGCCCGTGTGCTCGTTGGCAGCGCCCGCGAGAACACCGAGGAGGCCGAACGCGAGCGACGCCAAGATGCCGCCCTCGCCCGTCGGACGCAGGCGCAGGACAGCGAGGAACCACAGCTGGATCGCCGCACCGAGCAGGTAGTTGGCGCTGTAGGCGCGCGAGAAGATCACCATGCCGATCGACGGCAGCGCGAACCACGCGACACCGATCGCGATGGTCGTGAGTGCGAGATCGCGGCCGCGACGCAGCGAGGGGACCCGCCCGATGCCGATCGTGACCACGGCGACGACGAGCGCGAGAAACGCGAGCGGCGTGAGGACCTCCGCGAAGCCAGCGATCTTGTACGAGAGATAGGTCGCCCACTGCCCGACGCGCGGGTTGGAGTGCACGTACTGATCGATGCCGTACGCTCCCCAGCGCGCGAACGAGAACGGCTCGGCGCCCGTGTCGCGCGCGACGTTCCACGCGTCGTACGTGAACGGCTCGCAGTGCATCACGATGCCGATGTGCAGCGCCGTGACAGCGATGAAGGCCGCGAACAACAGGCGTCCGAGCCAGCTCACACAGGCACCATAGCCTAGAGCCGCACGCCGGTGATCTTGCGGACCATCCCGACGAGGAGCACGCACCCGACGACTAACCCAACGGCCGTCGCGATCGCCGCGCCCTCGAGCCCCAACGTCGGGATCAGGACGTAGTTGCCGACAAACGCGACGGCGAACACGAGCGCCGACATCACGGTGTGCCAGCCGGGCTTGGCCGCCATCAGCAGCATCTGGTTGAACGGCTGCCACGGGGACGAGAGCGCGAGTCCGGCCATCAGGAACGCGAACGGGATCGCCCCTTGCGCGAACTCTGCGTTCCCGACGAGGAGCGGCACGACATACGGGTACAGCACGGCGGATGCGATGCACGCGACGAGCATCAGCGGCACGAACCAGCGGCGCGTGCGCTTGACGAGAATGTGGATCAGCTCGACGCGTTTCCCCGCGAGCTCGTGCGCGAGCACCGGGTTCACGTTATTCGTGACGACGACGCCGAGCTGCATCGCGCCCTCGAACAGCGCGGCAGCGAGTGCGTAGATACCGACGGCATGATCGTCGAGCGCGATCCCCAGCATCCATACATCGAGCTTGCTGTTCACCTCGAACAACAGCGTCGCGGGCAGACCACGCGCGCCATAGCTGACGTGCGCCCTGACCCAGCGCATCCAGGACGACGCGCCGCGCACCTTCACCGTCGCGAACATCTCGCCGAGCAGCACGAGCATCAGCGCGCCCTCGGCAAACGACCACAGACCGCCGAGCTGCGCTCCGTCGATCTCCATCACGCGCGCACCGACGAGAGCGATCGCGATCAGGATGTAGCGCAGCGACGTGTAGATCGCGAACGCGCGCATCCGGCGCAGACCGTTGACGATGCCGAACAGCACCTTGTTGAGCGCGAAGAAGAATACGCCGGGCGCGACCATGCGCAAACCGATGGTGACGCGCGGACTGTCGAGCAGATGACCGAGCGCAGGAGCGAATGCACAGCACGCCGCTGCCGCCGCCGCCGCGAACACCACCGTCGGAACCACCGCACCGACGGCGACCGACGCGACGCGCTCCGGGTCATGAGGATCCTCGGCGATCGCGCGCAGCACGCTGTACTGCAGCCCGCACGCCCCGATCACCGCGTACGCGAAGAACGCGGGCGTCACGAGGTTGAACGCACCGAGCGCCTCCGCGCCCCACCAGCGCCCGATCATGAACTGCAGGCCGAGGCCGACGATCGCGAGCAGACCGACGGGGACGACGTTCCAGATCACGTCACGGCGTAAGCGCGCCCCGTCGACGTCGCTTTGCTCCGTCACTCAGTACAACTTGGGCGCCGCATTGATGATCTGCAGCGCTTCTTCTGCGGAGAAGCCGATCAACTGCGCGTACTCGCGGATCGAGGGCCAGCGCGGCTTGGAGTATTCGATCGCGCGCGCGAGTGCCACGTCGCGCGTCAGGTGGCCTTCGCGCACCATGTTCGCGAGCATCACCTCGTCCTCGGTGAACCCGGCGATCGTCTGGTAGATGTAGTTGTAGAACGCGGCCGTACCGTCGCCGATGCGCCAGGTCGTCGTCGTGTCCTCGGCGATCTCCCAGTCGTACTCGTGGCGGATCGTGTTGACGATCGTGTCCTCGTGCCAGTCGATGTACTGGAACAGGTAGAGGAAGTCGTCCTTCACCACGAACGTTTGCCAGAACGCATTCCACGTGTCGAACAGCGACTCGTTGATGTAGCGCGGGTTCAGCGCGTACTGCTTGGCGTGATACCAGAGCATGCCCGCCTTGTTCCGCAGCGACATGCGCGTGAGCACGTTGCCGTGGTCATCCTGCGGCACGCCCATCAGGCCGGTTTTATAGGGCGCGTCCTCGATCATGTTGCCGGTGCAGAAGATGACGAGCTTGATGCCCGTCTCTTTCCGCAGCTCGCGCGCGTACGAGTAGAACTCTTTGTCGCCCGCCATGAACAGCGTGACCATCCCGATCTCGGGACGCTTCAGCCACGCGTCGACGTTCTTGCGCACGTAGCGGCGCTTGGCCGTGATGTCCGCCGCGCGGACGATGTGCTCGACGCCGAGCTTGCCGCACACGCGCGCCTGATTGCGCCGCGCGAGGTCGGTGACCATGCCCCAGTCGTACGTGTACGCGACCGGGTTCATGCCGAGGTTCTTCTTCACGTAGTGCAGGCCGTACGACGAATCACGCCCGCCGGAGAACGCGAGGATCACGTCGGGACTGCCGTCCTTGCTGCGGTACGGCTCCACGGCGTCGAGCAGCGCTTGCTCGCCTTTGACCTTGATGGACTTCCACGTGCGGCAGTAGTGGCAGACGCCGTCCTTGTCGAAGCCGACATACGGATACGTCGACGGGAGAATGCACTTGGTGCAGCGCTGCAGGCCGGAGAGCTTGGGCGTGTGGTCGACGATCTGGACGACGTGACCGTTCGGCCGGAAGTCCTCGCTCGGGACAGGCTCGGGCGCCGTGCTCGTCAGCGAGAACGCGTGGCGGCGCATCCCTTCGAGGTGCAGCACGAGCGCATGGCCGGCGCGGATCTGTTCGATGCGCGCATCGGGTCCAAGGCGCGCGGATAGCACCTTGTCGTCGAGAACGCGCTGGAGAATGAACCGCTCCGATGCGAACGCGAACAGCAGCCCGTCGCTGCTCGTGAGCTGGAACAGCGAGCCCGTGTTCGTCGCGAGCAGCATCGCGTCGAGGTTGTCGAACAGCATCGCGATGGACGCGGAGCCCTGTACGTCCGCGAACGTCGCGCGCGTGGCCTCGACGAGATCGTTGCTCTTGTTCAGCCGCGTTCGCAGCAACGACGCGAGCGTCTCGCTATCGAGCTCGCCGATGCGCACGAGCTCTGGGTGGGCGGCCGCGAGCTCCGCGTCGTTCACCACGATGCCGTTGTGCAGCGCGACCGCGCCGTACGTGATCACGGGCTGGTTGTTGTCGGAGTTGCCCTGCGATCCGTTGGTGGCCAACCGCGAGTGCCCCGCGATGGCGAGCGCCGGTCCGATCGACTGCACGCGCCGGACGTCGTAACGATCGAGGGCGCCCTCCAGCATGGTCGTGAGCTTGGGGTTCGCGAGCAGGTCGCTCACGCTGCCGCCCTGCTTCAGAACTTCGATGCCGGTGCCGTGGTGAACCGCGAGTCCCGCTGCCTCGCGTCCGCGCGTTTCACTGAAGCGCAGCAGGGCCAGGGCGAGGTCGCGCGCGGTCTGTCGTTCGACTCGTGGGTCGCTCGCGCAAATGACGCCAAAGATGCCGCACATATTGGTGAATCAGGCGAAGGGAGCTTCGCCCTTATACACAGGATCGCAAGCTTTGTGCATATATTGCCCCCGTGCGCGCCGGCCTAAAGCGAGTCCTTCGCGCGCTCGCTGCCGTCCCGCCGTTTGCCGTGCTGGGAGTCACGTGGCTGCTCGTCATTCTCTACGCGTACCCCGGCCAGATGACCGTGGATTCCTACGATCACCTGCGAGAAGCACGGACCGGCCTCTACACCGATGCGCACCCGCCGATCCTGAACCTCCTGTTCAAGGTCGCCGACGCGATCGTGAAGGGCCCCGTGCTGATGCTGTTCGCGCAGACGGTGATGCTGCTGCTCGGACTGTACCTCGTGCTGCGCCGCCGCTTCTCCAAGCCCGCCGCCGCGTGGATCGCGAGCGCGATGTTCCTCTCGCCGCCCGTCATGTTGCCGATGACCATGATCTGGAAAGACGGCCTGATGGCCGGCGCGATGATGCTCGGCCTCGCGGGCATGCTCTCGACGAAGTACCGCAGCGCGAAGATCGCCGGCCTCGTCGCCATCTTCATCGCGACCGCCGTTCGCTACAACGCGTTCGCGGGAACGTTCGGCCTCGTCGTGTTCGCGTTCGAGTGGCGACCGATGCGTTGGTACAAGCGCTACGCGATCTCGTTTGTCACCTGGCTCGCGATCACGATGGCCGCGTTCCGCATCAACGACGCGATGACCGACGTGCACATGCACTACTGGCACACGTCGCTCGCGCTCTACGACATCGCCGGCACGCTGACCTACACCGACGACGATCTCACCGACGCGCAAGTGATGGATCTCTGCGCGGGCACCGGTCTCCAGATCACCACGAACATCCAAGTCGAGATGCGCTCGATGTACTCGACGCGCGACTTCTTCTCGCTCGTCGCCAATCAAGATCACCGCCTGTGGAACGTCCCGCTCGGCGGCACCGATCCACCACCCGCAGCCCAGGTCGCCGCCATCGAGGCCGCGTGGAAGCGCATCGTCACGAAGTACCCCCACGGCTACGTCAAGCATCGCGTGAGCGTCCTGTCCAAGGTGCTCGCGCTCAAGATCGGCCGCATCACCGGCCTCGTCTCGCAGCGCGACTACTTCAACTATCTCGGCGACGGCTACGGCCTGCACGTGCACTCGTGGAAGTTCCAGTACGCGCTCTCCGATGCGGAGCGCTGGCTCTCCGAGAACATGCTGTTCATGTTCCGGCCGTGGGTCTACCTACTCGTCGCGATTGGCCTGTTGTTGATGGCGCTGCGCCTCCCCGACGCGCTCGCCCTGCTCCTCTCCGGGATCGGGATGGAGTCCACACTCGTGTTCCTCGCCCCGAGCACTGATTATCGGTACAGCCACTGGATGATCACCGCGACGATCGTCGCGTTCGCGATTCTGCTCGGCACGCGCCTGCAGAAGGCTCGCGCTCAACCCTCCACCTGACGTATACACACGCCGGACATGCCAGCGCCGCGCGTCGCCGTACTCGTGCCTTGTTACAACGAGGAAGCGGCGATCACGAAGGTCGTCGCCGACTTCAAGGCGGCGCTCCCCGACGCCGTCGTCTACGTCTACGACAACAACTCGACGGATAAGACCATCGAGGTCGCGACCGCCGCGGGCGCCGAGGTCCGCCGCGAGATGCGCAAGGGCAAGGGCAACGTCGTGCGCCGGATGTTCCAGGACATCGACGCCGACATCTACGTGATGGTCGACGGCGACGACACGTACGACGCATCCGCCGCCCCCAAGCTCGTCGACCTGCTCGTCGAAGACAACCTCGACATGGTCGTCGGTCGCCGCATCGAGACGCACCAAGAGGCGTATCGCGCGGGCCATCGCCTCGGCAACGCGGTCCTCACTGGCCTCGTGCGCTGGCTGTTCGGCGCGTCCATCGTCGACATGCTCAGCGGCTACCGCGTGTTCTCGCGCCGCTTCGTGAAGTCATTCCCGTCGTTCTCGCGCGAGTTCGAGATCGAGACCGAGCTCACCGTCCACGCGATGCAGATGCGCATGGCCGTCGCCGAGGTGAACACCGACTACAAGGAGCGCCCGCCCGGCTCCGTGTCCAAGCTGCGCACGTTCCGCGATGGCTGGCGCATCCTCATGACGATCAGCAACCTGATGCGCAACGAGCGCCCGCTGCTGTTCTTTGGACTGCTCGCGCTCCTCTTCACCGGCGTCGCCGTCGCGCTCGGCATCCCCGTCCTCACGCACTACCTGAGCACCGGCCTCGTGCCGCGCCTACCCACCGCCGTGCTGTGCATGGGCCTGGGCCTCATCGGCGTCATCGCCGTCGCGACCGGCCTGATCCTCGACCTCGTCTCGCACGTTCGCCGCGAGGGCAAACGCCTGGCGTATCTCAGCTACCCTGCGCCGAGGCCGAGCGAGGGTGCTCCTCCTCGGCTGCAGAAGCCGTAGGTGGTGCCACATCTTCCCGTTCGGGACGATTTTCGCGGATTCATCGTGTTTCTTCCCCTCCAGGAAGATTTGGGCCCATTCGCCTACTGTCTTCCCGTACGGTAAGAGAATGGCCAGCCGCCCGAAAACGTCCACAACGGTCAGCGCCACCCAAGCTCGCTCCGTTACCGACGTCGGAAAGCTGGCGCGAGACGCGCGGAAGCGTGCCGACCTTGACCAGGAGACTGCCGCCGCGCTCTCGGGTGTGGGGCCGCGGTTCCTGGGGGAGCTCGAACGCGGAAAACCCAGCGTGCAACTGGGCCTCGTACTACAGGTTCTCGAGCGCCTGGGCCTCGACGTTTGGATCGCGCCCCGTGGTTGGCGCCCAGAGCAGCCCAAGTGACGAGCAAGAAGCCAAACGGCGAGCTCATCGTTCGCTACGAAGCGCGCACGGTTGGCGCGTTGAGCGCGGACAGAGACCAGTTCGGCCTGACGTACGATCCGAAATGGCTGGCGGCTCCCGACGCCTTTCCCGTCTCCACGAGTCTGCCACTCCGCTCCGAGCCGTACGCGGGCCGCGAAGCACACGCGTTCTTCGCGAACTTGTTGCCGGAAGGAGGAGCGCGCGAGGCCGTGAGTCGTCGACTCGGACTCTCCGTCGACAATGACCTGGCTCTTCTTCGAGCGCTCGGAGGCGAATGCGCAGGTGCCTTTGCGGTCGTCGACGCAAGATCTCGTCCGCCCGATCCCGACGACTACGCGTACGAGGAACTGGGCCAACGTCGTCTCGAGGAGCTGGTCGACAACGACACTGTACCTCTGCTGTTGGGCGGGCCCCCAACGCGGCTTTCGCTCGCTGGCGCCCAGGACAAATTGCCCGTCGCAGTCTTCGACGGAGTCATCTACCTGCCGCTTGAAGGAGCGCCAAGCACGCACATTCTCAAGCTCCCCCACCGACGGTTCAAGCACATCCCACTGAACGAGGCGTACGTCATGGGATTGGCGACGCGGATCGGGCTGCCGACTGCTCCGTCCGAGTTGCTGTTGCGCACCGAGCCTCCGAGCCTGCTCGTGCAGCGCTACGACCGAATCGTCGACGGTGAAGGTGTTCGGCGCCTCCACCAAGAGGATCTGTGTCAGGGCCTCGGACTCCCCCCGACGAAGAAGTACGAGGCAGAGGGTGGCCCGAGCCTCGCTACGACGCTCGACTTCACGAGTCAGCACTCCGCAGAACCAACGACCGATCTACGGCGCATCCTCGGTTGGCAGGCGTTCAACGTGATCGTCGGAAACTGCGACGCTCACGGCAAGAACGTTTCGTTCCTGTACACCAGCACCACGCTGCGTCTCGCTCCGTTCTACGACCTCCTCTCGACGTTGCAGTATCGCGATCTCACGACAGAGCTTGCGATGAGCGTCGGCGGACGCCGCACACCGAGCGAGCTGCATCGCGCGCAGTGGGAACAACTCGCGAAGGACGCCCGCATCGGCTCATCGCTCGTCCTCGAACGCGTCCGCGACGTCGCCGAACGCTGCATCGCCGAGATTCCCGCGTGGTCTGCCGAGTACCGGGAGCGCTACGGGCGCCGCTCGATCCTCGAAACGCTGCCAGCCTGGATCACGAAGAGCGCTCGGAGGACGCTTCGCCAGCTCGCGAAGAAGAGACCGTAGGCGGCATCCCCGCGTTCCGCATCGGGCCATGGGCCGCGAGCGCGAGCGTCTGCTCGTCGAAGCCGAACGTCTGCCCCACGACGTACAGCGGGCGTCCCTTCACTTCTTCGAAGATGCGCGCGATGTACTCGCCCTGGATCCCGTTGGAGATCATCGTGAGGCCGTTGAAGAACAACAGCAGCACGAGCAGCGACGCGTAGCCCGGCGCCTTGATGCCGTAGACGAGCTTCTGGACGATCGTGATGCCGAGATACACGAACGCACCGAGCGCGCTGAGCATCCCAACATACGTCCAGATCTTCAGCGGTGCCGTCGAGAACGAGAACAAGCCGTCGAGCGCGAACCGCCACAGCTTGAAGAAGCTCCACGTCGTCGCCGTACCGTTCGCACGCTGCCGCGCCTGAAACTCGATCGACGCGACCTTGAAGCCGGGCCACGCGAAGATCCCCTTCATGAACCGATGCTTCTCGGGCATGCGGTTGATGACGTCCATGATCTTGCGATCGATGAGACGGAAGTCGCCGGCGTTCGGCGGAATCTCCACCTCCGTCATCGACTTCATGAACCGGTAGTACATCTTCGACAGCGAGCGTCGAATGAAGCCCTCTTCGTCGCGCTTGCTGCGCACGCCGAGGACCATGTCGTAACCCTCGCGCCACTTCGCGACGAACTCGGGAATCAGCTCCACCGGATGCTGCAGATCGCAGTCGATGGGAATGACGGCATCCCCCGTCGCGTGCGCGAGACCCGCGCTGAGCGCGATGTCCTTACCAAAGTTGCGCGCCAGCCCGACGACCTTGATCCGAGGATCCTGCGACGACGCGGCCGCCATCATCCCCAACGTACCGTCGCGGCTGCCGTCGTTGACGAGGATGATCTCGAACGTCTCGCCGATCTTCTCGAGCACGGGCACGATCGCGGCGATGAACGAGGGGAGATTCTTCTCCTCGTTGTACGCGGGCGCCACGATCGAGATCACCGGTCGCATCCCTGCGTTTCTACTTCGCTCTAAAGAAATAGTCGAACAGAATGCGGACCGCTTGGAGGGCGCCCTGCCCCTTCGCGCGCGAGTGGTCCGTGTAGCGGATCGTGACGGGAACCTCGACGACGCGGAGCTGCGCGCGCCGGATCGACCGCAGCAGCTCGGACGCGTGCGCCATGCGGTCCTGTGTGATCCGGATCCTACCCGCGACGCTCGCCTTGAACGCACGCAGGCCGCAGTGCGCATCCGTGAGCGAAAGGCCGCTCAACGAGTTGGACACGACTGTCGCGGTCCGCAGCAGTGCCTTCCGCCCCGCGCCCGCCCCCTCGATCTCCTTGCCCAGAAACCGCGACCCGAGCGCCATATCCGCATCGGCGAGCGCGTCCACGAGCGTGGGGATGTCCTCCACGCTGTGCTGCCCATCCGCATCGAACGTGACGATCGTCCGCGCCCCGCGCCGCACGGCGTAGTCGATGCCGGTCTGGAGTGCCGCCCCTTGCCCGAGGTTGATGGCGTGCCGCACGACCGTGACGCCCGGCACCTTGGCAGCCGCCGCCGTGTCATCGCGTGAACCGTCGTCGACGACCACGGTCGGGTAGCCCGCCGCGACCACGCCCTCCACGACGCCGCGGACGACCTTGCCCTCGTTGAACGCAGCGATCACCACGAACACGTCGGCGTGCACGGCCGCCTTATACCTCTCCGCTCGGGGAAGTGGGGAGGTTGCACTGGCTGCGCACGCGGCTCGCGACAGGCTTTCACGGGCGAGACTCCTGTCTTGGGAGGCTGATGGTGTAACAGTAGCCGCCGCTGTGACGACCTCTGCGCGAGACATGCTTCGCCGCGGGCTCCCGTGGGTGATGCTGGTCGGAGCCGTCGTCCTGTTCGCGATCTACTCGTTCCCCGGGTTCATGAGTGCGGACTCCGCGGAGCAGCTGTTCCAGGCACGCGCGAACCGCTACACCGACTGGCATCCGCCGCTGATGGCCGTGATGTGGCACTACGCCGACAAGATCATCGCCGGGCCGGTGCTGATGTGGCTCGCGCAAGGCCTCGGCTTCCTCGTCGGGACGATCCTGATCCTCCGCAGTCGGTTGAGCCTGCGCCGCTCGGTAGTCGTCGCCTCGTTGATCTTCGTCTCGCCTCCGATGCTGTCGCAGCTTGCCGTCGTTTGGAAGGACTGCCAGATGGCGGCGTTCTTCGTGCTGGGCGCGGGCCTGCTCGCCTTGCGCAAACCACGGTGGACGGTCGTCGGCTGCATACTGCTTGCGATCGCCACCGCGGAGCGCGTGAACGCTCCCGCTGCGAGCTTGCCGCTTGTGCTCGGGATGTTCCAATGGAAAGCCGCGTGGTCGCGCTCGAGGAATGCAGTCGTCGGGTTCGGCGTGTGGGTAGTGATCGTGCTCGCGGGTCTCGGCGTGAACCGCGCGTTCACGGACGAGGAGACACACCCGTGGCACTCCTCGCTAGCGCTGTTCGATATCGTTGGCACGCTGCGCTGGCAGGGCGGTGCGTCGGACGCGGAGTTGCGGAGGATCCTCGACGGGATTCCGAACACGCCCCACGACCAGATCCGGCACCGATTTGTTCAGGTCTACACGCCTGTGGTCTGGTGGCAGCTCTCCCACGCGGAGACTGCAGTGATCGGCACACCTGTAACGCCAGAGCAGCGCGCGGCCGTCTCACGCGCCTGGCGCGAATCGATCGCGCGGTTCCCGCGGGCCTACGTGCGCCATCGGGGCCTGGTGATCCGGAACTTGCTCGGGTTGATCGACGACGTGCCTATGGGAGCAGTGTGGCGAGTTCGAGGAGCTCCGGAGTCACTCCTCCCGCTGAAGCTCGATCCCCACTCACCCGCGTCGCAGACCGCGCTCGGGGATGCGATGGAGTCCGTGCAGGACACGCTGCCGTTTCGAGCGTGGCTCTACTTCGCCATCTCACTGGCACTACTGTGGTTCGCGCGAAGGGACACGCTCGTGTTCTCGCTGGTCGCGAGCGGCGTGCTCTACGAATGTACGCTGTTCATCGCGGCCCCATCCTCGGACTTCCGTTATTCCCATTGGATGATCGCGACATCGATCATTGCGGCTATCCTGTTTTTCACGTCTCGGTGGCGGATGGGGCGGCGCAAGGATCGCCTCGCGCGCGACCAACGAATCAGCCAACCGTGGGGGCCGGATAGCACGCCGCGACGCCCTCCACCACGTGACGGATATGTGATACCGAGCCCTTAGCGTGACCAACCGTCGCTGGTTTGCCCTCGGGCTAGCCGTCCTCTGGGCGCTGCTGTTCGTGCAGGCGCTCCAGGTCCCAGTGCTCCTGGACGACTGGTACCAGCTCACGTGGTACCGCCACCACGACCTCTCCCTGTCGTCGGTCTGGGACTACTACTCGTACAACTACTTCCACTTCAATCCGCGTGTTGGCGACGCGTTCCTGATGATCCTGAATGGCCCGCGGATCATCCACGTCATCGTCACGCCGATCGTGGAGCTCGCGCTGCTGTGGTTCGCGTTCGCGATCGCGTTCGCGCGCTGGCCTAAGGCGACCAAGCGGGACATGCAGCTGCTGCTCGTCCTGCAGGTCTTCATCTGGATCATCGTGCCCATCCCGGGCGTGATCTATTTCTACCGCCCGTTCACGACGAACTATCTCTACGCGTTCGCCACGACGCTCGCGCTGTTCGTTCCGTACCGCCTCGCACTCACGACGGCCATTCCACCGCGTCGCCTGTGGCTCATCCCGATCATGTTCGTCGTCGGCTGGCTCGCCGGCATGAGCAACGAGCACACGGGCATGACGGCGTGCGCTGCGATGGCGGGCTTCGTGATCTGGGCGTGGCGCACCCAGCGTCTGCGGGCGTGGATGATCTCCGGCGCGGTGGGCCTGTTCATCGGCTATCCGATGCTGCTCAAGGCGCCGGGCCAGGCCGAGCGTTACGCCGGTGTCGCCAACCGCATGACGCCGCTCAAGCTCCTCAAGGACCGCGGCTTCGACGGGTGCTGGGGCATCGTCATGGACTTCGTCGGCGAAGCGCAGATCGGCACGATGATGTTCGTCGGTGGCGTGCTGCTCTACGTCTACGCTCGTCGCCGAGCCAAGCAATCGCTCACCCCGCTACCGCAGCAAACGCTCACGTGGGCGCTGCTGATCACGCTCGCCGCGGGAATGATCGTCTGCACGATGTTCGGCTCACCTACGTTCGGCGAGCGCTTGCTCCTCGCATCGAGCGTGTTGCTCGCCGCCGTCTACACGAGCGTGTGGGCGCACTTGTTCGAGGACCGCCTCACACGCCGCGTGTTGCTCACCGCGTGCGGCGTGATCTTCGCGTACCACGCCGTGCGCTACGTGCAGGTCTATCACGCAGTTCTCCAGGAGAACGACGCGCGCATCGCTGCGATCAAGGCCACGCCCAAGGGCCAGGTAGCGATCGTCAAGCCGTACAAGTACCGCCAGCGCACGCGATGGCACTGGGGCGACGACTTCCGCTATGCGTCGCTGCGTCAGTACGTTGCAAACGAGGTGTACGACGCGAGCGACATTCGCATCGTGCCGATGCCGGGATGGGCGCAACCGATTCCCGAGGATCACTACGTCGCGCACCGCACGTTCGATCCGCCGCTGTCGCCGGAAGAGGACGCGAAGCTCGATCCCAACTACATCCCCACGTACTGGGAGTGGGACGTCGTGCAGCTGCGCCGCGCGTTGCACTGGGGACCGCTGAACATTCCCGGCCACGCGCTCGTGCACTACGTCGTCGAGTCTGTGGGCCTCACGTTCGATGATCCCAAGCACCGCCCCCTGCGCGTGATGGAGTGGACGCCGAAGAAGACCACCACCGTCGATAGCTACCCGTACAACGACGAAGGCGGGCGACAGTTCCTTCGCACGTTCGTCGACACGGTGCCCGTCGATACGACCGAGGTCTACACCGTCGGCTGCATGGGCCAGCGCAAGGTCGCGATGCTGCCCGCGCCGCAAGCAGGCGGTCTGCTCATCCCGATCGAGCCCGGATGCCGCCGCATCACGACGGCCGTCATCTGCGAGCCCGACGTGTGCTGGGTCTCCGGAAGGTACATGCCGTGAAGTCGCGGTACGGCGCAACGGCGTTTGCTGCTCTCACGTTCGTCGTGCACGCGACGTTCGCGTGGCTCTATCCGATGCTGCGCGACGACTGGACGGCGCTGCTGTGGAAAGCGGAGCACGCCGACTACCACCCCGGCGGTTGGGCGCTGTCGTTCCTCGGCTCGCACTTCACGCTCGGCGAGCTGTTCACGTACGTCCTCGCTGTCGCACCACTGCTGCACGTCGTGCTCACACCGATCGTCTTCCTGCTGATGATCTGGGGAATCCTGTGCGCATCGCAGCGCCGGCTCGTGCGCTTCGACACGTGGAGCGACGTCGGGCTCCTCGTCGCCGCCTCGACGCTGTGGTGGGTCGCGCAGCCGCACGGAGGCATCGCCGTCTCCGAGCGCGACATGGTGGCGCTGTATCTCTACGGAACCACCATCGGGGTATGGCTGTACGCCGCGTACGTCTGTGGCTGGGAGATCCGCGGACGCCGCACGATCCTCGTCACCGTCGCCGCGTTCCTCGTCGGTCTCGCGTCGCGCCAGATCGCGGTCGTCGGCACGGTGTGGTCGATGTGGTTTGTCCTCGGCAAGCCGCGCCATGAACGCCTGCGCTGGCACTGGGCCGTCGCGATCGCGCTGCTCGTCGGCACGATCGTCGGCTACCTCGACACGCCCCGCTTCACGATCCCGCGCAGCGACTTCGATCAAAACGCGAACTTTGTCTTCCAGTCCCTGCGCGAGAACGGCGAGCTCGTCACGCTGATGATGGTCTTCGCGTTCGCGAAGCTCTTGCTCGACCGCCGCGCAAACGTCGCCTCTGTCGACGAGCTTCCCGACACCGCGCCCGCGTTCCGCTGCCTCTGGATCGCGGTCGGCGTGGAGATCATCTCGATCTGGGGCCCGCGCTTCACGGAGTCCTCGCTGCTCCCCGCCTCGGTCCTCCTCGCGATCGGCGCCGTACCGTTCATCACCTGGCTCGCGCGCACACCGCTCGTGAAAAAGGCGCTGTTCGTCGTGCTTCCGATGATCCTCGTCGCGACATGGATCAACGGCCTGCTGATGCTCACGCACATCCACGGCATCTACGCCGATCGTATGGACGCCATCGCAGCCGCGCCGCGCGACTCCATCGCCCAGGTCCCGCCGTACGACATGTTCTCGACGGACTGGTTCACCGGCGAGGACTGGAGCAGCACGTCCCTCCGCGAGCGCGTCGCCATCGACATCTTCCACCTCGAGGACATCGAGTACACCGCACCGTTCGGAGCGCTCGAGCGTAACCCGCGCCTCGCCGTGGAGATGCACCTCGAGGGCCGGCCGGCCGAGGCGAGCAAGCAGGTTCCCGTCCCGCAACGCTGGGCGTCCAACATCAGCGTCGCGCGCGCTCAGTTCGAGCGGTTCGTGCGGTCCCTGCACCGCGCCGGCTACACGGACTTCTCCGCGACGCTCTCCGTGAAGCTCGAGAACCCGCGCGCGAACGGACGGCCGCTGCTGCTCGCTCGCGTCGACAAGGGCACGCTCGTCTCTCCGCGCGTGTCGCGCGGCAACCCGAACGTCGACGGGACCATCAAGTTCAAGATCCGCAACCTCCCCTCCGCATACGGAGAGCGCTTCCTGATCACGGCCGGCGTCGTGACCGACCTGCCCGCAACGCAGAGCGCGTTCGAGCTCCAGCCGCAGACCATCGATCGCCACACGCTCATCACGTGCTCGACGGTGGACTGCCTCGTGCTCGATTCCTTCATTCCCAAAGCAACCGCCCCGCAGTGACGGCGTATAACGAGCCGGCATGTTGATCCGGATCATCCTCATCGGCGCGATGGCCGCGACGGGATGGTTCGTGTTCCGCCGGCGCCACCGCCTGCCGATCCACATCATGCTCGTGTTCGGCCTCCTGACGGTCGGCGCGCTCGCCGTCATCTTCCCGCTCGCGACCACCGACGTCGCCCACTTCCTGGGCGTCGGTCGCGGCACCGACCTCATCACGTACATCGCGATCGTGACCGTGATGTTCGTGCTGGTGCACTACTACACCAAGTTCGTCGAGCTACAGACGCAGGTCACGCAGCTGACGCGGGAGCTGGCGATTCTGCGAGCGGAAGTGGATCGGGTGGCGCCGCCGGAGAAGGCTCCGGCCGACGAAACCGCCGCCAGCTGAGCGCCGCCGCGAGCAGCGTGCTGATGATCAGCCAGTTCGAGTGCTCGAACCGCGGAGCGCCATCGACCCAGTAGAGCGCGAGCTCGTGCGCCATGCCGCTCGCCGCAATTGCGAAGGGAAGCGGGTCCCGACGGATCGCGAGAAACCCGAATAGCGCCACTTCGAGAATGAAGTAGACCAACGGATAGAACAGCGGAGTCTTGCCGGATGCGCGGACGATCTTCTCGATAGCGCTCTGCACGCGGGAATGCTTGGCGACCACGTGAAGCTGCTTGCCGACATCTTTGCTGATAACGAACCGCGTGTACGTGGGCCGCCACGTGCGCACAGGGCTAGTGCCGAGCGTTTGGGCAAATGCCATCCCACGATCGGTGCGAACTTTGGAATGTTCGTCTCCATCGACGAGCGCCTTGTTAACGCCGACAGATATGAAGGCAAGCGTCACGGTCGCGATGAGCGCAGCACCAATTTGCCTCCAGCGCGTGGAGAGACGAATCGGCAACGCGATCGCAAGCAACGGAAATGCCGCGGCCGCACCGAGAGGCCGCACACATCCTGCGACGAGTAGCGCGATACCGCCGGCAATCTGCGCGGGCCTATTCTTGGCGCGAAGTCCGACGAGTCCGAGCAGTAGAAACGCTACGAACTGGGCGTCAGGACAGATGATCGATGATGTCGCCAGAACCGGAGGCAGTAACAACAACGCCCCAGCGAGATAGGCCGACGCGCGATCGGATAGTGCGCCGCGCATGAGGTGATAGGCGCACAGCAACAATGCGGTGCCCTGAAGCAAGAACATCCCGGATGGTCCCGCGATGAACCACTCCATTACGCTCCACAACGACGTCATTGTTGGCGACTGAGCACCCGAGTACCAGGCGCTTCGCGCGTCCGCGAGCATGTTTACGCCGTACTCGTCGACGTAACCGGGATATGCCGCGCAGACGAAGACCAACCACGCCGTCAGCAGGATCGTGTTCGGAGTCCAACGTTTCACTCGCGCCTCCTCGTCAGCCGCTGCTTCACCATCAGGACAACTGCGATCGACACGCTCGTGATCAACCAATGCGAGTAGCGATAGTCTGGATTCGCGCCGGCGGGAAAAAAACTGAACTCGTAGAGAACGCCGCTAAGGAGCAGTGCTGCCGGCAAACGAGCGCGGCACAGCGCAAGTCCGACGACGACCGCGAGTAGTGCGTAAAACCAAGGCGAAAACAGCGGCGTGTGGACACCGATCCAGTACACGACTACGGAGACCCGCCACTGAAAGCGCGACCACGTCGCATCGTGGTCGATCATGTCGACTTGGTTCCCCGAATCCTCGAGGAACCAATTCCACATAATTCCCGGCGGATGTTCTGGATTCATCCCGAGGAGGTCTTGGAAATCGTTCCAGTGGTACGCGAGGTACGCCCCCGGATCGCCCAGCACCAGATCTTTCCAGGCTCTGCTCAACGCAGCTGACTCTTCCGGCGTCTCCGCAAGACGGAACATTCGCTCGTCGCCTTGCGTGATGCGGTAGGCGCCGCGCAACGCGTACAGGATTCGCGCTTGCGGTTGAAAGCCGTGGTCGATCACGAGCGGGGTGCCTCGAAGGACCTCGCGCAAGTCGTCGTCGGATCGGGTGTCACCGAACGCGATGACGCCGACGATGTCGGACCACATCGGGGTAAGTTGAACGTGCGAGGTTGTGAGCACCCGACTAACGCCAAACGTGAGTCCGACAAGAACGACAGCCGCGCCACCAACCACCGCGAGGCGACGCGCCAGACGCATGCCCGACCTCAGCTCGAAGACGAGCAAGATGATCGGAAACACCGCGACGAGACCGTTGTGACGGACGAGAGCCGCGATGATCAGGAGAACGAGTCCAAAGATGCGCGCTCGGAGTCGGGGTTGGAGGAGGTAGCCCGTCCCGGCAACGAGGTACGCGGCCATCTGGGCGTCCTTCCAGATCACGGCCATCACCGACAGTATTGGCGGAAACAGCAACGTGCCGATCGCTGCCCATGCAGCTCCGCGCGGGCAGAACGCTCGCTCGAAGATCATGCGAGCTCCGACGAGAAACAGTCCGCCTTGCAGCAGGAACATCAAGACGGGGCCAGCGATGATGCGGTCCAGGAGCGACCACTCGGCGGCCATGAACGGCGGATGCCCGTCGGAGAACGTGAGCGCGCGCGCCTCCAGTAGCTGGTTCACCGAGTCGTTGCTCATGTACCCGGGAAACCCGTAGAGCACGAACAGAGCGAACCCGAAGAGCAGGATCTGGCGTGGGGACCGCGCCGCCACCCACACCTTTACGCGCTCGAACAACTGACCCACGCCTTGCCGAGCCTACAACACGCGTGATTCTCTCGCGGCAGCATGCGCCTCTCTTTCGTGATTCCCACGCGGAACCAGGCGCGCTTCATTCGGCAGTGCATCGACGGGTGCTTCGATCAGAACGTCGACGACGCGGAGGTCGTGGTGGTCGACGGAGCATCCACGGACGACACCCGTGATGTCCTCGCGAGCTACGGCGATTGCGTCCGCTGGATCTCGGAGCCCGACCGCGGCCAGTCCGACGCGATCAACAAGGGCGTCCGCATGGCGACGGGCGACGTGATCGCGTGGATCAACTCCGACGACTACTACGCGAGCCCGACCGCTCTGCGAGCATTGGTCACGGCGCTGGACGAAGACCCGACGCTGGACATCGTGTACGGCAACGGGCAACGCGTGGACGTCGAGGGTGCGTACATCGGTCCGTACGATTCGCGACGCATCGATCGGGTCGAGCAGATCGTCACGCACCCCGCGAGCTTCGTTCTCCAGCCGTGCCTGCTGTTCCGTCGCCAGCTGTTCCTCGATGTCGGAGGCGTCGACGAGCAATTGCGCTACACGATGGACTACGAGCTGTGGATCCGCATGTTCGCGGCAGCTCGCGCGACCAAGTACATCCCGCAGACGGTTGCCTGTGCGCGCTATCACACGGACGCGAAGTCGGTCGCGGCGATGGGCAAACAGATCCGGGAAGCGCACCGCGTGAAGCGCACCGCCGCCAAGCGGCTCGGGATGGGATATCTGGAGCGCGCGAAGATGCTCGCCGGCGTGGCATCGATGGCCGCGTATTGGGCCGCTGTACGGTCCGGTCTCAAGCGCGCTAGCTAACGCGCACCGAGCGCTTCGCGAACGATCGCCTCGTAGCTGGCCGCGAACGCCTCCGTTCGGCGAGCGAGATCCGTCAGGGCTTGCGCTGCAGCGAGCTCGTCGTCTCCGAACGACTCGTTCCACGTTGCGGTCATCGCGTCGGCGAGCGCGCGCGCATCGTCTGGTGCGAAGTAGCGAGCGCGCGGCGGCGCTTGTTCGCGATGCACGTCGATATCGGAGAGCACGAGACGCTTTCCGAGAGTGCGAGATTCCTCGACCGTCGTACTCCAGCCTTCGAACAGGGACGGGTTGACGACCGCAACGGAGGCCGCCATCAGGCTGATCATATCGACGAAGGGAATCGCTCCGAGCACCACAAAGCGGTCCGCGATACCAAGCGCGCGCGCGCGAAGCATGACATCGGCGTGATGCTCGGGGTGACGATAGTCAGTCGTGGCCCCCGTGACCACCACGTGCACATCCGACGCATGTGCGAGTGCGTCGACGACGAGTGCGTGATTCTTGTGCTTCCACCACTGGTTGGGCAGGAACAAGAACCGCTTCGGAAGCGGATAGCGGCTGGCCAGATCGGCGAGTGCGATCGGAGCGGGCGAGCGCGGCTGAGCGACGAACTGCAGTACGCGCAGCTTCGATTCCACCCGGTCCCCGACGAGCTCGATGATGTCGCGCTTCGCGGCATGGCTGCTTGCGATGACGATGCGGGCAGTACGCGCGGCGTCGCGCATCTCTTGATCTCGCTGCCAGCGCTCGCGTCGACTGAACTGGTGCGGTAGGCGTCGATGTTGGACGTCGGGGATCCAGTACAGCGACGGGATACCGAACCGCTTTCCCAGCGGTGGCGCATGCGAATAGAGCTGGACTCGAGCGCGAGACAGCTCCAATCGCTCGACCACGTCGATACCGAGCAAGTACTTCGTCGCGCGCCCGGCATAGAACGTCGCCTTTCCCGGCGACCATCGCGAAGGGCGGATCACGTCCACGCCAGGCAGCGAGGTGTACTCGCTCACGTCAGCCTCGGTGCGCGCGATGATGACGGGCTGCAGGCCGCGCTCGCGCTGACCGAGCGCGTAGAGGAGGTTCCAAAGATAGTTGCGTCCACCCTGCCAGTGAGCCGGAGGAGCGCGGAACGCGATGCGGATCACGGACACGTAGCAAACCAGCGCGCGTAGTCGGCTAGCCCCTCCGAGAGGGGCATCGACGGTGACCAGCCTAGATTCTTTGCTGCTTCGATCGCCGCGATGTAGTCGGTAGGATCGCCAGCGCGCGCGCTGCCATCGAACGCCGGCTCCGTCGCGATACCGAGCTCGCGATAAAGGCTCCTCACCACGTCGGCGACGCTCGTCCCGATGCCGGTGCCGCCATTGACGACCGGTACTGTCCTGTCCGCTCGCTGACACGCGAGGACGAGAAGCTTCGCTGCATCGCTCACGTGCAACCAGTCGCGTCGCTCGGCGCCTGTCCCCGAGAAGCGTGTCTCGCCCGACCGCCCTTTCCGGGCGGCGTCCCAGAGCAGCTGGCGCTGAAGG
Source organism: Kofleriaceae bacterium (assembly GCA_036499725.1). Taxonomy (GTDB): domain Bacteria; phylum Myxococcota_A; class Polyangia; order Haliangiales; family Haliangiaceae; genus JABFXX01. The sequence continues at coordinate 88,110 of DASYDE010000107.1, forward strand.
CCTGGCCCGTAGACAGAGAACAGCCGGACGATGGCGACCGATAGCCCGTACTCGCGCGCGAGTGTCTGCGCCGTGATCTCGCACTCGACCTTGCACGCTCCGTAGACCGACACGGGCTTGCGGGGCGCGTCCTCTTTGATGGGCAGCTTCTTCACGCTGCCGTACACGGCGCCACTCGAGAGCAGCACGAGCTTGGCGCCCTGGCCCGGCCCGATGCGCATCCACTCGAGGACGGAACGAAATCCGGGCACCGTCGTGGACCAATGCTCGGCAGGCATCGCGACGGAGTGCGGTACCGAGCTGCCGCCGGCACAGTGAACGACGAGATCTACGCTCTTGGACGGCAACGATTCAGGTGAGACCTCGGCTCGCTTCCACGTCGAGAGGCCCCACTCCTTGCGATCGGGCCAGTCACCGCGACCGATTCCGCTAACGGTGTACCCCTGGCTGGCGAGCTCCTTCGCGACATGGCGACCGATGAAACCGCGCGCGCCTGTCACCAGAGCGGTCGTCACCGCACGACCTCGGAGATGGAGCGTTCGCGGTTCGCATCGAGGTCAACGACGGGCAGTGCGCCGATCAACGAGAGCGCCTCCGTGCGGTCGAGGAACGACAGCTCACCGGCGGCGTTTCGTGACTCGCGAAAACACGCAGGCCGATACGCGTCAGCGACGGAGACCTCGCGCAACGGGCCCAAGACATCGCGGCGGACGAAGAACAGATTCGAGCCGGCACGATTGCCGCCCACGAGTACGTAGCCGCGAGCGTTTGCGAGGCGCGTCAGAGCGGCGGCCGAAGCGCCGTAGTACAGGTTCGAGTAGTGCGCGGCACCGCGCGTGAACTCCGCCTTGTATGGAACGGTCACGGCCGCCGTCGGGCCGAACAGACCGTTGTATTCGGTGACCACGATACGCGGGTGGATGCCCTCGATCGCTTTCCAGACCCAGTAGTCGTTGCCGTCGATATCGACAGAGAGGATGCCGATATCGCCCGTGATACCCCCGTCACGAATCAACGCGCTGATGTTGTCCGTGGTGATGAACGCCTGCGTTGCCTTCAAGCCGTAACGCCACGCGACGTTGTCAGCGCGAATCGACGCGACGTGCTCTGCGGATCCATCGAGAACCAAGCCCCGCCACTCACCGCTCGTCAGCAGGAAGCGCGTGTTGCTCTCCCGATAGTCTTCGACGCCGAACTCGACGAAGGCCTTGTTCGGAATTTCGATCGACGAAACGAGGTGATCGAGCAGGCCATCCTCGCCCCACTGCGAGAACACGCTGAATTCCTTGTCCGCATCGCGCCGAGACAGGCGCTGCTCGATGCGCCCGATCGCGATCTGCATCTTCTCGAGGCGTTGCTCGAGGGTCATCAACACCCGAACGAGGTCGCGGGTCGTACGTAATGCAGAGCGGATCATCCGTGCTCCTCGAGGAACATCTTGGAGCAGAGGAAGTAGAACAGGAACTTGCTCTGACTGTTCGGCAGGAACGCTTTGTCGATGAGGTCCGAGATCTTGTCCTTCCGGACCAGGTCCCAGATCGGACTCGGGGCAAGCAGTGCCTCGCGCGTCGCTGGATCGCTCGGGTTCAAGAAGTCGAAGATCGGCGCGTTGAACCCGACCTTCTGCCGATTGTCGAGGATCGCGTCAGGAGCAATACCCCGCATCGAGTCGCGCAGAATCGCTTTCGCGTAGCCGTCGCGCATCAGGTGCCGCGTCGGAATCTTCATCGTCAGCTCGAACAACGCGCGGTCGAGGAACGGCGACCTATTCTCGATGGAGTAGTACATCGCGTTGAGATCGTCCTCGTGAAGGATCACGGGGACGGCCTCGTGGAACAGCTCGTTGAGCATGCGCTTCCGCAGCACGCTCGGACCGAAATCGGTCTCCGCGAACGCCTCACTCCACGGCTCGTGCAGGTACTGCGAGAACCCCTCGGCATCGAGATAGATGTGATCGCGGAACGTCGGATCGTTCGCGAACAGATCCGGGTTGGACAGGAACGGATTCCGCACGACCGGCTTCACGTGCTCGATCCACGCTGCCCGCGCTGCAGGATCCTTGGTCTCGGCGAGGTACGCGAGATAATGATCGTAGTAGCCGCTGAACAGCTCGTCGGCGGCGGTACCGCTGACAGAGATCCGGTAACCGTGCTCGTGGATGCTCTGCATGAGCAGCCAGTGCGCGTAGTACGTGATCGTGTAGACAGGCGCGTCGTGGTAGCGGATCAGCTCGCGCAGTCGCGGAAGAAAGTCCTTGGTGTCCGTCGGAATCGACGTGTGCTTCAAGCCGAGAGCGGCCACTGCCTTGTCGACGAGGTCGGACTCCTCGTAGCGCGCGTCCTGGCTCGCGATCGTGAAGCCGTGAACGTTGTAACCGAGCTCCTTCTTCGCGATCGAGATAAGCGAATTGGAGTCCACACCGCCGGACATGCAGAACGCGATCGGCACATCGGCGCGAAGTCGCAGCTCGACGGAGCGAATCAGTGCTTTGCGCGTCGCCGTGACTGCATCCTCGCGCGCCATGCTTTCGTCGATGTCGAGGCGCGGCTTCCAGTAGTGCTCGGTGGTCCGCTTGCCGTCGGCCGCGATCGTCATCGTGGACGCAGACGGCAGTTCCTGTAGGCCCTGGAAGAAGTGACGCGGCTGCTTGTAGAGCGCCTTGTACCCGTTCACCAGGTAGCGCTTCACGTGGTCCAGGTCGATGGGAAGCTTCTCGCCGCGCAGGGCGCTGACGAACTTCACCTCGGAGCCGAACGTAATGCCGTGCGAATCCTCCACGAAGTACAGCGGCTTCTCGCCAAACCGATCGCGGCTCAGCACGAGAGCCCCCGATGCCTCGTCATAGGCCGCGAACGCCCACATGCCCTCCGCCTTGTCGAGCGCCTCGCGCGGCCCCCAGTGGCGCAGAGCGCGCAGCATCACTTCGGTATCAGACGACGTACGGAACGAGAAGCCCTGACGCTCTAACTCGGCGCGAAGCTCGACGAAGTTGTAGATCTCGCCGTTGAAGACGATCCAGCCCTTGTCGATCGCGAACGGTTGGTTCGAACGCTCTTCGAGATCGAGAATCGCAAGTCGACTGTGCAACAGCGCGACATGCCTGCCGGTCGGCGTGCGAAACGTGCGCGCCCCGGCATCATCCGGCCCGCGACGACGCATGAGCGCGAGCGTCTGCGTCACGCGTTCGGCGCTGACTTCACGAGTCCCGACGTAGCCAGCGATGCCGCACATCAGGCGATGTCTTTCTCCGTGATTGCTTCGCCGGTCTTCACCGCGCGCGTAAGCGTATGCGCGACGAGCTTGCTCTCGTTACCCGGCGCGAGCCCGGTACCGGGACGCACCCACATCAGATCCGTGGCGACGAGCTCGTGACCTTGCGGGAGGTCTCGAGCGGCTGCGATCGAGCGCCGCGCAGGGAGGACTGTTCCCTGTTCGCTCGGCATCACCCGCTTGTCTGGCGTACCGAGCAGTGCCTCGATCTCGCGAATACCGTCGACGATCTGCCGCATCTCTGCCGGATCCGCCGACAGCTGGTGGTCGCGAAACGCGGAGAAGTTCTTGTCGAGCGTGAAGTGCTTCTCGATGATGCGAGCGCCGAGCGCCGTCGCTGCCAGCGCTGCGCGCGGCCCCATCGTGTGATCGGACCAGCCGATAGGCACCTTCAGCTTCTCGGCCAGCATCGGAATGACGCGCAGGTTCACCTCGTTCGCTGGTACAGGATACGCGGCCACGCAGTGCAGGAACGCATGGCGATCGCCCGCGCCCTCGTCGCGCAGGAATCGCTGCACTGCCTCGACGTGAGCCATGTCCGCGAGACCCGTCGACACGATCATCGGCTTGCCGCTCTTCGCAGCAAAGCGGAGCAGCGGCCAGAAGTTGTTGTCGCCAGACGCGATCTTGAACACGTCGACAATCGGGGCGAGGAACGCTGCGCTCTCGAGGTCGAGAGGCGTGGAGAAGAACCCGATGCCGCGCGACCGAGCGAGCTTCTCGAGCTGGAGGAACTGGTCCTGCGTCAGCTCGAACTTCGACAGGCGCTCGAACCGAGCCGGATCCGCGTTGCTCGTGAACAGACGCGTCTTGAACGTCTGAAACTTCACCGCGTCGACGCCCGACTCCGCGGCCGCCTCGACCATGCGACAGGCGACGTCGAAGTTGCCCTCGTGGTTGTTACCGATCTCCGCGACGATGAAGACGCGCTCTCTCAGGTCGTGATTCGCGATCTTCATCAGCCGCCTCGGTTGTGGTGAAGGTGGAGAACATACGCGCTCTTCGACAGGACGAAGCCCAGCTTCGTGTACAGCCGGATCGAGGGAACGTTCGCAATCTGCGTCCCGACAATGCGCGGCATGCCGCGGTACCGATGCGCGAACGCCGCGGTCAGGGCACTACCGACGCCCTTGCCGTGCATGTCGTTCGCAGCACCGACGAGATCGATCACAGCCGTGTCATGCGCCATGATCGCGGCGAGGAAGCCGACGGGCCGCCCGTTCTCGCGCGCGACGAGCAACGCGTCCCCGCGGACACGCTTCACGTAGTTCGCGATCCACTCGCGCTTCACGTGATGCGCGAGCTCTAACCCGACAACGGGATCCAGGTGAAAGCGGCTGTAGCGGAACGTCGAGCCAGCGATCGCGAGCACCGCGTCCTCTTCACCCGCACGGATCTCGCCAACATCGAAGCTCGCTGGAGCGTCCAGCTCTCTCTTGAGCTCGAACGTGACGTTTGTGTCGACGACTGCAAAACGCTGTTCGGCGAGCGCGAAGACATCCGCGACCCGATCGGTCGAGACCTTCGCGAAATAGAAAGCGCTCGGCTGCGCCGCGATGTGCGACGAGAGCTCGCCCGTGTCTCCGCTGCCCTGCACCCGGAACACCGGACGGCGCATGACCTCGGACAACCACGCGTCGGCGTGGACGGAGAAGCTCACGCAGACACCTTTGCGATCGCCGCCTTCAGGCCGGTCGCGATCTCGGCCATCTGCTCGACGCGGAGATGCGGACCGACGGGAAGCGCGATGGAGCAATCGCTGATCTGCGTGGCGACCGGGTACTTGTCTCCCTCGTAGCCGTACTTGTCCTTGTAGTACTTCATGCGCGGAACCGGCTGCGGGTAGTAGATGCTGGTGCCAATCCCGGCCGCGTTGAGATGGGTGATGAGCGCGTTGCGATGCGCCCCGAGCGCACCTTCGAGGACGGCAACGAGACAGTAGTGGCTCTGCACGGCATCTGCGCTCTGGCTGTCGAGCACACGCACGTTGTCGATGCCTGCGAGATGCTTCTTGAGCGCATCGAAGTTCGCCTTGCGTGCGGACAGGATCGCGGGGAGCTTTGCCGTCTGCGTACGACCGAGCGCGGCTTGCATCTCGCTCATGCGGTAGTTGAGCCCGAGCGACGGCACTTCGTACATGCCGGGGATCGAGCGCTCGCTATGCGTGCGATCGACGCCGAACGCGCGAAGGCGAGCGACCTGCGTGGCGACATCGGCGTGGCGCGACAGGAACATGCCGCCCTCGCCCGTCGTGATGTGCTTGACCGGGTAAAAGCTAAACGTTCCGACATCCCCGAACAGGCCGACGTGCTTGCCCTTGTAGCGCGCGCCGATCGCGATCGCGCAATCCTCGACGAGCTTGAGACCGCGCTTCTCGCACAGCGCCACGATCTCGTCCATGTCGCAGGGGATGCCCACGAAGTGCACGAGCGAGACCGCCTTGGTGCGCGGCGTGAGCGCAGCTTCGATCCCGGCGGCGGTGAGGTTGCCCGTCTTGGGATCCGGGTCGACCAGGATCGGCTTGGCACCGACCCACTCGATCGCGTGCACGGTCGCGACGTGCGTACAGGCGGGAGCGATCACTTCATCTCCCGCGCCGAGCTTGAAGTGCAGATACGCGAGGTGGAGCGCCGCCATGCACGAGCTGACCGAAACGCAGTTCGCGCCGGCTCCGAGGAACGCGCCGAAGTCCGCTTCGAACGACTTGCACTCCGGGCCGTGCGTGAGGATGTGGCCCTCGAGCACGCGCATGACAGCAGCGCGGTCGACGTCGGTGATATCGGGGCGGCCAAACGGGATGTCGCTCATGGGTACTCGATCGCTAGGGGTTGCTTCGCAGCGAGCGCGCGATCGGCAGCGATGCACGCACTGATGATGTCGAGCTCGTGGCGAGCTGCAGGCGCCGGATCGGTCCCCGCGAGAATCGCGTCGACGAACGACGGGATCAGATCACCCTTGTTCGCCGCGACGGGAGCGAGGTCGAGCACCCTTGGCGGACCGCCTGGATCGCGCTGGGTGTGGAGGCGAGCGCCAGCGTCGTCGACGATGAACGTCGCCTTGGTGCCAAACACACGCAGCACGTGCTGATGCTTGTGCACGCTGCCGAAGTTCGCGGTGATGCGCATGACCGCACCCGACGGCATCTCGAAGGTAGCGGCGACAAAGTCCGGATAGCGGAACTGCGTGTCGCGGGTGACGATGCGATTACCGACGGCGGAGACGCGGACGGGGCGCTCGTCGAGCAACCACATCGCCAGATCGACAAGGTGCACGCCGCCGCCTTGCATCACGGAATACTCGTCGACGCCGACGCGCCAGCCCTCGGTGATCTTGTGAAGGCGGCCGTAGAGGTAGTCGCCGTCGATCGCGTAGACCTCGCCCAGCTCGCCGGCGCGGAGTGCGTCGCGCAACCATCGATAGAGCGGTGCGGCACGCAGGATCAGATTGCACTGCAAATGCCGGTCGCGACGCGCATCAGCGATCGCACGCGCCTCGTCGAGCGTGCGGCATAGCGGCTTCTCGCAGAACACGTGCTTGCCCGCGGCGAACGCAGCCACAACCTGCTCCGCATGGTGGTCGTCGTAGCTCGCGAGCGCGATCAAATCGATCGACGGGTCGGCGACGACGCCGGCAAAGTCCGTCGTCTTCGTCACGCCAAGCGTTTGTGCAAGAGCGCTTGCACGATCGGGATCGAGATCGGACAGGCACACGAGGTCCACCCCAGGGTGGTTCGCCAGTGCTCTCGCGTGCTGCTCGCCGACGCCGAGCCCCACCACTGCGGCCCTCAGCGCCATCCCATCGCCTCCAATCGACGTAGATCCTCGAGCGTGTCGACAGCGAGATCTTGTCCAGCGAGTGACGGATCGCCTGACTCGACGTTCGTGAGCTTGTAGCGATCCGTCTGGCGATGAAACGCGCGCGTCACGTGCTCGCGGTCCTCCGCGTCCAGCTCCGTCGCGAGCAGGGCCATCAACGACGACGTACGGATCAGCTCCGCGTTGTGGCCTTTGGGCCACGTGCGTGGCGCGGTCGTCGTGACGAGGTCCATACCATCGCGAGGTGCCGCCACGACCTCCTTGAGGACGCGCTCGTCCAGCACCGGGCTATCGGCGCAGATTCGCAGCAACCACGCAGCGGGGTGTTGCGCCGCGGCCCCTGCAAACCGAGCGAGTACGTCGTCGAGCGCGCCGCGATAGACCGCGACATCGAGAGAGCCGACGTAGGCAGCGAGGGGATCATCGGTGGCGTCCGTCGACGTCACCACGACGCAGGGGAGCTCGGGCAGCGCGTGTCGAACGCGCTCGATGACGTGCCAGATGATCGGTCGCCCGCGGAACGGTGCCAACACCTTTCCCGGGAAGCGGCGCGACGACATGCGCGCCTGGATAAAGACACAGATCTCCGACGACAAAATAGCTGCCGCGGACCGTACTTGCCCCCTTTGGGGCAGTCAAGGTAGACCCCTGGCGCGGATGAAATACTGCGGGACGTGCATCACGCCGTGGAATCGCCCGAACATCAAGTTCGACGCGAACGGCCGCTGCAATTGTGCGACTGCGACCGAGAAGCGAGCCATCGACTGGGTCGCCCGCGAGCGAGACTTTCGCGCCGTCGTCGAGAACGCCAAAGCCAAGAGCCGCGGCTACGACTGCCTGATCCCGGTCTCCGGCGGCAAGGACAGCATCTGGCAGGTCCACACCGCGCTGGAGTACGGCCTCAAGCCGCTCGCCGTCACCTGGCGACCGCCGGGCCGCACCGCGATCGGACAGCGCAATCTGCAGCACCTCATCGATGTCGGGGTCGATCACATCGACTTCTCGATCTCGCCCGATGTCGAGCGGCGCTTCACGCTCGCCGCCTACGAGAAGTACGGAACGCCCGCGCTGCCGATGCACATGGCGATCTTCAACGTCCCGCTGCGCATTGCGGTGAACTTCCAGATCCCGCTCGTCGTGTGGGGAGAGAACTCCGCGTTCGAGTACGGCGGCACGGAGAGCTCGCGCGAAGGCTTCAAGCTCGACGCGGCATGGCTCGAGAAGCACGGCGTCACGCACGGCACGACCGCCAAGGACTGGGTCGGCGTGAACGGCCTCACCGAGAAGGACCTCGTTCCGTACTTCTCCCCCGACGACACCTCCGGAACGCTCGCGGTGTTCCTCGGCTACTACTTTGGTTGGGATCCAGAGAAGAGCCTCGCCGTCGCGCAGCAGCATGGCTTCGAGCGCAACGACTCGGCGCGCACCGGCGCGTGGGACTACGCCGATATCGACGACGACTTCATTTCGATTCACCACTGGCTCAAGTGGTACAAGTTCGGATTCACGCGCACGTTCGACAATCTGTCGATCGATATTCGGAACGGCCGCCTCTCGCGAGACCGCGCCATCCAGATGCTGCGCGACCGCGGCGACGAGACGCCAAAAGCTGACATCGCCAAGTTCTGCGCGTGGCTCGGCATCACCGAGGAGCGCTTCTACGAGATCGCCGAGACGTTCCGCAGCCGCGACGTCTGGACCCGCAGAGGCGACCGCTGGGTGATCGAGGACTTCATCGTCCCCGACTGGACGTGGCAGTGAAGCTCACCGTCAAAGACCCGCCCCGCGAGTTCCAGATCGGCCGTGGCGAGCCGCTCACGATCAAGGATTGCGCGCGGATCGAGCTCGAGCCCGACGAGCAGGTCACGTTCGCGACCGCCGACGGCAAGGAGTACGACGTCGCTCGCAAGAGCTGGGGCTTCTACGCGACGCCCTCGCTCAACGCGCGCCTCCTTCACTTCAACTTGCGCGGCGTCCTCGTGCGCAGCCCGGCCGCCAAGTACTTCGTCATGCTCGTCGAGCGCGGCAAGGAAGCAGAGCTCGAAGCGTATCTCGCTGCCGAACAGAACCAGATCGCGCGCTGGCTCGACAACGATGCGGACCTCCGCGCGCTCGATGCATTCGTCCCGCCGTCCACGATCGCGCCACCGCTGCACTGCATGTGCGGAGCGGATCGGTTCCGGACCGAGCACACCTACTTCGCTCCTCCCACCGGTGAGGTCCGCTTCGCGAGTGCACCGGCCGACTCGTATCGCCGCGAGATCTACGTCTGCACGGTGTGCGGACACTTTATCTCGGTGTTCGATCTGAAGGGCGACTTCTACGCGGGCGAGTACGTCGACGCGACCTACGGCGACGAAGCGGGGGTGCGTAGGACATTCGATCGCATCATGGCGCTGCCGCCGGAGCGCTCCGACAACACGGGCCGCGTCGCGCGCATCGATGCCTACGCAGCCGCGCATCTGCCGCCCGACCGCCGCACCGTGCTCGATGTCGGTTCCGGTCTCTGCGTGTTCCTCGCGCGGATGAAGCTCTCCGGCTGGCAGGGCACCGCTCTCGATCCCGACGAGCGTGCGGCGCGTCACGCTCGCGACTACGTCGGCGTGAACGGTCGCCAAGGATCGCTGCCCGACCCGCAGCTCGATCAGTTCGATGTCATCACGTTCAACAAGGTGCTCGAGCACGTCGAGGATCCGATCGCGCTGCTCGCCCACGCCAAGCGGCACGTGCGCCCCGGCGGCTTTGTCTACGTCGAGCTCCCCGACGGCGAAGGCGCCGCGCATGGGGAAGGGTTCGGGCGCGAGGAGTTCTTCGTGGAGCACTTCCACGTGTTCAGCCTCACCTCGATCTCGCTCCTCGCGACCCGCGCCGGCTTTACGACCCATGTGGTCGAGCGCCTGCGAGAGCCGAGCGGGAAGTACACGCTACGAGCGTTCCTGACTCCGTCGGATCGGCGTCCATGACCTACGCGCCGATTGGCCTCTTTGCCTACAACCGCCCGGAGCACATCGCTCGAGCGTTGCGCGCACTCGCTGCCAATCCCGAGCTCGCCGAATCGCCGGTCACGATCTTCTGCGACGGACCCAAGTCCGACGCCGGGCGCGCAAAGACAGATGCCGCACGAGCCGCGGCGCGAGCGCATGCGCCTGCCCACGCGACGTTCGTCGAGCGCGAAGCAAACCAAGGACTCGCGCGGTCGATGCGAGCGGGCGTGACCGAGCTCTGCGAACAGTATGGCCGCGCGATCGTCGTCGAGGATGACCTGGAGCCCTCGCCCACGTTCCTGCGCTTCATGAATCGCGCGCTCGATCGCTACGCCGACGACGACAAGGTCATGCAGGTCAGCGGCTATCAGTGGCCCATCGACGTGCGCGGTAGCGACGACGCGTTGTTCCTCCCGATGATCAGCACGTGGGGATGGGGCGTGTGGGCGAGATCGTGGGCGAAGCTGGACGGCGGCGCTTCGTTCTACGACCGCATGAAGACAGATGCGGATCTCCGTCGACGCTTCGATCTCGATGGCGCGTTCCCGTACTTCGACATGCTGCGGTCGCAGCGGCTCGGCGAGATCGACTCGTGGGGGATCCAGTGGAACCTCGATGTCTTCGCGAACGACGGCCTCGTGCTGTATCCGCGCAAGAGCTTGATCGCGAACCGAGGCCACGACGGCTCGGGCACGCATCGCGAGGCTAGCTCTCCGTTCGAGTCCGACGCGCATCCCTTCATCCCGCACGCGTTGCCGACGCAACTCCGCCTGGATCCTGTTCAGGTCGAGCAGCTGCGCGATTTCGTGCGCGACGCTTCTCGGGGCACCATGCGCAATCGCGTGGGGCGTCTGTTGTCACGAGCCAGATCAACCGCAAAGGCGTGGGTGCGACGGTGAAGAACTTCGTCTGGCCTCTGCTCCGCGCCGCTCGTGTTCCCCAGGTGATCTCGTGGGTGATGGCTCGCCACGCACACGATCGCGGACTGCGTTTGGTGACCGCGGGTGACGGCGTCAAGTTTGGAGCGAGCGCACGAGTACACAACCCGCTCGGGCGCGCATGCATCATCGTAGGAGCACGCACCCTCGTCGATGGCGAGTTGCTCGTCCACGACTACGGTGGTCGGATCACGATCGGTACCGACTGCTATATCGGCATGGAGTCGCGCATCTGGTCCGGTCACGATCTCACGATTGGCAATCATGTCTTCATCGCGCACAACGTGACCATCACGGACACGAACGCGCACCAAGTCGATGCTGACGAGCGCGCTGCGCACTACCAGCGCACGGTCGTCGAGGGCCGCCCGTTCGAGAAGGGTTCGATCGCCACGTCGCCCGTCGTCATCCACGACCACGCGTGGATCAACTTCAACGTCGCGATCCTCAAGGGCGTGACGATCGGCGAAGGCGCGATCATCGGTGCGGGCAGCGTCGTGACAAAGGACGTTCCACCCTACGTGCTATGCGCCGGCAATCCTGCCCAGGTCGTTCGTTCCCTGCGCTAGTGTAGCCGCCACATGCCGACGGTCCCTGGTCTGGAAGAAGCACGCGCGCGAATAACGCGCTACGTGGGAGCGTATCTGGGACGGATGCCAGCCTCGATGAGGACGGTGGCGGAGCGTCTCCTGGGTCGGCCAATCGGCACCGAAGCGCCAACCGACCAGGAGCTCGACGTCTACTGGGATCCCAAGATGGCCGCGCTCCTCGAGACGTGGGGAATCGGCAACGCGTGGAACGAGATCCAACTCCTGCTCGTCAACGCGAGCGGTAGCGTCGTCGACATCGCTTGCGGGACAGGCGTCGTGATGCAGATCCTGGACGCCTATCCCAACCTCGAAGTTCACGGTTTCGATATCTCGGACTTCCTGATCGAAAAGGCAGTCGCGCGTGGCATCGCACGCAACCGCCTCGAGATCACCGACGCAACGAAGACCTCCTATCCAGACAACCGCTTCGACTACGGATACTCGATCGGCTCGCTCGAGCACTTCACGGAGGACGGAATCGTCGCCTTCGCAAAGGAAACTCGCCGTATCACGCGTAAGGCGTCGTTCCACCAGATTCCCACGTCGCGCAGCGGCGCGAACGAGGGATGGATCAAGTCGCTGCAGAGCTATCACAACAACTCCGTCGACTGGTGGCTCGAGAAATTTCACTCGTCGTATCAGCACGTCCGTGTGTTCGACTCGAAGTGGGACGACAAGATCTCTGTCGGCAAGTGGTTCGTCTGCTCAGAGGAACCGTAGTGATCGACCGCGTTCGCGCACAGCTCGAGCGCGTCCGCGCAGTCCTCCCGGGCGGGCACGGCCGCGCCTCGTTCTCTCAAGAGGGTGAGGATCTGCTCTACCGACGCGGTTGGCGCGGCATGAACATCGATGCGGCACCCGGAAGCATGGGTGCGTTCAAACGGCTGCGATCGCGAGACATCAATCTCGAGGTTGGGGTCGCCGCGACCTCGGAGACACGCCCGTTCTACGTCTTCAACGAGCCGGCCCTGAACACGTTCGACGCGGAGCGTGCGAAGGAGATCGAAAAACCGCCGTACAGGTCCTGCAAACCCTCGATTGGACTGCGAATCGGCCCCGCGTGGTACTCACCGAACAGTTCTCACGCGACGTGGCGCAGCTGCTGACCTCGGAGCGCCATGCGTTTCTCGCCGAGCGCGGCTACCAGCTAGTTGCGAAGACGTTCAATTCGGTGTTCTACATCTCGACTTAGAGGAAGTGATGACGACAACCACTGCCGACATGAAACGTTTGTGGGAAGACTCGTTCGACGAGCAGATCGCGCGTGGTGCGTACAACACCGCCCCGGTCGAGGCGTTGATTCGAAGCGTTGCGTACTGGCTGCGCGATACCAAGCGACCCGAGAACGCCCCGCCTCTGAACTTCCTCGAGATGGGATGCGGCGCTGGCCCCACCCTCGTCTGGCTCGCACAAAAGGGCATACGCGTCAGCGGTGTCGATATCGCCGTCAACGCGCTCGAGCTGGCGCGCAAGAACCTCGCGCGACAGGGCTACGAGAAGCTCACCGGCGAGATCGTCGAATCGAGCGTCACCAAGACGCCGTTCCCGGACGCGTCGTTCGACGGCATCATCGAGTCGTGCGTGTTCCAGCACCTGCCGCGTGCGGATCGCGAGCAGACGTTTGCCGAGGTCTCGCGCCTGCTGAAGCCGGGCGGCATCTTCGTCGGTCACGTACTCGCCGACGCGCACACCACCTTCCAGCAGAAGAAAGCGGAGCAGCTCGCGAATGATCCGGGCTCGCTCAACCTCGCGGACGGCAGCTCGAAGATCCACCTGACGAACATCGGCCTCGCGCACTTCTTCGCCAAGGACGAGTTCGCAAAGCTCCTGCCGGGCTTCAGCGTCGTCGATCCGTGCCTCACGACCTACTACCTGCCCAAGTCCGAAGCCAAGAAGCGTGGCTACGACGAGTACCTGCAGGCGATGTGGACCGTGGTCGCGATCAAGTGAAGCATCGCTGGAATCCTTGGTCGAACGATCGCAACACGTTTGAGCTGTATCGCCGGCGCTGCCGCGATCAGGCCGAGGAGATGACCTGTGCGGCGCAGGCGGCCGAGATCCTCGCGCCGCTCGTGGAGCGCGGAGAGACGCTGCTCGATGCCGGTTGCGGCGGAGGGTACTACTGGCACTCGCTACGCAAGCGGAACGTCGATGTCGCGTATCACGGTCTCGACTACACGCCGGAGATGATCGAGCTCGCGCGCGCAGAGATGGGCCTTTCGCCGGATCGCTTCACCGTCGGCGCGATCGAGGATCTCGAGCAGACGTACGACACGGTGCTCTGCTTCAACGTGCTCACCAATAGCCCCCACTACGCGGCGCCCCTCGAGCGCCTTTTGCAGTCGGCGCAGAAGCGCGTCCTGTTGCGCGAGAGCTTGGGCGACATGTTGACGACGCGTTACACTCCGGACCCGTACCTCGATGAAGGTGCGCGTCACATCCGCGTCTATCACAACACCTACCCCATGCAAGAAGTGACGGCGTTCATGCAAGAGCATGGCTTCACCGTCACCCGCATCCCCGATCGTCGTAGTAACGATGGCGTCGAGATGGTCGTCGACATTCCGCACCAGTGGCGCATCCTGCTCGCGGAGCGCACCTAGATGTCTCGCATCGCCGGCATCGTCGGTCCGTGGGGTTCGGGCACGCTTCATCCAATGCTCGAAGCAATGCGCGGCCAGGTCGCCGTGCAGCCCGCGATTCGCGCAGCGAACGACGCGCACCTCGGCGCGATCGATTGGCGCGCACCGAACGTCGCACAAGACGGCGCCCTCACTGTCGTCCTCGACGCGCAGATGTGGACGGCGACAGCCGTCCTCGAGCTGATCCGCAAGCATGGCTTCGTCGACGCGCTCGCTCATATCGACGGTGACTTCGCGATCGCCGCGTACGACACGTCCTCGTCGACGCTGTGGCTGGCGCGCGACCGCTTCGCGATCAAGCCGCTGTACTTCGCACGCACGCGCGAAGGCTTCGCGTTCGCCTCGCGCACTCGTGCGCTGCTCGCCTTTCCCGGCGTGACCACGGCACCGAACCAGGGGTTTGTCGCGCGGTTTGCCGGCCTCCATTACCGCACGTTCGACAACCTCCCGAACGAGTCGCCGTACGCGGACATCGCGCAGCTGCCGGCCGCGACGTGGATGTCCATCCGCGGCAGCGACGTTCGCGAAGGAACCTACTGGTCGCTCACGCAGCAGCCCGATCTGGATCTCAGCGAAGCGGATCTCGCCACGCGCTATCGCGAGCTACTGCTCGATGCCGTTTCGCGCCGTCGCAAGATCGCGAACAAGCCCGCGTTCACGCTCTCGGGCGGCATGGATTCCTCGTCGGTGATCGCGTGCTCGGTACACACGACCGGGCAAAAAGAGCACGCGTTCTCGACCGTCTATCACGACGTCACGTATGACGAGACGGCCGAGATCCGGACCATCCTCGAACCCACCGTCGAGGAGTGGCACGCGATCAAGATCGGCGATCCGGTCCTCGGCGATCTCATCCCGAAGATGATCGCAGCGAACGACGAGCCGATCGCGACGGCGACGTGGCTCTCGCACTACCTCCTGTGCGAAGCGACGAACAAGGCCGGCTTCGGCACGCTGTTCGGTGGCCTCGGCGGCGACGAGCTCAACGCCGGCGAGTACGAGTACTTCTTTTACTTCTTCGCGGATCTCGCCGCAGCGCACCAGGAGAAGCTGCTACAGCACGAGACGGCGAAGTGGGCCGAATATCACGACCATCCGATCTTCAAGAAGAACGAGGCCGTCATGCGCGCGGGCCTCGAGCGGCTCGTCGATCTAAAGACTCCGGGTCGCTGTCTCCCAGATCCGGCGCGCCTCGCCCGTTACCGCGACTTCGTGCGGCCCGACTTCTATGACCTTACGAGCTACGTCCCGGTGATGGACGAGCCGTTCACGAGCTACCTCAAAAACCGCACCTACCAGGACATCTTCCGGGAGACCGCGCCGTGCTGCTTGCGCGCGGCGGACCGCCAGACCTCCGCATTCGGCATCGATGTCAGCTGGCCGTTCTTCGATCACCGTCTCGCCGAGCTGATGTTCCGCGTGCCCGCGACGCTGAAGATTCGCGACGGCGTTACGAAGCACCTCTTGCGCGACGCGATGACCGGAATCGTTCCCGAGGCCACACGCACGCGCATTGCGAAGACGGGATGGAACGCGCCGGCGCACGTCTGGTTTGCCACCGGATCAGGTCGCGACCTCGTGCTCGACCTCACAGCGTCCCGCGGCTTCATCGAGCGCGGCATCTACGACGTCGCCCGGGTGCGCGCTCTCCTGGACGAGCATCGCGACATCGTGGTCTCCGGCCGGCCGGTCGACAATCATATGATGTTTTTCTGGCAGCTCGTGAACCTCGAGCTGTGGCTGACGACGCTCTGACTTGACATAGATTCCAAGGGGTTGTACCCCGGAGCGCATGGAGAGCCTGCAGGGTAAGACGGTGGCGCTGATCGGTGGCGCCGGCTTCATTGGCCATCACCTCGCTCTCGAGCTCCAGCGCCAGGGCGCGGATGTCCACGTCATCGATGGCCTGCAGGTGAACAACCTGCTCGCGCTCCTGACGGGCGACGTTCCGCACCGCGAGGTCTATACGCGCATGGTCAACGAGCGTCTGGACCTCATGCGTGCCGCAGGTGTGGAGCTGCATCCGCAGGACGCGCGCGACTACCACGCGCTCTCGCGCCTACTCGCGCACTCGATCAAGCCGCAGGTCATCGTCCAGCTCGCGGCGGTCTCGCACGCGAACCGGTCGAACAAGGATCCGTTCTCTACGTTCGATCACAGCTTGCGCACCCTCGAGAACGCACTCGACGTCGCACGCAACCTCGAGCTCGAGCGCTTCGTCTTCCTTTCGTCGAGCATGGTGTACGGAAACTTCGAGACGCCGACGGTCACCGAGGATCATCCGCTCAACCCGATTGGCATCTACGGCGCGCTCAAGCTCTCCGGCGAGAAGATCGTCATCGCCTACAATCAGGTGTTCGGCATGCCGTACACCATCATCCGCCCGTCGGCGCTCTACGGTGCTCGCTGCGTCAGCCGCCGCGTCGGTCAGGTCTACATCGAGACCGCGCTGTCTGGCGGCACGCTCCGCATGGACGGCGATGGGTCAGAGCGCATCGACTTCACGTACATCGATGATCTCGTCTCGGGAATCATCGGCGCCATCGAGAGCCCCGCGGCCAAGAACGAGACGTTCAACCTCACCCACGGCGATGCGCGCTCGATCGGGCAGCTCGTCGAGGTGATCAAGAAGGAGTTCCCCGGCGTGAAGGTGGAGAGCGTCGCACGCGATCACCTGATGCCGTTCCGCGGCACGCTCAGCGTCGAAAAGGCGCGCCGCATGTTCGGTTACACGCCGTCGCATCCGATCGAGGTCGGCATGCCGGCGTACGTGAAGTGGTATCGCCAGTTCGGCGGCTTCGGAAAGCACTGATTGCTTCACCTCGCGGTCGATCTCGAGACGGGTTCCTACGACGCGCGAAGTTTCTGCGCAGCCTGACTGACATGCGGGTCCTGTTCTTCTCTCCGCACGCAGGGATCTGGGTGCACGCGTTTCCCGAGGCGCTCGTCGCCGACGCACTGCGCTCCGCGGGGGCTGACCTCATCTACGTGACATGCGGGGGTGGGCTGTCCAGCGGTTGCGTGACGATGGCCTCGCAAGGCGTCTCCCCGCAGGCATTCGAAGCGGAGCGCCTCGCTGTGTGTGCGTCCTGCCGTGCCGCGCGCGATCGGCTGCGCGAAGGCTTCTCGCTGCCAGGCAACGACTTCGAGACGGTGCTCACCGATGCCGACGAGCAGCGCATCTCGATGCTGCTCGCGACAACCGATCCCGCAGCGGTCAATCAACTGATCGTCGACGGTGTCGAAGTCGGCCGGATGGCGCTGTACGAATTCTTGATCGAGCGGAAGAAGCTCAAGCTCTCCCTCACCGACGAGGAATGGGTGGCGTTCAAGCCGCGTCTTGCCAACGCACTGCGCTCGTTCTTCGCGGCGGGTCGCTGGCTCGATCGCGAACGACCGGACCGCGTCGCCGTCTACAACAGCCTCTACTCGGCGAATGCCATGTGGCGCGCCGCCGCCAAGCAGCGCGGCATCCCGTTCTACTTCATCCACGCCGGCCTCAGCCTGCATCGCCGACTCAGCAAGATCATGGCAGGCCGCGACACCACACTGGAGTGGTGGAACCGCATGCTCGACGCGTGGCATGCCTATCGCGACGTGCCGTGCGATGCGCGCTTGTTGGCCGAGGTCACCGAGCACTTCCTCCACTTGTTCCGCGGGACGAGCGTGCTCGCGTACTCGCCCGGCAAGGACGCCAACGCCGTCGACGTGCGCACGAAGTTCGGCGTGCAGCCGACGCAGAAGCTGCTCGTGGCCACGATGTCGAGCTACGACGAGTACATCGCGGCCGAGGCAATCGGCGCCGTCCCTCCGCAGGACACGCTCCTGTTTCCGACGCAGATCG
Source organism: Kofleriaceae bacterium (assembly GCA_036499725.1). Classification (GTDB taxonomy): domain Bacteria; phylum Myxococcota_A; class Polyangia; order Haliangiales; family Haliangiaceae; genus JABFXX01. Next base: position 106,193 of record DASYDE010000107.1, read on the forward strand.
AGTGGATCCGCGCGCTCCTCGCATTCATGCGCACGCGCCCCGATCTGTTTCTGCTCATCCGCGTCCACCCGCGCGAGTTCCCGAACCGCCGCGACGCACGCAAGTCCGAGCACGCCGCGGCGCTCGAGCAGGAGCTCGCGAACCTGCCCGCGAACGCGAAGGTCAACTGGCCCGCAGACAAGCTCTCCATGTACGACGTGGCTGAGCAAGCCGATGTCGTGCTCAACGCCTGGTCGAGCGTGGGCAGGGAGATGCCGCTCCTCGGGATCCCCGTCGTCACCTACTGCCCGACGGTGATCCAGTATCCGGCGGAGCTGAACTACGTCGGCGATACGCTCCCTGCGTATCTCACGGCGATCGATGAGGCGCTGCGCGACGGATGGAGCATCGAGCGCACGCGGATCGCCTTCCGCTGGCTAGCCCTCGAGCTCGTGCGCGGTCTCGTGGATATCGGCGAGGCGTTCGACTTCTCCGAAGATCCGCCGCGCACATTCCTCGGCCGCGTACGCAACCTCGCGCTCGCACCGCCCGTGATCCGCCAACATCGAGATCTACTGCGTCGCCCGCGTTCCCTCGCTGCGCAGCGCCGCCTCGCGGACATGATTCTCGACGGCAAGACAACGATGCTCGACACCACGCCGCGCGCGACCGTCGACCTCGACACGGAGACGCGCGCCCTCCGCGACCAATTGGGCCGCCTCGTCGCGGCGCTCTACGGAAAGGCGACCACGCCACCGGTGCCAGGAACGCTGCACGCCCGCCTGACCGAGGCGTTAGACTGAGAATTTGAGCTCTGTGCGTTCCGCGTCGGCCAAACGCGAGCGGCCAGATCGAAGCATCCCGTCCAACTCGGCAAGCCGATGTTGCGCCGCATGTTCACGTCTGGCATCGCGACGATGAGCCACGCGTAGCGACCTCCGCCGCGGCATCGAGCACGCGCGCCGAAACATTACCGTCGGCGTGAAAGAAGTATCGATCGGTGAACGCTCGGCGCGCGCGGAGCTCGGCGGGGGGGGGGACAAGCTCGCCGCTCAACGCGCGGCGCAGCGCGGTCGCGAGGTCTGCTTCATCGCGAGGTACCGACACACCACCAGAACGGTCGATCGGGATCAGGCTCGGCGCATGTCGTGCGTGAACTGCTCCCCAGCCCGCGTAGATGACCGGCTTGTCCGTCAGCATCGCCTCGATCATCACGGTGCTTTGAAAGCCGACGATCGCGTCGGCGTGAACGATGAGATGGCTCGCGCTCTTCGCGCCGGTCATGACACACACGTTTGGCAGCGGATCCGTCGTGAGCTCGTCGATCACTTCAGCGAGCTCGGCCTGCTGCGGATGCGCCTTCACGACGATCTCGAGGTCCGGCCTCTCGCGTGCAAGCCTGCGAACCTCGGCGTGAAGCAGATCGCGCATCGGCTTCCACGGCCGATCCGGTAGGGGCTCGGTCACGCGCAGGTAGACGTCCGAGTCGTACGTGAACACGACGAGCAACTGTTTGCCCTCGGTCAGGCCGAGCGAAGTCTTGGTCGGCCAGCGATCGCGATGAAAAAAGAAGTCCGAACGCGGCTGGCCGAGCACGCGCATCCGATCCGGCGCGAGCCCAACGCGTTGCCAGAAGTCGCGCACGGTCTGGTTCCAAAAGAAATAGGCATCGCCGATCGGCGGGTATCGCTCGGCGAGCACTCGGGCGTGATCGTCCATGATCGCGCTCGGTGCAATCGTGCCTTCCTTGTCCTGCACGATCGTTGGCGCTCCTCGCGCGGCGAGTTCCTCGATCAATGGCCGCAGGTAGTAGAACGTGTCGGCCGGCGTGATCAGCGCGGAGATGCGGATCTCGTCGACGAGTCGCTGCGCGAGGCCGGTGATGAATGCGGCCTTTATCCGAGCGATCGAATCGCGCATGTCGGGCCCACCGTACACGCTGTCCAGGTCACGCTGTCCCGGCGGGAAGAAGTGCTGAGCATCGGTGAACAGCGAGAACGGATCGAGCACCCAGAGCTCGTGAGGGGTGTCGGCCGCACACAGCGCGTCGACATCGAGGTCGTAGCAGTGATTGAACAGCACGAACGTCTTGCCGCCGGTGCCCCGCTTCCGCGGACCGCGGCGAAAGAACTGCTCGGTGTACAGCCGACGCCGGGCGGCTTTCACGCCACGATCGATGGTCGGGTGAAGCGCTTGAAGGCGCGCGAGGCCGATCCCGCGCGCTTGCAGCGTGCTGACCACCTTCGCGAGGATGTTGCGCGCAGTCGCCACGCCCGCCTGATGTACCATGACGGCCTTGTCGCGGCCGCTGCCTTCCCTGGTCGTTCGCTACTTCCGCCAGTTCTGGGGATACGCGGGCGGGCGAATCCTGATCCTCGTCGGATTGACGTTGGTGATGACGTACGCCGAAGGCGTAGGCATCGCGTTGTTCTATCCGCTGTTCGAGACACCGGACAAGCCGTCGAATGCGAGCGCGATCACGAGCGTGCTCGGCGCGCTTCATATCCCTATGACCGCGGCGAGCGTGCTGCCGCTGATCATGCTGCTGTTCGTGATCAAGGGGCTGCTCCAGTTCCTCACCCTGCGTTATCAGTTCGAGCTCTCGCGCCGCGTCCTGCGTCAGATGCGCCGGCGCGCGCTCGATGCGCTGGCGACCGCGGACTACCAGCACGTGACCGGCATGAACGCAGGCTTCTACACGAACCTCCTGATCAACGAGGTCAATCGCGCTGCCGGCGGCTTCCTGTACTTCATCCGCGCGTTGTCTCCAGCATTGAGCGCGAGTCTCTTGTTCCTGATGGTGTGCATCCTCGACTGGCGGCTCAGCGTGGTTTGCATCGCGATCGGTGGCGTGATGATCGGCCTCACCCGCGTCACCGGAATGGTGATCCGCCGCTACTCGTTGGTCGTTTCGAAGGACTCGGCCGCGCTCACGAGCCTGCTCATCCAGGTCCTCCACGCCTTCAAGTATCTGCGCGCGACCGGCTCGTATCGCCGCTTCGAGGAGCGCGTCTGGGGAACGTCCGAGCGCATTCTCGACAACGACTTCAAGGCGTCGAGCGCCAGCGCATTCAGTCTCGCGATGTCGCAACCGGTGATGGTCGTCTTCCTGGCGGGACTCCTCTACTTCCGCGCAGTGATCCAGGGAGCCGAGCTCGCCTCCCTGTTCATCCTGCTGCTCTATTTCTTCCGCGTGATGAACGAAGTGTTCGTGCTGCAAACGACGTGGCAGGGCTTCATCGGCTACATTGGCAGTGTCGACCTCGTACGCGACACGACCGAGCAGACCGAGGGATCGGTCGAGCCGAACGGGACGGTGCCTTTCACGTCTCTCACCGACGCGATCGTGTTCGACCACGTGAGCTTCGCGTATCGTACGGGCCGCGATGTGCTTACCGGCATCGACTTGCGCATCCCGGTCAACACGACGGTCGCCTTCGTCGGCGGCAGCGGTGCAGGCAAGTCCACGCTCGTAGACCTGATGACGGGGACGCTTCGCCCGTCGCGCGGCCGCGTGATGATGGACACAACGGATCTCGCGACGATGGATCTGACCACGTTACGTGCGCAGGTCGGCTACGTGCCGCAGGACGCCGTGCTGTTCGACGACACGGTCGCCGCGAATCTCGCGCTGTGGTCGCACGCGTACACCCAAGATCAGATCCGGGACGCAGCGAAGCGCGCGCGCTGTCTCGAGTTCATCGAGCAAATGCCAAACGGCTTCGACACTCAGGTCGGTGACCGCGGTGTCAAGCTCTCGGGCGGGCAACGCCAGCGTCTCGCGATCGCGCGCGAGCTGCTTCGCTCGCCGCAGATCCTCGTTCTGGACGAGGCGACAAGCGCGCTCGACTCCGAGTCCGAGCTCGCGATCCAGCAAAGCATCGATCAGCTGCAGGGCCAGATGACGATCATCATCATCGCACACAGGCTATCTACGATCCGCAACTGCAACCGAGTCTACGTGCTCGGAGAGGGCAGGCTCGTGGAGGACGGAGGATTCGAGGAGCTAGCGCTGCGGCGGGATGGTCGATTCCGTCGAATGGTCGAGCTTCAGGAAGTCGCTCCGTGAACGAATCGCCGACACACGCGTCGAAGCAGTTGAAGGTGAGTATAGTCGACGGTCCGCCGACAACCTACGGACGCACTCCATGCACAGTCGGCCTGGACCGAACGCTTGAACGACGGCAGGCTCCTATCGGTGCGGATCGGACTGAACGCGCTGTACCTCATCCCCGGCAAGGTCGGCGGAACGGAGATCTACGCGCGCAACCTGATCCGCTCGCTCGTCGCTGCGTGCCCCAACGACGAGTTTGTCCTCTACGTCGCACGCGAGGCGGCGGAGACGTTTCCTCTCGCCGCCAATCTCCGCGAGGTCGTGTGCCCGATCGACGCCGAGTCACGTCCCGCTCGCCTCGGGTACGAGCAAACGGTCCTTCCGTACCGAGCGAAGCGCGACGGCATTGATGTCCTCCACTCCCTCGGCTACACGGCACCGCTCGTCGCGCCCTGCCCGAGTGTCGTGACACTGCACGACCTGAACTATCACTTTCATCCCGAGGACTGGACGCGCTCGGCTCTCGTCGCGAACCGCCTCCTGATCCCGCAGGTCGCTCGTCGCGCCACTCGCGTGCTCACGATCTCGCAGAGCTCGCGCGCCGCGATCCGCGACGTCCTGCGCATCCCCGACGGCAAGATCGACGTCGTCTATCACGGCATCGACGGCAACCTCGTCGCCACAACGCCCGCTGACGTAGCGGCGGTGCGCACGCGCTTCGATCTCGCGAGCAGGTACCTGCTCACCGTGACAGCCTCTCATCCGCACAAGAACCTCGACGGACTGCTCGCGGCGTACGCACGCCTGTCATCGCCGCCTCCGCTCGTTGTCGTCGGCATCCGCGGCCGCGATCACGCGCGGCTCGAGTCCGCAGCAACGCACCCTGGTGCAGGACGCGTGGTCGTGACGGGCTGGCTGGAGAACCAGGAGCTCGCCTCGCTCTACCGGGGCGCGAGCGCGTTCGTGTTCGCGTCGAAGTACGAGGGCTTTGGCTTCCCCGTGCTCGAGGCAATGTCGGTGGGCGTTCCGGTGGCTTCTTCGAACGCAGCATCACTGCCCGAGCTCGTCGGAGATGCGGGACTGCTGTTCGCTCCAACAGACATCGACGGGATGGCGAGCGCGATGCAGCGCTCTCTCGAGGACAATGCACTCCGCACGGATCTAATTCGTCGCGGATACGAGCGCGCGAGTGGCTTCCTGTGGGCTCGTGCCGCTCGTGGAACTCGTAACGTCTACAGCGTCGCGGTCCGTTAGTCGGCCGGCTTGCGTCAAAGGCGGCACAGCTATCCTGGTCGAAGCGCGATGAGCGCCCTCGCCTTTCCGCTATAGTGGCGCCGGAGTCCACGGGGCAGACACGGTGACAGGTTGGAAACGCATCGCTCGTGTCCTCGATGGCGGCCCGCTCTCGCGCCGACGCCGATACCTCGTCGTCACGGCATTGCTCGCGGTCGGTATCACGCTCGCGCTGTTGAAGCCGTTGCTCTCCGCGCGCTGGTCGCTCATCGATGACCACGAGACGCTCGCGTTCTACGACGCATCGCCGAGTCATGGACCAGGCTGGTTCTTCCGCGAGCTCTACGCGTCCGGATCGCTCAGCCCCGGTGAAGGTAGTCGCTACCGGCCGCTCTACTACTTCTTTCGCCTCGCGGAGACTGGCATTTGGCATGGCAGCGCGCGCCTGTGGTGGCTGTCGCATGTCCTCCAGTTCGCACTGTTCGCGCTACTCCTCCTGTGGGCAGCACGTCGCACCGCGGGGATCTGGGAGAACTTCGCCGCGCTAGTCTGGATGACGGGCGCCATCACGTGGTGGGGCGATATCTGGGGCCGCCTCGGTCCGTCGGAGAACTACGTCGCCCTCGGCCTCGCGCTTTACATCTGGGGCGCCGTTGCGGCGGTGCAAACCATGCGTAGCGGGAAGCTGCCTCGCTACCACCGCTGGAGTGGTGCGGCGCTCGCGATCGGTGGCATCGTTGCGGCGGGCACGAAGGAGAACTTGGTGTTTCTCCTCTTGCCGAGCGTGTACCTCGTCGCACGTGCGCGTTGGAGGGGTTCGCGTCGCTGGATCACTGTAGGTAGCGCACTCCATCTCACGTTCGGAATCTTCGTCACGATCGCGATCTACGTCGGCGTCGCGCGGAATGGCCACGTCTACAAGGTCGACGCGTCCACGGGTGATCGTCTCTCGCTGATGTTCGCAGCGTTTGAAGGGTTCATCCGCGGTCACGTACTAGTTCTCGCTGCCGCAATCGCCGTGAGTGGCGGAGCGCTGTTCGTGGCCAAGGAGAAGCGCCTCGTGCTCGCTCGCTCGCTCGCGATGCCGGCGGTGACGATCATCTTCTCGCTGCTGACCTGGCTCTCACAGGTCGCGTTCTACGACGGTTGGCCCCCCGTCACGCCGCGGTACTACTTCCCTGGCGCTCTTGCCGCACCTCTCGCGGTCTACGCCTGCTACGTCGGTGCGGTTCGCATCGCGCGCTTCTTCGACGTACGTGCAGCGATCATCCTACGCGTCCTCGCGCTCGTCCTGATGGCCTGGACTCTCCTGCATCTCGACTACAGCCTTCACAAACAGGCAGCGCTCATGCGCAAAAACTCGTCGTCGTTTTCGTCAAAGCTACAGCGAGTCGTCAAGGCCGCTATCGCCGACCCGAACGCACCGATCGTGATCGTGTCGAACCGCGTGATGTCCTACGAGCCCGTCGATTCACTGCAGATCTACCTGCGTCACGCGCACGTGAAGAATCCCGTGTACATGGTCAATCGGTTTGCCTCCTCTGACTTCCCTGAAGGATCGCTCGAGCGTTCTCTCGCACAGGAGATGGAGACCGCAGCGCGCGACGGCGGCAAAGGACTCTTCCCCCTGACGAAACCGTTCGCCTATCAACCAAATGGCGGCAGCTGTATTGGCGTCGGCGTCGATGGCGGTACCGGGCTCAAGGAATGCCGCGCTGTCGCGATCTTCTAGAGGAATGAGTGGTGAAGGGGTGGAGATGGCTCGCGCGCATTCTCGACGGAGGATCGAGAGGTCGCCGCTACCTAATCCTCTCGACGCTGAGCTCATTCGTCGTCGCATTTGCCCTTTTAGGGCCCCTGCTCTCCGCGCGATGGTCGATGATCGACGACCACGAGACCGTCGCATTTTACGACCGCTCTTCGAGCCATGGACCCAGCTGGTATTTCGACACGCTCACTAAATCCGAGGCCTGGTCACCTGGTCAAGGAAAGCGCTACCGCCCCTCCTACTACGCGCTTCGTCTCGCCGAGACCGGTCTCTGGCATGGCAGCGCGCGACTCTGGTGGTTCGCGCATGTTCTGAATTTCGCGCTCAGTCTCCTGCTCCTCCTGATGGCGCTCCGCCGGCTCGGTGGCTTTTGGGAAAACCTCGTCGCTGCGCTCTTCATCGTGGGTGCGCCTACGTGGTGGGGAGACATCTACTGCCGCCTGGGGCCCGCTGAGGGGTATATGGTCCCCGCGCTCGCGCTCTACGCTTGGGGAACGATCGCGGCAGTCCGGACCATGCGGAGTACTCGGCTCGCCCGGTATCACGCGTGGTGTGGGGCGGCTCTCGCCATCGGTGGCATCGTCGCGGCGGGAAGCAAAGAGAACGCGGTGTTCCTGATACTACCAAGCGTCTATCTCGCCGCGCGCGCTCGCTGGCGAGGCTCGCACCGCTGGATCACCGTCGGCGCCGCGGTCCATATCGTGTTCGGTATTTTCGTTGCGATCGCGACATACGTCGGCGTCAAACGTTTCGGACACGTCTACAACGACAGCACCTCCGCTAGCGGGCGAATCCAGCTGATGACCACCGCTGCTCGCGAGCTCGTGACTGACAACTGGTTGGCAATCGCCGCGGGGATCACGACCACGATCGTCTTAGTCGTCGTCGCGAAGAACCGAAGAGCACTTGTCGCTCAACTCGTGATGCCGAGCGCATCGATCGCGTTTGTCTTTGTCACGTGGCTCTCTCAGGTGGCGTTCTACAACGGCTGGCCACCGCAACTCGGGCGCTACTATCTTCCCGGCGCCCTCGCTGCTCCAATCGCGATCTACTCCTGCTACGTCGCCATCGTGCGCGCGGCGCGTTTCTTCGACATACGAGCTGCTCTCCTGATCCGCTGTCTCGCGCTCGCCTTGATGGTCTGGCAGCTATTCCATCTCGACTACATCCTCCACGCGCAGTCCGTCGCGATGCGCGACAGCTCCATCGAGTTCGCGAAGAAACTGCGCCGAGTGATCAGGGCTGCGAACGCCAACCCCACCGTTCCGATCGTCATGGTCTCGAATAGCGTCTGGGCGTACGAGCCAGTGGACTCGCTACAGACATTTCTTCGCCACGCGCACGTGTCGAACCCCGTCTACATGATCAATCGCTTCACACCGTCCGAGTTCCCGGAAGGCTCTCTCGAGCGTTCTCTCTCCGAGCAGATGGAAAACGCCGCGCGCGACGGCGGGGCAGGCCTGTTCCCGCTCGCGCAACCGTTCGCGTATCAGACGGGCGGAGACTGCGTCGGCGTCGGCTTCAACGGAGACACCGGGCTCACGAGCTGCGCGACGATTGCTGATTTCTGAGGTGGCTGCTCTTGGAGCAGATACACCGGCCGCGCCCGAACCTCTTCGTAGATGCGGCCGATGTAGCCGCCGAGGATGCCGAGCACGACGAGCGTCGCGCCGCCGATGAACAGCGTGACCACCATCAGCGACGTCCAACCGGCGATGAGGTTGTCGGTGAAGAACTTCTCGTACAGCACGTAGAGCCCGTAGAGGAACGCGCCGGACGTCGTGATCCCGCCGAGCCACGTCGCGACGCGCAGCGGCACCGACGAGAACGAATACAGGCCATCGAATGCGAGCCGGAGCAGCGAGCTGAACGAGAACTTTGTTTCACCCGCGAACCGCGACTCCGGCAAGTACTCGACCAGTGCGTGGCGGAACCCGATCCACTGCACGAGGCCACGAAGGAAGCGCGCGCGTTCCTTCACCTGGCGGAGCGCATTTGCGGCACTGCGATCGAGCAGGCGAAAATCACCGGTGCCCTGCTCGAGCTGCACTTCGGAGAGAAGATTGATCACGCGATAGAACGTGTTCGACATCGCGCCGCTCAGCTTCGCGCGGTGGTTGTTCTCGATGCGCTTGGTGTCGACGATCTGCGCGCCTTCTTCCCACTTGCGCAGCAGAGTCGGCACGACCTCCGGCGGGTGCTGGAGGTCTGCGTCGAGGAAGATGACCGCGTCGCCGTCTGCGTGATCGAGCCCCGCCGATAGCGCTGCCTGGTGACCGAAATTGCGCGACAGCTGGTACAGCTTCACGCGCGGGTCGACCATGCTCAGCTTGCGGACGACGTTCGGCGTTTCGTCCTTGCTGCCGTCGTCGACGATCAAGAAGCGGAAGTCGTGCTTCTTCTCGCCAGCGGCCATCGCGCTCAGGCGTTCGTACAAGACCGGAATCGAGACTGCCTCGTTGAACGCCGGCACCACGATGTCTACCTGCCCCATCGACGCCACCCTAGTATTGCGCCCGGTTTGCGTCTACGCCCAAAACGCCCCACGCGGTGTAGTCCCGGGACTGATTGCGTCGTCTTCGTTACGGATGCATCGCGTCGATTGGCCGCGGCGACTTACTCTCGCGACGGAGCGACCACCCCCGAAAACGCGGCACTCAGAGTGATCGTGCCCGCGCCGCCACCATTGGCTCCCCAGTAATTCTGAGGCCCTGACCCACTACCGGCGCCACCGACGCTGTTCGAGATCATGCCGCCCGGCCCACCGGCCGCGACGCGCATATAGGGATCCATGAATCCGGCGCCGCCGACAGCGGCAACGAGCGGCATCGACTCGTCGGGCTCGTGACCACGTCCCGTCGGATCGTCCGCGTTGTTGATCGCTCCGCCGCCGCCACCACCCGTGGCGAGCAGGAGGCCGTCTCCTTGAATGGCGTGCGCATCGATCACGATCATTCCGCCAGAACCACCTCCGCCCGCGCCGCAGACTCCGTGAAAGTAGCTTTGGCTCGTACCGCGCGCGGCTCCACCACCAGCGCCCGACGCGTTAACGACGCCATCGATGGCCACCGTCGGCGCGATGAGAAGCACGGCGCCACCGCCTCCGCCGGGCGGCTCGGGATCGATGGTGCACGCGTACCGATAGCCGGGCTGGCCAGGACAACCGCCGTGGACACCGTCGACCGTCGCGCGAGCGAGTTGCCCGCCTTCCGCCGCGCGTTGGTACGCGGACATCTGCGGGTCCCACGGCCGACATTGATTCGCCGAGGCGCCCCAAGTGGTTTCGTTCGACGAGACGTCGATCGCTGCGGCTTGCATGACATCGAGGTGATCCGTCGCGATGAGGATCAGCGTTCGCGAACCGTAAGCCCGAACTCGCCCCGTGACAGTGATCGTCTGGGCTGCAAGCGCGCAACCATCCTGGCCCTTGCCCGGGGTCACGCAGCGAACGTCGGTGTCTGTATCGATCTCTTGTGCTTCGAGAACGAGCGACCCGCTGGGCGCGAGTGCAAGGCAAACAAACACGCCGTCAGCAGAGCCAAATAGAGTCTGGCCCGCTTCACACGAGACCGGCTCCGCGTCGTCGACAGATGCATCGACAACAGCGGGCGTGGGCTCTCCGTTGTCACCACAGGCAGCAACGAATGCGACCGCGATCACGCCCACCAACACCAACTTCATAGGCTGACTATCCGGCCGAGCGGCACCCAGGTCAACGCTTCAGTGATGCCCGTCCACGCGCGACTTTCCGACGAGGATGCGATACGAACGGACCGCAGTGAGCTCCACTTTCTGGTCCTCCAAGCGCGTCCTCGTTACCGGCGGCGGCGGCTTCTTTGGCAGCTTTGTCGTCGAGCAGCTGAAGGCCCGCGGCGCTGCGAGCGTCTTCGTCCCCCGCAGCCGCGACTACAACCTCGTGGACCGCGAGGCCTGCAAGCGTGTCATCGGCGACAGCAAGCCCGACGTCATCTTCCACCTGGCCGCCAAGGTCGGTGGCATTGGTGCAAATCGCGACAACCCGGGCCTGTTCCTGTTCGACAACGCGATGATGGGCCTCCAGATGATCGAGGAGGCGCGGGTCGCGGGCGTCGCGAAGACCGTGATCGCGGGCACCATCTGCGCGTATCCGAAGTTCGCGCCGATTCCGTTCCGCGAAGAGACGATGTGGGACGGCTATCCCGAGGAGACGAACGCGCCGTACGGCGTCGCGAAGAAGCTGCTGCTCGTGCAGAGCCAGGCGTATCGCGATCAGTACGGCATGAACTCGATCGTGCTGTTCCCGGTCAACATGTACGGCCCGCGCGACAACTTCGATCTGCGCACGTCGCACGTGATTCCCGCGATGATTCGCAAGTTCATCGCCGCGCGCGATAGCCAGTCGGACGTCACGCTGTGGGGCGATGGATCGCCGACGCGCGAGTTCATCTACGCGGGTGACGCCGCCGAGGGCATGATCCTCGCGGCCGAGAAGTACGACTCGAGCGAGCCCGTGAACCTCGGCAGCGGCAACGAAATCAGCATCAAGGATCTCGCCACGCAGATCGCGGCCGCGGTCGGCTTCACTGGGAAGATCGTGTGGGACGTCACGCAGCCCAACGGACAGCCCCGTCGGCGCCTCGATGTAACGAGGGCCAAGGAACGCTTCGGCTTTTCGGCCCACACGAGCCTCGCCGACGGCCTCGCCGTGACCGTGTCGTGGTATCGAGAGCACCAGTCGTGAAGCGCGCTCTCATTACCGGAATCACGGGGCAGGACGGGTCATTTTTGGCCGAGCTGCTCCTCGGCAAAGGCTACGAGGTCCACGGTCTCGTCCGTCGCTCCAGCTCGTTCAACACGGAGCGCCTCGATCGGATCTATCAGGATCCGCACGTCCCCGATTACCGCCTGCGTCTGCACTACGGCGACCTCGAGGACGGCGGCAGCCTCAGCAACATCGTCCGCAAGCACGACTTCGACGAGGTCTACAACCTCGGTGCGCAGAGCCACGTGCGCGTGAGCTTCGACGTCCCGGAGTACACGGTGTCGACGGTCGCGATGGGCACGCTGCGGCTGCTCGAGGCGATCCGCGAGCTCGACAAGCGACCGCGCTTTTATCAGGCCTCGTCGAGCGAGATGTTTGGTAGCTGCCCGCCGCCACAGCTCGAGACGTCGCCGTTCCAGCCGCGCAGCCCGTATGCGTGCGCCAAGGTGTTCGCGCACCAGCTCTGCCAGAACTATCGCGATGCGTACGGAATGTTCATCGCGTGCGGCATCCTGTTCAATCACGAATCTGAACGCCGCGGCATTCCGTTCGTCACGCGCAAGATCACGCGCGCTGCTGCACGCATCAAGCACGGCCTCGACAAGAAGCTGTTCCTCGGCAACCTCGACGCGAAACGCGACTGGGGCTACGCGGGCGACTACGTCGAAGCGATGTGGATGATGCTCCAGCAGGAGAAGCCGGACGATTTCGTCATCGCGACGGGCCAGTCGTACTCGGTGCGCGACGCGCTCGATGTTTCCTTCACGACGCTCGGGTTGAACTGGAAGGACTACGTCGAGATCGATCCTCGCTACCTGCGCCCGACGGAGGTCGACCACCTCCACGGCGATCCGAGCAAGGCGCTGAAGGCTCTCGGCTGGAAGCCCAAGGTCACGTTCAAAGAACTGATCACGCGCATGGTGAAGCACGACGAGGACGACGTGCGCGCCACGCTCGCTGGTCGCACGCCCTCGATGTAATGAAGATCTCGATCGTCACCCCGTCGTTCAATCAGGCGCAGTTCATCGGGCGAACGATCGACAGCGTGCTGTCGCAGCGCGGTGACTTCGAGCTCGAGTACATCGTGCTCGACGGTGGCAGCACGGACGGCACGCTCGAGATCCTCGAGAGCTATGGCAACGTCCTGCGCTGGTCGAGCGCGAAGGACAAGGGTCAGGTCGACGCGATCAACAAGGGCCTCAAGGCCGCGACCGGTGATGTCGTGGGCTGGCTGAACAGCGACGACGTGCTGCTACCCGGCGCGCTCGCGAAGGTGGCCAAGGCATTCCGTGCGAATCCCGAGGCGGAGTGGGTCCACGGTCGCTGCCAGATCATCGACGCGGACGACAATGAAGTGCGCCGCTGGATCAGTGTCTACAAGGACTACCGCTGCCGCCGGCACACGTTCGAGAACTTCCTGACCGAGGACTACGTCAGCCAGATGACGACGTTCTGGAAGCGCTCGCTGCACGACGACATCGGTTACCTCGATGACTCGTTCCGCTTCGCGTTCGACCACGACTTCTTCTTGCGCATCGCCCGGCGCGGTGACCCGGTCTATCTCACCGACGACATCGCGTGCTTCCGCTGGTACGAGACGTCCAAATCAGGTGAGGGCTACGTCGTCCAGATGACGGAGACCGCGAGCCTCTCGGAGAAGTTCGGCGGTAGCCCGTGGACGCAGGCTCGAGCGCAGGCGAAGCGCCTCGCGATCATCAACGTCTACAAGCTCATGGGGCTAGCGCGGCAAACGGCTGCGCGCTTTGGCCTCTCGCCGTTCTCTCATTTGTAGAGGACGTACAGCTTGTCGCGGTCGTCGGACATCAGCTTTGAAAAGCTGTTCGTGTTCGTCTGGTACTGGCTCAACAGACTGTCCATCTCCGGCTCGGAAAAGCGGACAGGCAACTCACCAACCCCGGGGTGAGACATGAGGCGACTGAGCTTGCTGATGAACTTGTTCGCGTGAGACGAGCGATTGTTGATGGGCTCGAGAATGATCAGCGCCTTGCGCGCCTTGTTCCAGAGGCTATCGACGAAGGCCGCCGCTTCCGCTTTGAAGTGATAGAAGCTCGCAACCACGACGACGTAGTCCACGTCTGGGACGTCTGGCAGCGGCGGAAGAACGCTCTGGTGAACGTTCAGTCCGGCCTTCTGCGCGTGAGCGACGAACGAAGCATTGCAGTCGAAGCCGGTGTAGTCGCAGTTCTTCTCCTTGAGGAGAAGTCCGAGGCGACCTGGCCCGCAGCAAAGCTCCAGAACAGACGCTCCGTCTGGAATCTCGTGCGCGACGGCCTCTTCCCTCAGATGTTCGGCCGCCCCGTACAGCCGCTTCATGGTGAAGCGATAGATCCCAGGGGACCAATAGATCGGGCTCTTCACTCCGCGTTCCTCGACGCGCTTTGGCGTTGCTCCACGCGATCCAGTTTCTCGCTGAGTAGCGCGAGCTCCTGCGTCAGCGCGACGGAGCGCAGCTGGACCTTCGACAGCGTGACGAGCGCGCGAAGGTGCAGCAGCGCGAGCATCGCGATCGCCGCGCAGAACAAGAAGTTCGAGAGCAACTTGAAGCCGAGGTAGTTCGCGAGCTGCGACGCGTGGTTCGGGAACAGGCCGATCGCGCCGAGCACCATCAAGAACGCGAGATACGACATGCTGCCCTGCAGCGTCACGCGCTCGCGGAGCAGCAAGCGCATCATCACCGCTGCGATCAAGAGGCACGCGATCGCGAACACCCACGAGCCCTTACCGATCATCCAGTCCTGATTAGGTTCCATCGCTCGTCTCCTCGGGAATCTGGCGACGCACGCGAACCGCCGTGAGCAGGATCGCGATGGTCACCTTGAACATGTAATAGAACGTCGAGAAGCCCGCGATGCTGCTGCGGCCTCCCCGGCGCTCGCGCATGACGACGGGCGTCTCTGCGATCCGGAGGCCCGCGATGCGCGCGACGGCGAGGGATTCCGGCTCGGGGAAATCGTACGGATACGTGTCGCGGAACAAGCGCAGCGCGCGCGATCCGTAGAGGCGATAACCCGACGTCGGATCCGAGACGCGTACGCCCGCGACGACGCGCAGGATCATGCGCAGCCACCAGCTGCCGAGGCGGCGCAGCGGGGTGGAGCGGAAGTTGTCCTTGTCGCGGTAGCGCGATCCGACGACGAGATCCGGTTTGTCCCCTGACGTCGCCGTTGCGATCAACTTCACGACCTCGCCCGGTGGATGCTGACCGTCGCCGTCGACCTGCACGGCGCAGTCGAAGCCCTCGCGCGCGGCGAGGCGGATGCCAGACTGCACGGCGCCGCCGATGCCAAGGTTGCCGCACAGCCTCACGACGCGTGCACCACCCGCACGGGCGACGTCAGCCGTCCGATCGGTGGATCCGTCATCGACGACGGCGACCTCGATCACGTGCTCCGGCAGCGCGCTCTGCGTCTCGCGCACCTCGGCGAGCAGGCCCGCGAGAGCGGTCTCCTCGTTGAGAGCGGGGATTACGAGCAGTACGCGCATGAGAAACGTGGGGACCCTATCACGGCGTGTCCGGCTGACCGGACTTCTGCGCCGTCAGTCCCGACGACGAACTACGGAGGCGTTAGCGGCGCGCGGGGCTCATCGCGAACAGGGATCAGGGACGCCTCGCTCACGAACGTCACGTGGAATCCCGTCGCCGGGACCGCGGCGGTGATCGTGATTTCGCGTATGCCCTTATCTTCGACGTACACCTTCTGCTGCTTGTTCGTGGTCACGTCAGGCATGCCCGAGATCTGAATTCTGGCCGCGTTGCCCCACGAGCCGACCCAGTAGGTTCCTGCGAGATGGCGACGCATGCGAATGCGCAGATCGAAATCGTCGAACTTGCGAGAGCGCGCAAAGATGGTCGGTGTCGTGAACATCCAGCTCGGCTGCTCGTCGTTCAGGATGGTCCAGGTGGTGTCGGTCACGACTGCGAGGTCGCACTGGTACTGACCGAACGCTGTCGAATAGCCGCACTTCTGCCAGTCTTTGGCTCTGAGCGGATGCACCCACACGTTCGCGTCTCCCAACGCGCCCGTTCCTAGCTCGAGAGACCGCGCCGGTGCGCGACACCGCGTGACGCCGACACCGATGAGCCCGACAGCGAAGACAATGCTGCCCACGCGAGCTGCGAGAGGCAGCTTGGATCGCGCCGCCCTGAGCGTCCGAGACATGACGACGAGGGCGCGGTGCTTCCACGCCCGACGCGTCCAGATCGCGATTGCGGCGAACGCGCCGACGAGCGCCAGCAGGGAGAGGTCTCGACCCTTGCCATCGGACGGCAATGGACCGTCCGATGTGAATCGAGTGAGCCCAGGACGAACCCACGCGGCGACGACCATGAGGCTGCTCTTTTCCGTCGCTGGATACGCGTAGACCGGAACGATCCTGCCGTTCGCGTCGATGGCGCGCCATCGCGGGTAGTAGCTCATGCCTAGGACGACGAGCGCGGGCTTGTCGGTCTTGGTGAGCTCGATCTCGACAGCGTCGTTGTCGATGCGATGAGTGATGGCCTCGCCTCCACCTCTCTCGACACG
Organism: Kofleriaceae bacterium; assembly: GCA_036499725.1. Taxonomy (GTDB): domain Bacteria; phylum Myxococcota_A; class Polyangia; order Haliangiales; family Haliangiaceae; genus JABFXX01. Next base: position 122,512 of record DASYDE010000107.1, read on the forward strand.
CGCGAACTTGCCGTCCCAGCCCGGCACTTCCTGAATCTTCCACGGGCCGACGTGGATCTCAGTCTTCGGATCACCGGCCAGCTCGAAGTTCGGGTTCAGCGTCACCAGCCACCGTACGTTGAAGCGCCGGAGGCTCTCGGGCGAGCTGTCCTCGATGCGATGCCGGATCATCACGTCCGGCATCGCGCCGAAGTGGACTGCCGGCAGGCCGGTGCGGGCAGTGGCGTGGAGATAGTTTTCTAGCGTGTCGTAGAACGCCGCCCGTGCGAATCGCTCGGGTGATTGCTCGAGCATGCGCGTGTACTCCCAGCCGAGGAGCGGCCCGTTCACCTTGGCCCCCACGTGAGCGTTCGCCGCGAGACGAACGTCGTCGACGAGTTGCACCCCTGCTTGCGAGAAGATCCGCAGCGCGGCGCCACCGAGCACGCCCGCGATCGCGCACGCGATCCGGAGGTCGCGAACAGACAGGCTCTTCCACGCCTGACGCACTTGCTGGAACACGAGGGACATCGCGTACGCCGATGCGACATACATGAACGGGCGCACGAGCCCGTAGAACCGATCCGAGCCCAAGCGAGCAACAGTGGGACTCGGCGCGAGATCGAACCCGAGGTAAACGACGTCGCATCGGCCGCACACGAACGCCAACGCGATCGCACCGATGAACACGGTGACGGCTCGACGTGACCACACGGCGGCCACGACGCCCGCATAGCCGATGAACACGATGATCGCGAATGTGCCCTCGGGTACCGGCTGGTTGAACGTCTCGAGGAGCCAGCGGCCAGGCGACACGAGAATGCTGCTGAAGTGCTGTGCGTAATTAAGCAGGCGTTCACCAAGCGGCAACCACACGAACGCGCCGAGCGCAGTCCCCACGACGATGTGCCCCGCGGCGAACAGCGGCCGGCGCGCGGGAACGTCGCGAGCAAGCAGCGCCACGGCGACGAGCGCGAGACACACCACGGCTGCACTGAGCAGCGCCGACGGATGAGACATCACCGAAAGCGCGGTGAAGCACCAGATCGCGATCGACGTACGAATGCGGGGGCGGCGCATGCAGTCCACCACGCTCACCACGGCGGACAGCGCAAAAACCTGCCCCATCGCGCTGTGCAGGAGGCTGTATTCGATCGTCCCGATGACACCGCCGCTTGAGACGCTGCCTTGATCGACGATTAGTGCGCATCCGATGAGCGCCGCGAGTGACGCGGGGAGAAAGCGCAGCGCGAGCCGTGTGGCACTCAGCGCGATCAAGATGTGAGCGGCCACGGCCATGAGAAGCAGCACCACCGGGACGTTGGCGTCGGAACCGGATGCGATCGTGATGGCGCCTGCAAGAATGTACGTGAAGGATGGATAGAGCTCGAGAGGGCTGTCTCCGCCGACGAGCGTATGGGTCCAGTGCGGCAGCTTCCCGTGCTTCATCGACGAGAGAGCGTCGGACAGCACCGCGTCCTGCGGTCCCTGGTCGAACATCGCCCATGTCGTCGGGTGAAACAGGACAGGACGGAACGTCATGAACGCGACGAAGAGAACGACGCCAATGGCGATCCAGCCGGCGCTCTTCGGCGTCATGTTCCAACGCCCCGCGTAGCGCTCGCGCAGATGCAGCACGCCGATACCTGCCGCACCGCAGAGCACGAGCTCGCCGACGGTGCCAGCGACGTTCGAGAACGCAACTGCCGCAACGAGCGCAGCGACCACGACCAACGTGGACGGCTTCCGCCACGCCTCCAACACCCACCTCAACGACATGACTTACGAGGGCGAATCGGCAGCGTCAGCGACGATCATGTACTCGTACGCGGTCGGCGAATCAGCAGCGACGAGCGGCGCCTGCAGCGCCCACTTGACCAGCTTGGCGGCCGGCGCGAGCAGCGCCTTCGGCAGGAAGCGCGCGAGGCGCGATGGATATTTGCCCGTGAGCTTCTTCACGACGAACTCGGCGTACGCCGGCGGCATGAACAAGCGGAACAGCAGCTCGCTACGCGCGGAGCCGAGGCCGTAGACCTCGCGCACCTTCCAGCCATTCGCGGCGAGCAGGCTTGTCCACACCTTGGCGTCGTAGAGGTGCCAGTGCTGGAAGAAGCCATTCATCGCGCCCGACATCGTCATCGCGAGGCGCGGGAAGTGCTCGAGGAGCCACTCCTGCAAGTTGCCCTGGTAGGCCCAGCGCGGCGTCGGCACGAACATGATCAGCTTCGCCTTGTCGGCGGCGGCCTTGCGCAGATTCTCGAGCGCGCCATCGATATCAGGGACGTGCTCGAGCGAGCAGTTGCCGATGATCGTGTCGAACTTCTCGCCGGGGAACGGCTGCTGCGACGAGACGTCGGTGAGCGCCGCGTTGATGCGCGTCTTGGCCTGAGCGATCTCGCTCGCGGAGATGTCGATGCCGTAGACCTGGCCTTGCTCGTGATCGCGCAGCGTCCACCAGAAGCCGTCGCCGCAGCCAACGTCGAGCGTCGTGCCCGTCTGACCGCTCACCGCTTCGACCGCGATGAGGCGGTTGATCTCGCGAAGCGCGAGCGAGAGCGGCGCGTGGCCGAGATACGCGTGGACCCAGCGGTCGACGAGCTCGGCGCTGGGTGCGCGAACCGGGTCCGGCGGGGTGGTCCGCGGGGCTTCGACGACGTAGGGGAATTGCGGCATTAGACGAGCGACATACCATCGTCCGTCGCCCGGATAAACCCGTTTCTGGGGCGAGACATTCTTTTCAAAACACCAACTTGGATGGTGTGAGCTACGCCGCTGTCGCGTTCTGCAGCGGCGCGGGCGGCGGGCCTGCGTGCGAAGCTCCACGGATGCGATGGGCTTTGGCATTGGCGATGCTCGCGGCGTGCGGTGGTGACAGCGATCCAGCGACCCCGGCTATCTCACGTCCGAGCAACCCGGCTGCATCGCGATGACCGCGTACTCCATCGCGGGACCTGCAACGGCGCTCGGTGACATGGCGTCCGACTTCCAGACAGACGTGCTCGACATGCTCGACGAGTGGGACGCGAAGCTCGAGCTCTGCGACGACCCGGCGCAATCGTCGATGTATCTGCTCGGCGTGATCGACGCGCTGAACACCGGGTTCGGTTACGGTGCTCGATGTGGTCGACGCGGTGTCGATATCGTCGGATGACTACGCGATGAGCGTCACGACCGACAAGCCGACGCGGCCTTAGTGAATCGCGAGCACGGACGCGGGCGGATCGTCGGGCGGCTGCTGGAGGAAGCCACGCGGCGGCAGGATCGTTTCCTCGCGCACGCACGTGATCACCGACGGCACGTTGCCGAGCTGCGCGTGGATGGTCGCCTTCTCCGCGCCCGTATCGGAGAACGCGTGGACCGCGCGCGTGATGTGGCGTGACTCGCTCGCGCCGTCGACGAGCAGCGTCGCACTGCCCTCGCTCGCTGCGCACCAGTATGTGCCGACCAGCTTCGCGGGGACGGTGATATTGACCTCGACGCCCGACGTTTGCGGCTCGATCAGAATGCCAGGCGTGTTGAAGCCCCAGCTCGGAGGCGCGTCGTTGAGCGTCGCTGCCATCGCGTCGTAGACGAGCGCGACGTTGTCGCAGAGGTACGTGCCATCGGTGCGGTGATAGCCGCAGCGCCGCCAGTCGCCGTTCGGGGGACGCGCCCAGACGGTGGAGGTGCCGCGCATCCCCGAGCCGACCTGCAGTGCGAGCGTCGGGCGCTCCGATTGGATGCATCCGCGCGCGAACAGCACGAGCACGACGAGAGGGACACCGATGCGCACCGCGAGCCACGCGCGACCGAGCGCGAGCGTGCGTATGCGAGCGACGCGACGGAGAATGCGGATGCGCAGCCTCGTGATGCGCCAGGCGATGATGACCGCGATGCCGCCGACGATCGCGAGCAGCGTGAACGGCCGGCCTTTGCCGTCGGAGGGCAGCGGGCCGTCGATGGTGAACGTGGTCTTGCCCGGGGCGAGCCACGCGGAGACGACGCGCAACCGTCCTCCGGGGATCGTCGGCAGCGCGAACACGGGCTCGTTGGCACCGGAGGCATGCGTGGCGCGCCAGCGTGGATAGAAGCCGGTGCCGAGCGCGACGAGCTGCGGCTCGCGGCCGAGAACTTCGACGGTGACGTGATTGTCGTCGAGCTCGAGCGTGTTGACGGCGCCCTCGCCTTTCTCGATGCGCGCGAACTTGCCATCCCAGTCGGAGAGCTCGCGGATGTGGAAGCTGCCGAACACGCGCTCGGTGGTCGCGTCGCCGAGCGAGGGCGATCCGTTTTGCGCGACGACCCAGCGGACGTTGAAGCGGCGGAGTGATTCGGGGGTCGCGTCCTCGATGCGCTCGCGCAGCAGCAGGTCGGGCAACCAGCTCTGATGGAATGTCGGGAGGCCCGTCATCGCCGTCAGGTGCATGTGCATGTGCTGATCGGTCTCGAACATCGCGCGTGCGTAGTGAGCGGGTGTCACCGTCGGTGTGACTTGATTGGCCCACGCGACGAGGCCCATGCGGCCGGCGTGATCGGGCGCCCAGATCTGCGCTTCGCCGCGCGCGCGGCCCGCAACGTTCCACCAGACGGATGGGATCTGCCGCGCGACGATGCAGCTCATCGCCCCGACGATCGCGGCGGCGGCGAGGCGTTGTCGTCGTGGGGCGGTCTTCCATGCGGCGATGACGGCGCGCCAGATCACGCTGATGCCGTACGCCGAGCATGCGCCGATGAACGGACGCGCGAGCTGCGCGAGGCGCTCGGTGCCGAGGCGCGCGACGCCGGGGCCGGTGAGATCGAACGCCATGTACGGCGCGTCGGAGAGGCCGACGAGCAGCACGAGTGCAGAGGTGGCCATGAAGATCGGCGCGGCGCGACGCGACCACAGCCCGGCGAGGATGCCGAAGTACGCCGCGTACGTGAGCATCGCGAAGACGGTGACGGGCGACGGACCGGCGAGGAGATCCTCGAGCACGCGCTCGGGCGTGCGGATCGGATTTGGGAAGTGCTGCCCGTAGAGGTAGATGCGCTCGGCGAGCGGCATCCACGTCGACGCGCCGATGGCGACACCGAGGACCACGTGACCGCCGGCAGCGAGCGCGCGGCGCGGCATCACGTCGGAGGCGAGGATCGCGATCGCGAGGAGTGCGACGAGCGACACCGCTGCCGAGAGGAGGCCGGCGGGGTGCGCGATGCACGCGAGCGCGGTGAACACCCAGATGCCGATCGACGTGCGGAGGCGTGGCTTCTGCACGGCCGCGATGACGCAGACGGCGGCGGCGGTGACGAACGCCATCGCGAGCGCGGAGTGCAGCAGCGCCCAGTGAAACAGGCCGACGCTGCCGCCGTGCGCGACAGCTCCCGTGTCGACGAGCGCGGCGAGGCCGACGATGAACGCGAGCGGACGCGGCGCGACGCGCATCGCGAGCAGCGTCGTGCCGACGGCGATCCCGATGTGCACGATCACCGCGAGAATGAACAGCGCGTGCATGAGGTCGCCCTCGAGGCCGAGCAGGAGCGCGAGGTGGCCCGCGACGTAGTACGCGAGCGCCGGGTAGAGCTCGAGCGGCGCGTCGCCCGTCGAGAGCGCTTGATCCCACACCGGCGCGTGGAAGCCCGGCAGCGACGGCATGATGTGCGCGAGGACGGCGTGCTGCGGTCCCCAATCGCCGATCGGCCAGTCGGGTGATTGCGTGAGTGCGTCCCAGAACGTCGTGACACCGGCTGCGATCACGACGGTGATGACGAGCATCGTCGAGATGTCGGTCGCGGGGCGGCGCAGGCTCTCGGGCAGGCGCGGCCACAGCATCGCGACGCCCACGCCGAGCGCGCCGGCGATGATGACGAGACCGATCGTGCCGGAGCTACGCGACGGAAACGCGAACGCGAGGACGACGGCGGCGACGACGATCTGCGCGCCGGGGCTCTGCGCGAAGCGCTGCCAGAGCGTCCGCGGAGGCTCGTCGCCAGGGCGGTCAGTGCCGCCGGAATCGCTCACGCGATGGCGTTAACACGGCGGAATCGCGGCCACAACGGGCGCAACGAAACGTCGGACCACTCTGCTACGGTTGCGGCATGCGTGACCGGAGCGGCGAGATGCGGACCAAGCGTCCCGCGACGTACAAGGACGTCCTCGCTGCGCCGGAGAACAAGGTCGCGGAGCTGATCGACGGCACACTCTATCTGTCGGCCAGGCCTGCGGGTCCGCACGCGCTTGTCGCATCGCTGCTCGGCATCGAGCTCGGGAGTCGATTCGGCGGAGGCGCTCGCAGTGGCTGGTGGATTCTGGATGAACCCGAGCTGCACCTGGGCAAGCGCGTGGTCGTCCCCGATCTCGCGGGTTGGAAAAAACGGCGGATGCCCACGGTACCGATGGACCACAAGTTCACGACCGTTCCTGACTGGATCTGCGAGATCGAATCACCATCGACGAGCAGTCACGACCGAATCAAAAAGCGACCGCTGTATGCTGCTGCCGGCGTGAAGCAGTTCTGGTGGATCGAGCCGTTGCCCAGGCTTGTCGAGGTCTACCGAGCAGAGGCCGACGGTTGGAAGCTCGTAGGAACGTACGGCGGTAATACGAAGGTCCGCATGGAGCCCTTCGCGACCGGGGTTCTCGACCTCTCGCGTCTGTGGGCGGGTATACCTCGGCGCGCGTCCGAGCCCTACCAGGCCTACGCGCCGTAGTTCCTGTGAAGATTCGTATTGGCTTCATTCTCCGCGTGCTTGGCACGGCCGCCGGGCTCGCGTTCATCGCGCTCAAGGTCGACCTGAGCTCGGCGTACAGCGCGATCAGCCGCATCTCCGGCGCCACGTTCTTCGGCGCCATCGCGCTCGTCGCGCTCAACGTCGTCGCGGGCGCGGTGCGCTGGCGTTTGCTGATGAGGGCGTACGGAGCGACCGCGATCCCGCCGATGCCGCGGCTCGTCTACCTCTACTTCGTGTCGTTCTTCTACAACAACTACCTACCCGGGGCCGTCGCGGGTGATGTGGGCCGCGGTGTTGTCACGCGCGATGCGTTTGCCGAGGAAGGCGCGACCGGTGCACTCGCCGTCGTGCTGATCGAGCGCGCGTTGGGCCTCTTTGGTCTGTTCACGCTCCTCGCAGCGGGGATCGCGCTCTCGGGCAACGCGCTCGGGACGCACGGCCTGTGGTTCTGGACGGCGATCGGCACGTCGGGCTCGGTCGTGCTCGTCATCGGCATCGCCATCGCGCGCCGCATCGCACCGTTCCTGCCAGGCTTCGCGCGTCGCTACGCGGAGAAGCTACCGTCGCTCAAGCACGGCGCACCATTCGCGGTCGCGGTGATCCTCTCGGTCGTCACGCAGATCCTGATCGCCGCCGCCGGCTGGGTGCTACTGCACGCGCTCGCCCCGGAGATCACGCTCACCGCGTCGCTGCTCGTCGTGCCGCTCGCCGCTGCAACGGCGTACCTGCCGATCACCGTCGGTGGAGCCGGCGCGCGCGAAGCGGTCTACGTGTCGCTGTGTGGCCGTTTGTTCGGCATGCCCGAGCACGACGCGCTCGCTGCATCGCTCGGGCTTTGGCTCGCGCACCTGATCGTCGGCCTGTGCGGCGGCATCGCGCAGCTGCTCGTCGGTAAGCGCAAGCAAGCAACGATCGACGTCCCCGTCGAGCCGCCCGCTACCTAGACCACGCGCGACTAGCGCGAGATGGTCTTCGCCATCTCTTCGAACTTGTCGATGATCGGCGCGGCAACGTTGCGCTCGTCGAGACGCGATGCGTGGCGCACGCCCGTCGGTGACGTGATGTTCACCTCGGTCAGCATGCCGCCGATCACGTCGAGCCCGACGAGGATCTGGCCGTACGACTTCAGGAACGGAGCGACCTCCGCGATGATCTCCTTGTCTCGCGCCGTGATCTCGGTCTTCACGGCCTTGCCGCCGACGTGCAGGTTGCCGCGGGCCTCCGCGCTCGCCGGCACACGCAGCACGGCACCGACGGGCTCGCCGTCGACGAGGATGATGCGCTTGTCGCCCTGCACGGCCTCGGGCAGATACTTCTGCGCGAGCGTCCAGCGCGAACCGGCGCCCGTCGAGGTCTCGAGGATCGAGCTCGCGTTCGGATCGCCCTCTTTGACGACGAAGATGCCGAGGCCGCCGAAGCCATCGACCGGCTTGACGACGATGGTGCCGTGCTCCTCGCGGAACGCACGCAGCTTCTCCGTCGAGCGCGTGCAGATCGTCGCCGGTGTGAGGTGCGGGAAGCGCAGCACGGCGAGGTGCTCGTTCAGCTCGCGCAGGCCGCGCGGATCGTTGACGAGCAGCGTCTTGCCGCGCGCGTGATCGAGGATCCACGTCGCGTGCAGGTAATTCACGTCGACCGGCGGATCCTTGCGCATCAGCACGACCTCGAAGTCGGCGAGGCGATGCGCGATCGGCGCTTCGACCTGGAATGCTTCACGCGCTGTCGTCGCGGGCAGCACGATCGTCGGGCATGCATCCACGACCGCGTCGTCGCCGACGAGGCCCAGGTGCTCCGTCTGGCACGTCCACACGCTATGGCCGCGCGCGGCGACCTCGAGCATCAGCGCGTACGACGTATCGCCGTGGAGCTGGAACCGATCGAGCGGGTCGACGATGAACAGAAACCGCATGGCCGAGAACTCTATCCTAGCGTCGTCGGAGATCCGCTAGGCTTCTAGACAAATGGCGAAGCGCACACCGGCCACCGTCACGCTTCTCGAGCTGCTCTGCGATGGCTTCGAGAAGAATGAAGTCTGGGATGGCTTCTTCATGCGCACCCTCCCACTGCATGACGAAGCGACAGCCGTCGGGCGCTTCGAGAGTTTCGTTGCCGAGGCAACAGCGTGGAAAGGACCGCCGCTCGGCACGCTGAACGACAACGGTCGACGACGCGCGCAGTGGGACGACCTCGACATCCGGCAAGCTGGTCGGGGAGTGCTGGTACGAGCAAAGAGTGGTCGGTTCACCGATTGGTGGCACGCCGACGAGACCTGGGCTGACCAACCGATGGATTCGATCTACGCCTGGTTAGCCGACGAGCAAGGTCGCCAGCGAGTGAAGAAATAGGTCGAGATCGGTCGTAGCTCAGAAGTTCTGTCCGGCGCTTGTCCGATCGACGGCCACGATTGGCCGGATCTCGGAGATCCCGGACGGTGCTCGTCGGAGTTCCGAGGGGTTGCAGTGGCGCGAGAACTGCTCGTAGTCGCGCCATGGCCTCGCTCGCTATACTCGAACCCATGCAGGTGTTCGTACGGCAGCCCGACGAGACGATCCTCACGTGGTTGGAGGAGCGCCGTCGCAACGGTTTGGACCGTTGGGACGAGGTTTGGAACGGAGTGCTGCACGTGGTTCCACCTCCCTCGTACGCTCATCAATCTTTCGGCGGGCGACTCTTCGCCGCACTCAGACCCGTGGTGAGTGCGCGAGGGTTCGATATTGCTTACGAGGTCGGCGTCTTCTTGCACCGCGGCAAAGACAAGCCCTATCGCGTCCCTGACCTCGCCATCGCTTCAGCCGCCAATATCTCCGAGCGCGGAATCGAGGCGCGCGCAGAGATCGTGATCGAGCTCCTGTCGCCGGACGACAAGAGTCGCGAGAAGTTCGGCTCCTATGCCGAGTGCGGAATCGACGAAGTGTGGCTCGTCGATCCGATGAGCCGCGCGATCGAGATCTACGTGCTGCGCGTGAGCACCTACGAGCGACAGGATGAGCGCAGCGACGGAACGCTCTGGTCACCGAGCTTGCAGCTGGCACTCAGCGTGGTCGCGGGCCCGCTCCTGCGTCTCGAGTGGGCGACAGGCGCTACCGAGATCTGACTCGGCTCGGTGGGTGGATGTGAGATCGTTCAGGTCGCGGCGGGCGGCGGCTCGCCACCACCAGCAGGCTCGTCGCCAACGACCAGCTTGGTCGGCAGCAGGTGCTCGAGGCCATGCTTGCGCAGGCGGTAGTAGAGCGTGGAGCGATTGATGCCGAGCGTGCGCGCTGCACTCGCGATGTTGCCGCGCGATTTCTCGACGGCCGCGATGATCTCTTTGCGCTCGCTGTCGAGCAGGCGCTCCGCGAGCGAGCCACCATCGCCACTCGTCGGGACGGGCGCAGAGGGCGCAGGTGCTGTCGTCACGAGCGGCACCGCTCCGCTCGACGTTGCGCCCGGTGCATTGCCGCGGCGACCGAAATCCAGGTGCGCTGCGCCGAGCGATTGGCCCTTCGCGAGGATCATCGCGCGCTCGATGATGTTCTCGAGCTCGCGCACGTTGCCCGGCCAGTTGTACTCGCGCAGCTTCGCGAGGGCGTCGGCCGATGCGGGGAGCGGAGAGCTGCCCATGGACCGCGCGAACTTGGAGATGAAGTGCTGCGTCAGCACGGGCAGATCTTCGACGCGATCGCGCAGCGGCGGCAGATTGATCGGGAAGACGTTGAGCCGGTAGTAGAGGTCCTCGCGGAACTCCCCGTCCTCGATCATCTTCTCGAGGTTGCGGTTCGTCGCGCTGACGACGCGCACGTCGACCTTGATGGTCTCGTGACCGCCGACGCGTTCGAACTCGCGCTCCTGCAGCGTGCGCAGCAGCTTGATCTGCACTTCCATCGGCAGATCACCGCACTCGTCGAGGAACAGCGTGCCGCCGTCGGCGAGCTCGAAGCGACCGGGGCGACGGGCGACGGCGCCGGTGAAGCTGCCCTTCTCGTGGCCGAACAGCTCGGACTCGAGAACGCCTGGCGCGAGCGCGGCGCAGTTGACGCGGACGAACGGCTTCTCTTCACGCGGGGAGTTGATGTGGATCGCGTGCGCGACGAGCTCCTTGCCCGTGCCAGTCTCACCGCGCAGGAGCACGGTCGAATACGTGGGCGCGACTTGCTCGACCTTGGAGAGCACCTCTCGCAACGCGGCGCTCTCGCCGATGATGTTGCCGAAGTCGAACTCGCCGTGGATCTGCTGGTTGAGGTAACCGGTGTACGCCGCGAGCTGCGTCGCGAGACGTTTGTTCTCGCGCTGCATGTCGTAGCGCTCGATCGCGTACTGCAGCACGCCGCGGACTTCTTTCGCGTCCCACGGCTTGGTGATGTAGCGGTAGACCTGCCCGAGGTTGATCGCCTCGATGAGCACGTCCACGTCAGTGAACGCCGTCAGGATGATGCCGACCGCGTCGGGCTGACGCTGCTTGACCTCGCGGAGCAGCTCCACGCCGGTCATCTTCGGCATGCGCTGGTCGGTGATGACGACCGCTACCTCGCGCTCTTCGAGGATCGCGAGCGCTTCCGCGCCGCCTGTGGCCGTGAGGATGTCGAACGTCTTCCGGAAATTGAACCGGAAGGCATCGAGGTTGTCCTGCTCGTCGTCGACGACGAGGATCGGATAGCGCTTCACGTCGAGCGTCATCGCTTCCACACGGTTATCACGTCAGCGCCCATATAAGTAGCGGCCCCGGCCCCTAACCCACATGTAAGGAAAGTTGGACCTCGCATTGCCGCCCGATACCATTTTCCCATGGGCACCTCGCGTCGCGCACGCCGCGTGACATCTATCCCCGACGCCGACGTCCGCGTCATCGTGGCGCCACCCCGCAAGGGCATGGCGATGACCCGCCGCGTCTCCCTGTTCGAGCGCGAAGTCACGGTGCGCCTGGCGCCGGTGGCCGTGGATCTCCTCCACGCCGCCGCCCGGATGCTCACCGAGGGCGAAGTCGTGGGGGACCTCTACGAGGGCTCGACCATGCTCACCGTCGATCTCGCGCGGACCGTCGCGCAGATCAGCGATCCACCCGACTCCACCACCGCGTCGCGCGTCGCGTTCCTGTACGCCGCCGACGACCGATGCCGTGCCTACGCCCGCCGGATCGCCGTGTCCGAAGCAAGTCGGCACGCCGGCGGCGCTCTCGTCGCGCCTCACATCGACGTCGAGTCGCGCGCCAAAGGCCCCGAAATCCACCTCAGCCTCAATGTCGAAGCGCAGCGGAGGACCCCATGATCGAGCTCTACAGCATTCGTGACGTCTCTCGAATCCTCGCCGTCCAGGAGTCGCGCCTGCGCTACTGGACCCAGACCGGCTTCGTCGGACCGACCGTCCGCAAGGGCGGCCGCTTCTACTACACGTTCAGCGATCTCCTCGCGACGAAGGCCGCGAAAGACCTGCTCGAGACGGGCATGTCGCTCCAACGCGCCCGCAAGAACGTCGAAGCGCTCAAGCGCGCGCTGCCGAACGAGACGCACCCGACCTCGCGCCTCCGCATCTGCTGCGACGGTGACTCGATCGTCGCGCTCGCCGACGACGTAGCCTTCCACCCGGTCAGCGGCCAGGTCGTGATGGCGTTCACCGTGCCGTCCTTTGCCGAGCACGTCAGCTCGGTCCTCGCGATGCCGCGCGTCGATCCGAACGCGCCGTCCGACAAATCCGCCCGCGTGGTCTCGCCCATCACCGGCGACAGCGCGCCCGTCCACATCGAGGGCGAATCCACCGAGGCCAACGCGGGCACCACCGCCTACCGCCTGTTCGTCGAGGCCTGCGCCACCGAAGATCGCGGCGAGTCCGACACCGCCGAGCACCTATTCCGCCAGGCGATCGACCTCGAGCCGAACATGGCCGCCGCCCTCACCAACCTCGGCAACCTCGTCTACCGCCAAGGCGAGCTCGAAGAGGCCCGCCGCCTCTACGATCGCGCCCTCGAGCACGACCCGTCGCAGCCCGAGGCTCGCTACAACCTCGCGAACCTCCTCGAGGACATGGGCGAGACCGACCTCGCCATCGCCGAGCTCCGCAAGGTCTGCGCCGCCGCGCCCGCCTTTGCCGACGCGCACTACAACCTCGGCATCATGCTCGCCCAGGTCGGCGGCACGTCGCAGGCGAAGCAGCACCTCGAGCGCTACCTCGAGCTCGACGAGGACGTCGCGTCCGACTGGGCGATGCACGCGCGCACGTTCCTCGCGCAGATCGCCCTCGCGGCGTGATCCCGCGCGTTCTTCGCAAGCAGCTCTACGGCGCGGCCCTCGGCCGGCTGCTCGCGCTCCGTCGTCGCTGACGCGCGGGGTTTTGTAAGCAAACCTTCATTCGTTGCAATGCGCAATTCGCTCCGGCGGTTGCACAGTCGCCGAGCTCCTGAAGGCTGTCCCCTCAGGCGTCGTGACCCCAGCACTGCAAACACGCGACGTAACTAGGCGTTGTTCGAGTCCTCGTGCGTGGCGTGCGACTTGCTGCATGCGTCCTCATGCGCATCGCCGGACTCGTGTTGCTCGCGTTGGGTGCTTGTACGAGCGTCACTTCGGGAGGCGGCAACGCTCCAGGTAGCGATCAGGCCGCACCAATCCCGGGCTGCGGCTCGGGACAACCCTGCGGCAGCGACAACGAGTTTCCGCCTAACGGCGGCGAGCAGCCGCCCGCCGATACCTGCTCGTCGTCCTCGGTCGGAGGTCTGACGCTGGACCTCGAGACGGCGGAGGCTGTGACCGGCACGGTGATCGATCAGTCCAACGGCGCGACGGCGTGCTCGTTCAGTGCGGTGGCAGGCAAGATCGAAGTCAACCTCGGCTTCTTCTACGACTGGAGCTGCGCGATCCCCACGCCGGGAACCAGCTATCGGCTCCGCATGGTCGGCGACACGACCGGCCGGACCTCGACCGTCGACGTGCTGTACGCGTCGTCGATGCCGACAGCGGGCGCGGACTTCAGCGTCGGCTATGACGCCGGTGACTTCCACGGCTCCGGGGTCGTTCCGCTCGACCACATCTGGGTCAACAACGCCTGCGGCGACGCGATCGTCGACAACTCGGCCGACATCGGCGGGCCGCCGCCCGTCGGGCCGCTCACGGCGATCGAGGCCACCATCGGCCCGCTCTAGACAACGCACGCAGACGCCCCTCGTCGAGCGCACCGACGCTGATATCCTCATCGCGTGAACGCTCCGTACCGAGACGCAGACTTCCCTCGCTGTCTCGGTTGCCAGCAGCCGATCCGGACCGAGGGTGAGTCGCTCCACTGCGACGCCTGCGGAGCCTCGCTCGTCTCGCTCGCTGCTCTCACCGCGACGCTGCGCGCAGATACGAAGCTTCCGGCCGTCGTCACCTTCACTCACGAGCGCCCCGACGCGGCGCACTGCCCCCGCTGCACCGGCGCGATGCTGCGTTGTCGGATCGACGTGCAACTCGAAGGTACGCACGCCCATACCTGGCGGAGCCTCCTGCGCTGCCCTACCGACGGCGTCTGGTTCTCGCGCGAGGGCCTCGCGAAGTTCAACGCTCTCGTCGAGCGCAAAGCCGCAAAAGAGTACAAGCGCGAGCTTGGCCCGCGCGCGCACGGCCTGTTCACGATCCGCTGACGCATTTTGCGACGCTCCCCCGTCGACGATTCGCGATTCACACCACCCTGATCGGTGCGAGAATGGCGCTCGCATGTTCGGGCGGCGTTGTTGGGTGTTCATCGGCGCGCTTGCGCTCGGTGTCACCGCGAGCGCGAAGACCGTCACGAACCCACCGCAGATCCCTTTGGACCTGCTTCTCCGCTGGCCGTTACGCTTCGCAGACCATCCCGACTTCGCACCGCACTACGCCGTCGCGGGCGACCTCGCTACGGACGGCGTGGACTGGCTCCACCTCTGCGAGCGTGGTGCTCACAAGCGCGCGCTACCGCTTCGTCTCGCCGATCAAGGTCGCTACCTGACGGCGTGGTGCGCTGCCGTCGACCACGACTTCGATACGGCATTCGGCATCCTCGCGCGGCTGCGCGAATCGCACATTCACGGTCTGCCGGATGCAGTTCGTCTCGACATCGCGACGCTGCTCGTCCAGCTGCCCGATCTCGCAAGCGCGCGTCGGGCGATCGGGAACAACTCGTTCGATCTCGATCTGGGCGTTCTCGATCGCACCGCTGCGTTGCTCGCCGACCTCGGTCGCGATGCCGACGCGGTCGACGTCAACTCGCTAGCGCTCGAGAGCGACGTCGAGAGTGCCCCCGGCGATCGCTGCATGCGTCTCGCTCGCGCTGACCTGCTGACGCCTGACAGCCGAAAGACTCCGAGTCAGTACTTCACGGGTGACGTCCTGAAGAAAGCGGTCTCCGGCGATCCGACGTGTCAGGTCATCGAAGCTCGGTTCTCTGATCGCGTAGCAACCGCGCACAGCCGGTCCCGCGATTCCTTCCTCTCGGCGCAAACCTCCAACGCGTGGCTCAACGCAGCCGTTCAAGAGTTCGCGATGGTGGGGCCTGCTGACGTCGACGCTCGCGAGCTAGAAGCGCTCACGCATGCCTACAAGACGACCTCCTGCTCGGACGTAAACGGCCTGGGCACTGTGAGGCTGCTCGTGCAGAACCTCGCGATCGACGACAGGCTTACAACAACGGAGCGAGACGGATTCGCGTCGCTTCTCCGCCGCGAGGACGCGCTATGCGCACGCTGATCGCTGTTGCTGTGCTGAACGCGCTCGTCGCGTGTCAGCCGCGTGGCGCCGAGCCTCTCGAGTGGCCCGTGGCGCGAAACGTGCCTGTCGCGCCGACGTCGACTCCTCACAGGTCGTCGCCGCCACCGACCATCACCGAGGCGCTTCCGAAGCTCGACCTGAACTTCGACGCCGTCACCGTCCAAGCCGATCCAACCCGCTTGGACCGCTGGCCGCTGAGCATGAGCGAGCACATCGCGTTCGAACCACACTTCGACATCGTCAACGCGCTCGCCGAGCCAGGCATGGAGTGGACGCGCCTCTGCGCGCTCGGCGCTCACAAGCGAGTCCTGCCGCCGCGGCTCGCTGATCAGGGCCGCTACCTCGCAGGCTGGTGCGCCGCGCTCGACCACGATCTCGATCGCGCGATCGACTTCCTCGCTCCACTCCGCACGAGCGTCGTCAGCGGCATGAGCGAAGCGGTGCGAGCAGATCTCGCGACGCTCCTCTGTCAGACCGGTGGCGCCGACGTCGCGCGCGAACACGTCGCGAAGTACGGCCTCGGTCGCGACCTCGCTGTCCTCGATCGCTTATCGGCGATGTACGTCGAGCTGCATCAAGACGAGGATGCGCTCGAGATCAGCGCGCTCGCGATCGCGAACGACAACGACACCGTGCCGAGCGAGAGCTGCACACGCTTCGCTCGCCGAGTCGCGTTGGTGCCCGACGTGTTCCGCAATGCTCCGCAGGTGATCCGGAAGGTCGCCGCCGAGCGCGGTGAGGACGCGCACCTGTTTCCCGACCAACTGCTCTCCGATCCATCCTGCCGACGTCTCGAAGCAGAGACGACCTGCTGGCTCGACGGAAACCGCTGCGCGGCGTGGTGGAAAGAGAACAACGTACCGGAGTCAGATATCGCGCTAGCGGCGGCGACAAACCTATGGCCGACGTCGTCGAACCGCGTCGAGCAGTGGTTGGCAGTCTCTCGTAGCGCGAGCCTGCAGCTACCCGCCCCACAGGCCTACGAGCTGCTGCTCCGCTCCCTTCGCAACGCGATCAAGACGACGAACTGCAGCGACCATGAGCACCGACGGGAGATCGGAACCATCGCGACGCGCGCCCAGTCCTTTGCCGAGCTGCCGGCGGGAATGCTGAACTCGTTCAATCAGTTCGCCGATACCAGCAAGCTCTGCTGGCCCGACTGACGTCGACATTCCACCGTTGAGCGCTCGTCCGCACTCGCTATACTCCGGTCATGGCAACGCCAACCAACGTCCTGGACGAGGCTCTCAAGCTCTCTGTGGAGGAACGGGTGCGCCTTGCCGAAAAGCTCCTCGAGAGCGCGGATGCCGAAGGCTTCGACGACGAAGACGCAGTAGTCCAAGCAGCGTGGACAGCGGAGATCCAAACGCGCTCGAACGAGCTAAAGAGCGGTGCGGTTCGCGGAGTTAGCGCGGAAGAAGCGCTGCGAATCATTGCGGATGATTCGGATCTCGATCGTTGATCTTCGTCCATCCCGCTGCGGTCGCCGAGGCTCGAGCTGCACGCTTGCGCTACCTCGATCGCGATCCCGCTGTCGCCACGAGATTCGTCGCCGAGTACACGCGTGGCATCGAGCGCATTCGCGCGCATCCGCAACGGTGGCCAACGTATCCCCACTCGACCGGCGACTTTCGATGGTGTCGCTTCCGGCGATTTCCATACGCGCTGATCTACGAGGTATTTCCGAGCGTCACGCACGTGCTCGCGGTCGCCGCTGATCGTAGGCCTCCTGGCTACTGGCTCGAACGTAAATAGCGGCTGCCAGCGACAAGGGCGTGACAACTCAGGTCCCCCCGATGCGTCAGAGTAGAGATCCATGCGGGCGCGTTGGTTGGTGGCGTACACGGTCGCGCTCGTCGCGTGTCGGCCTCTTCCGCCCGTTGAGCCGCTCGAACAGCCGGTCGCGCAACAGCCCACCGAGCCGCCAACGCCCGTGGTCGCACGAACGGAGCGCCGACTGGATCACGACCACGTTCACGCCCAGTACCGCCTCATCGACGCACCCGAGCAACGCGAGGCGACGCCGTGGACCGCATCGACGCTCGTACCCAATCCGACCGAGCGCCTGCTGCATTGGCCGCTCTCGCCGTCGGAGCATCCCGAGCTCGCACCGAGCTATCCCGTCGCGGCCCAGCTCGCCGAACCATCCCTCGACTGGATCGCGCTGTGCGGAATGGGCGCGCAGCACCGATCGTCTCCGTCGCAAGCCGAGCAGATTCGCTACCTGCGCGGTTGGTGCGACGTGCTCTCTCGCGACAGCAGTCAAGCGCTCGACGAGATCGTGCCTCTGCTCGCGGCTCGTGATCGCCGGCTCGCCGCGAGCGTGCGCATCGATATCGCGAACATTCTGATCGCGGAAGGAACGGTCGATCGCGCGCGGAGACTGATCGCAGCCAAGAGCATCGATGACCTCGTCGTCCTCGACCGGCTCGCGGCGCTGTACGTGGACCAGGGGCAACGCGACGATGCGCTGGAGATCAACGACCTCGCCACGAGCAGCTCGTCGTCGGGCGGACTCGATGCCTGCATGCGTCAGGGCCGCCACATCGCGCTCAGCGGTGATGCAACGCGCAGCCGCTTGATGACGCGTCGGCACTACCTGGACTCGTCATCGCCCGCGTGCGCGAGACTCGAGACCGAGCTGACGTGTTGGTTCGGGCAGGACTGCGGTGACTACTTCGACCTCGTCAAGCAGCCTGACATCGCGGAGCTGTACCGCGCGTACACGGCCTGGATGCACGACCCGCGCGATGGAGCGAGCGAGATGCGAACGGTGATGCGGTCGATCGATACGGAAGCGGAGATCCGCGAGGCGTTCGAGGTCTTCGTCTCGCTCGCAAACGCCCAGCTCTGTGGAGGTCCGTCGGACGACATGTGGACGCTCGTCGCCGACGTTCACGGAAAGAAGAACTTTCCGCCGGACCTCGAGTGGGCGTGGGACCACCAAGCGTGGACGCACGGGGCCTCGGGGTGGAACGAGAAGGACGCGGGGAAGAACAACTGCCGCCGATGAGTGTGGCCAACCACCCGAGCTCGTACCTCACGCTCGAAGCGTCGCCATTGCGACCGGGTATAACCGGGTTATACTCGCGACATGAAGACGGCTGTGTCGGTGCCGGATGACGTGTTTCGGCAAGCCGAGAAGCTCGCGCGCTCACGCAAGATCTCGCGCAGCCAGCTCTATACGGAGGCGCTCAAGCGCATGATCGGAGGGGAACAGTCCGCGCGCGAGAGCGTGACCTCTGCGTACGACTCGGCGTTCGCCGATCACGCCGACCCGTTCGTGACTGATGCATCGCGCAAGGCGCTTCTCGACGTCGAGTGGGACGAGTGAACCGGGGCGAGATCTGGTGGGCGGACCTCGCGGAACCGCGCGGTTCGGAACCCGGCAAGCGGCGCCCCGTCCTGGTCGTGCAGGACGACGCGTTAAATCGCAGCCGGCTGCAAACCGCGATGGTCGTGCCGCTCACGACGAACCTGAAGCGCGGTGCAGCACCGGGCAACGTGACGCTGGCGCGAGCACACACGAAGTTGAAGTCGGAGTGCGTGGCTCTGGTCTGCCAGGTGCTCTCGGTCGATCGCGTGTTCCTCACCGAGCGCGTCGCAGCGCTCCCGGCCGCGGCCATGCAGCGCGTCGACGCGGGGCTTCGCCTCGTGCTGACGCTCGGCTAAGGCTCGTCGGCCGGCATCGCTTCGCCTTCGCCCTCGCCCAGCGGTCGTGGCGCGTTGGCATCAGCGCCGTGTTCGGGCGGTGCGGCTGAGGTGTCGACGCCGTGATCGGTGAGGACCTTGCGTGCCGTGATCTGCTGATCCGGATCGAGCAGCGCGAACGCCTTCGCGAATGCGTCCTTGGTGTTCGCCATGCGCTGCTCGTGCAACGCGTTCTGCGACGCCGCGCTCGGCTTTGCGGCCTGCGATCCGTCGCCGCCGGGGCCACCACCACCGCCGCCGCGATGATGACGACCGCCACCGCCGCCGCCCATCCCGCCACCGCCCATGCCGCCACCGCCCATGCCGCCGCCGTGGCGACCACCACCGCCGCGACCGCCGCCGCCTCCACCGCCGCCTGCGGGCGCCTCACCACCGACGGGTGCACCGCGTTCCGCGAGCTGCGAATCGATCGCGTCGTTGCGCGCGGAGAGCTGCTCGTCGATCTCGCGCAGCTTGGAGACCTGATCGTCGCGCAGGTGCAGCGCGCCTGATTCGTCGACGAGAATGCCGATCGGCGTGCCCGAGGCCGGCGGGAGCGGCGGAGCTTCGGTCGGCGTTGCGGGCGCGGCGGTTTGCGACGAGCCACCGCATGCCGGCAACGCGAGCACCAGGACGAAGACGAACGAGCGCATGGGGCGCAGCGTCGGCGGCCCGTGCGAGCAGAGCGTGTCGCTGCTGCGTCGTTTTGTTTCAGAGCACGTGCATGAGCGCCGGCTTGATGGCGGTCAGATACACGAACACGTACGGCGCGATGAACAGGACTGCGTCGATGCGGTCGAGGATGCCGCCGTGGCCCGGGAGCAGCGCGCCCGAGTCTTTGACGCCGGTGGAGCGCTTGATGAGGGACTCTGCGAGGTCGCCCATCTGGCCGAGGATGCCGCCGGGGATCGCGATCAGGAACACGTCGAGCCAGTTGAGGTAGTCCGCGAACGTCAGCTTGAGACCCGCGACGCCGATGATGGAACCCGCGAGCCCACCGAATGCGCCGGCCCACGTCTTCTTGGGCGAGACAGCTTCGTAGAGCTTGGCGCCGCCGATGAAGCGACCCGCGAAGTAGCCGCCGGTGTCGGCGAGCCACGCGACGAGGAGAACGAGGAGGACGGTGTCACCGCGCTCGTGCGGATCGATGATCTTGAGCTTCGCGAGGAACGTCGTGAGGAAGCCCGCGTAGACGATGCCCATTACCGTGGCGGTGGTGCGGTTCGCGACGGTCGGGATGTCGCGGAACTTGAACAGGTACCAGAGCATCGGAACGACGACCGCGAACAGCATCGCGACCGCTCCGCTCGACGCCCGCGCCGAGTCAGCGACCCAGGCGGGGATGGAGTGCTGATAGATGCTCAGCGTGTTCCAGTCCCACCAGAAAAAGACGAGGCAGGCGAGACCGCCGAGGACGACAGCCGCGCCGCGGTCCTCCTTGGGGAGGGTCATCGCGAAGAACTCGTGCATCGCGAGGAGCGAGGCGACGAACAGCAGCGCCCACGTCGGCTCGGGCCGGTGGAGGTGCAGGATGAACAGGAGGATCGGGACGGCGACGACCGCGACCAAAAAACGCTGTGCGAGGTTGCCGAGTGCCACGAAGCGCCGAGCTAACCGCGGGGCGGCGGGCGCGTCAAGCTAGTGGGTCGGCTCGACGTCGGTGGCAAGCTGCGCCGAGGTGAGGCCGAAACGGCGCTCGCGCTGGGCGTACTGCTCGAGGCAGCGCATGAAGTGCTCGCGGCGGAACTCGGGCCACTGGATATCGACGAAGACGAGCTCCGCGTACGCGCACTCCCAGAGCATGAAGTTGGAGATGCGCTGCTCGCCGCTCGTGCGGATCATGAGGTCCACGGCGGGGAGGCCGGCGGTGGGGAGGTAGCTATGGAAGCGCGCGACATCGAGGTCGTCGACGCGGACCGCGCCCGAGGCGACCTGGCGGGCGACCTCCCGCGCGGCGCGCACGATGGACTCGCGACCGCCGTAGGACAGCGCCAGAGTGAGCGTCATCCCGCGGTTCTGGGCGGAGGCCGCGCGCAGCTCGTCGAGAGGGGTTTTAACGAGCGGCGGGAGCTTCTCGATGTCACCGATCGCCTCGAGGCGGATGTTGTTGTCGAGGATCTCGGAGCGCTCGTCGTGCAGGTAGTCGCACAGGAGCTGCATGAGGCCCGCGACCTCGTCCGCGGGGCGAGCCCAGTTCTGCGCGCTGAACGCGTAGAGGGTCAGGGCTTCTATTCCCAGCTGCCGTGCGGCACGGGTGATGTCGCGGACGGACTCGGCGCCCACGCGGTGACCATCGAGACGCGGCTTTCCTTGGGTCTCCGCCCACCGACCATTGCCATCCATGATGATGGCGACGTGGCGAGGGAGGCTGCGTTGCTCGCTCATCGACGGAGTTTGGGGTCAGTAGCACGCGGCTGGCGCGCGTTGCAACGACACCATTGATCCCGTACGCTCGATAGAAGCCATGGGCATCTTTTCGAGACTCGGCACGCTGATCAAGTCGAAC
>DASYDE010000108.1:0-63758 GCA_036499725.1 Kofleriaceae bacterium
CCACAGCGTCAACGCCATCGCGATGGCGGCGTAGCCGTAGTGCTTGCGCGGCGCGACGCCGCGCGGCACCACGAGCAACACGGCGCCACAGGACGTGCAGCGATAGCGACGGCAGACGAGCGTCGCGGTCATCGGTGGCCCATCGGCAGCGGCCGGACCACGGAGCTGCCGCTCACGAGTCCCATGGCCGTGGAGACCGAGACGGCGGCCAGGCTCGCGGCTCGGCACCCCGCACACGCAGGCGGACGGCCGCGCCGCCTCGACGGTCGGCCGCGAGGCTATCCAGGTCTTGACGTCGGACGCGTGATGGATGATTTGTGGAGTGCTTCGTGTCGGCTGCGTCAACGGTGACCGGCGCGAGGCACGACGTCGGCGGTGCTAGTAACACCGTCGACGTCACCTATGCGGTGAGCGCCGTGCTCAGCCTCGAATCCGGACGTCGCTTTTACCGCAGCCAGCCAGTCGTCTGCGCGGCACGGTCCGAGGTGAACGCCGGAATCCTCACCTCAACCAGTGCGCTCCGAAACACCGGCGTATCCCTCATCAGGCGTGCTCCCTAACAGACAAGAAGGCCTCGTCGTCATCGGGCGCAACGGAGAATCGCGAGACGACCGGGGCGGGAAAGCCAGCGCGCGGGACCAAGGCCATCACGGCCGACGTGTTCGGCAAAAGGCCCGCACCGTTCGGCCCACTGACCAAGCTCACGCTCAAGCAGAGCGGGGATGAGGCGCGGAAAGCGGCGCCGGAGTTGTTCAGCAAACCCGACTCCAATGGCGAGATTGTCGCGTCGCCCGACTACGCGGAGCTCAGCTTTGCCACGTCGATCGACAAGAAGTCCAAGAAGCTCGACCGGATCTACGCCCAGATTCCCAAGAGCGCTGTACCGCTCGTGTCACAAGCGTGGGGCAAGGGCATCGACACCAAGGACACCATCGGTCGGGCGCGCACGGTGTGGTTGGATCCGGACACCGGATGGCGCGCGATCCTGGAGGAGGGTTTTGGCGAGTCGATGGACCTCAGTTTCGACCGATATCTTCCGGCGACCAAGCTGCTAGGTCCCGACAAGGGTGACAAGCTCGGCTTCGCGCCCGACGGACTGCTAGGCGCATCGCTCGAAGATCTTCGCACTCGGTTCAAGGACACGCTCATCGAAGAAGATGAGGCAACCGCGAAGAAGAATCGCGAGGACCTCAACAAGTTCGCGGGCAAGGATCTCGACAAGGAGATCGGAAAGGCCAAACCGGACGTTCGCCTCGAGCTGCTGCCGACGGAGTTTGAATCCTATTGGACGCGCGTCCAGCTCACGTGGGGCGACGACGGTAAGGTCAGCCGCTTCTACTTCAAGCTACCGTTCGAGGGCTACGACCCTGCCAAGGCCGATCTCAAAAAGCTGCTCGACGACAAGTTCGGTGCACCAACGGAGGAGAAGGAGTTCGGCTCCACGGGCGATACGATCTACGTCTATCACGCGGACAATCCCCACATTTACGCGAAGGAGGACACCATCTCGCACGGCTGGGACCTGACCTACGAGGTCAAGAAGCTGTAATTGCGACGCAGGCCACGCTCGGAAACCGCGGCGACGTCGTCGGGCCAGCGCGATCGAACGTAGGCCGCAGCCGCTTCCATAGCTCGTGTACCAAGACACCACGCGCGAACGCCGATCCGGCGCGACCGTTGGTGAACTAGCGCCTACCGATCGACACGGTTCCCTGACCAGGTCGTGTCCGTCACGCACATGACCCCTCCGCTGTGGAACTCGGTGGAGCGCTCCATCCCGGACAAGACTCCCTCCGAATCAACCTGGAACGTATGCGCTCCGTTGAGAGAAATCGTGCACGACGACGGGCCGCAGATGACGGTGTTCGATCCGAGGTCAGGCGAGCTCGAGGTGATTTCGTACGCCGCTCCGTTGAACGCGATCGACAGCGCGAAATCGATGGTGATGTTCTGTCCGCAAGGAGTTGTACGGACGATCTTCTCTGTCAGCTCGTAGTCGCCTGTCGGATCCAGGTCAGTTGAATCCGATGAGCACGCCGCGACCAGCAGTAACCCCAACGCCCATTTCATCGGTCAGTAATAGCCGCGCGGGGAGGGCGGAGGCTGATACGGCGCCGGCTGGCGATACGGCTGCTGCGGCGGCCGTTGCTGCGGCTGCTGCTGCGGGGGCGGCGGTTGATACTGCGGCTGCTGCGCGCCGTAGGTCTGACCGCCGTACGGATCGTTGCCACCGTACTGCTGCTGGTTGTACGGCTGCTGTTGCTGCTGACCGTACTGACCGTACGACTGCTGCTGACCGTAGCCGGGCTGACCGGTGCCGCCGCTGCGCAGACCGTTGCGCCAACCGTTCCACGCGCCGACGCGATCCTTGCGATCGGACCACCAGCGACCATCGTATTGACGGCCCTGCGGATCGAACACGACGTAACCCGAGCCCGTGAGCGGCGGGTTGTTCGGCTCTTGCCAGCGGTAGTCGAGAACGTTGCCGCGCAACGTGCCCGAGAAGTAGCCGATGACCTCTTGGCCTTGGCGCGTGTAGACCCAAACGCCTTGGACGGCGTTCGCGGCGATGCCGCCCTTGGAGTTGTCGGCCTCGATCTTCACGGCGCCGAAGTTGGACTGCCAGAGACCGAGTGCGGTCGCCGGCTCCATCTGCTGAGGCGGCGGGGCTTGGCCCTGCGCATCATTCTGAGCTTGGTATTGGGGCGGCGGGTTATTCGAGGTCGAGCTCGCCGAACCGGCAGCCGCTAGACCCGCGGCCAGGACGAACGCAACGCGGAGACCATTACCAACGCTCATCGAGCGCGAGTATAGCAGCCGCGGCGGTTCGCGCCGACGGGGGCGGTGGCCCGACCGGTTGTCCTTTGCTGGCAAGGTGATACTGTGGCGCCGGCTCCGTGCGGCATTCCACACAGTAGGTGGCACCGCCGGGGTAACGGGCCCATAGCTCAGCGGTTAGAGCGGCCGGCTCATAACCGGTGGGTCCCTGGTTCAAACCCAGGTGGGCCCACATGATAAGTAGTCGCTACGAAAGGCAGTCCCGTGCGCGAGCAGCTCCAGCATCTTCTCCAGCTCCAAGTCTCTGACGCAAAGGTTCGCGAGCTCGAGACCGCGGCCGCCCAGCTTCCTGCGCGACTCGACCCGCTCCGCCGCGACCTCGCGAAGCTCCAGGGCATGCTCGATGGCGAGCGGTCCAAGCTCGACGAGACCCAGACGTGGCGCAAGAACCAGCAAGAGCTCCTGGATCGCGAGCGCGACGCGATGAAGGCCGCGCAGAGCAAACTCCAGGCGAGCAAGAACACCAAGGAATATGGTGCGGCGACGCGCGAGGTCGAGAACAAGCGCAAGTCGATCAGCGATCGCGAGCAAGAGCTCAAGCGCGTCGGCGAGACCGCAGCGACGTCCACCACGGCCCTCGCGGGTCGCGACAAGGATGTTGAAGGCGTTCGCACGCAGCTCTCCGACAGCGAGGCCGCGCAGAAGGATCAGCTCGACAGCCTGATCTCGCAGCTCGCTGAAGCCAAGACCGCGCGCGATGCGGCTCGCGCTCAGGTCGATAAGCAGTGGTTGAAGACGTACGACTCGCTCGTCGGCAAGCGCGGCTATGCCGTCGCGCCGGTCGTGAAGGGCGTCTGCCAGGGCTGCCACATGGCGCTGCCGCCGCAGCTCAATAATATCCTCGCGCGCATGGAGTCGATCGAGCAGTGCCCGCGCTGCAATCGCCTCGTGTACCGCAAGGAGCTGCTCGATCCGCCGGCCGCTCCGGCGGAAGCGCCGAAGGCCGAGTAGTCAGCGCTTCACGGCGATATAGCCGTGATGCTCGGTGCACTCGAGCTCGTTCACGTGATCGTCGGGTGCATCTTTGGTGCACTCGCTATCGGGTAGAGCGATGGTGCCGCTGCGATCGGTGACGTCGAGCGTGAGCGTGTTGCCACTGAGCGTCGCGTCCTCTTCGACGACACTCATGCCGCACTGACCACCGGCACCGGACCAGCTCGTGATGTGACCGTTCCATCCGTTGTCCGTCGGCTCGGTGAGCGAGTTGAACAAGCTGCCCGTCGACGAGCAGTCGGTCGCTTCCGCGTCGGCGCACTCGGAGAACGTGAAGTACTTGGTGCCGAACAGCTCGTCGGACTTGAACACCAGGAACGCCGCGCCATTGGTCACGGGTTGATCCGCGCCGCATGGCATCGAGTCCACTTCCGACGTGATCTCGTACGCACCGGTGAGATCGACGTCGTTGTTCCCGCACGCAGCGAGCAGCACCACCGCGACGAATGCCTTCACGCGTTCAACCTCTCCGCGAGAGCGAACAAGCGGTCGCGTCGCGTATCGATAATGTTCGCCGCCGCGCGCGCGATCGCCGCGACCGCCATCTTGGGCTGCGCCTCGAGGAAGTCCATCGCCGTCGCGCCGCCGCCCCACCAGCGCTTCGCGAGCTCGACCTGCTTCATCACACCCGCCTCGCCGACGGCCGCGTGCAGGAATGCGCCGAGCGGAGACGGGCCCGTATCGAAGCTCGACTCCGACGCGCGGCCCTCTGCGAGCAGCTTGTGCAGCGGTGGATCCAGATCGCGTGCGCTCTCCAGCGACGGAAGGAACTGCTCGATGCGCACGCCATCGGGGCGCGCGGTGGTCTTGTCACCCATGAAGTAGTCGAGCGGAACATCGCCACCCGTCGTTTCGGCGAGCGCCTCGACGAGCGCGATCGAGTAGAGCTTCGCGCGCAGATACCTCACCGCGAGGACGACGTTGCCCGTCGTGCGTGCCACGCGGCGCGCGTGAATTTCGGGCTTGGGCTCGCCGCCCCAGGCGTGAAACACGCGATCCGCCTTTAGCTGCGCGAGGAAGCCTTCCATCTTCTGTAGCGCCTGGCGGTAGTCGCGCACGGTGTAGACGAGCGGCGAGTGCAGCGCGGGATTGGACTCCGGCAGCAGCTTCCACGTGTTGTCGAGAAAGCGCGCCGACTCGTTCTCGCTGAAGTTCTCGACATCGCGATTACCGACGCGCACCGCTCGCCGGATCAGATCATCGAGCGCATCGCCGGCGATGCCGAGCGCCTTCACGCGTGCGTGGAGCTCGGGCACCGGATCCTCGCGAAACGGAATCGTCTGCTCGATGCACGCGGCCACCGCGATGACCTCCTCGCGCGAGATCACGTGACCTAGCTGCGCTGCAGCGACCAGCGCAGACGCGAGCTCGTTCAGGCCCGTCGTCGGGGTGGCGATGTCACCCACGCGTCGCCCGAACACCGCGAGCACGTCTCCCGCGCCACCGGTTCCCGCGGCGGGGAGGATGCGCCATCCGTCGGGGCCTTGTTGCAACAGCGGCTCGAGGTCACTGCGCAGCGAGCGCGGCGCACCTTGGTCGACCTGCACGTAGACGCAGTCGTGATAGAGCGCCGCGATCACCTCGAGGGCATCGCCATCGCGCAGCAGGCTCACGACGTGATCGTGGTTGTGGAACTCGCGCCCGGGCGCGCTCAGGGCCGCATGCAGGGAGAACCCCCAGTGCTCGATGTCGGTCATCTCCGCGGGAGATTTGAGGTCGTGGAGCGCTCGCCACAGCGCATTGACGATCTCGTGCACCGGCGAACGCGCCCCCATCACGTCACGGTATCACGGCCCTGTATCTCGCTGCTGTAACGCTGGGTTAGCTGCCTCACGAAAGGCGTCCACGCTCGCGGGACCTGTGGTACTCGTGAATCGCTCGTTCGACGGAGAGGTCGAGGTGATCGCCGGCGGCGGTGCGCAAGTACCGTCGCGGGAGGAAAGTCCGAGCTTCACAGGGCAGGGTGCTGGTTAACGGCCAGTCGAGGTAACTCGCAGGACAGTGCAACAGAAAATAAACCGCCTGCGCGCAAGCGTAGGTAAGGGTGAAACGGTGCGGTAAGAGCGCACCGCTCCGGTGGTGACACTGGAGGCTAGGTAAACCCCACCCGAAGCAAGACCAGACAGGAGTCGTGCTGCCCGCACGATGACTCCGGGTTGGTCGCTCGAGCCCGCCAGCAATGACGGGCCTAGATGAATGATCGCCGCTACACAGAACTCGGCTTATCGACCTCTCCGTCGGGCGGGCCTCTACCTCGCACTTCTGTGCGTGGTGGCGGCCGCGTGCTCGTCGCGCGACTCCGCGACCGCGACGGGCTCTGCGGTCGCTAGGGATTGGATACCTGGCAAGAGTGACGCGGGGCGAGTGGCAACCGGCGAAGCGACGTCGACCATCGCGCGCGCGGATTACATCGGCCCCGACGCATGCGGTGATTGCCACGCGGCGCAGTACGCGATGTGGCAAGGCAGCCTGCATCGCACGATGAACCAGCGCGCCGCGGATGCGAAGGTTCTCGGCGCGGCGGGCACGGTTACCTACGCCGGCGGTGAGATGACGTTCGCCAAGGACGCGAGCGCGTACGTGATGACGCTCGCACGCGGGAACGTGACGACGCGCTACCGGGTAACGCGAACGATCGGAACGCACGGTCTGCAAGAGTATGTGGGCACCGAGCTACCCAGCGGGACCGAGGAGGTTCGATTGCCGTTCGCGTGGTGGCCGCGCGCGCAGGGCTGGTTTGCGCAGCCGTACTTCGATCCGTGGTTCGCGAAGGAGACCGACTTCGACGCATACGCGCCCGTGAAGGAACCGTGGGCCGAGCGCTGCCCGTGGTGCCACAGCACGTATCCCTTCGAGCTGCGCATCGCGCGTTCATCGGCGAAGAACATCGGCCACGGCTTCGAGCAGTTCTTCACATCGACGACCGCGCCCGCGCAGGCGGATCGTCTCGCTGTCGACGAGCAAGTCACGACGGGCATCAGCTGCGAGAGCTGTCATCTCGGAGGGCGCGCGCATCGCGACGGTGCACCGATTCACTTCGTGCCGATCGGTGCCGCCAGCACGACCGACGCGCCGCGACCGACGACGTTCAAGCAAGAGCGTGCGGACGCGACGGTCGTCAATCGCGTTTGCGCGCAGTGCCACTCGGGGCCATCGCCGCGCCTCGCCGACGGAACGTCGCTGCGCAACTCCAGTGAGGCGCTCGATCTCGCCGCGTCGACGTGCAAAGCGCGCTGCACCGACTGCCACGATCCGCACGCGCTGGGCTCTGACGAGAAGCGCGCGAACGCTGCGTGTGTGACGTGCCACGATCGCTTCGCGAGCGCGGATGCGGGGAAGACGCACGCGAGTCACGAGAGCGCGACGACGTGCCTCGACTGCCACATGCCGAAGGTTGTGATGGGCATCGATCACGTGGTGCGCACGCATCGCATCTCGTCGCCGACGAACGCGACGATCCTGGAGACGGCGGGCCCGAACGCCTGCAACCTCTGTCACCTCGATCGCAGCATCACGTGGATGCTCGACGAGCTGAAGCGCGGCTGGGATGTGACGCCCAATCGTGCAGGGCTTGCTCCGCATCCGAAGACGTACGGCGACCTGGATGCACCCGTCGGGGAGGTGTGGCTCGCGAGTAAAGAACCGGCGCTCAGGCTGCTCGCGACGGACGCGTACGCGAGGGGCGCGAACGTCGGCTTACTGAGGATCGCGTGGCCGCTTCTGGTCGGGCGCCTGACCGACGAATTGCCTCATCTGAGGGCGTGGGCGTGGTTTGCCGTCCAAACCGCCGCGGGACGCCTGGGGAAGCCAGTGGCCGTGGACGCGTTCGATCCGCGTGCGCCTACTGAACAGCGCGCCCGTGCGATCGAGCGGCTCCGCACACACATCGCCCCATAACAAACCTTCATACGTTCGAAGCGTTTGGGGAACACCTTGCATGGCAGTCTGAGACTGCAATGAGTCAGCGGGCCCGCACCAACATCATCCGCGCGATCGTCGCGGTTGCGGCGATCGCGGGCGTCGGCTGGTTCGTGAAGAGCCGCAGCAAACACGGTGGCTCGAGCGAGCCCGTGATGGTCGAAGGCAGCGCGCAGGCGGCGAACGGAAGTGGCGGCGGTGGTGGCAAGAGCGACAAGAGCGAGCGCGTCGTTCCGGTGCAGATCGCGGTCGCGGAGCAGCAGGATCTTCCGGTGTGGCTCGAGGGCCTCGGCACCGTGCAGGCGTTCCAGCAAGTGACGGTGCGCGCGCAGGTGGATGGTCGCCTCGACAAGGTGCTGTTCACGGAGGGTAAGCCGGTGAAAGCGGGCGACGTGATCGCGCAGATCGATCCGCGCCCGTTCCGCGTGCAGCTCCTCCAGGCGCAGGGCGCGTTGGCGCGCGACAAGGCGCAGCTCGACTCGATGAAGAAGCAGTACGAGCGCCTTCAGACGCTCAAGCAGCAGAACCTGATCGCGCAGCAGCAGGTCGACGAGCTCGCGGGGCAGTTCGGCGCGCTCGAAGGCACGGTCAAGATCGACCAAGCCACCGTGGAGAACGCGCTCCTGCAGCTGGACTACGCACAGGTGAAGGCGCCGCTCGACGGCATCACCGGCGTGCGTCTCGTCGATGCCGGCAACCTCGTGCACGCGAGCGATGCAAATGGCCTCGTCGTCATCACGTCCATCAATCCCACGGCGGTGATGTTCACGATTCCGCAAGACAAGCTGCAATCAGTCGTCGCAGCGCAGGCGAAGGGCGATGTGAAGGTCGAGGTCTACAACCGCGACGGTTCGCAGAAGCTCGGCGAGGGCAAGCTCGCGGTTCTCGACAACCAGGTCAACTCGCAGACGTCGACGCTCCGGTTGAAGGCGATCGTCGATAACCCGGACCACGCGCTGTGGCCGAACGCGTTCGTCAAAGCGCGGATGCTCGCCGAGACCCGCAAAGGCGCGCTCGTCGTGCCGGCGGTCGCGATCCAGCGCGGGCCACAGGGGGCCTACGTCTACGCGATCGGCGCGGATAAGACGGCGGCGATGAAGCCCGTGAAGGTCGATCTGCTCACGAGCGATCGCGCGGTGATCTCCGACGGCATCGCGGCCGGTGATCAGGTGGTCACCGAGGGTGCGAGCCAACTCCGCCCGGGCGGCAAGGTCGAGGTCGTGCAGCCCGACAAGGACAAGAAGAAGGGCGGCGGCAAGGAGAAGGGCGAGGCCGGTAAAGGCAGCGATTCTCCCCGCGCCGACGCGAGTGGCCGGTCACGGGGCTCGGCAGCGGGGCCGGCTTCGTCGAACAAGCCCGCGCCCCCGTGAACGAGGGTGTATCGGGGCCGTTCATTCGGCGTCCCGTTGCGACGACGCTGCTCGTGCTTGGCCTCTTGCTGGCCGGCATCACAGGCTTTCGCCAGCTCCCCGTCGCCGCGCTACCGCAGGTCGACTATCCGACGATCGTCGTGACCACGCAGCTGCCTGGCGCGAGCGCGGAGACGATGGCGTCGTCTGTCACCACGCCGCTCGAACGTCAGTTCGGTCAGGTCCCATCGCTCTCGCAGATGACGTCGATCTCGAGCTTCGGTAGCTCGCAGATCACGCTGCAGTTCGCGCTCGATCGCGACATCGAGGCCGCCGAGCAGGATGTGCAGGCCGCGATCAACGCCGCCAGCAACCTGTTGCCGACGACGCTGCCCGCCCCACCGACGTACTCCAAGAGCAATCCGGCTGATCAGCCGATCCTGACGCTGTCTGCGACGTCGGAGACGCTGCCGCTCTCTGCGGTGTCGGACTACGCGGACTCCGTGCTCGCGCAAAAGATCTCGCAGGTCGCGGGCGTCGGCCTCGTGACGACGGGCGGTGGACAGAAGCCTGCCGTGCGCGTGCAGGTGGATCCGGTCGCGCTCGCTGGTGCGGGCCTGACGCTGGAGGATGTCCGCACGTCGATCGCTGCCGCCAACGTGAACCAGCCCAAGGGCAACCTGGACGGCAAGCGGCAGGATTGGGCGATCGCCACGACGGACCAGCTCGCGGATGCGAAGAGCTTCGAGCCGCTCGTCATCGCCTACAAGAACGGGTCGCCAATCCGGCTCGAGGATGTCGCGACGGTGGTCGACGGCGTCGAGAACTCACAGCTCGCCGGGTGGGGCAGCCATCGCGCGATCGTCGAGGTCAATGGCAAGCAGCAAGAGCACCGCAAGCTCGACCACGCCGTGATCATCAACGTGCAACGTCAGCCCGGCGCGAACATCATCGACGTCGCGGACGCGATCAAGAAGATGCTGCCGCAGCTCGAACAGTCGATGCCGCAGGCGATTCATGTCGAGGTGCTGAGCGATCGCACGACGACCGTCCGCGCATCCGTCCACGAGGTGCAGTTCACGCTCGTGCTGACGATCGGCCTCGTCATCGCCGTCATCTACCTCTTCCTCGGCAGCCTGCGCGCGACGGTCATTCCTGGTGTCGCGGTGCCGCTCGCGCTGATCGGCACGTTCGGTGTGATGAAGCTCGCAGGCTTCTCGCTGAACAACCTGTCGCTGATGGCGCTCACGATCTCGACGGGGTTTGTCGTCGATGACGCGATCGTCATGGTCGAGAACATCACGCGCTTCGTCGAAGAGGGCGAGAAGCCGTTCGACGCGGCGCTCAAGGGAGCCAAGCAGATCGGCCCCACGATCATCTCACTGACGCTCTCGCTCAACGCCGTGCTCATCCCGCTGTTGTTCATGGGTGGTCTCGTCGGCCGTCTGTTCAAGGAGTTCGCGCTGACGCTGTCGATCGCGATCGGCCTCTCCGCGGTGCTGTCGCTCACGCTCACCGCGATGATGTCGGCGTGGATCCTCAAGCCGCACGGCGAGTCGCAGCGCAGCGTCGTCGCGGAGTGGTTCGAGGGCGAGTTCGCGATCCTCTCGCGGTTTTACGAGCGCACGCTCGCCGTCGTGATCGAGCACCGGTTCACCACGCTACTCGTCACCATCGCGACGGCCGCGTTCACCGCGTTCCTCGCGGTCACGGTGCCCAAGGGCTTCTTCCCGCAGGAGGACACCGGCGCGATCTCGGGCGTGACGGAGGCGGCGCCTGACGTCTCGTTCCCGAAGATGATGGAGCAGCAGGAGGAGGTCGCGCGCATCGTGCTCGGCGACCCCGACGTCGATAGCCTCACGGCCGCCATCGGCGCCGACGGGACAAACCCTGCCTCCAACGTCGGTCGCTTCTCCGTGCAGTTGAAGCCGTCCGAGGAGCGTGGCGCCGACGTGCACGAGATCATAGAGCGCGTGCAGAAGCGCCTCGCGGACGTGCCGGGCATGAAGGTCTACCTGCAGCCGGTGCAGGACCTGCAGATCGACGCGCGCGTGAGCCGCACGCAGTTCCAATACACGCTGGAGGATGCGGACCCCGGCGTGCTGGAGCAGTGGGCTCCGAAGATCATGGCCGAGATGCAGAAGCTGCCAGAGGTGCGGGACGTCGCATCTGACCAGCAGGCGACAGGTCTCCAGCTTCACCTCGAGGTCGATCGCGATAGCGCGGGACGTCTCGGGATCACGACAGCCGAGCTCGATAACACGCTCTACGACGCATTCGGTCAGCGCATCGTCTCGACGACGTTCACGCAGCTGAACCAGTACCGCATCATCCTCGAGGTGCGCGGCGAGGACCGGGACAGCATCGAGGCGCTCGACCGCCTCTACATCCGCACGACCAACGCGACGGCCGTCCCTCTCTCGCAGGTTGCCCACTGGGAGACCAAACCCGCACCGCTCGCGGTCGCGCACCAGGGCCAGTTCCCGTCGGTGACGCTGTCGTTCAACACGGCCCCGGACGTCTCGCTCGGTGATGCCGTCGCCGCGATCAAGACAGCGAGCGATCGCATCGGACCGCCGCCGACGATGCGCGGAGCATTCACGGGCGCAGCGCAGGCGTTCCAAGACTCGCTGTCGACGACGCCCATCCTGATTCTCGCCGCGCTCATCACCGTCTACATCGTGCTCGGCGTGCTCTACGAGAGTTACATCCACCCGATCACGATTCTCTCGACGCTGCCGTCGGCTGGCGTCGGCGCCATCCTCGCGCTCTACGTCACGGGAAATAGCTTCGACGTCATCGCGCTCATCGGCGTGATTCTCCTCATCGGCATCGTGCAGAAGAACGCGATCATGATGATCGACTTCGCGCTCGAGATCGAACGCGACGAAAAGCTCTCGCCCAAGGAAGCGATCGCCAAAGCCTGCGCGCTGCGCTTCCGGCCGATCATGATGACGACGCTCGCCGCGCTGCTCGGTGGTGTCCCGCTCGCGATCGGCACGGGCACGGGCAGCGAGCTACGTCGCCCGCTCGGGATCACCATCGTCGGTGGCCTGCTGCTCTCGCAGATCCTGACGCTCTACACGACGCCCGTCATCTACCTCTACATGGAGCGCATCCAGCGCTTCTTCTCCAAGACCAAGAAGCCCGGAGAGCACGCGCCGACCGTCGATCACATCGTGCCGACGCCGGAGCATCCGCAGTGAACATTTCCGCGCCGTTCATCAAGCGGCCGATCGGAACGTCGCTCCTCGCCCTCGCGATCCTGCTCGCCGGTCTGCGCGCCTTTACCAAGCTGCCGGTCGCTCCGCTGCCGCGCGTCGACGTGCCGACGATCAGCGTCAGCGGCAAGCTGCCGGGCGCGTCTCCGTCGACGATGGCAACGGCCGTCGCGATGCCGCTCGAGCGCCGCTTTGGTCGCATCGCGGGTGTCACGGAGATCACGAGCGAGAGCTCGCTCGGTAACACCGACATCACCGTCCAGTTCGATCTCGACAAGAGCCAGGAGACGGCAGCGCGCGAGATCCAGGCGGCGATTCAGGCCGCGGGCGGTGACCTGCCGACGAACATGCCGTCGCGTCCGACCTACCGCAAGGTGAACGCGGCCGACGCTCCGATTCTGATCCTCACGTTGACGTCCAAGTCGCTTCCGATCCAGGACGTCTACGAGGCGGCGAACACCGTGTTCGCGCAAAAGATCTCGCAGGTCGAAGGCGTCGGCCAGGCAGGTGTCGGTGGTGGCGTGCAGCCTGCTGTCCGCGTCAGCGTCGATCCGCAGCTGCTCGCTGGCTATGGGCTGTCGTTCGAGAACGTGCGCACCGCGATGGCGGCGGCGACGTCCAACCAGCCGCGCGGCAGCGTCGATGGAGGTGCACAGCGGCAGGCGATCGGTGCGGACACGCAGCTGACAAAGGCCGAGGCGTGGAAGCAGGTCATCGTGCGCACCGGCGTCGGCGACAACAACTGGACCACGAGCGATGTCGTGCGCCTCGGCGATGTCGCGACCGTCGTGGACGATGTCGAAAATCAGCGCGTCGCGGGTTGGTTCGACGACCAGCGATCGATCAGCGTCATGGTCCGTCGCCAACCCGGCGCGAACATCCTCGACGTCATCGACAACGTGAAGAAGCTGCTCCCCGAGCTCGCGAAGTCGATCAACCCAGGCATCGACGTTAAGATCGCGATCGATCGTGCCGGCACCATTCGCGCGTCGGTGCGCGATGTCGAAGGAACGCTGATCCTCTCCATCTTCCTCGTCACGGTCGTCGTGTTCTTGTTCCTGCGCTCGGGGCGCGCGACGGCGATTCCCGCGGCCGCCGTGCCGCTCTCGCTGATCGGCACGTTCGGCGTGATGTGGCTGCTCGACTACAGCCTCGACAACCTCTCGCTGATGGCGCTGACCATTGCGACGGGGTTCGTCGTCGACGACGCGATCGTCGTGACCGAGAACGTGATGCGTCTGATCGAAGAAGGGAAGGGCCCTCACGAGGCCGCGCTCGAAGGAGCCAAGCAGATCGGCTTCACGATCATCTCGATCACGGCGTCGCTGCTCGCGGTATTCATCCCGATCCTGTTCATGGGCGGTCAGATAGGCCGTCTGTTCCGCGAGTTCGCAGTCGTGCTCGCGGTGTCGATCACCGTCTCGGGCATCATCTCGCTCACGCTCACGCCGATGATGTGCTCGCGCATCCTGAAGCACCAGACGAACGAGCCGGGCTGGTTATCGCGCACGCTCGAGAGGGGCCTGACCGCGATCACGAATGGATACGCGAGGTGCCTGCGCGTCGTCCTGCGCCACACGCTCGTCGTCGGCTGCGCGACCATCGCGACCATCTCCGTGACGATCGCGCTCTACTTCGCGATCCCATCCGGCCTGTTCCCGCAGCAGGACACCGGCATGATGCAGGGCACCACTCAGGGCCCGCAGGACATCTCGTTCCCCGCGATGAAGGAGCGACAAGAGCAGCTGATCAAGGTCCTGCTCGCGGACCCCGACATCAGTCATATCAACGCCAGCGTGGGCGGGTTTGGTAACTCCACGCTCAACGTCGGGCGCATGTTCATCCAGCTGCGCGATAAGCCCGAGCGCACATCAAGCGCGGACGAAGTGATCGCGCGCTTACGGCCCAAGCTCGCCAAGGTGCACGGCATCCAGCTGTTCCTCACGTCGGTGCAGGACGTGCGCGTCGGTGGACGCATGTCGCGTACGCAGTATCAGTACACGCTGCAGAGCGCGGAGCTCGCCGATCTAGATCAGTGGGCGCCCAAGATGATGGCGGCGATCCGCAAACTCAGCGTCGCCAAGGACGTGACGTCCGATCAGCAGAACAGCGGTCTGCAGCTCGTGCTCGATATCGACCGCGACTCCGCGGCGCGCTTCGGCATCACGGTCGCTGCGATCGACAACACGCTCTACGACGCGTTTGGCCAGCGCCAGGTCGCCACGTTCTACACGGAGGTCAATCAGTACCGCGTCGTCCTCGAAGCGAAGCAGACCGACGCGGCGGGGCCTGAAGCTCTCGACGGAATCTACGTGCGTGCGTCCGACGGATCGCAGGTCCCGCTCTCCCAGCTCGTGAAGGTGGCGCCGACGAACGTCGCGCTCTCGATCTCGCACCAGGGGCAGTTCCCCGCGACGACGATCTCCTTCAACACGCCGCCCGGTGTCGCGCTGTCCCAAGCGGAGGAAGCGATCGAGAAGGCAGCGCTCGAGATCGGAATGCCGGCGACCATCCACGGCTCGTTCGCCGGTACCGCACAAGCATTCCGCGAATCGCGGGCGACGCTGCCCGGTCTGTTCGTGCTGGCGCTGCTCGCGATCTACATCGTGCTCGGCTGTCTGTACGAGAGTTACATCCACCCCATCACGATCCTGTCGACGCTGCCGTCAGCCGGCCTCGGAGCATTGCTCGCGCTCCTGTTGACGGGGAGCCAACTCGACTTGATCGCGTTCGTCGGCATCATCTTGCTCATCGGTATCGTCAAGAAGAACGCGATCCTCATGATCGACTTCGCGATCGAGCTGGAGCGTGCAGGCAAAGAGCCGAAGGAAGCGATCTACCAGGCGTGCGTGCTCCGCTTCCGCCCGATCCTCATGACGACGCTCGCCGCTCTCCTCGGAGCGCTCCCGCTAGCGCTCGGCTCCGGCACGGGTTCCGAGCTGCGTCGTCCGCTCGGCATCGCTATCGTCGGTGGCCTGACCGTGTCTCAGATGCTGACGCTGTTCACCGTCCCAGTGACGTATCTGTTCTTCGACAAAACGAAGGCGTACTTCACGCCGTTGTGGGTCAGGGTATTTGCTCCGATCGGCCGCCATTGAGCGGTAAGCGGATGCGGAACGCACTTCACGCAGCATTCGCGAGCTTTGTTCCGTTGATAGGAAGTCGGATCTGAAACGTCGTTCCCACACCCGAGGTGCTGTGGAACGTGAGCTCGCCGCCAACGCGTTCGATAAATGCACGACAGATCGCGAGCCCTTGCCCGGTTCCGCGCCCCACCGACTTGGTCGTGAAGAAGGGCTCGAAGATCTTGCTCTGGATATCTGCAGGAATTCCCGCGCCCGTGTCGCGAATGCGGACCACGACAGCGCCTTGGTCCTCGAACGATCGGATTTCGATCTTTCCGCGGCGTCCCGTCTCAGCATAGACGTCACTCACCGCATCTGCCGCGTTGACCACGAGGTTGAGCAGGACTTGGCTCAGCTCGTCCGCGTTCGCATCGATCAACGCCAGCTCGCCGAGCTCCGTCTCCACGTCGGCGACGAGCTTGTACTGGTATGTCGAGATGACGAGCGCGTTCGTGATGACGTGGTTCAGGTCCACCGGGGCAACCTCGGCGTCGCCGGGATGAGCGAGCTCTTTCATCGAGCGCACGATCCTCGCGACGCGGATCATGCCCTGTTGGGCCTGAGCGAGCGCCGTCGGCATGTGATCGCTCAGGTAGTCGAGGTCGGCGTCGGCCTTCTCGATATCGGACGCACACTTCTGCGCGAGCGCGATGAGCTCGCCCGCGGCGTCGCTGATGAACTCGAGGTTGTCGCTGATGAACTGCATCGGCGTATTGATCTCGTGGGCGACACCAGCCGCGAGGCGACCGATCGCTTCGAACTTCTCGCCGTGAAGCAGGTCGGCCTCGGCCTTTTGGCGGGCGGCGGTCTCTCGGAGCAGCTGCTCGTGCGCTCCGGCGAGCTCGGCGTGAGCGCGTGCAGTAGCGTCGCGTTGCGCCGATGCGTCGTCCGCAAGGGCACGGATGTACTGCGTGCGCTGATTGGTGATGCTCCAGCACACGACCGTGAGCAAACAAAACAACAGCGGCACCGACATATCGACGCCACCCCAGATGCCGCCGAGCACTTGCACGAGGCAGATCACGACCACGCCGCGCAGTCCTTGGCGTGAGTTTCCTGCATCGAGAGTGAGCGCGGAGAACGGGAGCCAGAACCAGACCGCGATCGGCCATCCCATGATGTTGAACAGCGGGATGCAGACCAGGTTGTTCATCAGCGCGCGATAGACCTCTCCCTTGGAGCCGAGCCGCGCTGCGACGTAGCGATCGAAGAGGAGGTTGATAGGGACCATCGAGATCCCGAGGAAGATCGCGACACCGAACGCGAACCAGTGCCCCCACTCGGACAAGGCGATTCCGATCGAGAGCGCGCTCGCGCCCATGCCGGTCGCCCTGGCACTGCGCGCTTTGATCGCGCGATACCAGCTCTCTACCGTCCCCCGCTCGCCGCCCGCCGCCATGAAGACGCGGCTCAGCCCTTCTTGGCGATCTCGCACCACGCGGCGAGCTCGTCTCCGAGGGCGATCTTGGCCAGTCCTTCGCGGTCGAGCACGACCTCGCCGGTCGCGAGGTACTGATTGCAGGTATACGCGTCGGCGATGTGAATCGCGGCGGCGATGCGCTGGACGTCGACGGGCGCGCTCGCCGGATTGTGATGCGCGCGGACCGCGTCCGTGATGCGGCGAGGAATGCCCCAGATCCCGAGGAGACATGCGCCAATCTCGGCGTGCGTCGCCTGGCCAGACGCGGACTCGCTCGCCGCGCAGCGCTCGAGGAGATGCGAGGTCTCACCGTCCGCGGCGAGGATCAGACATCCGATGTCGTGCAGGAGGCCTGCGACGTAGGCCTCGTGGCTGTTGTCGACGCCGAGCAACTTCACCGTCAGCTCCGCGCAGCGCACGGAGTCGGCGCGCACGGCTTCCTGCATGTTCATCGGGTCCTCTGCCGCGACGATCACGGATGCAGTCGAGACGAGGTGGCGCAGCCGCTCGACACCGAGGTAGCGCACCGCGCTCTCGATCGACGACGTGGCGCGTCCCGCTCCGAAGTATCCGGAGTTCACCAGCTGCAGCACCTTCGCGGTCATCGCGGGATCGCGGCTCACGATCTCTGTGATCTCTGCGGTCGACGCAGAGCTCTCGAGGGCGCGCGTCATCGCATCGAAGACCGAGCGAGTGGACGGAACGGTGGCGAGGCGACCGATGCGGCCGCGCACGTCGTCATCGATGGGCAGCGACTCCAGGTGCATGGAGCGCTCGAGCACGCCGCGGAGCACGTCGGCGTCGCACGGTTTGGAGAGCAACTGGTGCAGCGCGGGGAGGGCGCGCACGATGGAGTCGCGGTCCGCCTGACCGGACAGCATGATGCGTACGGTCTGCGGCGAGCGCTCCTTGATCGCGGTCAGGAGCGTGGCGCCATC
The DNA here is from genome assembly GCA_036499725.1 of Kofleriaceae bacterium. Lineage (GTDB taxonomy): Bacteria > Myxococcota_A > Polyangia > Haliangiales > Haliangiaceae > JABFXX01. The sequence continues at coordinate 17,803 of DASYDE010000108.1, forward strand.
GACGCCGGGCATCCGCATGTCGCTCACGACAACGGTGAACGCGCGCTTCTCCATCTCGGCGAGTGCCTGTTCGCCGCTCTGCGCGACGACGATGTCCCAGCGATCGCGATCGCGGCGGAACAGGTTCTTCAGGCCGGAGAGGATGGCCGGCTCGTCGTCGACGAACAGAACCGAATGCTTTGTACCCGCTGTCGCGCCCACGACCTACGATTCGACCAGCGGTGGTCCCCATGCAGGGGCGGAACACACCTACACACCGTGGAGATCGCGTTCAGGTGATACCCGGCACCCGCTTCATCTCTGCGAGCCCCGCTTCCTTCGTCATCACGCCCACATAGCCGAGCTCCGTGCGGGCCTTCGTGTCGACCACGGTCATCTCGTGACTCACGAGGGCCACGGCCGTCTTGGTCACGGGCGGCGTGGGGAGCCACGCTGTCGCACTCGCCACGGCGCGCGCCAGCCATCGTGGGGCGACCCGGCTCTTGCTCGCATCCACACCCTGCGTCGCGAGGTATGCCGTCAGGAAATCGCGGAAGTCGACCGGTTCGCCATCGGTCAGGAAGTACACCTCGCCGCCGCGACCTTTCTCCGCGGCAAGCAACGCGCCCTCGCAGCAGTTCGCGACGTGGCACGTCGACGTCAGGTAGTGCCCGCCATCGATCCACGCGAACTTTCCCGCGCGCACGGCGCCGGCCAACTTGGGTAACAGCGACGTATCGCCCTGTCCCCAGATGAAGCGCGGGCGAATCACGACCGCATCGAACGCGGGATTCGTCGCCGCGATCACCGCGCGCTCGGCAGCACCCTTGCTGATCGCATACGGCCCCATCGGCTTCTTGGGATACGGCCATGTCTCGTCCGCGCGGACGAGCGGATTGCCATCGGCGAGCACTGCCTCCGTGCTGACGTGAACGAACCGGCCGACCTGTGCCTTCTTCGCCGCCGCGAGCGTGCGCTCCGTGCCGCCGACGTTCGCATCCATGAACGCCTTCAGCGGGCCATGCTCGTCGGCCTTGGCCGCGGAGTGAAACACCACGTCGCAACCATCCATGCCCTCCGCCATCTGCGGCGTCGCATCGAGGTCGCCGCGCACGGGCTCCGCGCCCACACCCCGCACCGCGATCGCGGCCTGTTCGCTGCGCGCCAACGCGCGGACTTCCACGCCCTTCTCGACGAGGACCCGGATCAGGTGCTGACCCACAAACCCCGAGCCGCCCGTAACGAATGCTCGCTTCACGGCCTGCAATTTACTAGGTTCCGCGGCCCATGGCAGACGGACAGATCACGCATCCCGACGGGCGCGTCGAACTAGAGAATCCCGACGCTCTCGCCGACTCGCCGCTGTACAACGAGGACCTCGCGCCCGTTGGTATCGGAAAGCGAACGTGGTCGACATGGGACTTCGCCGCGCTGTGGATCTCGATGGCCCATTGCATCCCGACGTACACGATGGCGTCGGGCCTGATCGCGGAGGGCATGGCGTGGTGGCAGGCGCTGCTCACGATCGCGCTCGGTAACGTGATCGTGCTCGCGCCGATCCTGCTCAACTCGCACCCCGGCACCAAGTACGGCATTCCGTTCCCCGTGTTCGCGCGCGCCGCGTACGGCACCGCCGGTGCAAATCTCGCCGCCCTCATGCGCGCGTTGATCGCGTGCGGATGGTTCGGCATCAACGCCTGGATCGGCGGCTACGCGCTGCAAACCTTCCTCACGGCGCTGTGGCCGGCCTGGGCCACGCTCGGTCCCTCCATCCACGGCTTCGCGCTCACGCAGTGGCTCTCGTTCCTCGCGTTCTGGGGCCTCAACATTCTGATCATCTTCAAGGGCATGGAGCTCATTCGCCGGCTCGAGCGCTTCGCGGCGCCATTCGTGCTCGTGATGACCGCCATCCTCGTCGGCTGGGCGCTCTGGAAGTCGGGCGGCCTCTCGCTCGCGGGCGGAACGATTCCCCACGGCAAGTTCCTCGCGGTGTTCATCCCGTCGCTGACGGCGACCATCGGCTTCTGGTCGACGCTGTCGCTGAACATGCCGGACTTCACGCGCTACGGACGCTCGCAGCGTGAGCAAGTGGTCGGGCAGGTCGTCGCGCTTCCATCCACGATGACCGTGTTCGCGGCGATGGGCATCATCATCACCACGGCGACCGTGAAGATCTACGGCAAGCCGATCATGGATCCCATCACGCTCGGCGGCATGTTCTCCAACCGCTTCGTCGTCGGTATCGTCATGTTCACTGTCGTGATCGCGACGCTCGCCGTGAACATCGCCGCGAACGTGGTCTCGCCCGCGAATGACTTCGCGAACGCATTCCCGTCGAAGATCAACTTCAAGACCGGCGGCCTCATCACGGGAATCATCGGTATCGCGATGATGCCGTGGGAGCTGCTCAAGAACGCGCACCGCTACATCGACGGTTGGCTACTCGGCTACTCCGGCGCGCTCGGCTCCATCGCAGGCGTGCTCATCGTCGACTACTGGGTCCTGCGCAAGAAGAACCTGAACCTGAAGGCGCTGTATCTCTCCGGTCCGGATAGCGAGTACCACTACACGAGTGGCTGGAACGTCGCGGCCGTCGTCGCCACGCTCGTCGGTGCGGGCGTCGCGCTGCTCGGCGCGTTCTGGGAGCCGATGCACGCGATCTACAACTGGTCGTGGTTCGTCGGCTTCGGCCTCTCGGGCGGTCTCTACTGGCTGTTGATGCGCGGCAAGGTCACGACGCCGGCCAACCTGCCCGAAGCGCGCGTTCACAACTAAGACGTCCCACGCGGGTTCGCATTGCGTTCGACGCGTCCGAAGGTTCCTCCGTAGTTAGCGTGCCGGGTCCTCGTCGCAGGTCTGCTCGCTGTCTGGCTTGTGGACACACTCGAAACAGAAATTAAAGTCGAACCCGCACGGGAAGCCTTTGTCTCTGACCGAGTCACACGTGGCGAGGAGCCAGAATCGTACTCGGTGGCCGTCATCGGTGTCCGTGTTGTCGTCGAAGTAGACCGACCGTACAGACGACTCATTCTTGATCAGGTAGTACTTCACACCATCCAGATCCAGTCGCGCTTTGAACGAGCGACCAGCAGCGATCGAGTCTTCGACGCATGCACGGACGTCGCGTACGCTCTGGCAACGTCGGGGGTTTGGTCGCCGACAGGTAGCCCTGAGTAGCCGCAGTCAACTCCTGCGGGGTCTTCGAGCTTGGGAAGTTCAGTCTCAACCGAACAGTCGGGCTCACTACAGGCGCTGCCTAGAGTAATTGCAACGAGTAAGGAGAAACGAAAGGACACGTTACACACTCCAGTCGATTCGCAATCGTATCGGACGCGACGCGTTCGCGTCCGCCGATCGCACTACGGCGTTGCGGAATCAGAATCGCTGCCCTGACAATCATGCCACTGGGCGCAATTGCGGAACGTTCCGCGAACCGGGCTGGTCGCGGTGCCAAGCGACTCGTGGCGGGTGGACGCAGGGTGAGGGCAGATGCGCGATGCGCCGTTCCGAAGCGCGCGGATATGAAGACGTTTATGGGGGGAATGTTCATGGGTCCAACGTCAGTCCGATAGGCTACGCTTACGAGATGGTAGCGGCCTCAAAGGCTCCGCCGGCATTCATGTCGACGGAGAGCGTTCAGTCGCTGATCGATCGATTGCCGGCCGAGAAGCGCGCCAAGGTTCGTTGGGCGCCGACTGAGCTCAAAGCAGCGCTGCTTTCGTTCGTGCAAGGAGCCCAGACCGCAGAAGCGCTGAAAGCCCTCGTCGAGCAGGTCGTGGAAGCCTTCGCGCAGGTATTCGAACGGGATGCTCTCGAGGCGTTGATCGAAACCGAGGAGTTCGCGAGCTCTGTCGAGGCCGGATTCAATCAGGATCTGGAAGTTCTATCTCAGCGCCTCTCGCCAACCGACTTCGCGCTCGCAGCGTGGACGAGTCAGAGCTGGATCGGTTTTATACGTTCCGCCGTGAGGGAAATGGTGAAGGCTCCAGTTGAAGAAGTGCGTCGAGTACTGGCGAAGCAGCAGCCTATTCCGTTCGACGCACCGCTGCACCCAACGCGAGTTCAGGCGCTGATCATGGCGGCAGTAGAAGGAGCACGGAATAACGTCGATGCGGAACGGATCTCCCTGGCGATCCGACAATCGTTCGACGACATGAGTGCGCAGGTCGCCTTCGCGAAAACGGTGGGGATGCCGTTCACGGCGTTCGAGAAAGAGTCGTCCGACGCCCGACGTGCGCGCATGGATGGATACGCAGAAATGCTACGGGCTGAGCTCGATGACGATGACCTCGCTGCTCTTGAATCGTCGCGGTTCCGTTCGCTGCGTTGATCGGTAAACGTGGATCCGATCCTACTGGACACATGCATGCTCAGGCATTACCTGGGCAAAGAGGCGAAGGTCAAAACGCCTGAACTTGCGTCTCGCGTGGGCTCCATTCTCGCCGCAGGGCCGCATCTCTCCATCGTGAGCGCGTACGAGCTCGATCGTTGGTGCCACCTACTCACGCTAAGGGGCGGAGGACAGCAGAAGCGCCGCATCTTGGAGCTTTGGATGAGCGAGGCGATCGTCTACGACATGACGAGGCCTGTGTGGGGGCTGGCGGCATTCATGCACGCCCAAGCAGCCACGAAAAACATTACGTTCGGCGAATCCGACCTGCTGATCCTCGCCACGGCGGTCGTGCATGGGCGCCGAGTACTGACCACTGACACCTCGTTTTCACGCAACGCGGGGGCCGTCGGTGTTGCCGCTTCGATCGAACTTGTCGCACTCGCCTGAGTCTGGTCGTTCACTTTGAAACAGTGAGCAGGCGCACCGAGCCGTCGTAGGTCGTAACGACCAGGCCATCACCCACAGGAACAAGGTTACTCGTGACCGGTGCACCGAGTTCCGCTTGCCATTTGCGAGCTCCGGTCACGGCATCGAAGGCGACCAGCGTCCCGTCGAGTGAGCCGATGTACAGCGTATCTCCGACAAGAAGCGGCGAGCATGCCCACCCCGACTGCCGTGCATCGTAGTGCGAGACGGTGATAGGGCCCGCCTCACCTCGAGCCCTCCATCGTTCTACACCGGACTTCGCATCGAGCGCGTAGAGATAGTCGCGCTGCGTCGCGACGAAGATGCGGCCTCCACCAACAGCGGGCGTGGCGACGGCAGTGTAATCCCAATCAGTGAGCGTCGGAGTCAGCTCTGCGGAGAAGACGAGCGCGCCGTCTTCGACCTGTCTCGCGGACAGCCTGCCAGCGGCATTCAAGACGTAGACGATCCCATCCGCGACGACGGGGCTCGCATTGATTGCGCTCACCGAGCTGTCATCGAGATACCAGCTCGGATCCGTTCCCCCAGAGGTCGCCACCAGGCCAGCCGTCCGATCGAACGCCGCAATAACAACGCTGGCAGCCACAGCCGGCGATGCGAGCGTTCCGAGCCAATGGAAGTTCTTGTCATTGGGCGTGAACGTCCAGAGCTCGGCGCCAGTCTTCGCGGAGAGGGCGACGAGTTGCCCTGCCATGGCGACGATCGCGGTGTCGCCAAGGAGAGCAGGGGCGCTCCATGTAGTCGCGTCGAACGTTCGTATTTGTCGCGTAGCCGAGTAGGTCCACAGCGTGTTTCCGTTCGCTAGATCGATCGCGAGAACATCGCCGTTCTTCGTCGCGACGATTGCCCGATCCGCGACCAGCGCAGCAGCGCCCGCGAGAGGTACGTCGAATGAGCGTGACCAGAGGATTCCCCCATTGGCCAGCGACAGTGCGACGAGCTGGCCACCGGTCGAATGCATCGAGTCGGTCGTTGTCACCACGACCACATTCGCGCTCGCGACGGTGCTAGCGCCGTTGATGCGACCACCAACTGCGGTCGTCCACTGCGCTACGAGCGGCGGGACGAGATCGACAGGTGCGGCGTTGCGGTGCTCTGGTCCACCGCCAATCTGGTCCCAATCGCCGACAAGTGCGAATGACGCCGTGTCGGTGCATAGAGCGAACGAATAGTTCTGAATCGGACGGTTGGGTTCGAGAACCTCAAGATAGTGTGCACCAGGTTGTAGCGGAGTGACGCCAGCCGAATAGTCCCAACCGCCAACCCACTTCAGCGCGCGAGTGGCTCCTCCGTCGATGCGGTACGAGATGCGGCGATCGATAGCGCCACCTGTTACCGCGACGATGATCTTCTCGACGGCCGAAACGCAGCCAGCGCTCCGCGGCCAGATCAGCGTGGTGTCCTCGTGCTCGACCGTTTCCCGGCGAGAGGACTCGAGTTCTCCGTCACGATAGGTGAAGACCCGGTACCCAGCTGCTGATCCGTCGAGGCCGCCCATCAAGAATGGCGCGATTCCGATCTCGACCAATCCTGCGCGTTGAAGCACACGATCCGCATGCCAGTGCCCGGTGAGTAGATATGTAACACCTGCGTCCGACATCGCCGCGGCGACCTCGTCGGAAGGGGAGTGGTGGCACATGACCACGACGTCGCGTGAGGTTCGCGCCACGGCCAGGTCGGATTGGATGAACGCGAGCTGGTCAGCGTCTGAATTGTTGGAGTTCTCGACGATGAAATGGACGTCCTGAACGTCGAAAGAGAAGTCGCCGGTACCGTAGCGCTTCGTGTATTCGGTGCCGCCGTCGTAGAAGTCGTGGTTGCCTGCGACAGGTATCCAGACGACACCGGTGTCACGGACCGCAGCTTCGACGCGATCGAATTGATCTGGTTTCGCGCCGCCCGTCAGGTCTCCAAGAATCGTGAAAAATACCGGATGCTCGGATGCTGCGACGGCTTGCGAGACCGCGTTCTCTACGTCGCCTCCATCCCAGTTGTCGTTCGGACTCGGCACGTGACTGTCGGCGGCGACGACGAACTCGAAATCGGATGGAGGTTCGATCGGTGGAAGCCTCGCATCGCTACATGCAGCGAGCGCCACGACGTTGAAACACGAGAGTAGATGCCGCATCGCCACGCGTCCCCGACAACGCGTTGACGTGTTTCGCCGCGCCAGTAAGGCGCAGAAATGCTGGACGCATCATGTGATACGTCGACCTGTCCGTAGGTCGGACAGGTTTGCAGCGGCACACGAGACGAGCTGTCTACTATCTATTGCCGCGACATCTGCAATTTCGTCACGGATCGAGGGCAGCTTCGATCGCCGCGCGATGAATGCTTACCGGATAGCGAGCTAGAAACGCACTCGCAGCTTTGCGAGCCTCGGGACGGCGATCGAGAGACACCAGTGCGCGAACTTGCAGAGCTGCGCGCTCTTCTTCCAAGGCGCCATTGGGATGTGCGGCGGCGTCTGCCACCACGATCGCGAGCGCTTCTTGTGAGTTGCCGGTGTCGAGCAACGTCCATGCGCGAGAAAGCGTCGCGCTCTGGCTCTCTGTGGGCGGCGGCTGCTCGACGGCTGTCGAGGCAGGCGTCTCGGTTGCCGGCTCGGCTTCTGCAGCGTGTGGTGTCGCCTGCTCCGTCACCGTCGCTTTTGGCGACTTCATGCGACGCGGCTCAGGTTTCGGTGGTGCTGCTGGAGATAGCGAGAGAGTTGTCGCAGCAACCGGCTCCGTCACCGCTCGCTTCTCCTCGGACTTCGCCGGAAGCATCACCCGAAGCTCGCCGTTCACACCTGCGGCTGTAGGCGCTGTGGCAGAGGCTTGTGGCGAAGGCTTACGTTCGCGCGTCAACAAGTAGCCACCGCCGGTCAAACCGCCGACAACGAGCGCAACCAAGGTGGCCTTGGTGAGGATTCCCCCCGCAACGCCGGCGGTTCCGCTCACCGTCGCAGTACTCGCTGTACCGGCTGTAACCGTCGAGGCCATAGACTGCGACGCGACTCCTGTCACTGCGGCGATCCCAAGTGTTGCTCCGAGTTTTGCGCGCAAGGCACGACGCTCGTCCGCACTTGGTCCGGTGCTCGCGTTCTCTTCACCGATCAAGGCTGCGAGCTGAGGCGGAAGCTCATCGCTCATTGCGGACCTCGCAATCGGTCGATGATCGTAACCAGCTCTGCTCTCGCCAACCGCAGTCGTGAATGGACTGTGTTCGCGGGGATCTCGAGCAAGGCCGCGATCTCGAGCCCCGTGTAGCCCTCGAGGTCGTGCAGCACGACGACCTCTCGTCGCTCGTCATCGAGGCGAGCGAGGGCGCGCCACAGGAGGTCGCGAGCATCCTGCGACTCCTGCGGCTCGTGAGGCACGTCGGGAGGAGTCTCCAGCACTTCTTTCTCACGGCGCCGACGGTTCGCTGCCACCTTGCGCGCGATGCCGAAGAGCCACGGGCGTACCGGTCGATCGCGATCCCAAGTGTCCCATCGTCGGTAGACCACGACAAACACGTCGTGCATGGCGTCGTGGAGGTCGTTCGGTCCAACACCGAGACGCCCGAGCGTCTTCCAGACGTATTCCAGCTCGCTTTCATAGAGGAAGTCGAACGAATGGAGCGGGGGACCCGGAGGGCGGTCAGACTCGCTCACACCTACCCAATTGCCGCCACGAACGAGGTTTCGTCACAAAAACGACGCCTCGAGTGCGAATCCGATGCGGCCCTCTACGAGGGGAGCGGACCAGGTCTCCCCGTCTGAGTAGCGAAGGCTCGTGCTCGCGAGCGCGCCGAGAGCCTCCACGAACGCTCGCAACCTGAGCGGACCTGGTGGCTGAAGGTAGATACCCACGTTTGCGCCGGCCGATGCAGCGACGCCTGAACGACCCATATCCGTCGGGAGATCCATCACGCCGTCGACCCATCCTGCTCTAAACACAGCGCAGACGCTGAATCTGATGCCGGCAACGCATGGGGAGAGTCGACCGCTGTAGTGGCGAATGGTCACGTGGCCGCTGCCAAACGACTGTTCCTCTGGTGCGGTTGTTTCTAGTTCCAGCTGAAGCGCGAGTTTTCCCTCCTGCACTCGTGCGCCCAGCGTGTAGGCGGGCAGTCCATCCGTCGTCAGTCCGGCAGACGCGACAAGTCCGATCGAGCTCGCCTTCGCAGCGGCGTCATCAGCGACCTCTTGGGTGGGCGGAGTGCTGTGAAGTGTGGGCGACTTCGCTTGGGGTGGCGTGCGTGGTTGCGAAACAACCATGCGAACGATGAGCGACACAGCTTCTGCGAGCTCGTCGCAATCGGCTACCTCGATGTCGCGCTTGCCCATGACTTCCTCGAAACGCGAGGTCATGACAACGCGGGCCTCGATTCGCGCGTCGTTGAAGCGCGTGCCAATCCTCACGTTCACGAGATCATCAGCTGACGCCGGCAGTCGCGGCTCGAGTGCTGCGGAGAGCTCGGTGGCGTCACATCCTTCTCCAGAGAGATGAAGCACGACTGGATCGGCGGCGGCGGCCGTAGCGACAAGGATGACGGCAGCAGTCGCAGCAATACGCACTACGAATCGGCCCGCCACGCATGCGGAGAGTAGCTGAGCCGTAGAAGATTTCTGGAACAGACGTACGCGATCACCATCGGGGCGGGCGCGTATTCTGCAGCCCGATCTCTGCGCGGTCACTCCTGGTGAGTCAGGAGGTGAACCGAGCCGTCATACGTCGAGACGAGAACGCCTCCTGTCACCGGTGTGATGCTGCTCGTGATCGGCGCGCCGAGCTTGGTCCCCCATTTGCGATCACCCGTGGCGGCGTCCACAGCGATCAGCTCGCCGTCGAGCGATCCGACGTAGAGCGTGTCACCGAGGAGAAGTGGAGGGCTGGCCCAGCCCGACTGTCGAGACTCGTAGTGAGCAACGGTGATCGGCCCGGAACGCCCGGCGGCCCTCCAAAGTAGCGATCCGTCACTCGCATCGAGGGCGTAGAGGTAATCGCGCTGCGTCGAAACAAAGATCCGTCGTTCGCTCACCGCAGGCGTCGAGACCGTCGCGTAGTCCCAGTCGGATGTTCCGCGTGTCAGCCACTTGGTGAACACGACTTGACCGTCGGTCAGCTGTCTCGCCGTCAGCCTCCCTGCTGCGTTGAGAACATAGACGATCCCCTGTTCGACGACGGGGCTCGCGTTTACCGCACTCGCGGACTCGTCATCGATCGACCAGACCGCGTCGCTCGATTCGGACGATGCGACGACCAACCCTGCGGTTCTGTCGAACACGGTAGCGACGAGGTCGTCAGTGATGGTGGGCGACGCGAGGGTCGCGAGCCAATGAAAGTCGATGTCGTGAGGCCTGAACGACCACAGGACCGCACCATCGGTCGTCGAGAGCACGACGAGTTGGTTCGCCATCGAGACGAACGCGAGGTTATCTACGAGCGCAGGGGCGCTCCATGTCGTCGCGTCGAACGAAGACATGCGTTGCGCGGCGGAGTAGGTCCAGAGCGTTGCACCATCGGTCAGGCCGACGCCGAGCACGTCGCCGTTCTTCGTGGTGACGATCGCTCGCTCGTCGACGATGGCGGCCGCGCCGACGAGCGGAACGTCGAACGTTCGCGACCACAGCTCCGCACCTGTCGCGAGCGAGAGAGCGACCAACCGACTTCCTTCCGAGCTCGGCGCGTCTGCGGTCACGACGATGGCCACATCTCCCTTGACCACGACGCTGCCGCCGTTGAGCCGGCCTCCAACGGTCGCTGTCCAGCGAGGAACGAGAGGCGGTTCGAGGTCTACCGGCGCCGAGTTCCGATGTTCCGCAGTGCCGCCGGTCTGCTTCCAATCGCCGTCGAGAGCGAACGGCACGGCGCTATCGCAGAGCGAGAAGGTCTGGCTGACGAGCGGGCGATTCTCTTCGACGATGTCGAGCGAGTGAGGACCGGTCTCTACCGGCGGTATGTCTGCGGAGTAGTCCCAGCCGCCGACCCAGCGGAGCGGGCGAGCTTGGCCATCATCGATGCGATACGAGATCTGGCGATCGGTGGCTCCGCCCGTTGCTGCGACGATCAGCTTGTCGACGGTCGGGATGCAGCCTGTCGAGCGAGGCCAGATCACCTCGAGGTCGTCGTCGGTAACCGTTTCGCGGCGAGAGGAGTCGAGAACGCCGTCGCGATACGTGAACACGCGATATCCGGCTGCCGAGCCGTCGATCCCTCCCATGAGGAACGGCGCGATCCCGATCTCGGTCAACCCAGCGCGCCGGAGGGCTCGGTCTGCGTGCCAATGGCCGGTCAGGAGGTACGTCACGCCCGCGTCGGACATCGCAGCCGCGAGATCGTCAGACGGCGAGTGGTGGCACATCACGACAACGTCGCGCGAGGTTCGTGGCGCTGCGAGGTCCGCCTGGATAAACGCGAGCTGCTGAGCATCCGAGTAGTTGGAATTCTCGACGATGAAGTGAACGTCTTCGATGTCGAAGGAATAGTTCCCGTCGCCATAGCGCCTCGTGTACTCGTGCCCTCCGTCGAAAAAATCGTGATTGCCGGGGACCGGCATCCAGGTAACGCCCGTCTGGAGGACGGCAGACTCGATCCGATCGAATTCCTGTGGCTCGGCGCCGGCTGTCAGATCGCCAAGCACGGTGAAGAACGCTGGGCTAGCTGTGCTCGCCACCGCATCGGCGACCGCGCGATCTATGTCGCCCGCGTCCCAGCTCCCGCCTGGACTCGGGACATGGCTATCAGCCGCAACGACGAACTGAAACGAGCGCGGAGACGGATCGCTTGGTGGAGGTAGGGGCTCCAAGACTACGTCGGTTCCGCAACCGGCAAGACAAACCAGGACGAACAGAAATCGCTGCTGTGACACGCCACGCCTCACGTCAGTAGTGCTCGCCAAGAAGCAAATCCGTCACCCCAACCTCCACCGTTTCGTTACTGCCGCGAACGGCGCCGATTCGTCACGGAATCGACATCGTGCCCGTAGATCGTCTCACAGGCTTATAGTTCCCGCATGCTGTCCCGCCGTCAGTTCCTCGAGCTACCCGTCGCGGGCGCGCTCGTGGGCTGCCTCGGCGATGAGGGACCGGGGCGATTCTCGTGCGGCGTGGCAAGCGGTGATCCCACGCAGACCTCGGTCGTGCTGTGGACGCGCATCGACGGCGAGACCGACGAGGCGGTGAAGTGGATCGTTGCGACCGATCCGGAGCTACAGAACGTCGTCGCTGGCGGCGCGACCGATGCGATCGAGGAGCACGATTGGTGCGCGAAGGTCGTCGTGGACGGGCTCGATCCCGATACCGAGTACTTCTACGGGTTCCGTCTGAATGGCGAGCAATCGATCATCGGCCGGACTCGCACGGCGCCGATCCAGCGCGAGCAGCTCCGGTTTGCGCTCGTCTCGTGTGCGAGCTTCGCGTGGGGCTACTTTCACTCGTACCGCCACATCGCGCAACGCACTGATATCGACGCGGTGCTGCACGTCGGTGACTACATCTACGAGTACCGCACGGGGCGCTACGGCAAGGAACGCGCGTGTGAGCCTCCGACAGAGACCGTGACGCTCGCGGACTATCGCGAGCGCTATCGGCAGTACCACCGCGATCCGGATCTCGGCGCGATGCACGCGGCTCATCCGATGATCGCGATCTGGGATGACCACGAGATCGCGAACAACGCCTGGGCGAACGGAGCCGCGAATCACGATCCGGCGACGCAGGGTGATTTCGCCGACCGGAAGGAGGCCGCGCTGCGCGCGAACATCGAGTACCTGCCCGTTGCCGGGTGGGATCAGCGAACGTGTGCACGCACGCTGTCGTTCGGATCGCTGGCGTCGCTGCGCATGTGCGACACGCGAACGATGCGCGATCAGCAACTGCTGAACGCCGATGATCCCGCGTTGAAGTTGGGCGACCGCAAGATGATCGGCGCGGAGGATGAAGCAGCGACGCTCGCGTGGCTCGCCAACCGCACGCCGCGGTGGTCGCTGCTCGTGCAGACGACAATGTTCGCGCAACGCCCGCACGACGACGAGCTGTCGGGCGACTTGTGGGACGGTTATCCCGCGCAACGCGACACGCTGCTCGCCGCGATCGGAGATGCGCATGCGGCGGGGGGAGCGGTCGTCGTGCTCGGCGGCGATCTGCATTCGTCGTGGGCGAACGACCTCGCCGTCGATCTACCCGCGTACATCGCGGCCGGCGGATCCGTGAGCGGCGAGGGCTGCGTCGCTGTCGAGCTGATCGCATCTGCCATCACGTCCGAGGCGCCCTCGGGCTCGTCGAACGATCCGCAGTACGCCACGATTGCGGCGCGCAGCCCGCATGTGCGTTTTGTCGAGCTCACGCAGCGGGGCTACATCGACGTCTCGCTCGACGAGACGGATGTGACGGCGACGATCCTTCTCTCGCCGTCTGTCTCGCGTCGCGCGGACGGTCAACACACCATCGCTGCCGTGTTGGTCAGCCAGCGCGACAAGCCGCACTGGAAGCGCTAACGCGTGCGCGTGCGGCCCGCGATGCGCAGCATGAGCCCGGGCGCCACCTCTTCCACATCGGGAGGCACCAGGTCGCGCGTCGCAGGGCGAGCGGGAATCTGCTCGACCATCTCGGCGAGCCAGCGGCCGCGCTCGTGAACGTCAGCGCTCGTGGGGCGCTTGGTCACGTTCTGATCGAGCATGTGATCGATGAGCGCCGTCACATCGCGCGGAGCGTGCGGATCTGCCGACGAGCAGGATTCGTAGCCGTCGTGGCGGCGACCGGTGAGGGACAGGAACGCGACGCGGCCTAGCTCGTACACGTCGTCGCGCGGATCGGCGGCGATGCCGGCGGAGTCGAGCGTGCATGCATCGCCCCAGTGCCGCACGACGAGCGGATAGCGACGGAATGGCGTGAACACGATCGACTCTGTCGAGATCTGGCGATGGACGATGCCGCGCTTGTGGATGTGATCGAGCACGTCCGCGACGTCGCGCACGAGCACGACGACGTCGGCGAGTGCCATCGGTGCGATCGCGATGCGCGTCGCCACGGACGCGCCTTCGACGAGCTCGTACGCCGTCCACGGACGCTTGTCGGGAAGCACGCCGCACTCGTAGATGCGCGGGATGCCGGGATGCACGAGCGCTTCGACGAGGCAGGCTTCGCGCAGCATCGCGACGGCGGCGGACTTGTTGTAGCCGCCGGCGAGCGACAGCAACTTGATGGCCGCCTTGCGCGGCAGAACGACGTGCTCGCCGAGGTGAAACTCGCCGGCTTCCTCCGTCCCGAGCGGCTCGGTGACAGTGTAGTCACCGATACGAAAGTCCTCCGCCTCTGGCGGCGACGTCGTCGCACGTACCGTCCCATCCGAAAACCGGACACCCACGCAGTCCAGCAGGTGCACGCAGCGTTCCACGGCGTGCGACTGCGGCACGCCCCCGGGATTGCGGATCGAGCGAGATCGACGCGGCGGGTCGAACAATCGTTGCGGTCGGCGGGCCGCAATTCGTCACTCGCATGGTCAATCGTCCTCGGCGGCGATCGGTGCGGAGGTAGGTGATCGTCGGCTCTATAAGCTCGTCGCGAGGCGGGCGACGGCCACGAAGTGCCAGCTGCAGGCGACGATGATGCCGAGGTGAAAGACCTCGTGATACCCGAACGTCATCGGCCACGGATCCGGCCACTTGACGAGGTACACGACGGCGAACAGCGTGAACAGGATGCCACCGATGAGGATGAAGAGAAACGTCGTCGGTTCGCACGCGGCGTGAAACTCCGGCAGGTACGCGGCGACAACCCAGCCCGCTGCGACGAAGCACGCCGCCGTGATCGCGCGCGGTGCGTGCGGCCACAGCAACGCGCGCAGCATTCCCGCACCGCTGACGACCCACGCGAGGAGGAGCAACTTGTGACCCGAGGGACCGCCGAGGCCGAGCACCGCGAACGGCGTGTACGTGCAAGCGATGCAGAAGAAGATGCCCGCGTGATCGGCGCGCCGGAGCCAGGCGTATGCGCGTGGTGCCCAGTCTGCGCGATGCAGCGTCGCCGAGAGACCGAACATCGCCGTGAGTCCGAGCGCGTAGAGGGCCACGACGGCGCGCGTGCCGCTGCGGGCGAACACGACGAGGAGGATGCCGGCTACGTACGCGCAGTGAAACGCGATCCGGTGCGAGACGCCACGGTACTTCGGCCGCGGACCAGCGACGATCGACACGCTCCTAGAGTGACACCGCTCGATGACAGGACAGCGGTGATTCGGTCACCGCTTTGTCAGCGAGGGCGCTCGCGGTCGATAAGTCCAAACGACGCGCGCGCGGCGACGTGCTCCAGCGTCGGCAGGCCCTGCGCGTCGCGGACAATGTGCGGTGGTTCGACGATGGGATCCGGGCGACCGGCCTCCCCGAGCTGTGCGCAGAACAGCGTGAACAGCGGTTCCGCACCTACGCGCGGAATCACATCTTTCGACTTCAAGAGTGCGAGATTCGCCGTCGCGAGTGCGTCGTGACAGCGCTCGCGTTGCACGGTGGGAAAGCACAGCACGAACCGGCTGTAGCGCCCCATGTGATTGCGCGCCGCCTTTGCGTAGTCGTACACGGTGCCGCGCAGCTCGAAGCGTGCGTGCGCTTTCTGCGAATCCTCGGGCAGCACGCCCTGCGAGACATCCCAGTACGGTGGTGAGCCGGTGACGAGATCGTACTCCGTGTACAAGCGGATCGTACGCAGGTCGCCGCGGATGGCGCGCACGCGCTCCTCCAGCTTGTTGCGCTCGACGTTGCTCCACAGCAGGTCGAACGAGACCTCCTGCGCCTCGATCGCGGTGAGACATGCCTTTGGATCCGCGCGCCACAGCGCGAGCAAGCCGACGCTGCCGATGCCCGCCCCCAGATCGAGCAGCATCAGCGCCGGCGAACCGTCGTCTCTCGGAGGAGAGTTCTCGGCCGCGTACCAGCCCGTCAGTAGATCGTCCGTCGAGTGACGGTGACCCTTCACGCGCTGTGCGATCGACCAACCGCCTGTCAGCGAGTCGATCGAGAGCTCGTCGTCACTCACGAGTTCGTGGGGAAGCCGAGGTTCACGCCGCGGTGGCGCGGATCTGGCCAGCGCGACGTGATCGCCTTGGTGCGCGTGTAGAACTGCACACCATCGCGGCCATAGATGTGGAGGTCGCCGAACAGCGACGCCTTCCATCCGCCGAACGAGTAGTAAGACATCGGGACCGGAATCGGCACGTTGATGCCGACCATGCCGACCTCGACCTCGTGCTGGAACTTGCGCGCGGCGCCACCGTCGTTGGTGAACAGCGCGACGCCGTTCGCGTACGGGTTCGCGTTCACCATCGTGATCGCTTCGTCGTAGGAGCCAACGCGCGTCACGCCGAGCACCGGGCCGAAGATCTCGTCCTTGTAGATCGACATGCCGGTCTTCACGTTGTCGAACAGGCTCGGCCCCAGGAAGAAGCCCTTCTCGCGGCCCGCCACAGAGAGCGCGCGGCCATCGGCGACGAGCGTCGCGCCCTCTTTCACGCCAGCGTCGACGTAGCCGGAGACCTTGTCGCGGTGCGCCTTGTTGATGAGCGGACCCATCTCGTTGCCGGCCTCGAAGCCGTCGCCGACCTTGAGCTTGCTGATGCGCTCCTTGATCAACGGGATAAGCTTGTCGCCCGCGTTGCCGACGGCGACGAGCACGCTGATCGCCATGCAGCGCTCACCGGCCGAGCCGTAGCCCGCCGACACGGCCGCGTCTGCCGCGAGCTCCATGTCTGCGTCGGGCAGCACGATCATGTGGTTCTTCGCGCCGCCGAGCGCCTGCACGCGCTTGCCGTGCTTGGTGCCCGTCTCGTAGATGTAGCGCGCGATCGGCGTGGAGCCGACGAACGAGATGGCCGAGACCTTGGGGTGCTCGAGCAAGCGATCGACAGCGACCTTGTCGCCGTGCACGACGGTGAACACGCCGGGCGGCAGGCCCGCGTCGGCGAGCAGCTGCGCCGTGAAGTTCGCGCACGACGGATCACGCTCGCTGGGCTTCAAGATGAACGTGTTGCCGCACGCGATCGCGATCGGGTACATCCACATCGGCACCATCGCGGGGAAGTTGAACGGCGTGATGCCAGCAACGACGCCGAGCGGCTGACGGATCGAGTAGCTGTCGACCTCGGTCGAGACGTTCTCGCTGTACTCGCCCTTCGCGAGGTCGGCGATGCCGCACGCGAACTCGATCACCTCGAGGCCGCGATTCACTTCACCGAGCGCGTCGCCCGTGACCTTGCCGTGCTCGAGCGTGAGCAGCTTGGCCATCTCGTGCTGGTGCTTGTCGACCAGCTGGCGGAACGCGAACATGATCTTGGTGCGCTTCGCGATGGAGACGCTGCGCCACGTCTGGCTCGTCTTCCACGCGCTCTCGACCGCGAGGTCGACCTCGGCCGGCGTCGCAAATGCGACGTGCGCCTGCACCTCGCCCGTCGCCGGGTTGTAGACGTCGCCGTGACGCTCGGACGTCTTGTCGTACGCCTTGCCGTCGATCCAGTGCGGAATCACCTTGGTCGCCATCGGCGTACGCGTATCACGCCGCGCCGCATCGCCGGAATTCAAATCATCAATGCGTCACTTGCACACGAGGTAGCCGTCGGTGGCCACGAGCTGCGTGCCCGTCACGAAGTCGATGGCCGTGCCCGGAACGAACCGTGTTTCATCACCGACCCGCTGGAGGCTCCCGACCACCGTCTCGCCTTTCACGAGCTTCTCCGTGGCGGGACGGGATCGGGGCTTGCCGCGGATCGTCTTGCTGTCATCGGGGAGATAGCCGGCGAAGATCAGCGTCGTCGTGTCGGTGGCCACCGTCGCTGTGACCGCGACGTGCCTGACGGGTGGCTTGCCCGTGGTCACGCGCTTGATGTCGCCCGTACCGTCATGCAGGGAGACGATCAACCGGTCCATCGTCGCGGTCGCGGTGCAGGTCGCGGCGGGTTCCGCGATCGCGGGGGCGGTGAGGGCAAGTACGGCGAAAGCGACGAGGCGCATCCCGTTACCTTGACGAATCCGGATCAACAGATCCAGGCAGTTCGGCGGTTCGTCCGGCGCCCAGACAGCGCCAAACAACCGGCAATCATTAGTTTGTTGAACGGTCGTCGAGCCCCGTGTTAGCCACACGCCTTCGCTTCCAAGGAGGACGCCGTGGCCGACCTGAGCATCACCGTCAATGGCATGAAGTTCGAGAACCCGTTCGTGCTGGGCTCCGGCCCTCCAGGCACCAACGGCAAGGTCATCGCCCGGTCGTACGACCTCGGGTGGGGTGGCATGGTCTGCAAGACCTTCTCGCTCGATGCCTCCAAGGTGATCAACACGGCGCCGCGCTACGCAAAGGTCCGCGCTCGCACGGCGGATGAGGTCATCGGCTTTCAGAACATCGAGCTCATCTCTGATCGTCCGTATCAGGACTGGCTCGACGACCTCCGCCAGCTCAAGAAGAACTATCCGAACAAGATCTTGATCGCTTCCATCATGGAAGAGTTCAAGAAAGAGGCGTGGCAGCAGATCACGCGCGAGGTCCAAGAGACCGGCGTCGATGGCTTCGAGATGAACCTGTCGTGCCCGCACGGCCTGCCGGAGCGCAAGATGGGCATGGCGATGGGCGAGAACCCCGACATCGTCGAGGAAGTCGTCGGCTGGGTGAAGGAAGTCTCGACGCTGCCCGTGTGGGCGAAGATGACGCCGAACGTCGGTAACCCGGTCATCCCCGCGGCGAGCGCACTGCGCGCAGGCGCTGACGGGATTGCGATGATCAACACGATTCTCAGCGTGTCGGGCATCGACCTCAAGACGCTGCGTCCGACGCCGACGGTCGAGGGCCACAGCGTCCCCGGCGGCTACAGCGGTCAGAGCGTGCGCCCGATCGCACTGCGCCAGGTGATGGAAGTCGCACGCGCGAACCCGGGCGTCGAGATCTCCGGCATCGGCGGCATCGAGACCGGCTTCGACGCCGCGCAGTTCTTCCTCCTCGGCGCGTCGACGGTGCAGGTCTGCACGGGCGCGATGCTCCGCGGCTACGAGATCATCAGCGAGCTCAAGGAAGAGCTCAGCAAGTTCATGACGGACCACAAGTTCGCGAACTTGCGCGAGTTCATCGGCAAGAGCCTCCCGTACTTCACGACGCACATGGACCTCGTCGAGCGCCAGCGTGCGCAGCGCGAGGCCAAGGAAGCGGCGCGGTCGGGCAAGGCCCAGGCCAAGGACGTCGAGACCTGGAAGGGCGATATCGCCAAAGAGTCGTCGACGCTCGTCAGCAACTGATCCGCGCGCTAGACCAAAGGGCCCCTTCAAATGGCACGTAAGGTACTCAGCGGCCTGATCCAGGCCTCCAATCCGATCAACGACGAATCCAAGTCCGTCGCTGAAGTTCAGGCGGCGATGCTCGAGAAGCATCTCCCGATGATTCACGACGCCGGTAAGAAGGGCGTCCAGATCCTCTGCATGCAGGAGATCTTCAACGGCCCGTACTTCTGCCCCGGCCAGGACAAGCGCTGGTACGACGCGGCCGAGCCCGTTCCCGGCCCGACGGTCGAGAAGCTCGCGCCGATCGCGGCGAAGTACCAGATGGCGATGGTCATCCCGCTCTACGAGCGCGAGCAGGCCGGCGTCTATTACAACACCGCGGCGATCGTCGACGCGGATGGCTCGTACCTCGGCAAGTACAGGAAGACGCACATCCCGCAGACGAGCGGCTTCTGGGAGAAGTTTTACTTCAAGCCCGGCAACCTCGGCTATCCGGTGTTCAAGACGCGCTACGCGACCATCGGCGCGTACATCTGTTACGACCGCCACTTCCCCGAGGGCGCGCGCGCGCTGGGGCTCGCGGGCGCGGAGATTGTCTACAACCCGTCCGCGACTGTCGCGGGCCTGTCCGAGCATCTCTGGAAGCTCGAGCAGCCCGCGCACGCCGTCGCGAACGGTTACTACGTCGGCGCGATCAACCGCGTCGGCACCGAAGCGCCGTGGAACCTCGGTGAGTTCTACGGGCAGTCGTACTTCGTGAACCCGCGCGGGCAGATGCTCGCCGTCGGGAGCCGCGACAAGGACGAGCTTGTCGTCGCCGAGCTCGACCTCGATCTGATCGAGGAAGTGCGCCGCACCTGGCAGTTTTACCGTGACCGTCGTCCCGACGCGTACGGCCCCCTGGTCGAGGAGTAAACAATGCGTGATGTAAAGTCGATCGGACAAGCCGCGGGCAGCCTCGTTGCCCAAACCCTCATCACGCTCGCCGAAGGCGACCACACGCCGGCCTATATCGGCATCGGTCGCAAGGCGCCGGGCGGCAAGCTCGACCTCGTGATGTTCGAGGACGGCCTCGATGGCGCGAAGGCGTGGATCAACAAGAAGGACAAGGTCGACTGCGTTGTCGTCGGCCTCGACGAGAAGGAGAAGGAAGTCCGCCTCCTCCTCGGCTGCCCCGAAGCCGTGCGCAAGTACGACATGATCTGCAGCGTTCGCTACAAGGTGAAGGACGCGTCGGTCGTCAAGAAGCAGGCCAAGGCGAACAAGGCGACGGCGCTCGTATCGACCTCGACCATCGGCTTCCTCAACGAGACCGACGACGAAGACATCGCCGACGCGTTCCTCGACAGCGTCCTCGCCGGTATCTACAGCCACGCCCGCGCGCACGACCTCGATGTCGGCAAGCTCGGCGAGTACGACGACCTCGAGTAACGTCATGCAGTGTCCCGACGCGAACGAGCTCGCTCGCTACGCGCTCGGAACGTTGGGATCAGCGCGCGTCGAGCTGCTGCGCGCTCACATCGATGGATGTGCGAGCTGCCGGGCTGCATCGTCCGCGCTCGTCAGCGTGTCGCTCGAGGAGCCGCGCGAAGAGGGCACGTGGACACGGCCGCAGCTCGCGGCAGGCGGCGCGCTCGGCCGCTTCGTGATCTCTCACGAGCTCGGTGAAGGCGCGGCGAGCGTCGTGTACGCCGCGTACGATCCGCAGCTCGATCGCAACGTCGCGTTGAAGCTCCTGCGCTCACGCGGCCCGGGCCTCGACGACAAGCTGCTGCGCGAGGGGCGCGCGCTCGCGAAGATCAGCCACCCGAACGTGGTGAACGTCTTCGAGGTCGGCGACGCGGATGCGCAGCTCTACATCGCGCTCGAGCTCGTCCAGGGCGTGACGGCGCGCAACTGGGTGCGGATCGACACGCGCGGCTGGCGCGAGGTCCGCGATGTCGTCGCGCAGGTGGGGCAGGGCATCGGCGCGCTGCACAAGGCGGGGCTCGTTCACCGCGACGTGAAGCCCGACAACATCGTCGTCGATGCGGATCGCGCGCGGCTCGTGGACTTCGGGCTCGTCGGTGCCGGGGCAGGCGCGGGCACGCCGGCGTACATGGCGCCCGAGACGGACAAGGATGCGCTGAGCGATCAGTACAGCCTCGCCGCGACGTTCGCGGAGATGGTCGGCGGCATCCCGGCGATCGCCGATCCATCGCGCCTCGCCGTGCCGCGCAGGATCAGAAGCGCGGTTGCGCGCGCGCTCGCCAACGATCCGCGCGATCGCTTTGCGACGACAGTGGAGTTTGTCGCGGCGCTTGGTGATCCACCCCGCTGGCCGATCGCGGTCGCGGCATCGGCCGTCGTTCTCGCGGCGGGCGCGTGGGGGATCCATGCGATGTCGTCGTCGGTGCCTGCTCCATGCGGGGCTGTTCCCGCCGCGTGGGATCCCGCAGATCGCGCGGGCGTCGCGGCCGCGTTTGCCGATGATCCGCGACCGTTCATTGCCGATACACGCGACCGGGTGCTCGCGCGGCTCGACGGCTTTGCGAACAGCTGGAAGACCGAGCGCACCGGCGTGTGCCACGCGTATCACGAGAAGCACGAGCTCTCGGACCAGGGCTTCGACCTGCGTGTCGCGTGCCTCGAGCGGCAGCAGCGGGCGTTCGCGGCGAGCGTGGAGTCGATTCGCGCCGGTGCGATCGACAAGGCGATCGAGGTCGTCGCTACCTTGCCGCCGCAGGACGCGTGCCGCGATCAAGAGACGCTCGCGCGCGTCGAGCCACTCCCCGCGGACCCACTCACGCGCGGTGCGATCGCGGCCGTCGAGAGTGACCTCGCGCGCGCGAAGGTCGCGCAGAAAGCCGGTAACGCGAAAGCGGCGCACGAGATCGCGGAGCGGGCGCTCGCTGCGGGACGCCGCACCGGATATCGCCCTGTCATCGCGGAAGGCGCGTATCGGCTCGCGGACATTCTCGAGCGCGAGGGCAACACGGCCGGCGCGACGCCGCTCGTCGACGAAGCGATCCGGGGTGCGGCGCAGGCGCGACTCGATAGCGTCGAGGCGCTCGGTTGGATCTTGTCGATCGTGCTCAGCGGTCTCGACGGAGAAGCGAAGGACGACGCGCTCGCCGCTGCCTCTCGCGCCGGGGAGGCGGCATCCGTGCGTGCGCGCGATCCGCAGATCGAAGCATCGCTCGCGAACGTGCAAGGCCTCGTCGCGAAGGAACGCGGCGACTACGCGGCGGCGCGCGATCACTACACGCATGCGATCGAGCTGCTGAGAACAGTTCGCGATGGCGGACCTCAGATCTCGGCGACGCTCGGCAATCTCTCCAACGTGCTACCGATGCTCGGCGACCTCGCGGGTGCTCGCGCGGCGGCGGAAGAAGCAGCGCAGCGCGATCTCGAGATCTTCGGTGCGCATCACCCGCAGTACGCGGACTCGCTGCTCGCGCTCGGTAGCCGCGAGAACGAGCTGGGAGACTTCACGGCCGCGACCAAGCATCAGCGCGACGCGCTCGCGATCATCATCGCGTCTGTCGGTGACGACGGTCCCGCTGCGATGGTCGCCCACGACGATCTCGCGAGCACACTCGCGCAGGATCATCATCTCGACGAAGCGAAGACGCACGCGGAGCGCGGACTCGAGCTCGCCGAGAAGCTGCGCGGTCCAACGCACCCGGTCACCGCGCAAGCGATGTTCTCCGTCGCGAATATCGCGGGTGAAGCAGAGGACTGGCCGCGCGCCGAGGAATACGCGAACAAGGCGCTCGCGATCATCGTCCAGCGCTTCGGCCCTGGGCACCCGCTCGCCGCATCGATCCTGGTGAACCTGGGCGAGTGGTCGTCGCGGAGAGGCGACGCGAAAGCGGCCGAGGCGTATCTGCGCCGCGGTATGGCGGGGCTGTCCGCCGAACCGGACAGTCCAGCGATGGCGGTCGTCGAGACGAGCCTCGGTTCCGCCCTCGGCGCGCAGCATCGCGACGCAGAGGCGATCAAGCTGCTCGAGGCCGCGCTCGCGCTGCGCACCAAGCTCGGCGATGACCCGGTCGCGATCGGCGACACCGAGTCCACGCTCGCGCGCTCGCTCTGGGCGACGGGCAACAAGGCGCGCGCCATCCAGCTCGCGAATACGGCCGCCGCGACGTTTGCAGAGGCGGGCGAGCCTGCGTCGCGCTATGCCAAGGCCCTCGACGATTGGCGGGCCGCGAACCGCGTCCCGAAGCCGTCCGCCCACGACGAGCCGTGATTTCAGTGACCGACGAACCTCCACCCTCGACCGAACGCTCGTCGCCTCCTGCCGACGAGGAGATGATGCTCGTGGAGCGTGCGCTTACCGGCGACGCAGAGGCGATCCGACAAGTCGATCACCGCGTGCGCGAAGCCGCTGCCTCTGCGGCGCGCCGTCTCTCGGGTGATCGCGCGATGGCCGACGAGATCGCCCAACGCGTCTCCGAGAAGCTGTGGACCGGCGCTGCGCCCGTTCTCCGCGGCTTCACGGGCGAGGCTCCACTCGGCGCGTGGCTGCGCGTGATCGCGTACCGCGACGGTGTGGACATGCGCCGCGCCAAAGAGGTGCCGAGCGACGACCACCTGATCGAGCGCGTCGTCGGTGCCACCGAACCTCAGCTCTCGCGCCTGCGCACCGCCTACGTCGTCGCGTTCAAGCGCGGCTTCGCGGCGGCGTTTGCGACGCTCTCGCTCCATGATCGCGATCTCGTGCGGCGACATCACCTCGACGGCCTCACGCTCGAGCAGCTCGCGAAGTTTTACGACATGCACCGCGCGACCGTCGCTCGCCATCTCGCCAGCGTGCGCGCGGCGCTCGTGAATGCCACGCGCGACGCGATGCGCACCGAGCTCTCCGCGGCGACGGACCTCGAGGAGGTCCTCGCGCTGATCGCGAGCAAGCTCGAGATTTCACTCTCGCGCGACGCCTGAGCTACTGCTCGAAGCAGTACAGGTGCCGATCGAACGGACCGCAGTAGCCCATCGTGAACTGCGTCCAATCCGTACCGCGTCCGACGTCCTGGCCAAAGCCGTTGCCGAAGATGCCGAGCGTGCCTTCGACGTAGTCGCTGATGGTCGTCGTCGTCCAGTCGTTGCAGGTCGTGCTGATGCGGTTGCCTGGCGGCGTATGGTGACCGCCAAGTGACGTGCCGGTCCAGGACTCGTAATACGGATCCGGCATGCCGAGCGTCTCGTCGACGTTGATCGCGACCGTCGGAGTGGTACCGAGCTTCGCGCGATTCGCGAACACCATCACGCCGTCCATGCGGTACCAGGGGCCCGCGCCGGTGATGTGATCGATCGCGTCCATGTCGCCGGTCGACAACCACGCGACGAACGTGCCGCCGAGCGACGACGCGTCCGCGAGTGTCTGGCAGATCGAGTCGGCGGACTCGCGCCCGCTCGCCTTGCCGCCCGCGCTCTGTAGATCCGCTGGATAGCGCAGGCTGGTCACGAAGACGCGCTTCGCACCAGGCGGCGGCGGAGTGATCATCGCGTCGGGTGGTGTCGATGCGTCAGGGCTCTGCGTTGCGTCGTGAGCGGGCATCGCATCGGTCGTGTGCGATCCATCGCTCCCCGAACGCGCGTCGACGGGGGCGCCGGTATCGTCGCCATCGTCATCACCGGTACCGGCGCCGGTGCCACCGCTGCAGGCCGCGAGCACCACGATGCAAGCTGCGATGCGCTTCACAGGCCACACTCCGAGTTGCAGCTGTCCTGCGCGCACGCGGTGAGGTTCTGTGCAGCGTCGCGACCGTCGGGATTGCCGGCGTCACACGCATCGAGGCAATCGTTGTCGCCGTTGCAGCCGCCGACGCAATCCCAGTAGCTGCGGCACGCACCGTCGCACGACGTCGCCGCCGCGCAGCAGTTGCCTTTCACACACGCATCGCAGCTCGCGCCCGCTGACGGCAGGTTGCCGCACGTTGCACCCGAACCGCTGCCGCTGCCGTGGCCACCGGTCTGCGGTCCACCGCCCGCATGCCCGGTCCACGCACCGTGGTTGAACGCCGCGCACGCCGACGGGCATGCAGACATCGCTCCCATGCAGAAGCCGTTCTGGCACAGCGAGCTGTTCACGACGCCGCCGTCTGCGCACTCGCAGAACCAGTAGTCGCAGTCGTCCAGCCCGCTACACGTTTCCGACGTCCGGTCGGTTACCGGTGCAGGCGAGCCACCTGCCGGCGGAACGTACGTCTGCGAGCCCGCTCCCGAGCCACCGCCGTCGTCGCCGCCTCCACACGCAGCCAGACCAGCTACAAGAATCCATCCGATCGATTTCATGCACGGGTACGGAAACAGGCGCACACCGTCGCAGACTTTTCTCCAAGTGCTTGAAACGATGTCGTTGATCCGTCCCGCCACCGGGTGAGACTCTCGCTCCGCGAATGGCCCGCAAAGACTCCACTTCGCTGCGCGACGAGGCGCTCAAGGCCATCGAGCGCGGCAAGCTCGACCGCGCGATCGAGATCTACATCGAGCTCGAAGCGCTCGAGCCCGAGAAACCGGAGTGGCCCAAGCGCCTCGGCGAGAGCTATCGCCGGAATCGCGCGAACGCGAACGCTGTTAGCGCGTTCGAGCGCGCGGCCATCAAGTATGTCGCCGGCGGCTTCCTCGTGCAGGCGATCGCGGTCTGCAAGTTGATCCTGCAGATCGACCCGCGCCACTCCGCCACGATCGCGATGCTCGTGCAGCTCGCGCCGGGACCGCGCCCCACGACGCCGGTAGCCGAGCCGCCTGCTCCCGCCGTGCGAGCGCCGACGTTTGGTGGAGTGGAGCAGGGCGTTGCGCGCTCGCCTGCACCGGCCACTCCACCCACGCGTCCTTCGACACCGCCTCCGCCAATGCCTCCTGCGGTGCGACCTGCTCCTCCACCGCTGCCTCCGCGATCTGCGCCGCCTCCGATTCCGCGGCGCGCGACTCCACCCGCAACGCCGCTACGTCCCGCTGCTCCACCACTCACCGCGATTCCCGTCACCGTGCCCGCCGGCCGCGCGCTCGACGCGCTCGATCTCGCGACGGTGATCCCGGGTTCGAAGCGCCTGTCGACGAAGGGCGGGCAGTGGACTGGCATCAACGTCGTTCCGCTCGACGAGCCGCTGGCTCTGATCGACCCGCCGACGAGCGTTCCGTCGCGCGCGGGTGCAGAGGAGATTCCGGTCGAGATCGACGCGGCGTCGCTGCTCGCACGCGGGGGTGTCGCGAGCTCGATGGACGAGATCTCGCTCGAGGACGGCGAGCCACATGGCGAACTGTCCCTCGACGACGCCACGTCAAACGATCTCGATCCGCCGACCGCCGCGCGCTTCGATCCGCCGACCTCGCACCGTCCGCGCGCAGCGACCGCGGCACCGATGCGCGTGCTCTCCGGAACACCGCTGTTCTCCGATCTCTCGCCCGCCGTGCTCGAGATGCTCATCCCGCGCATGAAGCTCGTCGTCCTCGATCCAAACGAGGTGCTGTTCACCGAAGGCGAGGCGGGCGACTGTCTCTACGTCGTCAGCGAAGGCGAAGTCGCCGTCGAGACCAACGGAAGCGAGCTCGCGCGCCTCGGGCCCGGTGCGTTCTTCGGCGAGGTCGCGCTCGTTACCGATCAGCCTCGCTCGGCAACCGTGCGCGCCCTCACGCGCGTCGAAGCGCTCGCGATCGATCGCGACGTCGTGCGCGATGCAGCGGCTGAGCAACCAGAGATCGTCAATACGCTGCTGCGCTTCGTGCGCGAGCGCCTCGTCGATCGCATGACGCGCACGAGCGCGCTGTTCCAGTCGTTCACCGAGGGCGAGCGTCAGAGTCTCATCGCGCGCTTCGAGTTCCTCGAGATCGCCGCCGACGTTCACCTCATCGTCGAAGGTCAGCGCACGGACGGCCTCTACGTCGTCGTCGCGGGTGTCGTCGAGGTCTGGCGCGATTCATCGACCGCTCCGCTCGGCGTGCTCGGCAGTGGCGACGTGTTCGGCGAGATGGCGCTGCTCGGCGATGGCGCCGCCACCGCGAGCTGCACGACCGCATCGCGCGTCATCGCGCTGCGCATGCCAGCGGCGAAGTTCCGCGAAGTGATCATGACGCACCCGCAGGTGCTCGCGTATCTCTCCGACATCGAGGCCGCCCGCGCGCCGCGTATCGACGGTGACGACGTGCTCGGCATTCGCCTCGAACTGCTCTGAACGACAAACTGAAGTGTGCTCTGGCCTCGCAGCGCCGCTTGCCACCCCACAACTGCGTGCCTACGCTGCGGAGGAATGTGGCCATTCAGGCAGCACCTTCCTGCAAAGGTGGGTGGTCACCCGCTCGAAGAAGCGACGCTTCTCGCAGCTGCATCGACGCAGGACGACACGTGGCTCGACGAGCGTACCGTCGACGATCTCGAGCTCGGTAGCGTCTTCACGTCGATCGATCGCACGCGCACGGCAACAGGGGCGCAGGTGCTGTGGCGGTGGCTGCGCGCACCAACCCGATCGCCCGCTGTTCTCGCCCAGCGCGAAGCCGCGATCGCGCAGATCGATCCCGCGCGCATCGCCGATGCGATTGGCTCACCGCCCGACACGAATGGTTCGCTCTTGCCTGCTTTGTTGTGGCAGTCGCCACCTCCACCGTTCAGCGGCCGCGTGACCGCCGCGCTGCTCGTCGCGCTCGTCGCGTCGTTGATCGCGACAATGTTGTGGCCGCCGGCGCTCTTCTTCGCGGTGTTGCTGTTCATCGCGAACGTGTTCCTCGACGACTGGTCGAAGATCAGGCTCGCCAACGCCGGCGCGGCGATCAAGGTTCTCGACGGAGTCCTCGTGCGCTCGATCGCGCTCGCCGCCGCCTTTCCCGCGCTCGGCGCGCCCATCCGCGATGACCTCCGCGTGCGCGGCAAGTTTCGCCGGCGGATCGCGCTGCTGCACCTGCAGGACCCGCTGGGTCTCGCTGACATGATCCGCGCGGGACTGCTGGTACGTGTCCTCGTCACGCGCAGCTGCATGCAGATCGTCGACGCGGAGCGCGAACGTCTCCGCCGCATCGTGGAGTGGTTCGGCGAGATGGACGCGCTCACCTCCATCAAGATCCTGCGCAGCGAGCGCGACGTTCACGTCCCCGAGATCGTCGAGGGACCGCCGGCGCTCGAGGCGCGCGACCTCGTTCACCCCGCGGTCCCCGACTGCGTCGCGAACGACGTCACGCTCGCCGCCTCCGGTCTCCTGATCACCGGCAGCAACATGTCGGGCAAGTCGACGTTCCTGCGCACCATCGCGATCAATGCGGTCCTCGCGCAGTCGATCCACACGACGTTCGGCGCATGGCGTTCGAGCCCACTCTACGTACGCGCCGTCATGCGCATCGAGGACGTCCTCGAGGATGGCATGTCGACGTACGCCGTCGAGGTCGCCGCGATGCACGAGCTCGTCTCCGATCCCCGTCCGTGCCTGTTCGTCATCGACGAGCCGTTCCACGGCACGAACCCTGCGGTACGAGTGCCCATCATCGTCGCGGTACTCGAGTACCTCGTCGGGCGCGGGCTCGTCGTCACGGCAACGCACGACCTGGACGTCGCGCATCAGCTGGATCAGCGCTTCGCGCGCGGCTACTTCGAGGAGCGCGATGGCGACTTCGATCGCACGCTCCGCACGGGCATCGCGCCGGTCTCCAACGCGATCGAGATCCTGCGCCGCGCGGGCTACCCCGAGGCGATCATGGAGCGCTTGAGTTGATCAACGGGTACACATCTTCACCGGCTGTGGTCGCGCTGCTCTCGACGGTGTAGTCCTTCTCGGGAGGAGCACAGTGCGTGAGGTCGATACTCTCGTTGGCATCTTCCGTCGGACACGAGTTGGTGCAGGCGGCCAGGCCAGCGAGCAGGGGCAACCATCCACGAACCACGGCGGAAGTGTACTAAGTTCGGCTCATGCGCACGCTCATTAAAAACGGCACGGTGGTCTCGGCCAGCGACACGTTCGCGGCGGACGTCTGGATCGAGAACGACAAGATCGCCGCGCTTGCCGCGCCTGGCACGGTGCCGGGCAACGCGGACGTCACGATCGACGCGAAGGGCCAGTTCGTCATCCCCGGCGGCATCGACGCGCACACGCACATGAGCCTGCCGTTCGGTGGCACGACGGCGAGCGACGATTTCAACACCGGCACCGTCGCGGCGGCGTTCGGCGGTACGACGACGATCGTGGACTTCGCCATCCAGTCCAAGGGCGGCTCGATGCGCGCCGGCCTCGATGCATGGCACGGCAAGAGCGAGGGGCAGGCCGCGATCGACTACGGCTTCCACATGATCATGACGGAGGCGAACCCGCAGACGCTCGGCGAGATGGCCGAGATGATTCGCGAGGGCGTGACGTCGTTCAAGATGTTCATGGCGTACCCGGGCGTGTTCCTCGTCGACGATCAGCAGATCTTTCGCGCGATGCTGCGGGCGGGCGAGCTCGGCGCGCTGATCACCATGCACGCGGAGATCGGCCTGCCGATCGACGTGCTCGTTCAGCGCGCGCTCAGCGAGGGACACACGGCGCCCGTCTATCACGCACTCACGCGGCCCGAGGTCGCGGAGGCGACGGGCACGGAACGCGCGATCGCACTCGCCGAGATGGCGAAGGTGCCTGTCTACATGGTGCACCTCTCCGCGCAGCGCGCGCTCGAGCGCGTGATGGAAGCGCGCGACCGTGGCCTCCCGGCCTACGCGGAGACGTGCCCGCAGTACCTGTTCTGCAGCGAGGACGATCTGCGCGGCGAGCCGGGCAACGAGTGGAAGGGCGCGGGCTACGTGTGCACGCCTCCGCTGCGTCCGAAGCACCACCACGAGCACCTGTGGCGCGGCCTGCAGAACTACGATCTGCAGACGGTCGCGACGGATCACTGCCCGTTCTGCATGAAGGATCAGAAGGAGCTCGGGAAGGGCGACTTCAGCAAGATCCCGAACGGCATGCCGGGCGTCGAGACGCGCCTGCACTTGCTCTACGAGGGCGTCACGCTGAAGAAGATCTCGATGAACCGCTTTGTCGAGATCACGTCGACGGCGCCCGCGAAGATCTTCGGCATGTACGGCAAGAAGGGCACGCTCGCCGTCGGTGCAGATGCGGACGTCGTGGTGTGGGACCCGAACAAGAAGTTCCGCCTCGACCACAAGAACCTCCACATGAACGTCGACTACTCGCCGTACGAGGGCCACGAGGTACCGGGCAGCCCGTCGCATGTCCTGTCGCGCGGCGAGGTCGTCGTGAAGAATGACCAGTGGGTCGCCAAGCAGAAGCAGGGGCGCGGTCAGTTCGTGAAGCGCGGAACGTTCGGGCTCTGAGTCCAGGGACCCAGCCGCGGCGGCCAGCGGGTCTCCGCGGACCCGACGGATGGCCGTAACTGTCGTGACCGCGTCGCGGGAGCGCGGCACCAGCCTTGCTATGCTGGGGCTCCATGAAGATCACGAACATCCTCGCGTCTGTCGTTCTCGTCTCTGGCCTCGCCGCGTGCGGCAAGTCCGGCTCCACCGACTCCACTGGTGACAAGCAGGAGGCCGCGAAGGGCACGGAGGGCAAGGCGGCCGCGAAGGCTGGCGCGCGCGAGATTCCGAATGCGAATGGTCTCTCCGTCGATGCGCCCGCGAAGTGGCTCGACAACGGCGCCGGCGGTGCGGCTGGCATGCACCTCGACGCGGATGCCGGCATGTTCACCGTTCGCGAGACGGCGCCCGAGGAGGCTGCGAAGCCGCTCGCGGACTGGAAGGCCGAGACCGAGCAGGTGATGTTCCAGAAGTGGATCTCGGCGGACGCGACGCCCGACGGCTTCAAGGCCGTCTACGCGCTCGACAAGATGACGATGAAGGGCGACGACCTGGTCAAGGACGGCTCGACCATCGCGTTCACCGTGCGCCGCAAGATCGGCGGCAAGGTGCAGGACTGCTCCGGCTCGGCGTCGACGGAAGCGATCGCGGCCGAGGCCGTCGAGCTCTGCAACAAGATCTCCGCGAACTGATCTAACCGATCGAGATCGATCAGGATCTCGCGACAGCCGATCTCCACGAGATCTCGCGAGCTTCCGGCTGACAGACCCACCGAGTAGGGTGGGGCCGCGTGCAGCTCGTCATCGCCGAAAAGCCGTCCGTCGCGAGGGACCTCGCGCGCGTGCTCGGCGTCCCCGCGCGAGGCGGGCAGGGCGTCACCGCGTTCGAGGGCACCGACTACGTCGTCACGTGGTGCATCGGTCACCTCGTCGAGCTCGTCGAGCCCGCGGAGTACGACCCGGCGTGGAAAGCGTGGCGCCTCGATCGGCTGCCGATGCTGCCCGACGCGTTCAAGCTGCAGCCCGCCAAGCACGCGGTGGCCCAGCTGCGCGGCGTCGCCAAGCTGCTCAAGGAAAAGCGCTTTGCCGCCGTCATCAACGCCTGCGATGCGGGGCGCGAAGGCGAGCTGATCTTCCGATACGTCCACGACTTCGCGAAGAGCCGACTGCCGGTGCGGCGTCTCTGGATCTCGTCGCTCACCGACGACGCCATTCGCCGCGGTATGGCGGCGCTGCGCCCGGGCTCTGACCTCGAGAATCTCGCGGACGCCGCGCGCTCGCGCAGCGAGGCCGACTGGCTCGTCGGAATGAACGCGACGCGCGCGATCACCGTCCGCAATCGCCTCCTCGGTGGAGATTCGCTCGCCTCGATCGGTCGTGTGCAGACGCCCACGCTCGCGATGCTCGTCGAGCGCGAGCGCGAGATCCGCGAGTTCGTCCCCAAGGCGTACTGGGAAGTGCGCGCGTCGCTCATCGCCGGGCCCACGCGCAGTGCAGATCCGGACATGCCCGACGTGCCCGGCGCTGCCGTTCGCTTCGCCGCGACGTGGCGCGACGGCGCACTCTCTCGCCTCGGCACCCGCGAGCTCGCCGACACTGTCGTCGCGCGCGACACCGACGAGATCACAGCCGGCCGCGATGCCGTTGTCGAGCGCGTGCGTGCATCCACGCAGCGCGAGGCGCCGCCGCAGCTGTTCGATCTCACGACGCTGCAGCGGACCGCCAACCGTCGCTTCGGGTTCTCTGCGCAGCGCACGCTCGAGCTCGCGCAGCTCCTCTACGAGCGCCACAAGGTGCTGACGTATCCGCGTACCGACTCGCGCCACCTCTCCGCTGATGTCGCCGCGGAGCTCGACGGTCCGCTCACCGCGCTCGCCGGCGCCTCCGACGGTCCCAACCCTGCGGCATTCGCGC
This sequence comes from Kofleriaceae bacterium, assembly GCA_036499725.1. Taxonomy (GTDB): domain Bacteria; phylum Myxococcota_A; class Polyangia; order Haliangiales; family Haliangiaceae; genus JABFXX01. Next base: position 49,982 of record DASYDE010000108.1, read on the forward strand.
GCCACGCCGACGCTGTTCTCGCCGGCACGCCGCCCACCAAACGAGCTCTCTCGCGCCGCTTCGTCGACGACTCCAAGGTTCGCGACCACCACGCGATCATTCCGACGGCAACGCCTGTCCACCTCGCGCAGCTCGATCGCGATGCGGCCCGCATCTACGATCTCGTCGCGCGCCGCTTCCTCGGCATGTTCTTCCCGGACGCGGAGCTCGCCGTCACGGAGGTCTGGATCGCGGTCGGCGAGCTCGCTGCTGCCCGCAAGCTGCGCGAGGCGACCGACGGTGATCGCGAAGCGTTCGTCGCGCACCTGCCGCCGATGCCCGATCGCTACCTCGCGCGCGGTCGCGTGCGCACGCTCGCCGGCTGGCAGGACGTCGCGGGCATCGACGCCAAGTCCGCCACGTCGCGCGCGGCGGCTCCACCTCGCGCCGACGGGTCGCGTCCGGGTCCGGACGAGGAATCCGACGATTCGGGGCAGCTGCCCATGCTCGTCGAAGGCCAGCGCCTCCACGCCACGTTCGCGCCCGTCGCCAAGCAGACCAAGCCGCCGCCGCGCTTCTCCGAAGCGACGCTGCTCGGCGCGATGGAGACCGCGGGCAAGCGCATCACCGACGAAGCGCTCCGCGAGGCAATGAAGGACACGGGCCTCGGCACGCCCGCGACGCGCGCATCCATCATTGAGACGCTGCTCCGCCGCGACTTCATCGCGCGCGATCGCAAGGACCTGATCGCAACCGAGCTCGGTATCGCGTTGATCACGTCGCTGCCCGTCGCGAGCCTCGCGTCGCCGGAGCTGACGGGCAACTGGGAAGCGCGCCTCGCCGCCGTCGCGCGCGGTGAGGATTCGCGCGCCGCGTTCATGGGCGACATCGCGCGCTTCGTCATCGATCTCATCGATGCCGTGCGCGGTTCGCTGCCGCCGGGCATGGCCTCCGCTCCGCTGCCGCCGCGCAGCGCACCGCCATCGTCGTCGTCTCCACCGCCACGCAGTGCACCGCCGTCTCGCAGTGCGCCCGCGTCCGGCACGTCGTTCAGTGCATCCCCACCCGGCGCGCCCGCGAAAGCGAAGAAGCCGCGCGTGAAGAAGGAGAAGCCCGCGACGGCGTCATCGCTGTCGACGCTGCCCGTCTCGGTCGAGCGCCCGCGCCACGTGTCGATCGATCCGCGCCGCTCCGCTCCGACCTCTCACGATCCGGGTCGCGACGAACGCGCGCGGCCGACCACGAGTCCACCGCCGATGCACCGCCCGTCGCTGCAAAGCGTGACGAACCCCGACATCTCGATCGCTGCGACCGAGTGGCTCGCGGAGGCGATCATGCGCATGGCTCCCGACGCCGACGGCACGTAGTCGCGCGCCGCAACGCGCCGCCGCATGGCCTTAGCGCGTCGGATCTTCGAGCGCAGCGACGCGACCAGGAAGGTCCGCGTACTTCTCGTCGACCGCGAGGATCTTGTCGTCTTGCGTGCCAAACCAGGTACGGAACTCCTCGGTCATCGACCGCGCCTGCGACGCCATGTCGGCGTTCAGCTCTGCGCGAAACTCGACACGGAACGTTTGAAAGCGCTGCTCGAAGCGCTGCTCGATGCTCTTGAACCCCTCGCGCATCTCACGGAAGCCGCTCTCCATCACATCGATCACGTACGCCATCATCTTGTGAAGGCCGTCGAGCTCGAAGCGATGTTGGACGAGCTCTGCCTTGATGGGGCCGAGCTGCGCGAGCTCTGCCTTGATGGGACCGAGCTGCGCGAGCTCTGCCTTGATGGGAGCGAGCTCTTCGCGGAGCTCTTTGCGGGTGATCGGGGCCATTTCGTCGTCGCTGTTCATGACTCTACCTCGTGTGGTGAGCGCTCCCGCAGCATGAAATGTGCCCCGCCTAAGTCAGCGATTTCAGCGACGCGAGTGTCCGAAACGCCGCCGGCCCTCGGACAACGAACGAGAAGCGGACAAATCCCGGACAGCCGCCGCTAGTATCATCGGGCGATGGAAAGGGCGCTTGTGTTGGTCGGCGTCGTCGCAGTCCTGATGGTCGCGAGCTGTCACCGCAGTGCCGAGCCGGTTGGGCCGACGCCCACAGCGCAGTCGACCGTCGTCCCGTCGACACCTGCGGCCGATGTTCACTCGCCAGCCCACAAGATCGAGCCGTGTTCGACGCCGCTATCGATCGTCGTGGGCACGGAGAACATGACAAACGGCCGCGGCGATCTGTGCGGTGCGTTTAATCGCTCGCTCGATCGGCTCGCGGTGAGAAGCGCATTTCCAGCGCAGGGCGTGACCCTCGCGATCATCCTCTCGAAGCTGACGACATCGCCGCAGACGACGTGTCACCTGCAAATTCTCGTGGACGTGCAATCAGGATCGACGCAGAGGATCAGTGGAGGAGCAACAGCGGGGACCGATCACGCGGGGCGTGACTGCATCGACGCGACGCTCGACGACCTCATCTCGCGACAGCTCGTGCCGCTGATGCAGAAGCTCGCCGCTAGCCCAGCACAGGCGGCAGGTGCTGTCACTGCGACGTCATCGTCGTCGAGCTTCCCGTACCAGCGGCCGTGACCGCGGTGTCGGGCGAGCGTGTATGCTGGCCCCAATGAAGGCAGCGATTGCAGTGCTTCTCTTGGCGGTGGGGTGCGATGCAAAGGCGACGGCGAGCGATCCGGGCTCGTCGACGCGTCCCGAGAACAAGTCCAAGGAGTACGAGAGCTGCGGAACGTCGGCGCACTGCGCGGATGACCTGCGCTGCTTCGACAACGTCTGTCAGCGCGTGACGCGCTCGACGGTCGGCGACTACTACGCGGCCGTGGGCAAGGCGTCGCTCGCGAGCGGCGATGTGAACGCGGCGATCGCGGGCTACAAAGAAGCGCTCAAGCAGTACGAGAACGAGAAGGTCGCGCTGCCGGGCGCGGTTGGCTGCGACTACGGAGCGGCGCTGACAGCGGGACGCGCGAACAAAGAGAACGCAGAGCTCGCCGCGCGCACGTTGCACGGATGCCTGCTGGCGGTGCCACCGGGCAGCAGCGTGCGGGCCAAGGCGATGCTGGCGCTGGCACAGCTGAACGACGCGGGGCTGGAGCCCACGCTCCTGGGGCAGGCACAGCTGGCGAGCGCCTATCTGACGCGTGCGCCGCAGAAGCCAGCCACCGACAGGTTGGTGGTGGCGCTGAAGGGCGATCCTGCCCCCGCGAAGACGATGCCGCTCATCGAGGCCAAGGCCGCCGAGGCGGACACCAAGGGCGCGCTCGTGGCCTGTTGGGACGCGTACCACTCGGCGTCCAAGAAGGACGCGGTGAGCGTCACCATGACCGTGAAGAGCGCGTTCTATCAGAACCCCGATTACGACGACGAGGGGCGGTTCATCCTCAAGATCGATCCGGCGGTCGGACTGCCCGCAGGGACCCCCGATGCGGCGGTGGATACGTGCGTGCGGGCGGTGATGGAGCCTGCGATCAAGAGCCTCAAGATCGCTGAGAATTTCACCACCAAACTTACGATCTCGGTGAAGTGACCCGGGCGTGGTAGGTAGTGCGGCCGTGCCGACGCTGCCTGACCTACGCTCCATGACGCTCGAGGACGCCGAGGCGTTCGCCGTGGCGAACAAGTGGCCGCGGTTCCGGGGCGAGCAGGCGTGGCGCTGGGTCCACGAGAAGTACGCGCGCTCGTTCGAGGAGATGACCAACCTCAGCGTTCAGACGCGCGAGGAGTGGGCGGCGGTCGCGTCGATCGGCTGTCTCGAGGTCGCAGAGGTACAGACGTCCAAGGACGGCACCCGCAAGATCCGGCTCGTGACCAAGGACGGCAGCTCGATCGAGAGCGTGCTGATTCCGATGGGCGAGCACGTCACGCAGTGCATCTCGAGCCAGGTCGGCTGCGCGGTGGACTGTCAGTTCTGCGCGACGGCGAAGCTCGGGTTGAAGCGCAACCTCGACGCGGGCGAGATCGTGGACCAGGTGTATCTGGGGCGGCGGTTGTTCGCGGAGGTCGCGCCCGATCTGCACGTGCAGAACATCGTCTACATGGGGATGGGCGAGCCCCTGCACAACTACGACAACCTGATCCAGTCGCTGAAGATCCTCACGCACGACAAGGGCGCGAAGATCGCGCATCGCCGGATCACGGTGTCGACGTCGGGTCTGGTGCCCAAGCTCGAGAAGCTCGGCAACGAGACGGTGCGCCCGAACCTCGCCGTGTCGCTGAACGCGCCGAACGACGCGATCCGCGACATGATCATGCCGATCAACCGCAAGTGGAACATCGGCAAGCTGCTCGCGGCACTGCGCGCGTATCCGATCGAGCAGCGTCGTCGGATCACGTTCGAGTACGTGCTGCTCGCGGGCGTGAACGATTCACTGACGGACGCGGCGCAGCTGAGCAAGCTGCTGCGCGGCTTCAAGTGCAAGGTGAACATCATCCCGTACAACCCGCACCCCGAAGCGGAGTTCTCGCGGCCGTCGCCCGGCGCGATCCAGGCGTTCCAGAACGAGTGCAAGCGCCTCGGACTCTTGACGTACCTGCGCATCCCCAAGGGCGATGACATCGACGCCGCCTGCGGCCAGCTCGCGAACCGCAGCAATGGCTCCGCGCTCGTTCCGCTGCGCATCCGCAAGGGCCCACCGCCCGCGCCGCCCGTCGAATAACGCTCGACCCAGGCGCGGAGCCGACGCTGAGCTAGTATCCGGGCGTGCCGGGATCCAGCTACACGAGCGCCGCGGCAGCGCCGTCGCGCTGGCTGTTGCGTCCCGCGGGTGTGCTCACGCAGATCGCGTGCGCGTTCTCGCTGCTGATCGGCACGATCGCGTTTGTCCTCGTCGCGACGGGCAAGACCGGCGGTGTGCCGTTCGTCGCGATCTGGGCCGCCGCGGCGATGCTCGGCCTCGTGCTGGGCGGGCTGATGGCGCGCGGTGGAATGATCGCTGTCGTCGGCAGCGGAGTCGTGAACCTCGCGCTGAGCATCGTGCTGCTCGTCGTGCCGTGGGAGACGCTGCGTGCGCTGCTGCGGCTGTTGCCGGAGTCCGACGTCACGATGATCGCGAACCTCCTCGTCGGATTCGCGATCGGTCAGCTCGCGATCGGCGTGCTGGCGCTCGCATCGATCGGCCAGGCGCGCCGCTATAACCGCGCCCTGCGCGCAGCCGAGGACGAAGCCGAGAAGAGCGGCATCTGGGAAATGCCGGTGGGCTACGTCCCGACGACGATTCCCGCGCCGGGCGGGCCTCCGCCTCCGCAGTTCGATCCAAACGCTCCGCCGTCGATGCCCGCGCCGATGCCGGGCGTCCTGCAAGGAATTCCCGCGCCGCTCGCGCGCCTCGCGCCGTCGGATCCGCAGGGTATCCAGATGCAGACGGTCCCGCCGAGCCGGCCGGACAGTGCGTCGGGAATTCCGTCGCTCGCCGGCGCGCAGGTCCGCCAATCGCAGATGCCGCCGACCTTCGGTCCGTCTGCGGGCGGTCTCGGCGCGAGCTCGAGCGGCGCGATGCCGCGCCAGAGCCAGCTCCCGTTGCCGCCGCCACCGCCGAGCCGCGATGGCTACTCGGCACCGCCGGGATCGAACCAGCCGTCGCCGATCCAGTTGCCGCCTGGCTACCTCCCGTCGGGCATGGAGCCACCGACGAGCGCCGCGACCGCGCCCGGTTGGGAGCCCGCGCCCGCGAAGACCTATCGCACGACCATGATGATCGTGCGCTCGCCCGAAGAGGAGCGAAAGTCGCGGCGCCGCGTGTACATCGCGCTCGGCGGGTTCGCGATCGGCCTCGGCTGTGGCGTCGGCGTGCTCGTGTCGTCGACGACGGGCTCGACGAAGAAGCCCACCGGCGCGACGATGACGGTCTCGTCGACGAACGGCAAGACGGACCCCAAGACGACGCTGCCGGCACCGTCGAAGACCACCACGTCGCCGCCGACGACCACCACCGCTTCGACGCCGACCGCGAGGCCGTCGGAGCAGACGCAGCAAGCGCAAGCAAAGCCGCCCGCTGTCGATACGGTGCTCGCCGCGCAGCGCGCCTTGATCGCAAAGGGCGATGTTGCTGGCCTCGCCGCGACGTTCTCGACCAGCGCGTTCGCGTTCGGCCTCGACGCCGACGAGATCGCAGAGGGGCGCGACGCGATCGCAGCGATGGTGAAGCACGACCTCGGCGATCCGCCGCCCGGCGGCTTCACGGTGACCTCGCGCTTCCAGACGATCGGCACCGAGCACGATCACGCGTGGACCGCTGAAGAGCTCGAGCTCACGGGCACCGGTATCGCGTCGCGGCGGATCGCGATCACGCAGCTCGTGGCGTTCGTGAATGGTCAGTGGACCGTCGTCGCCGTGCACTGGGGACGCCCGGTTTCCGACGCGACGGCCGAGCGCCTCGCGATCATGGGAACGCTTCCGCAGCCGCGTCAGGTGCCGAATCGCGCCAATGATCCCGCGCTCGGGAAGTTCGTCGCGACCGCGTTCGCGTCACGCAGCGCGTTTGCCGACGCGCGCAGCGAGCGCCCCGATGGCTTCAACTTCGGCAGCGGCCCCGGCGAGCGCATCGTCGGTGGCGCCAAGATCAAAGCGTTGTTCGCGCGCCTGAAGTCGCAGCTGCGCATCGACGGCGGTGCGCGCGTCGTGAGTGGCGCCGCCTGGGACTCCACGCAAGCCGGCGGTGCCTGGATCGGCTTTGCCGCCCTGAACGTGGTCTATACGCAGAAGAGCCGCGCGCAGACCGACGTGACACAGACGTTCCGCGTCCTCGCGATCCTCCTCAAAGAGCAGGACCGCTGGACGATCGTGCAGACCCAGTTCTCGAACGCCGGGCCGATCAACGAGTAGCGTGCCACGCGTCGAGAGCGGCCCGTACGGCAGCCTCGTCTTCGGTCGCGTGCGCGCCGGATGCACCGATCGCGCCGAGAATCACATCATCCTCGGTCACGAGCAGTCCACCCGCATACGGCACGAAGTCGCCGCCGTAAAGGTGTTGAATACTCTCGACGATGGCCGCGGGAAGCTCGAGCTTTCCTGACGACCGAATCGTCAACAATGCCGTGCGGGCCTTTGCGACCGCGATGCGACTCGTCATCGGCATGCCACCGTCGGCGCGGCGCAGGCACAGCACTTCACCCGCAACGTCGATAACGGCGATCGCGAGCGGGGCGAGGCCGCGCTCGGCACCGGCGGTCAGTGCAGCTTGCACCAACCAGTCGGCGTCAGCGAGCAGGAGACCAGGTAGGCGCGGCACTTAGCGAGCGAGCGAGGCAAGCTCGGCGGTCGTGAAGAAGAACGCGATCTCCTCCTTCGCCGTCTCGGGAGCGTCGGAGCCGTGCACCGCATTGCGCTCGATGTCCGTCGCGAACTCCTTGCGGATCGTGCCGGGCTCGGCCTTCTCCGGGTTCGTCGCGCCCATCACCTGGCGGTTCTTGGCGATCGCGCCTTCACCCTCGAGGACCTGCACGATGACCGGACCCTCGGTCATGAACTTCACGAGGCCGCCGAAGAACGGGCGCTCCTTGTGGACGCCGTAGAACGCCTGCGCCTGCGCCTCGGTCAGGCGAACCATCTTGGACGCCAGAATGCGAAGGCCGGCGGCCTCGAACTTGGCGGTGATGCCACCGATCTTGTTCGCGGCAACAGCGTCGGGCTTGATGATCGAAAACGTGCGCTCGATGGCCATGGGGTAACTCCTTGGCCGCGCACCCTAGTCGACTTGAGGCCTCATTTCGAGGCCCCACCGACTCATTCCGCCTACTTCGCGACGGCGATGTAGATGTCGCCGTTCGTGACATTCCCGCGGAAGTCGGTCCAGGCGACCATCGCGGCCAGCTTCGTCACCGTACCGACGAGGACCTGCGTCGCGCAGACCGCGGGGGCCTCCGCGGCGCCGGTGCCGGTGTCGGCCTGCTCCGCCGTGTACGTCCACGTCGCGCCGTTGTCGATCGAGCCCGTGGCGAACACGTGGCTCTTCGCGGTGTCCGTGAGCTTGTTCTGGTAGACGACCGTGAAGCGGCCGCTGCCCTGGGCCGCGATCTGCGGCACCGTGGTCTCGCCGGGCTGCGCATCGCCCGCCAGGTTCGAGGCGCGCACGACCGCGTTGAACGACGTGGCGCCGTTCAGCGAGAACTTCGTGTACGCCTGCGTGCCCTCGCGGCGGTCTTCCCACGCGATGGCGACCACGTCATCCGCCACACCCGCCGTGCGCGGATCGACCGCGATGGCCGGCGTGAACGACGACGAGAGCTCGCCGGCCGGGTCATCGATGATGACCTCGCCACCCCACGCGGCTCCCCCGTCGAGCGAGCGCGCGAACATGACGTCCGAGCCACCGGCCGGATCCGTCGCGGGTAGCGTCGAGACGTCCTGCCAGACGAGGTAGACGCTCTCCTCGTTCGTCACGAGCTTCGGGAAGTCCGCGTCGCGCTTGTCGGTGGCGTCGCCGTCGATGCGGACCTCGCCGCCCGGGGCCGTCGCCGCCGACGCTGCAGACGCTGCGAACATGTCGCGCGTCGCGCCCGAGCGTTGCTCGCGCCACGCCCAGACGATCTTGCCCGCAGTCGTGATCCCGACCGTCGGGCGACCCGCAAAGCGCGTCGTCGCGGGCGTCGGGCCCTGACCCGACGTGTTCACGATGTTCTCGGTGCCCCACGTCGCGCCACCGTCGGTTGACGTACGCGTGCGCACGTCGCGGTTGAGCGTGCTCGTGTCGAGCGACTCCCACGCGAGGACGACCGTGTTGCCACTGATCGCGATCGCGTGGTGGAACGAGTCGTTCGATGCGTCGAGCGTCGCACTGCCACCGGCGGTACCCTGGGTGAAGTTCGCGCCGCTGTCGGCCGACGTCCATGCGCGGATGTCGCGCACGCCACCGTTGACCGTCTGGAACGAGATGACGACGCGATCGGTGATCGCCGTCGCGCCGGCTGCCACGGCGACGAGCGGCTTCACCGCGTTGTCATCGATGCCGGTCGTGATGTTCAGGCGCGACTGGAACGTCAGACCGCCGTCGGTGCTGCGCTTCAGCCAGATGTCCACGCCCTCCGCGAACACGACGTAGACGTTGCCGCCGAAGCCGCGCTGGAGCTGCACGTCGTACGAATGCACCGATGCGGCGGGGATCTCGTCGATGCGAATCTCCGCGCCGAGGTCCTGGCAACCTTCCGCCGCGTCGTCGTTCGCGTCGCAGTCGGAGTTCAGACCGTCGCCGCAGATCTCGGTCTTCGGAATCTGCTCGCCGACGCACGCACCGAGCGCACCATTGGAGCACGCGGCTGTACCACCGTGACAGATACCGACGCCGCTCGTACCGCCCGGGCCGTCGTAACACGCGACGGCGTTCAGACCTTCGTCGACGCGCGAGTCGCAATCGTTGTCGTTGCCGTCGCAGGCCTCGGTCGTCGGAGTGACCTGGCCGGTGCAGCCGCCAAAGATGGTGCCGGTGCACAACTGCGAGCCCGCCTTGCAAAGGCCAACACCCTGCGTGCCGGCCGCGCCGGTGTAGCAGCTCTGCGTGATGTTCTCCGCTCCGTCTGCCACGCCATCGCAATCCTGGTCGACGCCGTTGCAGGTCTCGAGCGTCGGCTGCGTCGCGCCGCTGCACACGATCGCGCCCGCCGAGCAGGTCGTCGTTCCGTTCGCGATGCAGGCGCCCTTGGCCGGGGTGACGGCAGAGCAGGCGACTCCGACGCCAGCCATCGTGCCGTTGTCGGCGATGCCGTCGCAGTTGTTGTCGACGCCGTCGCACTTCTCGACGCCGCCGTTCGTCTTCGTGCACGAGTACTCGCAGCCGTTCGCCTGCATGCCGTCGATGTCGAAGAAGCCCGGGACGCAGTCCGTCGCGGAGTTGAAGCCACACGTGCCGGCCGAACACTTCGGAACCGTGTGCGGGAACGCGCAGACGTTGCCGCAACGACCGCAGTTGTTCTTGTCGGTCGCGAGGACGAACGTCTCGTCGACCTTGCCGTCGCAATCGTTATCGATGACATCGCACTTCTCGACGCCGCCGTTGGTGTTGGTGCACTGGTACTCGCAGCCGTCGCCCTGCATTCCGTCGGCGTCGATGAAGCCCGGGGTGCAATCCGTCGCCGGATCGAACGAGCACATGCCCATGTCGCACGTCGGCGATGCCTGGAAGAAGTCGCACTTCTGCTTGCAGCGACCACAATTGTTGACGTCGTCGTCGGTCGCGAAGCCCTCGTCAAACTTGCCGTCGCAGTCGTTGTCGAGGCCGTCGCACGCTTCGACGGCGCCGTTGCTCGTGAAGCACATGTACTCGCAGCCGTTGGACGTCGAGTACGTGCTCGTGTCCATGTCCACGTCCTCGAAGCCGGGGAAGCAACCCGTCACGACGCACGCGCCCTGCTCGCACTTGGTCTGCGCGCCGGGCTTGTTGCACTCCACGTTGCATGCGCCGCAGTTGCGGGCGTCGTTCATGAAGTCGATCGTCTCGTCGATCAGGCCGTCGCAGTCGTCGTCGGCGTGGTTGCAGGTCTCGGGGTGGATGTCGAACGGGTCGCAGGACAGACCGCCGTCTCCGCTACCACCGTCGTCGCCGGTGCCGCCGTCACCGCCCATGCCACCGTCACCGGTGCCGCCGTTCTCGCAGTTGATGCAGTACTTGTTCACGTCGCACGCGGTGAGCGTCGACGCGAGAGCCACCGCGAGGAGCGGGCCCGTCTTCGCGAGCGCGATGCCGCGGCGGCGCAGGAGGAGCGCTCCGAGTGCGAGGCCGATGAGCGCGAGGCTACCCGCGCCGCTGTTGCCGCTCGCGTCGCACCCGCCGCCGCCACCCGTGGTGACGAGCGCGCCGCTCTTGCCGACTCCGCACTGGCCGTCCGTGCAGACCTGGTTGTCGGGGCACACGATGCCGTTGCAGACGTCTTCGACGCACGTACCGGTGAGCGGGTCACATGCCTCCGTCGGCGGGCAGTGCAGCGTGCCGTCGGCACACAGGTTCTGCTCGCACTTCTTCGTATCGGGGTTGCAGACTTCCTTGTCGGTACAGTCGCGATCGCAGCCCGTCGCCTTGCACGTGCCGTCGACGCAGGTCTGCGCGGTGCCGCAGTTCACGCCGAGGCAGCTGCCGATGCAGTCACCGTCGCGGCAGAACTGACCATCGCCGCACGTGACCCCGAGGCACTTGTTCGGGACGCACTGGTCGTTCACGCAGAGCTCGCTCGCGCTGCACTTCTTGGGCAGGTACGCGCAGGTGTCGGGGACGCAGGAGCCGTCGGTGCCGCGGCACACGGTGCCCGCGTTGCACGAGATGGTCGGGCACAGCGCGACGCACTGACCCTCGGCGCACGTCTGTAGATTGCCGTCGCCATCGGCGGGGCACTGCACGTTGTAACAAGGGTCATCGACGCAGAACGTGTTCACGCAGCGCTTGCCGCCGGGGCAGGGGAACTCGCCCGCCACACACGGGCTCGCGCACACGCCGTGATCGCACGTGCCGCCGCCGCAGAGGTCGCCTTCGTCGACGGTGCCGTCGCAGTCGTCGTCGATGTTGTTGCAGGTCTCTGTGCCGGTGCTCGTACCACCGACGCACTGGATGGAGCCGTTGATGCACTGGTCGGTGCCGCCGCTGCACGGGCCGGTGCCGGTGCCGCAGGCCGCGCCGACGCCGGGGAGCGTGCCGTCATCGACGATGCCGTTGCAGTCGTTGTCCTTGTTGTCGCAGGTCTCGGGTTGCGGGCCCGTACCGCCGACGCACTTCAGCATGCCCATCTGGCACTGGTACATGCCGGGGTCGCACTCGCCGATGGAGGTGCCGCACGCCTGGCCGGCGTCGACCGGGCTGTTGTCGACCACGCCGTTGCAATCATCGTCGACGCCGTTGCACGTCTCGGGCGACGGGCCGATCGCGCCACCGCACTGCAGCGTGCCGCTCACGCAGATCGTCATGCCGAAGTCGCACGCGCCGACATTGGTCGCGCCGCACTGCGCACCGACGTCCGTCGGAGTCTCGTCGATCACGCCGTCGCAGTCGTCGTCGATGCCGTTACAGATCTCGGCAATCGGGCCGACGCTGCCCTGGCAGACGATCGCGTTGCCGACGCAGTGGTTCACGCCGAATTTGCAACGACCGATGTTCGACGTGCCGCACTGGCCACCGCCGCCCGGATCGCCTTCGTTGTTCGTGCCGTTGCAGTTGTCGTCGATGGCGTTGCACTGCTCGACAATGTTCATGTCGCCGTTGCACACGATCGAACCGTTCTGACACACGGTCGCGCCGTTCTTGCAAAGGTCGGCATCGGTACCGTCGCACGCCACTCCGGTGCCCGGCAGCGCGCCGTCGTCGACGAGGCCGTTGCAGTTGTCGTCCTTGAGGTTGCACGTCTCTGCCGTCGCGTTGCCCGGCGTACCGTGGCAAACGATCGCGGCAGCAACGCACTTGGTCGTGCCCGGCGCGCAGACGCCCTTCTGCGGGCCGTTGTCGCACTTGAGGCCATCGGTGGCGCCCGCTGCCGACGGCGTTCCGTCGCACGTGCAGACGTCGTTCACGCCGACGAGACTAGGATCCGCGGCATCCACGAGACCATCGCAGTCGTTGTCGATGCCATCGCAGATCTCGGCGTGCGGGATACAGGGCGCCGAGAGGCCGTCGGAGCGAATCAGCATGTCTTCGAAGTCGTTGTCGCCGCCGCGAAAGAGATCCTCGAAGCCCAGGAAGTAGCGGTTCGCCGCCTTCTTCGAGCTGTAGACGAGGTGATGCACGAAGTCGCCGTCGTTGTTCAGATCCTTCTGCGTGAAGTAGATGTGGCCGAACTTCGACGTTCCGCCCGAGGTCTGCTTCGAGTCACCGCAGTTGCCGCCAGCATTTCCCTCCGGCGTGATCAGGTAGAAGCCGATGAACCCGCCCTTGTAGCGCCCGTCGAGCTTTTCCTGCGCGAAATCGACGGTGATAGCCGCACCAGGCTCCGCATCCACGACGTAGTACGAGGTGTTGCCCTTGTGAGTTTTCGCGTCGCCAGTCGCATTCATCGGCGTACCGCATCCGAAGATCGGATGCAGATTCGTGTCGCGACCCGTCACCGTCGAGACGTCGTCGCCGATGTTGTACCAGCCGAACGTATTCTCGTAGCCCGCTCCTTCCGCGATGTCACCGAAGGCGACGGGACTGCTCACGCGAGGGACGAAGAGCTGCGGCAGTTCGGCTGCGTCTTGCACGGCGTCCAGACGGAGTGGATCGCCGGCCATCGACGCTTCGCTGGTGTCGAGATAGCCCTGCAGACGAGTGGTCAGCGGGATGATGGTTCCGTCTACTTGCGTGACGGTCGCGCCTGCTTGCGAGCAGACGAGTACGAAGGTGGCGACGAGAGCGCCACGCCCCCAAGACGTTCGGGACAGCACGGAGCCATCGTACTTCGACTCGAGAGCCCGACGAGAAACTCGATGTGAACATCGTCGGCGATAAAACCGATGGTGCTACCCGAGTGTTATCCGACGGTGGCGGCCAGCACTTCGAGAAGTTCTTATGTGCAGTGCTCGAGCTCGGCCTGAGGTCGAGCATGTGACCGAAATCATGATCGGCGCGAAGCGGCCGTCTCCGCGAGGTTACGCGCGGATCGGGCGGCCTTCGAGGACCTTGGCGAGCGTGGAGCCCATCTCTGCGGGCGTCGGCGCGACGGCGATGTTCGCCGCCTTGAGTGCTGCAATCTTGTCGGATGCCGCGCCCTTGCCACCGGAGATGATCGCGCCGGCGTGACCCATGCGCTTGCCCGGAGGCGCCGTCTGACCGCCGATGAACGCGGCGACGGGCTTGTCGATGTTGTCCTTGATGAACTGCGCGGCGCGCTCCTCGGAGTCGCCACCGATCTCGCCG
>DASYDE010000109.1:0-71110 GCA_036499725.1 Kofleriaceae bacterium
ATCCTGCCGAGGTACAAGCAGCTCGTCGAGCAGCTCGCGCTCGAGCGGCTGATCAAGTTCGTGGTGTCGACCGAGACGATCGCCGCCGGGATCAACCTGCCGGCTCGAACCGTCGTGTTTCCCGCGCTGCGCAAGTTCATCAAGAAGACGCCGCGGCTCGTCACCCCCGCCGAGTATCACCAGATGGCCGGGCGCGCCGGGCGCCCGCAGTTCGACGACAAGGGCATCGCGATCACGCTCGCGCCCGAGGATATCGTCAGCGAGATCAACAAGGAGATGAAGGCCGCCGGCAAGCGCGGCAACGCCGACGAGGTGAAGATCAAGAAGAGCGTCTACAACCGAGCAAAGAGCGATGCGCAGCGCAAGGGCGACTTGATCTGGTCGCCCGAGGTCCACGCCGAGCTCGTGCGCGGCGAGCCCGCGGAGCTGCGCAGCAAGACCAAGATCACCGCCGAGCAGGTGCTCGCGATCGGGCTGCCCGATCTCGCGGCGATGCCGGCGTCGACGGCGGGCGCGCTCGAGCTGCGGATGGCCGAGGCCGAGGCGTCGCTGCCGGTCTCGATGCGACTCGACATCATCACGGTGATCGACAACCTGTTGCTCGAGGATCGCGAGCGCAAGGTCCAGCACAAGATGCTCGCGCAGCTCGTCGACAACATGCGCGCGATCGGCGTGATCGACGAGCACGGACACCAGATCTCCGGCGACATGATTCGCCAGCTCCAGGGCATGGACGGACTGCTGATCTTCTACATCCTGTTCAATCATCAGCTCGACTATGTCGAGCTCCGCCAGATGGTCGAGTACCTGATCGATCACGACATCATCCAGCGCCAGCTCGACCGCAAGGGCGAGGACGAGAAGCGCGAGTGGATGCGGACCAAGATCCGCGAGATGCGTGAGGAGAATCCGCAGGTCTCGTGGGAGGACGTCGAGGCGGCGTGGGAAAAGGAGCACCCGCGTGAGCTGACGCGGATCGAGATCATCCACAGCGAGTTCAACGCGGCCGTCCCGCACCCCGAGCTGCACGGCGGCAAGAAGGCGAAGAACACCTGGGCGCAGCTCGAGGAATCAGGGCTGACGTTCACCGAGTTTGTCGACAAGCACGGCCTGGAGCACGAGGAGGGAAATCTCTTTTCCTATCTCGTGCGGGTGATGAACTTTGCCCGCAAGCTGTACGAGGCCTCGCAACTGAGCGAGCTCGAAGAGATGGGCGAGCGGGTCCAGCGCCTACTCGCCCGTGTCGATGTACGTCTCGTCGACGATCGAAAGTGGTGAGCGGTGCCTAAGGGCGGTACGCTCGCCGCATGAGCGTCCTGGACCGCGTGCTCGCGTTTTCCCGCGAGTTACAGCGAGCGACGACGTTCTCCGAGCTCATGCAGACGACGCTCGCTGCGTGTACCCGCATGGGCTATCCGAACGCGTGGCTGTTCGTCGCACCTGTCGAGCAGCCGGGCACGTGGCGCCTCGTCGACGTCGGCGGCAGTCACAGCAACGACGCGTGGATGACGTCGCCGGCGATGAAGGTCACGGGCGATGCGATGCTCGAGGCGATCGAAGCTGCGACGGCGCCGGTCGTGACGCTCGACGCGCGCACCGATCCCAGGACGAACAAGCGCTACGTCACCGCGATGCGCCTGTGCACGATGATCAACGTGCCGCTGCGCTACCACGGCGATCCGTTCGGCGCGTTCGGTACGGGCACGTTCACCGAGAACGGCATACGTCCGCCGACCGACGAAGATATCGAGGAGATCAAGCTGATGGCGGCGCAGCTCGAGCCCGCTGTCTCGCGCATCCGCTACCTCGCGCAAGATCAGGGCGACACGGGCGAGGACATGCGCCGCCGGTTGTTCGCGATCATCCCACGCTGGTTTGCGTCGCTCGATCCGAACTTGCAGAACCTGCTCGACTCGGTCGTGTGGACGCTCGGTCGCGAGTTCTGCGACGCCGCCGTTCTGCAACTCGTCGAGACGACGCGCCAGCAGCTGCAGATGGCCGCGATCTACGAGCCCGACCGCGCGCGCCGAGAGGCGTTGAAGACTCATCTTGCCGACGTCGCGATCCGTCCCGGCGTTGGTCTCCCCGGCATGGTGCTCGCGAGCCAAGCCGCGCTACGGATCGAGAAGGTCGAACGCGAAGCACTTGGTAACCGCGTGCAGCCGAGCAAGGAGTTGCTCGTCACCGCACTGACCGGCACGAGCCTTCTCGCGGTGCCGTTGATCTCGCGCGGCAACGTGATCGGCGTGCTCACGACGTTCCGCGCTCCCGGCAGAGAGGTGTTCACGCTCGCCGACGAGCAGCTCGGTCAAGACTTCGCGGATCGCGCCGCGCTCGCCGTCGAGAACGCGCAGATGTACGCGCAGCTCGAACAGCGCGTCGCCGATCGCACGCGCGAGCTCCAGGCAGCGAACCGCGATCTCGAATCATTCAGCTACTCGGTCGCGCATGACCTGCGCGCACCGCTGCGCGCACTCGGTCACTTCGCGGTCGCGCTCTCCGAGGACCACGGGGACAAGCTCGACGACAAAGGCAAGGACTACGTCTTGCGCATCCAGCGCGCGGGCGAACAGATGCAGCAGATCACCGAAGCGCTCCTGGCGCTCTCCCGACTGACGCGCAAGGAGATCAGCCGCGAGCGGGTCGACCTCGGCGAGCTTGCCGAGACGGTGATCGATCCGTTGCGCTCGCGAGAGCCGGAACGCCATGTCGATCTCGTGGTCCCGCCCGGACTGGTCGTCGAGGGTGATTCCGCGCTACTGCGCGCGCTGTTCGAGAATCTGCTGGGCAACGCGTGGAAGTTCACGCGCGGCAAGGATCCCGCGCGCATCGAGCTCGGCAGCGAGCAGGATGCTGGCGACCGCGTCTACTTCGTGCGCGACAACGGCGCCGGCTTCGATCCGCGGTTCACCGACAAGCTGTTCGCGCCGTTCCAGCGCCTGCACTCCGCGCACGAGTTCGAGGGATCCGGCATCGGCCTCGCGACGGCGGCGAAGATCGTCCAACGCCACGGTGGCCGCATCTGGGCCGAGGGCCGAGTGGGCGAGGGCGCGACCATGCGGTTTACACTTCCGCGGCCGTAGCCGCTATGGCGCTCCCGCGGCCGTCGACTCGCGCAAGCGGTAACCGACCCCAGCCTCGGTAAGCAGCCACTGCGGACGGGCAGGATCGGCCTCGACCTTGCGGCGCAGCGCAGCCATGTGGACGCGCAAGTAGTGCGTTTGCTCGACGGCGTTTGGGCCCCACACCGCGATCAGCATGTGGCGATGAGTCAGCACGCGGCCCGGCTGCTTGGCGAGCTCGAGGAGCAGCTTGAACTCGATCGGGGTGAGGTGGACCTCGGTGCCGCTCACGGTCACGGCGTGGCGCGGCTGGTCGATCTTGATCGGTCCCACTTCGATCACGTCGGGCGACGCCGAACCGCCCGTGCGGCGCAGAACGACGCGAATCCGCGCGAGGAGCTCGCCCGCGCCGAACGGCTTGGTCAGGTAGTCCTCGGCGCCCGCATCGAGGGCCGCGACCTTGTCGCCTTCTTGTCCGCGTGCGGAGAGAACGATGATGGGTGGCCGCGTCTCGACCGGAAGCTCGCGCAGAACGGAGAGCCCGTCACCGTCCGGCAAGCCGAGATCCAGGAGCACGACGGCGGGATGGACACGCTCGATCGCGTCGAGCGCTTCCGCGACGGAGCCCGCTTCGACGACGGTGTGACCGTGGCCCGTGACGACGGTGCGCAGGAAGCGCCGGACGTGGAGGTCATCGTCGACAATGAGGATCGTGCTGCTCATGTCGTCACCGGAAGGACGATGCGGAACCGCGCGCCACCATCGGCAGGGAGCTCGACGTGAACGCGCCCCCCGTGAGCCTCGACGATCGCGCGAACGACAGCGAGCCCCAAGCCCGCCCCCGGTGCCGTCGATGCACGCACGAACTTGTCGAACAGCTTGGGGAGCGCCGCTTCGGGGATGCCGGCGCCGTGATCGCGGATCGTGATCTCGACGTTTGCAGCGCTCTTGGCGGCCCCGATCTCGAACGGCGGTGCCCCGTGCTTGAGCGCGTTGTCGAGGAGGTTGATCAGCACTTGCTCGAACAATACTGGATCGACCGAGATGATGATGTCGGCGGGGATGTCGGTCTTCACGGCGCGATCGCCGATCGCATCCTCGAGCCGTGTCAGCGCCGCACCGATGAGCTCTTCGACGGGGATCGGTTCGCGGTTCGGCTGCATGCCGCTCTCGACGCGCGTCAGCTGCAACAGGTTGGCGAGCACGCGCTCGAGGCGCCTCGCGTCCTCGACGATCGACGACAAGAGCTCCTCGCGCGCGACGGGCGTGAGCCGGGCTCCGTCATCGCGCAGCGTGGTCGCCGCCCCCGTGATGACAGCGAGCGGTGTTCGCAGGTCATGCGAGACGGCGGAGAGCAGCGAGCTGCGCAGCTCCTCGGTGTGCGCGCGCAGCGCCGCGTCTCGAGCCGCGTCCTGCAGATTCACGCGAGCGAGCGCGAGGCCCGCTTGACGCGCGAACGCTTCGAGCACGGGCAGGGATGATCCGCCGAGGCGCCGGGGATCCTGTCGGCCCTGGACGACGATCACACCTGCCGGTCCGAGGGGCAGCGCGAGCACGCGTGCGCCCGGAAGCGTATCGGTACCCAAGCCCGCTACTTCGGCGTGGTCGTAGGCCCATCGCGCGACAGCCTGTTCCTGGTTCGCGAGCGGCATGAGGCCGGCGGCCGACGACAATTGCCCATCGGTATCGGGTACGAGGACAGCTGCGGCTACGGGGAACGTTTCCTCGAGATGCTTCACGGTCACGGCCGCGATGTCTCCGGGCGTCGTCGCATCCGCGATGTCGCGCGTGAATGCGAGGAGTGCCGCCGTGTTCCGCTCGCGCAGGATCGCATCGCGCTCCTGCCGACGCACGCGCAGCGTCAGCGTGCTGATCGCGAGACCGACGCCAAACATCATCATGAACGTGAACAGGTGGCGCGCGTCGCTGACCGCGAGCGTGAAGCGCGGTGGCACGAACATGAAATCGAACGTGACGACGGAGAGCGACGCGGCGAGAAGCGACGGGCCGCGACCGAGGAGCGCGACGCTCGCGATGGCGAGCAGGTAGAGCATCGACATGTCAGCGAGCTCGATGTAGTCCTGCACGAGGACACCGATGCTGGTGACGGCAGTCACGGCGATCACGGCAGAGACGTACGCGGCGACGCTCGTGCGCTCCTCCGGCGGAGGAGGCACCGACCGTCGTGTGGGGGCTGATTCGACGGGCGCGATCACGTGGATCTCGATCTCGCCCGACGAGCGGATCAAATCGTCGAGCAAGCTGCCGCGGATGCGGTCGCGCCATCGCGCATGCGTCGGCTTGCCGGCGACGATGCGCGTGACGTTGTGGGCGCGCGCGTGATCGAGCAGCGCCTTGGCGACGGACATGCCGCCGAGTCGCAGGATCGTCGCGCCGAGCGAGGCGGCGAGCCGCAGGTGGTTCTCGATCCGCTCGCGGTCCTTGTCGGAGACCGGCGGCGCGCCGAGTAGTTCGACGTGAGCGGCGCTCCACTCCGCGTGCAGGCTCTCCGCGATGCGCTTTGTCGCTCTGATCAATCGTTCGCTGCCCGGCGACGGGCCGACGGCGACGAGAATGCGCTCCGCCGCTGACCAGACGGTCGTGATGCCTTGCTGTTTGCGATAGGCGACGACGTCCGCATCGACGCGCTCGGCCGTGCGCCGCAGCGCCAGCTCGCGCAGCGACATGAGATTTCCGCGCGAGAAGAAGTTGTCGGCCGCACGCTTCGCGGTCTCGGGGACGTAGACCTTGCCGTCCGCGAGTCTCTCGAGCAACTCCTCGGCAGAGACGTCGACGAGCTCGATCTCGTCGGCTCGATCGAGGACGCTGTCGGGCACGGTTTCGCGAATCTTCACGCCCGTGATCTGCTGGACGACGTCGCCGAGGCTCTCCACGTGCTGCACGTTCAGCGTCGTGTGAACGTCGATGCCTGCATCGAGGAGCTCGAGCACATCCTGCCAGCGCTTCACGTGCTTGCTGCCCGGCGCGTTCGTGTGAGCGAGCTCGTCCACAAGAATGCAGGCCGGCTTGCGCGCGAGCGCGGCGTCCAGGTCCAGCTCGGTCAGGGTGACGCCGCGGTGCTCGATCGTGCGCCGCGGGAGCACGTCGAGGTCGACGACGAGCTTCTCGGTCTCGGGCCGCTTGTGCGTCTCCACGATGCCGATGACGATGTCCTCGCCATTGAATTTGGCGCGCCGCGCTTCCTCGAGCATCGTGTACGTCTTGCCGACGCCGGGCGATGCTCCGAAAAAGATCTTCAGGCGAGCGCGCGCCGCCTTCGTCTCCTCCGCTTTTACTCGAGCGAGGAGTGCGTCCGGGTCAGGCCGGTCATCACTTGAGTCGTGGGAATGCTGCATCGAGCGCGCGGTTCAGGCGTACCACGTTCACACGTCGCTCACCGATGACGCCGAGGAACCGCTCCTCGAGCACGCCATCGATGATGACGACAACGTTTTCCCGCGTCGTTCCCCGCAACTTCGCGACGCGTGCCGCCTGATGGTAGGCAGCGGCCGGCGAGATGTCCGGGTCGAGGCCCGAGGCGGATGACGTGACCAGGTCGACCGGCACCGGGGCGGTGTTGTCTGGATCCACCTCGTGCAGCGCCGCGATCCGCGCGGAGACGGCGTCGGTCAGCGTCTTGTTCGGGCCCAGATGGCCCTTGTCGTCGATGAAACCTGTGGGTCCCGCGTTCGTACCGCCCGATGCCATCGCGTTGTACGAGACGGCGGAGGTGCGGCCCCAGATGTACGCCGGATCATCGAACGGCTGTCCCACGAGGTCGGTCGGCGCCGGATGGGGAAGGACGGCGGCGAGCGCGATCATGGCAGCTGGATACACCAGGCCGAGCAGCACCGTGAACAGCGCGAGCGAGACGAGCGCGGGACGAAGAGTCTGTTTGATGTCGTTCCACATGGCGGCTCCTATCCGAGCCCGAGACTCGAGATGATGACGTCGATGAGCTTGATGAACGGGAACGGCATGACGAGGCCGCCGAGCCCGTAGACGAGCAAGTTCCGGCGCAGGACGACGGGCGCGGGGGCGGGACGGATCTTGATGCCGCGCAGCGCGAGCGGAATCAACGCGATGATGATGAGCGCGTTGAAGATGACGGCCGACATGACGGCGCTCGTCGGCGAGTGCAGGCCCATGACGTTCAACGCACCGAGCTGCGGGTACGTGCCCACAAACGCGGCGGGGATGATCGC
Source organism: Kofleriaceae bacterium (assembly GCA_036499725.1). Classification (GTDB taxonomy): domain Bacteria; phylum Myxococcota_A; class Polyangia; order Haliangiales; family Haliangiaceae; genus JABFXX01. Next base: position 7,268 of record DASYDE010000109.1, read on the forward strand.
GAAGTACTTGGAGACGTCGTTCGCGATCGAGAACGTGGTGAGAGCACCGCGCGTCATCAGCATCTGCTTGCCGACGGTGACGATCTCGAGCAGCTTCGTCGGGTTGCTGTCGAGGTCGACCATGTTGCCGGCCTCTTTGGCGGCCTGCGTGCCGCTATTCATCGCGACCGCGACGTCTGCCTGCGCGAGCGCCGGAGCATCGTTCGTGCCGTCACCCGTCATCGCGACGAGGTGGCCCTTCTCCTGGTACTCGCGGATCATCGCGAGCTTCGCTTCGGGCGTCGCCTCGGCGAGGAAGCCGTCCACGCCCGCCTCCGCTGCGATCGCGGCGGCCGTGAGCGGGTTGTCGCCCGTGATCATCACGGTCTTGATGCCCATGCGGCGCATCTCGGTGAAGCGCTCCTTGATGCCGTCTTTCACGATGTCGGCGAGCTGAACGACGCCGAGCACGGTGTTGCCGTCACACACGACGAGCGGCGTGGAGCCCTTCTTCGCGACGTCGTCGACGGTCGTTCGCACCTCGGGCGGGAGACCGCCACTGCGCAGCGCTGCGACGTACTTGCCGATCGCATCGCTCGCGCCTTTGCGGATCGAGCGACCGTCGAAGTCGACGCCCGACATGCGCGTTTGCGCGGTGAACGGGACGAACGTGGCGCTGCTCGGGGCCGTCACCGTCTTGCCGAGCTTGCCGACGCCCAGCGACACGATGCTCTTGCCTTCGGGGGTGTCGTCCGCGAGCGAGCTGAGCACGGCCGCTTCGGCGAGCTGCGCTTCCGTCACGCCCTTCGCGGGCAGGAACGCCGTCGCCTGTCGGTTGCCGTGCGTGATCGTACCGGTCTTGTCGAGCAGGAGTACGTCGACGTCACCTGCCGCTTCGACCGCGCGACCGCTCGTCGCGATCACGTTCGCCTGGATCATCCGGTCCATGCCCGCGATGCCGATCGCGGACAACAGGCCGCCGATCGTCGTCGGGATCAGGCAGACGAGCAGGGCGACGAGCACCGTCAGGGACACGACTGTTCCCATGCCGCCCGCGTTCATCGCTTCTTTGACGGCGAACCGCGAGAACGGCCACAGCGTGACGGTGACGAGCAGGAAGACGATCGTGAGGCCGGCGAGGAGGATATCCAGCGCGATCTCGTTCGGCGTCTTCTTGCGCTTCGCTCCTTCGACCATCGAGATCATGCGGTCGAGAAACGACTGGCCCGGCTGCGTCGTGATCTTCACGATCAACCAATCCGAGAGCACGGTCGTGCCACCGGTGACGGCGCTGTGATCGCCACCGCTCTCGCGGATGACCGGTGCACTCTCACCCGTGATCGCACTCTCGTTCACGGACGCGACGCCCTGCACGATCTCGCCGTCGCCGGGAATGATCGCGCCTGCCTCGACGAGGACGAAGTCGCCGGCCTGTAGCTGTGACGATGGCTTTTCGTGACGCTTCGCGTCCTGCGTCGGCTCGTCGAGGACGATCGCCGGCACGTCTTTGCGCGCCTTGCGCAGCGCATCTGCTTGCGCCTTGCCGCGACCCTCCGCCATCGCTTCCGCGAAGTTCGCGAACAGCACGGTGAACCACAGCCAGATGGAGACGGCGCCGACAAAGCCGGGCGACGTGTCGGTGTCGCGGGAGGCGAGCGCGTGCACGAACAGGATCGTCGTGAACATCGACCCGATCTCGACGACGAACATGACCGGGTTCTTGATCATGCGTCGCGGGTCGAGCTTGGCGAGCGATTCGCCGATCGCGCGGCGAACGATCGGGCCGTCGAACAGCTTCTTGGGGGCAAGCTTGGTCATAGGAACAAATGCTCCACGATGGGGCCGAGCGCGAGCGCGGGCAGGAACGAGAGCGCACCGACGAGGATCACGCTGCCGCACAGGAGGAGCGTGAACATCACACCGTCCGTCGGCAGCGTTCCCGTCGACGGGGGAATGATCTTTTTGCGGGCGAGAGAGCCCGCGATGGCAAGCGTCGGGATGATGATCCAGTAGCGAGCGACCCACATGCAGATGCCGCCCGCCGTCGTGTAGAACGTTCCGCTCGCGGTGAGGCCACCGAACGCGGAGCCGTTGTTGTTGCCCTGCGACGTGAACGCGTACAGCACCTCGCTAAAGCCGTGGGGGCCGTGGTTCGCGAGCGCCTTTGCCCACGTCTCGTCCACGAGGCACGCGATGCCGGTGCCGATCAGCGTGGCTGCAACAGGGACCAAGATGGCCAGCGATGCCATCTTCATCTCGTAGGCCTCGATCTTCTTGCCGAGGAACTCCGGCGTGCGGCCGACCATGAGACCGGCGATGAACACGGCGACGATCGCGAAGATGAGCATGCCGTAGAGGCCGGAGCCGACGCCGCCGAACGCTACCTCGCCGAGCGCGATGAGCACGATGGGCGACAGGCCGCCGAGTGGCGTGTAGCTGTCGTGCATCGAGTTGACGGAGCCGTTGGATGCGGCCGTCGTCGTCGTCGCCCACAACGACGATGCGCTGATGCCGAACCGCGTCTCCTTTCCCTCCATATTTCCGCCGGCCTGCTCGGACGTCGCGCTCTGGTCCACGTGGAGCGTGGCGATGGCTTTGTTGCCGGCCTGCTCCTCGTGAAGCGTGAGCGCGAGGAACGGCAACACGAGCAGCGTCATCGCGACCAGGATCGCCACACCTTGCCGCCGCGACCCCACCATCCGGCCGAACGTGAAGCACAGCGCGGCGGGGATGAGCAGGATCGCGAGCATCTCGATGAAGTTCGACGCGGGCGACGGGTTCTCGAGCGGGTGCGCCGAGTTCACGTTGTAGAAACCGCCTCCGTTGGTGCCGAGCTGCTTGATCGCGACTTGCGATGCGACGGGCCCGACCGCGATGTCTTGCGTCGTCACGTCTGCCTGCGCGTCCATGAGGACGATGTGATCCGAGGCGTGCGTCGTCTGAGGCACTCCCTGGACGACCAACACGACGGTCGTCACGACCGCGAGCGGCACCAGGATGTAGAGCGTGGACCGAGTGAGATCGACCCAGAAGTTGCCGAGCTCGTCGACCTGCTTCTTCTTGAACGCACGCGTCAGCGCGACGAGGACAGCCATCCCGGTCGCCGCCGAAACGAAGTTCTGCACACCGAGGGCGGCCGCCTGAACGAAGTGGCTCATCGTCGACTCGCCGCCGTACGCTTGCCAGTTCGTGTTGGTGCCGAAGCTGATCGCGGTGTTGAACGCGACGCGCGGATCGACACCCGGCACGTGCAGCGGGTTGCCGGGCAGATGCCCCTGCAGCCGCTGCATCGCGTACACGAGCACACAGCCGAAGAAGTTGAACATCATCACGGCGACCGCGTACTGCTTCCAGCCGTGCTCGCGCTTCGGATCGATGCCGAACGCGCGATACATGCCGCGCTCGACGGGGCCGAGCAGCTTTTGCGCGAAGCGTGCGTTTCCCGTGTACACGCGCACCATGTACGCGCCGAGCGGGATGCCCAGCGCGACGAGCGCGATCGCGTACGCGACGATCTGAGCGATTCCTGCGCCGGTCATTGCAATTTCTCCGGGCGGAACAGCGCGACGAGCAGGTAGACGAGCAGACCGAGCGAGAGAAGCCCGGCCATCACATAGAGAGACGTCATGAGGCTCCTAGAGCTTGTCGAACGCTTTGATCATCCAGAGGCTCACCGCGAGCAGCGCGACGAGCAGGGCGATGTAGAGGAGGTCGAGCATTGCGATCGCTTGGTTACCGTTCGCCGCGTAAAGCCCGCATCAAGGCCGCATCGAGTGCGCGTACAGCTACCGCGACGAGCGCGTCCGGGCGCGCGGCAGGCGGTTGCGGCGCCGGACGAGCACGGTCGCGAACAGACCGAAGATGGCGAGCGCCAACATGATCAAGCAGATCGTCGCGCCGCCGTTGAAGACGCCGTGGGTGAGCGCCGTGCCGACGACGATCGGGACCATCGCTCCGAGGATGATCAGGTAGATGTCGCGCTCTTCTCGGCGAACGTCTGAGTCATTGGGAGTCTCGGTTCCGGGCATAGCTCTGGTGTAGAAGCCGGCGGATCAAGATCCCGACAAGGCTCGGTCAAGGTCGCGGCAGGAACCGGCCGCGGTGGCTGGAAATCTGTTTCATTCCGGCGCAGTGTGGCTTTGATGTCAGGCCCCGACGAGAACGGCCAGGGAACGTCGGAGCCGATTCCGACGCTCATCCCCGACCACCCGTCCCTCGAGACCGGCGAGGTCACGACGGCCCTCGCCCCGGAGGAGGTCGAACAGATCACCGCTGACATTCGTGCGATCGCCGAAAATCGCGGCGAGACGTCGGACGTCGTCGATATCTCCGAGCTCACAGGTCCCTCGCGCTCGCGCCGTCTGACGCAGCCGCTTCCGCCGCCGATCGCGGAGGCAGGCTCGGCGCCATCGCTCGACACGATTCAAGTCGCGCCAGAGGTCGAGAACGAGCTGTCGACCGACGAGCTCCGCGACGCATGGCCGCTGTTGGATCTGGAGGAGCGCCGCGACGGCCTCCGCGTGTTGCCGCGCGAGGACGCCGAGGAGTTCTTCATCGCGCTCTCCGCGCCGGACCAAGCGTCACTGCTGATGTCGTTCCGCTCGGGGCAGCGCCGCCAGTGGATGCGCATGCTCGAGCCGGATGATGCGGCCGACTTGATCCAGGAAGCACCCGAGGAGAATCGCGGAACGCTGCTCGCGCTCCTCGATGCACCGACCAAGAAGGAAGTGACCGCGCTTCTCGCCTACAAGGAGGACGAGGCCGGTGGCCTCATGTCCACGCGCTATGCGCGGTTGCGCCCCAACATGCGCGCTGGCGAGGCGATCGCGTATCTGCAGCGCCAAGCGCGCGACAAGGTCGAGACGATCTACGTCGCATACGTGCTCGACGGCGAGAAGCTCGTCGGTGTCGCCTCGTTCCGCGAGCTGTTCGCGGCCGACGCCAGCAAGTTCGTCTCGGAGATCATGGAGACCGACGTCACGCTCGTCACCGACGAGATGGATCAGGAGACGGTCGCGCGCGTGTTCGCGCAGAGCGGCCTGAACGTCATCCCCGTCGTCGACAAGGACTTCAAGATGAAGGGCATCGTCACGATCGACGACATCGTCGACGTGGTGCGCGAAGAGGCCACGGAGGATGCGCAGAAGTTCGGCGGTGTCGAAGCCCTCGAGCTGCCGTATCTCGAGTCCACGCGCCGCGACATGATCAAGAAGCGTGGCCGCTGGCTCGCGATCCTCATGGTCGGCGAGATGCTCACCGCCACGGCGATGGGGTTCTTCGAGCACGCGCTGATCCCGCTGCTCACGATCTTCTTGCCGCTCATCATCTCGAGTGGTGGCAACTCCGGCTCGCAGGCCTCTACGCTCGTCATTCGCGCGATGGCGCTCGGCGAGGTCCGCCCGAACGATTGGGTGCGCGTGCTCGGCCGCGAGATCCTGATCGGGCTCGCGCTCGGCGTGGGCCTCGGCATCCTCGCGATCATCCGCATCTCGATCTGGGGCATGGCGGGGAAGTACGGCGACCACTACTTCATTGTCGGGATCGCGGTGGCTCTCGCGGTCGTCGGGTGTGTGGTCTGGGGGACGCTGGCGGGGTCTATGCTGCCGTTCGTGTTGCGCAAAGTCGGCGCTGACCCCGCGAACGCTTCGGCGCCGCTGGTCGCGACGCTAGTAGATGTCAGTGGAATTGTTATCTATTTCACCGTGGCGAACGTGATTCTTCACGGGATCCTCCTGTAGCCTCTTTACGGGTTCTTAACGCAGCTGGTGGTACGCCTGCTGCCGAGGCCCTTCGGGCATATGTCACCAGAAAACGCGGCTCCGGCCGAACCACCGGCCCTCGCCGACCCTCCGGCTCCTGCCGAGCCCCCTCCATCATCCCCTGCTGGCGACGGCGCCGCGCCGATGCACGCGCACGACCACGGTCATCACGCGCCGATGGGGACCAAGGCCCTGTTCCTCGCCGCGTTCGGTGCCCTCGGCGTCGTGTACGGCGACATCGGGACGTCACCGCTGTACGCGATGAAGGAGTGCCTCGCATCGGCAGAGCACGGCGTCACGGCCAATCCCGAGAACGTGCTCGGCGTCCTGTCGCTCATGTTGTGGGCGCTGATCCTCGTGGTCTGCGTGAAGTACCTCGGCTTCGTGCTCCGCGCTGACAACAAAGGCGAGGGCGGCATTCTCGCGCTCGCTGCACTCGTCGAAGACAGCGGCAAGAAGACCAAGCGCGGTCTCTCGATCGCACTCCTGCTCGGGCTGTTCGGCGCCGGCCTTCTGTTTGGCGACGGCATCATCACTCCCGCCATCACGACACTCGGTGCGATGGAAGGTATCGTCGAGCAGAACCACTCGCTCGCGCACCTCGTCGTCCCGATCACGATCGCGATCATCGTCGGCCTGTTCCTCGTGCAGCGCCACGGCACCGGCAAGCTCGGCGTCGCGTTCGGCCCGATCATGCTGATCTGGTTCTTGGCGATCGGAAGCATCGGCCTGTGGTGGACGCTCAAGGCCCCCGAAGTGCTCTCCGCGATCAACCCCGTGCTCGGCGTCCACTTCCTGCTGCACCACGGCATCCACGGCTTCTTGATCGTCGGCCTCGTGTTCCTGGTCGTGACCGGTGGCGAGGCGCTGTACGCGGACATGGGCCACTTCGGGAAGAAGCCGATCCGCCTCGCGTGGTTCACGATCGCGCTGCCGGGCCTCGTCCTGAACTACTTCGGTCAGGGCGCGCTGTTCCTCACCGAGCACGCGGCGGGCAATACCGTCGTGAACCCGTTCTACGAGATGGTGCCGAGCGCGCTCGTCATCCCCATGGTCATCCTCTCGACGATGGCCGCGATCATCGCGTCGCAGGCGCTGATCTCCGGCGTGTTCTCGCTCACGCGCCAGGCGATGCAGCTCGGCTTCTGGCCGCGCGTCACCGTCATCCACACGAGCGCCGAGACCGAGGGCCAGATCTACATCCCCGAGATGAACTGGCTGCTGATGATCGGTTGCATCATCCTCGTGATCCAGTTCCGCACGAGCTCCAACCTCGCCGCTGCGTACGGCATCGCCGTCACCGGCACGATGGGTATCACGACGTATCTCTACTACCTGGTCGCGCGCCTGCGGTGGCACGAGTCCAAGGCGCGGGCGCTCTCGTTCTTCATCCCGTTCATCATCATCGACCTGACGTTCTTCCTCGCGAACTCGGCGAAGATCCTCGAGGGCGGCTGGTTCCCGCTCGCCGTCGGTGTCCTCGTGTTCGCGGTGATGACGACGTGGTGGCGCGGACGCATGGAGCTCTCCGGCCTCATGGAGACGGGCTCCATCCCCGAGGACCTGTTCCTCATGGACATCGCCGCCAATCCGCCGCCGCGCGTGAAGGGCACGGCCGTGTTCATGTCCCCTGGCTCGACGGGCATTCCGAACGTGCTCATGCACCACATGAAGCACAACCAGGTGCTGCACGAGCAGGTCGTCCTGTTCTCGATCCACACGGAGAACGTGCCGTTCGTGAACAACAAGGTCCTCGAGGTACACGCGATGGGGCAGGGCTTCTTCCGCGTCACCGCTCACGTCGGCTTCATGCAGTCGCCCGACGTTCCCAAGATGCTCGGTGCGTGCACGACCAACGGCATCAAGACCGAGCCGATGCTGACGACGTACTACCTCGGCCGCCAGACGCTGCTGACGACGGGTCGCACGAAGATGGCGCGGTGGCGCAAGTTTACGTTTTCGTTCCTGTCCAAGAATGCTCGGTCGCCGAGCGCGTTCTTCAATCTCCCGCCCAACCGTGTCGTCGAGCTCGGCCTGCAGATCGAGCTGTGATGATCGACGACCAGGCGACGTCGTAATTACAATCCGATTGCATCTGCGGATGCGCGGGTCTAGCCTCCTTGGATGCGCTGGATCGCTTCAGGTTCGCTGATCTGTCTCGCTTCCATCGCGTCCGCGGACGTGCGCAGCGAGGCCCTGCCGGCGGGCTTCACGGGCGACATCGAGGTCGGGTTCGTCGCGCGTCGCATCCGGTTCCACGTACCCACGTCCGTGGCAGCGCGAGGGATGGAGCTTCCGAGTGAATCGGCGACCATTGATGGGGCGGGCGGTCGACTTCGCTTTGTCCTCGGTGACGCGGACGGCTTCTACGTCGGCGCGGACGGAGATGCGGTCGGAGGGACGACGGGCTCGGCCATGCTCATGCACGGCGTCATGGGCTGGCGTCACCTGTTCGATCGGGGGCTCGTGAGCGCAGAGCTCGCAGCCGGCGGTGGCATCGCGACGTATGCCGTCACGCAGGCCGAACCGCAGCTCGTCGACGATTTCGAGGCGCGCGTCGGCGTCGCGCATTTCGTGGGTTCGATGGTCGTCGTCGGCACCGAGCTCGGTACCAACCCGTTCGACCGCGGTGAATTCTCGATCGGCATGATGGTCGGTGTCCTCGCGGACAAGACGCACGCCTGGCACGGACGTCACTAGCGATCAGCTAGCGCTTCGCGAGCGGAACCATCGCTGGAGGCTCGGCGATCTCGAGGCCCTTCTCCGAGATCGTGGGGCTGAGGTTCGAGAACTGGAACACCGGGTAGTCCGTTTCGTAGCCCACTGTCTCGCCGCGCGTGTTCTCGAAGATCGCGTCCCACTTCACTCCCTGTCGCATCACCGCGCTCGTGCGCACCACGGACGCGAGCCAGCTCTCTGCATCATGCGGCGGCTCGGAGAAGTCGTACTGATGGAGCTGCAGCGTCGTCTTGCCGATCGTCGCGTAGCCGGGGCCGATGTCATTGACTCCCTCGGTCTTCTCGATCAACGCGGGTTTGGCGCCGCCGATCACGGCCACGAACCGCGTACCGCTCTGGACGACGGCAGTGAGCACACCATCGGTGGGCAGCGCAGTCAGGTCGGTCTTCGCGATCCCGCAACCACCATCACCGGTCTCGACGAGCGTCGCGCCGCTCATCACTTGAATCGCACGCATCGCCTCGGCGGCGGGCACGCGACGAATGCGCAGGTCGAACGTCGTTCCATCGCACGCGCCGACCGCGATCTCCGGTGCGATCGCGCGCAGCGCCGCAAACGCCTCGGCGGCCGTGCCGGCTTTGACTTCTAGATCGACGATCGGACCGGCCTTCATCTTCACGAGAGGGGGCAGCGGCAGATCCTTCGGGAGAACGTACGCAGTGTTGGCGAAGCGCCTGGTCACCCGGCCGTCGAACGCGACGACCGCATCCATCACGCCGTCCGCCGGCTTGCGCCGTACGACGATGTCGAGCTTCGGCAGATCGCCAGGCGCGACCACGACGTTCAGCTTCAGCACGTCGGCGAAGATGTGGAACAGATCTCGTTGCGGCGCGCCCATGAAATAGAAATCGACGGTCGCGCCTCTGCCCTTGATGGCGACCGGCGCGAGCTGGATACCTGCTGCGGCTGCGATCGCGGCCGCCGCCTCGGCTTTGGACGCGCCGATGATCTTGCCGGTGAGCGTCCCGCCCTTCGTCGCAGCGATGAGCGGGTAGGCGCGCTCCCAGACCAGGCCGAGAACTCGATCGGCATCGGCGTCGACCGCGTAGACATCGAGCGCAGGCCCGCTCGCCTTGGTCCCCGCGGGCACGGGCCACGCGGTCAGCGTCGCGACGTCGACGGGTGTGACGCGAGGCCGCGCCGGTGCCGCGTCAGGTGGCGGAGCGATCGCGGCGTCGGCCATCGCGCTGTTCAGTCGCTCTAGCTCCTCGGTCTTGCGGGCGAGCTCCTTCTCGCGTTCGGCACGCTTTGCCTCGATTTTCGCGACGCCGTCGCTCATCGCCTTGGCGTAGTCGTCGAACAGCGGCTTCAAGCACGCAGCTGTCTCGCTGTCGCTATCCGACGCGAGCACGCATTTTCTGAACGTCCGCGACTGATCGGCGTTTCCCTCTTCCTTGCAGAAGCCGCTCGAGAATTCGTCCAGCTGCTGGGCGCTGAACGGACGGTCCGCAGCGGTGCCCATCTTCGCGAGCACGGGCCGAACCTTGCGCGCGACCTCCGCGCACTCGTCCTCGGGCTTCTTGTGGCCGCACGCAGCGGCGAGCAGCATCACCGCCAACGGGGCGCGGAAGCTCACGACCCGGCGGGCTTCACGGGGCGGCCTTCGCGCGCCTCGGTCGGCGTCTTGCCGGTCCAGCGCTTGAACGCGCGCGAGAACGCGGACGCATCCGTGAAGCCGACGGCGAGTGCGATCTCGCGGATCGCGTACGGGCCGGCGAGCAGCGCCTCGGCGCGCTCCTTCTGGAGGTTCGCGAGGAGGTCGTCGAACGTCGTCTTCTCGTCGGAGAGGCGGCGGCGCAGCGTGCGCTCGCTCGTCTCCAGGCGCTGCGCGATCTCGACGATCGACGGCACGCCATCGGGAAGCGCCTCGACGATCATGCGGCCCACCGTCGACACGAACGACTCCTTGTCGGCGGTGCCAGCAGCGCGCTCGATCTGCTCGACGATGTAGCGCTCGATGAACGGGTCGGAGTTCTCCGGCTTCACCTGCAGGTAGCGCGTCGGGAAGATGACGGCGTCCTCGGCCGCACCCCACTCGATGGGCGCGCCGAAGTGCGCCTCGTGCTCCGCGAGCGACACGCCCTGCGGGGCCGGATGGCGGAAGCGGATGCCGAGCAGCTGCGTGACACCGCTGACCTGGCGCGCGATGGCCGCGATCGATGCGATGACCTGCTCGTTCGCGAGGCGAAGGCCCAGCGTGCGTTCGCCATCGCGAGCCCACGTGAGCACCAGGTGGATTTCGTTCTCGATGCGGAACGAGAACTGACCGGAGTCCGTGACGAGGTCGTGGTACCGGCACAGGCGGCGCAGCGCGACCTCGTTGGACTTGCTCACGTAGAGCGCGATGCCGAGCGCGCCGAGCTTGTCGAACCGCGACGCCGAGCCGATCTTGATCGGCAGCGTGTGGTCCTTCGTCGTCCGCGCGGCGATCTCCCACAGCTGGTAGAGGTTCGCCATCGGGATGCGCTCGTCGTCGGGATGCCCGAGGAGGCCCACCATGGCTTCACGGTCGCCGCCGAGTTGCGTCGCCAGCTCGGCGATCGCCAAGGGAATGGTGCGAATGATGGTCGGGCTAACTGTCGTCACTGTGTCCTCCACCGGCGGCTCGCGGCCACCTCCGCCGTGTACTCATCAAGCATCGCTGTACGCTGCTCCGGCGTCCAGCCGTGGAGGCGCCCGAGAAGATCCGCGACGCCCTCTGCCACTCCTAGCCCTTGATCGCGGCTGACGAGCAGGAGTGGAACGCGGCGTCCCAGGACGTCCTCGACAGTCCGGGCCAGGTCGTGCGTGGCGGCAAATTCGACCTCTGCCCAGACATACGGAAGCTCTTTGTCGATGCGCTGGGCGAGACCGGGCGATTCCGCCATCCGCGCAGCAAGGAGCGGTGCGCGGGTGCCGTACACGCCGCAAAGGTGCGTGGCCGTATCGACATCGAGGCCGTTCTCTTCCATGAGCCGGCGGCCGACCGCGGCGACGCCCTCGAGCGTGGCTTCGGAGAGGCCGCTGGCACCGGGCAGCGGGCGATTCTTCGTCGAGCCCTTGATGGACGCGGGCGTGTCATCCAGCTCGTGGAGTAGCTCGATCGTCCGATCGACGGCCTCGCGCGCCATGCGGCGGTACGTCGTGAGCTTACCGCCCGCGATGATGACGAGGCCTTCCTTGCGCGAGTACACCTCGTGCTCGCGGGAGACCTCGGATTCGTCGACATCGGGCGGGGCGGCGATCAGCGGGCGAAGGCCGGCCCACGTGGAGATGACGTCGTCGGGCGAGAGGTCAGCGCCGGGGAAGTAGCCGTTGCCGGAGTCGCACAGGTACTTCACGTCGGACGCGTCGGCGGCCACGTCATCCGCGCTGCCGTCGTAGTCCGTGTCGGTCGTACCCAGGACAGTGCGCTCGCGCCACGGGATCGCGAACATCACGCGCTGATCGACCGGAGAGATCAGCGTGATCGCGCGCGCGAGTGGCAGGCGCTCTCGAGGCAGAACGACGTGCACGCCCTTGGTGCGGCGCAGGAGCGGACGATCGACGGGCAGCTCGAAGCGACGGATCATCTCGTCGGTCCACGCGCCGGCAGCGAGCACGAACGAGCGCGCTTTGACGAGCGTCGTCTCGCCCGTCAGGCGATCGCGCACGTGGACGCCGAGGATGCGGCCGGGGGCGGCCCCGACGGGGGAGGCTCGCTCGAAGCGCAGCACCTCGTGATAGGTGCGGCAGTCCGCACCGAGGTTGCGGGCATCGATCGCGTTCTCGAGCACGAGGCGCGCGTCGTCGGTGGCGCAGTCGTAGTACTCGAGCGCGCCCTTGAGATTTTCGGGCTGGAGCTGCGACTCCATCTCGAGCGCGGCAGCGGCGCCGCGAAACACGCGGTGGAACTTGGGAGCGCGGAACAGCGCGAGGCCGTCGTAGATCCACAGGCCGACGTTCATCACCTCGAGGCCGGGCTTGTTGCCCTTGTAGATCGGGATCAGGAACGGCAGCGGGCGCACGAGGTGCGGAGCGACGCGCGTCTGCACACCGCGCTCGGAGACAGACTCGAACACGAGCGCGATCTCACCGTGCTCGAGGTAGCGCAGGCCACCGTGGACGAGCTTGCTCGACTTGCTGGACGTGCCCGACGCGTAGTCGTTCTTCTCGAACAGCGCGACCTTGAGCCCGCGGAGCGCAGCATCACGTGCGATGCCAGCACCGACGATTCCGCCGCCGATGACGACGACATCGAGCTCGGGGGCAGTCACGCTCGGAAGAATATCATTTAGGCGCGACGACGAGCGTCGCAGCCGGCACTTCGAAATACGCGAGTGAACCGAGCACAGTGGCGAGCCCGCCGACGGTGGAGTCCGCGTGGAGCTGGATGATGGTGCCGTTCTTCAGCTTCTCCGGCGGGGTGGCCTTGATCAGCTTCACGGCGTCGTCGGGCGACGCTCCGAGCGTGAGGATGATGGCGTCCGGCATCTTGACGGCCGAGAGCATGACCGGCGTCACGCCGTGCTGATCCCAGCCGATGGGACCGGCGTGCGAGGCGCTCGCGAGGACGAGTTGCCCGCCCTTGGCCGCGGCGACCAGCTCGGCGAGCTTGCCGGCGGGCAGGTTGGGGTGCGCGAACACGGACGCCTTGCCGCCGACCTTCTCGAGCGCCTTTGGAAGGTCCTTCAGTGTGACCTGCGCACCGGGATACGGCTCTCCCTGCGGGACGATGCCGTCCTTGGTCATCTTGGCGTGCGGCATCGTGCCGAGCGAGACGCCGGCCGTGGTGAGCGTGAGCTGCACGGTGTTCGTATCGGGCGACGTCACGGGCGAGGACGGCAGGGTGACGCCGACACTGGTCTGCGTGATCGCGGGGAGTGGCAGGTCGACGCCCGCGAGCGCGGCCTCTCCACCGGTCTGCGTGGCGGCCCAGCGCGCGACGCGATCGAGCGCGAAGTACGGGGCGTTCAAGAACCGCGCATCGGGGACCGCGCTGACCTTCTCTTTGCACGCGGTGCCGAGAGCGCGCCACGGCGTGCGGGTCTTCTTCTCGCGGGCGTCGTCGAGCGCGCCCATGAACTGATCCTTCGCCTGCGGCGTGCACCACGCGGTGCAGCCCGCCATCGCTTGTTCGATCTTGCGGCGATCGACTCCACCGTCCTCGGGCGACTTTTGCCACTCGAGGATCGGCGTCCAATCGCCGCACGGGTTGCATCCTTGAAGGATTCCGCTCGCGCGCTTGGTCTCTGGCTCGGTCGCCGCTTTCTCGAGCGCGGCTTTGCAGATGGACCAATCACTGGGCGCCGGTGGTGCCGCGTCGACGGGAATCACGGGGTGCGTCGGGCCGTTGTCGATGACGACGCGCGGCTCTTTCTTCGCTGGCGCCTTGTCCTTACATGCGACCAGTACCAACGGAGCGAGCAGGAGGAGAGTCCGCACCGCTAACCGCGATCGACTTCCAGCCCGTACTTCTTCACGAGCCGGTGGATGTAATTGCGATCGATACCGGCCTCGGCAGCTGCGCGCGAGATGTTGCCGCGGTGGCGTGCGAGCAGCGCGGTGAGGTAGTCGCGCTCGAAGCTCTCGACGAGGTGAGCCTTCGCTTCCTTGAACGGTAGCTCGAGCACGTCGGAGGGCGGCGGCGTCTGCGCGCGGCGGCCCGGGACATCGGTCGGAATCTCGTCGGCGGTATGCGACGGCTCGCCGAGATCCACGAGCGCGGAATCTCCGAGCGACAGAGCGCGCTCGACGACGTTGCGCAGCTCGCGCACGTTGCCCGGCCAATCATGGCGTTCGAGTTGTTCCAGGAGCGCGGACGAGTGTGCGAAGCCACCGCGGCCCATGCGCTCCGCGAACCACGCTGCGAGGGCAGGGATGTCGGCCTTGCGCTCGCGCAACGGCGGCACAGACGTCGCGACGACCGCGAGCCTGTAGTAGAGGTCCTCGCGGAACGTGCCGGCTTTGACCATCGCGCGCAGGTCGCGGTGCGTCGCGGCGATCACGCGGATGTCGACATCGATCGAGTGCGTCTCGCCGACGCGGCGGACCTGACGGCGATCGAGCACGCGCAGCAGCTGCGGCTGGAGATCCAGCGCGAGCTCGCCAATCTCGTCGAGGAACAGCGTGCCGCCGTTCGCTGCTTCGATCAGGCCCTGCTTGTCGTTTGCGGCGCCCGTGAACGAGCCCTTGGCGTGACCGAACAGCTCGCTCGCGATCAGCTCGTGCGGGATCGACCCGCAGTCGACGACGACGAACGGGCCCTTCTGGCGGCGGCTCATCTTGTGGACGGCCTCCGCGATCGCTTCCTTGCCGGTGCCTGTCTCGCCCTGCAACAGGATCGTCGCTTCGGTCGGCGCGGCCTTGCCAAGCAGCGCGAACAACCGGCGCATCGGAGCGGTGGTGCCGAGCACGTCGCCAAAGCGATCGCCGGCCCACTCGCCGACGTCGACGTTCGTGTCGATCGGCTCGATGTCCATCTCGCTGTGCTTGCCGAGGCGCAAGCGCGCTGCGCCCGTCAGCACGATATTTCCGACCTTCGTTCCGGCGTGCTTGGTGCCGTTCGTCGTGTCGAGATCGCGGATCTCGATGCCATCGCGCCGCACGCGGATCTCGAGGTGGTAACGCGAGACCGTCGTGTCGGTCAGGACCAGATCGTTGTCGGCGTGCGTGCCGACCATCGTGGTCCCTTCGTCGAGCGTGTGCTCTTTACCCGCGTCGGGACCACCGACTACGCGCAGCCGAAACGAGCGCTGGAGCAGCTGTCCGCTCGCGTCATCCGTCAGCAGCTGGGTGTGGACCTGCGTCACCTCGGACCTTGCGGCAATCGTACATCAGGTCCCGAGGTAGCGAACAGCCACGACGGTCAGATCATCTCGCTGCTGCCGTGTCCAGGCAGACACCGCGCCCAACACCTCGTCGCACAGGTCGCCGAGCGGGGCATCGCGACGGGCATCGACGAGAGCCGCGAGCCGATCGAGGCCGAACTCTTCCTTGGCGCTGTTCTGCTCTTCGATAACTCCGTCGGTGTGGAGCACGACGAGATCGCCGGGCGACAGCTGGATCCGCGCATCGGGGTTGAGGTCCGCGAGGTCCGGGACGACGGACAGCCACGTGCCGCTCGACTCGATGCGCTCGCACGGCGCGCCCCGCCTGCTCACGAGGACCGTCTCGTGCGCGCCCGCGTACTCGATCGCGCCGTCTGTTGTCGCGCGCATCAGCGTGCACGTCATGTGGTCGTCGATGCCCATGCGCTTGCGCGTGCCTTCCCACAGCCCGGCGTTCGCAAGGCGCAAGAGCTCGCTCGGCTTGGCGCTGGGGAACGCGCGGACGAGCGCTGCGATCATGCTCTGCGCCATCAACATCGAGATGGCCGCGCGCAGACCGTGTCCCGCGACATCACCGATGCCGACCCAGCACGCCCCGTCGACGGGCACGACGTCGTAGTAGTCGCCGCCAACCTCGGTGGCGGGAATCATCCGGCCCGCGACATCAAAGCTCGGCACCTGCGGCGCCTTCGGCAACAGCGATGTCTGGAGCACGCGCGCGATGTCGAGCTCGCGCTCGAGGCGCAAGTTCTCCTCGGAGAGTCGCTTGTAGAGCGTGTTCATCTCCGCGCTCGTGAGCTCGAGCGAGCGCTCGATCGTGTAGCGATCCTCGTCGGCCGCGCGATACGTGCGGCTGACCGTGGTGCACAGCTCGCTCCACTGCTGCGCCGTCGGAGGAGTCTCCGCGGTCACACCAGCGCGCTTCAGTTGCCGTAGCAGGAGTGCGTGCAGGTCACTCACGCTCAGGCACGCTCGCCCAACACGGTCAGCGTCATCGTCTGATTGTGCAGATCGCAGCGACCGTCGGTGCCGTACGGCGACAGCTCGCCGTAGCTGTAGAAGCCGACCTGCACGGAGCCCGGCGCGAGCTGATCGGCTGTCGCCTCGAGCTCCTCCTCCGTGCGCTCCGCGAGAACGAGCCGCCGGCCGACGCAGCTGATCGCGAGCGAGAGCACCGGTCCGTCCGTCGGCGCGCTCGTCGTTTGGCGTGTCATCGCCGCCGCATCGCTCGCCGCCGAGATCAAGCGATCGAAGTTCGCCTTCATCAGCTGCGCGCGACAGCCAACGGGGATATCGCCTGCGAACGTGAGCGTGCCGGCAGCTTCGTCGACCGCGAGCACCGTGCGCACGAGCACCTTGTCGTGGTCCTTGCTGCGGATCGCGAGCGGGAACAACAGGCCCGTCGCCGGCAACCCGCTCGCGCGATCACCCAGGTACTCCTTGTAGAGCTCCAGAGCGCTGCGCCCGTCGAGGGAGTGCAGCACGTTACCCATCGCCGCCGTCACGGTGCGCTCGGGACCGAACTTGTCCCAGCCTCCGCTGCTGCCGTGGCCGACGATCACGTCGTCGCCGTAGAGGCCGACGGCCGACAGTCGCCCTTGGCGCGGCACGCTGCCCTCGAGCACCCACGTCCGCTTGAAGCGATCGCCATCTCCGGCGAGTCCACCGCTAACGACGACGGATGGCGGCAGCACGGAGCTCACTCCCTCCGCGAGCGCGGTGCCGTTCACCGCGAGCCCATCGCTCAGCAGCAACACGGCCTTGAGCCCTGGGCGCGCCGCGAGCTTCTTCGCGACTGCCGCGCCGGCCGCGAAGGAGGTCTCGGGCGTCACATCGACGCTCGCCGTGCCGATCTCCGTGCGGGCGAACTTCGCGATCGCCACGCTCAGCGATTCGTCGCGGACCCGCGTGCCCTCGATCTCACCCGACGTCGAACATCCGACGCGATGCGAGCGCGGCATCGCGTCGGCGATCTGTCCGAGCGCCGCCGGATCGTCGAGGAAACTCGTCGCGCCGAACACCAGGACCAGCGTGCGATCGCTGTCCAAGTTTTGCGGCAGCGGCTGATCCCAGCCTCCCTTCGTGAACGTGCGTTGTGTGAGCTCCATCGTCGTTCTCCCCTCGGTCGCTAAGCCTAAACCTCCCGACCGACGCGCCACAACGCGGGCAAGTGCGGGTGTTTGCCTACATCGCGCGGCGCGGAGAATCTTGGCATCATTGAAGTGGTGATGAGCTACGCGCCGCTCAGTACGGCTGCCGCCCGCGACGGCGATACGCTCGTCATCACGTGCACGGGCTCCGCGGAGACCGAGAGCTTCGACATGCTCGCCGCCGCGCTCGAGAAAGCACACCACGACGCGCTCGATACGTCGTGCCGCACGGTGGTCGCCGATCTACGCGGCCTCGAGTTCGCGTCGTCGTCATGCCTGAAGGCATTCGTCAGCTGGTTCCATCAGGTCGCCGATCTCTCCGGAGACGCGCGCTACACGGTTCGTATTCGTTCCAATCCCCGCCACGCGTGGCAACCGCGCAGTTTGCGCGCGCTCACCGCGTTCGCAAAGTTCGTCGAGATCGATAGCGAGGCTTCATGACTGACTTCGAGCTCAATGGCCAACTCGGCGTCGACGACGTGACATCCGTCCGCCGCCTCGTCGAGAAACTGCAGCGTCGCTTCTCCGTCGATCACGCCGAGCGCGTCGCGATGGCCGCACACGAGCTGCTCGAGAACGCGATCAAGTTCTCCGCCGATGGCTCTGCCTCCATCCGCATCGATCTCACCGATCGCGACGTGACCATCAAGACCCGCAACCGCGCCCGCCCCGAGAATCTCGATTCGCTGAAGTCGATCTCCACGCGCCTCGACGGCGTCGATCCGCTCGAGTTCTACGTCTCGTGCATGAAGGCGTCTCCGAAATCTCCCGGTGGTCTCGGCATCGGTCGCGTCGCGTACGAAGCAGAGATGCAGATCGGCATGACGTTCGACAACGACATGGTCGAAGTCCGCGCCGTCGCGGCGCTCGCGTAGTCGCTAGAGATACGGCGGCTTCGTGCCGGCCCAGCGCTTCGCGATGCCCTCTTCGATCGCGTCCGCCCAGTGCTTGCGAAGGTCTCCGTCGAGATAGCTCTGGTACGCCGCCTCGGCGCCGGCATGACCGTCATAGTCCGGTGCCCTGACCTCGGCCGAGCTCTCCGCCTCGGCGGTGAAGCTGCCGAGGATCTTGTTCGTCCCGAGCTCGACGAGAACATTCGTCGACTGCACCGCGCCGGGCTCGAACGCATTGTCGGCGCTCTTCGACGGCGCGGAATACTTCGTGCGATAGACCACGAGCACGTACTTCGTACTCTCGAGGGGCCCGATCCCCGCCGCGTAGACGGGCTCGTTGGTCTTCAGACCGAGCAGAACCTTTCCGCTGCGAATCGGATCATCGGGATACGAGAACCGCGTCGCGGGTGCATCCGCCGTAAGATCCACCGTGTCGTCGTAGAGCGCGGCGAGAGCGTTGACGCCTGTGCCCTCGAAGACGACGCCGGGGACCGCCTTGATGCTCGGGTCATCCGGCGCGTTCAGGCCCGCCGCGGCGGCGACCTTGATCGCGTCCAGCTTCGCTTTGACCGCAGGCCCGTGCTGCTTGGCAAACTCCTCGGGAGATGGAGACGACCCGCACGCAACGACCCACGCGAGCACGACACACGACCAACCACTCATCCGACGAGTCTACTGCGTTACGATGAGGTCCATGCGGGCTCTCGTGGGGTGTGTCGTCGCGCTGACTGCGTGCGGTGGAGCGCAGGTCGCGAAGCCAGCGTGGCAAGCGCCGTACTCGAGCTACCTGGTCGGCGGCAACGAGTACCACCCCGATGGCTCCCAAACGGACATCCCTGGGTTCAACGGAAGCGACGCGCCGTTCTACGTCGGCATCCATGGCGACGGCGACGATCTAACTCTCGACGCACTCGCTCCGTCGTCACACGAAGTGCTCGCTCGCATCGAGCACGCGACGCGCGAGCACATCTTTGGCGCGCAGTTCATCGCTATCAAGACGCGGGACCCGAAGACGAAGCAGGAGCAGTGGCGCGTCGCGAGCTTCAAGCCCGGCAAGGACCACACGGAGCTCGATGCGTACTCGCCTCCGATGCGCGGCCTCCACAAGTGGACCGACGGCAACAACGGGTACGTCCTCGGCGTTCTCGCCGGTACTGAAGAAGAGGTGTACGTCCCCCTCGATCCGACGGGACGCCCCGTGTGGATGCCGCCGGGCACGATCGGAGTGAAGCCTGTCCTCTACAACAAGCACGGCTACGACCTGGAGTGGCGAGGCTGGCTCGTCCAGTGGTCCGGACAGCAGACGGGCGTCACGTTCTCATCGAGCCGCACGCTTGGAAGTCTCGACGCGAACGGACCAGCGTGGAAGGTCGCCCGTGCGGAGACCACGAGGACGAAATACGGCGAATGGTTTGTCGTCTACGGCACCCGACTCGACGGGACGTGCGAGACCACTGGCTCGCGCGACGACGGTTGGGCGATCGAGTCTGGATCGAGCTCGACGTGTGACTCCGCCCTCGCCGAGAGCGTCGCGAAGGAAGACGCCTTCAACGCCGAACTGGAGGAAAAGAGGAAGGTCGATGAGGCGGCAGCGCGCGCGCGTCAGGCGCAACACGAAGCAAACGAACAAGCGCTGGAGCGGAACTGGCACGCGTACATCGATGCGATCTACGCGAGCGGATCGTATCCGACGACGTTTCCGCCTGACGTGTGTACGGTGGCCCGCACGTTCAGCGGCGAGAACCACGCCTCGATCCTCAACTATCGCTCGTACAACGCGATGTTGCCGCACGAGCTCGAGTGTTTCGTCGAGCGCACAGATGTGACCGAGTCCCAGAAGGACGAGGTGCTAGGGATCGTGAAGGCGGTCCAGGGTCGCCGCGTCTCCGACGACCGAGCGGCAGCTGAACGTGTGCAACGCGAGGAGCACCAGCGACGCGCGGAAGCCGCGACGCCCGCGTACTCCGGCACACCCGACGATCACGGACTGAGCGACGAGACGCGCGCGATCGAGAACCAGAACAGAGCGATGGAGGCCTATGCGCGCGGCGGCGGAGGTGTGTGCCCGTTCAGCGATCGATCGCTCTGTAACTAGATCGTCACGACGATCTTGCCGCGCGACTTGCCGCGCTCGAGCTCTGCGAACGCCTCTTTGATGTCGTCGAGCGGATACGTCTTGTGGATCACCGGACGGAGCATCCCCGCGTCGACGGCAGCCGCGATCATCGCCAGCTGCTCGCCATCGGGGCGCATGAACAAGTAGCGGAACTGCACGTTGCCTCTGCGCGCGGCGCTGCGTCGCTTCCTCGTCATCAGCCAGATGGCCGGACGCGACCACCCGGGCATCCACTCCTTCGCGAACTCTCCGTCGGGAATGCCGCCGATACCCACGACCACACCGCCGCGTCTCGTCGCGCGGATCGCCTGAAGCTCCGAGTCGCCACCGAGCGAATCGAACACGGCCGAGTACTCGTACGGTTTGTCGTCGAGGCTCTGCTTCGTGTAGTCGATCACCTCGTCGGCTCCGAGCGACTTCACAAACTCGATGTTCTTGGTGCTCGTCGTCGTCGCGACGCGGAGCCTTCGCATCTTGGCGATCTGGATCGCGATCGTGCCGACGCCGCCCGCACCCGCCGTGATCGCGACGCGCTCGCCGTCGGACACCTTCGCGAGGTCGTGGAGTGCTTGCCACGACGTGAGCGCGACGAGCGGCAGCGATGCAGCTTCCTCGAACGAGATAGACGTTGGCTTCTTCGCGACGACGCTCTCGTCGGCAGCGACTTGTTGCGCGAGGCCTCCCATGCGCAGCTTCTCGAGCCTCGCGAAGACCTCGTCGCCAACGGCGAACTTCTTCGCGTCTGCACCGCACGCGGCGACGACACCGGCCACATCACATCCGAGTGCGATGGGCGGCTTCAACGGCAGCACGAGCTTCACCTTGCCGGCGCGCAGCTTCGCGTCGAGCGGATTGATGCTCGCTGCTCGCACGTCGATGAGCACGTCGCGTGGGCCCACGGCGGGGGAGGGGCGCTCGACGATCGCGAGAACGTCAGGTCCTCCGTATTTGGTCGCGACGACTGCTTTCATGGGTGCAGCCTACATCGCGCCAGCGATCACGGTGGAGGGAGTGCGTCGATCCACTCGGCGAGCTTGGCCGTGCCGTCTTCGTCGATGACGTGGCTGACCAGCGGCGGCATCTGGTACAGGCCGCGCCGATGAGCGAGCTGCCACACGACGCTCTGATCGTGCTGGCCGGCCGTGATGCGCAACTGCCCCGGAAATTGCTGGGCGACGGACGCCGTCGTCGGCATTTGCCCGACCGTGGCGAGATACGTGTCGGTCTGTGTCGCGGGCTTGGCGGGGCCGAGACCGAAGCCGAGCTCGTCGGCGCGGAGACGCATGACGAGCTGCGTCTCGTCGCCCAGGCCTCGCGAGGAGTGACACGGCATTCCGCAGTTCGCGTGCAAGAAGCCGAGCGCGGTTGCCGCCTTCCCGGTGGCGTCGTCGGGCAGCGTGACCGTCGTGACTGGCGGCGGATCGCTCAGCGCGCCCATCCCTACCAGCTTGGTCAACGTCGCTCCTTCAGCGGTGGGGAGCGCCAGCGCGACAGCCTCGACGCCCAGCAGTCGATCCGCACCACCGTCGTGGCACTTGTCGCAGTCCTTGATCGTAGGAATCTCGTAGCCGCTCGGCAGGATGATTCCGTGCGGGTCCGTGTTCAACGTCGCGCTCTTGCCATCGGTGGCCCAGACATACGTGCCGTGATCCCACAGGTCGTCGGCGCGCTTGGAAAACAGGCGCGTCTCGACGAGCACGCCGTCCACGACGAATTCCTTCCACGCCTTCGTGCCGATCGGGAACTTCCATTCGTCGAGGACCGACGTGTCGATCGTCGAACCGGTCGGGAGATAGAGATAGCGATGTTTCTCTGCGCCATCGCTCCACAGCGTGACGCCGGGTGTGTACGGCATTGCTGTCGTCGCGTAGGTCCCGACGTCGCCGTTCTCGTAGAGGCCCGTGCATGCGAGATCCGTCGGCAATCCGCCGTCGGGCTCGATGCACGTCGGGTGGTTCGAGGAGCTCGAGCAGCCAACAAGTAGTAGGAACAGGACAGCACGCATCAGTCGTCCTTCGCTCCGGCGAGGATCCAATCGCGAACGAGCTTGAGCTTCGTCTTCGAGATGGCGTCGTTGCCGAGGGGCATCCGGTCGCCGCACGGTGGTGGGTCGAGCGCCAGCTTTTGATAGACGAGGCTCGCATCTGGATCACCGGGGACGATCAGGGTGTAGGTGTCGCCGCACTTCGCGCTGTGCGAGATGTCCATCAGCGCGGGGTACGCGGTCGTCTGGTCGTCGCCGACGGAGAACATCCCGTTGCTGATCTCGTTCGGCGGATTCGCGTGGCAGAACACGCACTGGGAGATCGTTTGCCTCGGGAACAGCTCGGCATAGACGTCCGTGAAGGTGGGGGGAACTTCGGGGACGAACTGTGTGCCGCAACCGGCGACGAGGGACGCGAGCGCTATTGCACGCACGTGAACGGCCCGTTGGTCACGGGCGGCAGTGTGTGGATATAGGTCGCGAGATCTGTGACGTCGGTGTCGGTCATCCCGCCGAGCAGCGTGGCGCCGCCCGGATGGGTGTTGCAGAACGTGCGACCGGTCCCCTTCTCGGTGTTCGTCTTGAGCGCAGAGACGATGTCCGCGACGCTCCAGCTGCCGAGGCCGGTCGTCGGATCGGGCGTGATGTTCACGGACGTGTTCTCCGGTGCGCCGCGCACGAACGTGTACTTCTTGCCGCCCGCGAACGCCTTCGTCAGATCCGGAACGTCCGCGGCCAGCTGCTCGGTGTGACAGTTGAGGCACGCGACACTCGCGAGGTAGCGACCGCGCTCGGCGGCGGCGTAGTCCGGATCGGCTGCGGCGAGCGTGGTGTGCGGAATCTTCGTGCCGTCGACGGAAGGAGCGGGCGGATTCTGATCGAAGTACGGAAAGTCCGCGGGAACGACGTTGTCATTCGCGGCGACCGTCCGGAGGTACTGGATGATCGAGTCGACATCCATCCGCGTCAGCAGCGAGTACTCGGGGTACGGCATGATCGGGTACATCGCGATGTGCTCGTCGTCGACGCCGCCCGTGAGCGCGGTGCGGATCTGCTCGTCCGTCCACGTGAACAACCCTTCCGGGTTGTGGTTGGTGAGGTTCTCCGCGTTCACGGTAACCAACGTGCCCGACGTGTCCGTGAAGTCGTAGGATCGACTTCCGGCGAGATATTTGGTGAGATCTGGCTTGCCGTCCGTGCCGTTCGGCGTGTGGCAGACGCCGCAGACCAGGACGTGATCAACCAGGTACTGGCCGCGCTCGACGGTTCCGGTCGTGGCGGTAATTTTCGGTGCGTCTGCCGGAGGTGCATCGGGTGTGGAGCCCGAGCCACCGCCGCACGCAGCGAGGAGAACGAGAGGAAGAAGGCGCATCTTAGTACCCCTGTCCGTTGGCGCAATACGTGGCTTCGAAGTGGCCCGTGATCGAGCCGCTCGGGAATTTGGCGGAGACCGTGCCGGCGACAGCGACGAGTGGTGTCGCCGACGAGAACGTGATGGTTCCAGAGTCAGCGCTGACCTCGTGTGACGACGACATGCCGCCCGGCGCGTAGTTCACTTCGTTGGGCGGCACGGGGAACGCGCTCGCCGTCGGCGGCGATGCGAGGACGAGCTCGACGACTTGCGATCCAGCGGCCGTACCGCCGAGCCAGCGCGACACGGTGAGCTGATCACACGTGATCGCGCTCGAGCTGAGATAGATCAGCGTCTCGCCGCTGTTCGCGATCATGAGCGATGACACAGTTGCCTGCGTCGCGCCGAGCGAGCCGAGCGTTCCCGAGAGTGCGGTCGGCGTTCCGGCTGGAGGAGCGTCTTGCGTGTCCGGCGTCGAGCCAGACGATCCGCACGCAGCGAGTCCCGCGAGTGTGAGCGTTAAGAGATGTTGCATCGTCAGCCGTGAGTTCCCGCTGCGGTGCGAAGCCTTCGCGAGAAAGCGCGTTCGCTATTCCTTCTTGCTGTTCAGCTCGTCGAGGCCTTTGCGTGCGCTCATCTGGACAGCGGCGTTCGTATCTTGTTCGGCCGTACGAAACCGTGCGCGCGCCTCGGTGAGCTCTCCAATATCGACGAGCAACCAACCGAGCGTCGCGGACGCCTCGCCCGATCGCGTGCTGTTCTGATACGTCGCGAGGAACTCGCGCAGCGCGGTGATCGCTTCGTACGTGCGGTCGAGACGCGCGATCGCGATAGCGCGCCAGAAGCTCGCGTCTTCTGCGAGCGCACCACTCGGATCGAGAGCGACGGCGCGACCGAACGCGACAGCGGCGTCGCTCAGGTCGCCTTGCCGCATGTGCTCCCAACCTCGAGTGAACTCGACTTCCTGTGGCTTTGTCGTCGGTGGCATGACGGGCGGTCGCGGCTTCGGAGGTCGACTCACGCGCGTCGCAGGTGTCGTCACCACAGGTGGAGGCGGAGGGGCGGCGACCGCAGTGGTGGTCGGTTCCCAGGACTCGCCTGCATTCAGCGTCGTGGTGGGGCCGCCGTGGATCCGGACATCGACGCGGCCATGCACGACGTGCACGTTGCGCAACCGGTCGTTCACCGCGACGATCTCGAACGACGTTCCGCGAACTTCGACTTCGTCGGTGCCGACGATGACGCGGAATCGCTCGCCCGGTCCGAGAGGATCGACATCGAAGTCCGCAACGCCGTCGCGCAACCGCACGAGCTCGTCGGGAGGCAAGCCAACGATGCTGTACAAAGCGCCAGCGTGCGCATGGACCAGGCCGTGCGCGTGCCGTGGTGAAGAGGGGGGGGCGGGTGCGCGGGGCGCGTCATCCGTCATCGCGTTCAGCACCAAGACGATCCCTGCCGCCATCGCGATCGTCGCTGCCGGGACGATCCAGCTCATCCGTCGACGAGCGAGCGACGGTGCGGGCGCAGGGGGCGCTGCAGGCGCTGCAAGCAGAGCGGTGCGGAGCTCTTCGAGACGAGCACCGGTCGGGACATAGGCGGGGAGCGCATGCGCGATCGAGATTGCCTCCTCCGTCTCGTCCCAGATCCTGCTGCATGACACGCAGCTCTCGAGATGGACGAGCAGCTCCGGTGTCGGTCCCTCGTTGAACGCTTGATCGAGCGCGAGCTCGCTGGGGCACTGCATCGTCATGACACGCCTCCTACAGCGGCTCGCACCGCTTTGCGCGCCGCGTGGAGTCGCCGCCAGAGCGTCCCTTCGGGAATCCCGAGCGTGCGCGCGACGTCGACTCCGCGCACGTGCTCCAGGTCGCACAGGATGAATGCGACCTGTTGATCGTGCGGCAACCGAGCGACAGCCTCGGCGATGCGACCGAGCGTGCGGCGGCGATCGAGCTCGAGATCCGGCCGCTTCGCCTCGGACGGTGGTGCGGCCGCGAACGTTCCTTGCCGAACGCGTCGGCGCTGCTCGCCGCGCGAGTGATGCAGTGCGAGGTTCGACGCGACACCGAGGAGCCATGTCTTGACGGTGGAGAGTCCGTTGAACTCGGTCGCGATCCGGGGCACGTCGAGAAACGTTGCTTGCACCACGTCGTCGCGCGACATCTCGTCGACGGTGCGGAGCCGGGACACGAAGCGGTAGACGGCGGCGTGAAATCGATCGAAGAACGCCCCCAGCGCAGCACGATCACCTGTCGCGCACGCAGCGAGCAACGCTTCGTCGGAGAGGTCAGTGGTCTCCCCGGAGACTCGGTGCAACGCGACGAGCTGCCCCATCATGGCTCACCGAACCGGAGACCGAGTCCGAGTCGTCCGATGATGCGCGGCTCCGTCGGCGCTGCCTCGACAGTCGTGGTTTCGTCATCGGTCACCTCGGCGAGCCCGACCGACGCTGAAAGATCGAGCAGCAGGTTGCCGCCGACGGGGACGAGCCACGCGACGTGCGCATCGGCGCGAAGACCGAGCGTCTCGCTTCCACTACCTGTCGTCCCCGGGCTGGTGTGAACGGCGCCGAATCCCGCGCCGAAGCCGACGGTCATGTAGGTCGCGCCGGTACGAAACGGCACGTCACCGCCAACGAGCGCATCCGTTGCACGGCGATGCGCGCCGCCCCACGACGCAGCGCCATCGATGACCGTCGCGACGCGGGCTCGCGCTGTTGCACACGCGCGACCGATTCGCACGCACGCGCCGAACATGGCGCCGACCCAGTTCGAGCGGTCGTCAGCGAACGCCGTCTCGAACGCCGCGTAGGCCTGAAGACCATGCGACTCCTCGCGTGCCGGGGCTTCGCGAACGATGATCGGGAAAGGTGGTGCAGCCTCGACGCGTGGGGGAGGCACGACGAACGCGTGACCTGCGAGGAGTGGATCGACTAGATCGCTCCGGCTCCATGATTCGATCACGCTTGCCGCCGTGGTCGAATCCGAGACGAGGCGCTCCTGAGGCGAGCCACCCACGCGGATCACGATGATGTCTTCGCCGCGGCGTTCGATCCTCGCGTGAATCGGAGCGCAACTCGTCGAGACTGCACCATGACGGTCGAGCTCGTCGCGGACGCTCGCGACAAGGTCGGGCGCGCCCGTGAGGTCCGGTGGCTCGCAGGCGCGCGCCACGCGGGTTGCCGCGAGGACACTGGCGACGGCGAGAGCGGGCGACAGCAGCATGCGCAGCTGTTAGTTCCCGCCCGGCGCAGCTCCCTTCATGAAGGTTGGATGAAGGCCTACTCGTTGCGCAGCGCCTGGATAGGGTCGAGGCTGGCGGCACGGTGCGCCGGGTACGCGCCGGCGAGGATCCCGGTCGCCATCGCGGCAAGTGCGCACGCAACGCTGATCTCCGTCGACATCGCGAGCTGCCACTGCAGCCGCGTCTGGAACGCCCACGCGGCGACCTCGCCGAGCCCGATTCCGAGCAGGGCACCGACCGCCGTGAGCTGAAATGCTTCTGCAAGAAACTGCACTCGGATCGCACTCGGGGTCGCACCGACGGACGCGCGGATCCCGATCTCGTTGATGCGCTGGGAGACCGAGGCGAGCATCACGTTCATGATGCCGACGCCGCCGACGATCATCGACAACGAGGCGATGACGAGGAACAGCCGCGCGAGCGCCTTCTTGCTCGCGAGGTTCGCCTGGAGCGCATCCTCGGGATGGCGGATGTTGAAGTCGTCGAGGTCTGGCGATGGGATGCGGTGCCGGTCGCGCATGAGATCGGAGATGTCGGCGCCCGCCTTGCGGATGAGGTCGGGTGACACCGCGCTGCACAGCACGTCGTCGAGCCACGTCTGATCCTTGCCGACGAAGTGACGGCGCGCCGTCGTCCACGGGAGCATGACCGTGTCGTCCTGATCCTGACCGGTCACCGACGCACCTTTGGGCGCGAGCACGCCGATCACCTCGAACGCCGTATCACGCGAGCGGATGAGCTCGCCGACCGCGGGCTCGTCCCCGAATAACTCGCGCGCGACGGTGGCGCCGATCACGATCACTCGGCGTGCATGCTCGGTATCGTCGGCCGTGAAGTAGTCCCCGTCCGCCAACTCCCAGCGCTTGATGCTCCGGTACGCCGGTGCGACGCCGCGGAACCGCGTGGTCCAGTTGTGATCGCCGTGCACCACGATGACCCCGCCGTCGACCTGCTCGGAGCAGGCGCCGATCGCTGGTACCTCGTCGCGGATCGCTTGCGCGTCACCCGGTGTGAGCGTGTCGTCGCGAATGCCCGTGCGCGCGCCACTCGTCGTGCGGCTGCCTGCTTCGATCCAGACGAGGTTGTTGCCGAGGAGCTCGAGGTCATTCTCGGCGGCTCGCACGGCAGCGTGGCCCAGCGCGACGACGACAATGACGTTCGCGACGGCGGCGGCTATGCCGAGCATCGCGAGGCTGCTGCGAAGCTTGTTGCGGACGACCGCTCTGCTCGCCTCGACCGTCAGCAGTCGCAGTAGGACACGGACACGCACGCAGCCCAGTTGAAACACGCCCCGCGACGCCGTGCCGCGGCTTCACGAAGTTTTCATCAGCTCTATTGCGCGATGACGGTCGCGCCGGGCACCACGGAGACCGTGACGTCCTTCTTCGGATCGTCGTGGCCGGGCGTGCCGAGCACCGCGATCTTGCGCGTGCCGGTCTCGACCGCGAGCTTCTTGGCCTTGGTGCCGTTCAGCTCGAGCAGGTGATTCGGTGGCGCCTCGACAAAACCGAGCGTCAGCTTCTCTTCCTGCGCGCCCGCACCGAGCTTGATCTTCTTGGTTACCTTCCCGTTGCCCTTGTCGGACGCGACGACGAGCTCGAGCGTGTACGGGCCCGGAGCGAGCAGGCACGTCGAGGGGGTGGGCTGGTCCTGGCAGGTGTCGACGTTCTTCAGCGAGACCTTGCCGTCGACGTTCGACGATACGGTGAGCTCGACGCCGTCGACGAGCTTGCCGCTGCGGACGATGCCCTGCGCACCGCGGCCAGGCGTGAAGGGCTCGATATCGGCGGCGAGCTTGCCAGGCAGCGTGAGCGTGAAGTGCACGGGCTTGCTCGCCTCGACGAGCACCTCGGCGGGCGTGGTCACGCCAGCGAGCACTTGGCCGTTTTGCACGACCTGCGCGCCGCTCGGTTCGGAGGTGAGGCGAACGCGCGCGAGCTCGTCGCTGACGTTGAGCGGTTGGATCAGCCGCGTCTCTTTGCCGGGACCCGGGATGTCGAGCTTGGTCGAGACCGGTTGATAGCCGTTCTTCTTCAGGGCGAGCTCGATGGTCTTGCCCGCAGGGAGCTTGGTGAGCGTGAGCGGCGTGAGACCAGCCGGCTTGCCGTCGATCTCGACGGACGCGCCCTGCGGCGTGGATTCGATGCGCACGGTCGGGGCGAGCGCATCGAGCGTGAGCACGACACCGTTGTCACCGCTCGTCGGCTGAAGCACGGCCTGGCGCGGCTCGTATCCGTCGAGGCGCGCGACGACGGAGTAGGGGCGGCCGATCTCGAGGTCGCGGACGACGAGCGAGCCGTCGGAGGTCACGCCCGCCGTCTTGCCTTCGACCTCGATCGCGGCGCCCGCAGGAACCGTGCGCACCGTGACCGCGGTGTGAGGAGCGCCAAACAGCCGCGGCCATGCGGCGACGAGGACGAGCGCGAGCGTCGCGACAATCGCGAGGATGAGGACCGCGATGAGCGCCTTGGGTTGCGGTGCGGCGTCGGGCGCGCGGCGCTCGACGGGATGCTGCGAACCGGGCAGACGGCGCGACGGGCCCGAGGCGAGCCTGCCCGCGGCATCGATGCGCTCGACGAAGAAGCCGAACGAATCGAGCTGCGGCTTGGGGGCGTCCAGGTCGAAGCGACAGACGGCTTCCGTCGCAACGCCGGGCAGCACGTTGAACATCACGCTCGATGCGCTGCTCGCCATCAAGTAGAGACCGAGACCGGCGCCGCCCGCCTTGCGATCGATCTGCTGCTCCTGGTGGAGGCACTTGTGCAGGTAATGCAGGACGGTGGAGCGCTCGAGCGTGCCGAACGCGTCGCGCACGGCGATGACGAACTTGCTGCCGTCGCACGCGTACTGCACGACGGCCTTCTGCTCCATGCGCAGGGAGATGCGCGTCTTCGTCGGGATGTCGGCGAAGATCGGCTTGCCGTTCTCGTCGACGGGCGCGTCGTAGAGCGCGTTCATCAGCATCTCGTCGAGGCACTGATCGATGGACTCGCGATACTTGCGGCGCACGCCCATCAGCTCGGCGAACTCGCTGACCTGCGAGATCGCGACCGCCTTTTCGTTGTAGTCACCGACGAGAATGCTGTGGACTTGGGATCCCCACATCATCGACTTCTCGAGACCGAAGATGTCGCCCGCGACGACGCGCGTGGCCATCGCAGATAGCTCGTTCGGTTTGAAGCTCTCGGCGACGAGGATGCCGGCGAGCCGCTCGCTCGAGAGCATGATGCTGACAACGGCGACCAGGTTTGACTGGGGGAGCACCGCGATGACGCGCGTGTCGCCGGTGAGACGCGCGAGCAGCTCGGGGCTGATCGCCGCGAGCGCGCCGTCGAGATGAACGATGACGAGCGCGGCCTGAACCTGCGCGCCCAGCTCCTCGAGCGTGGCGTGCGTGTCGACCGAGCCGCCGGCGGCCTTGGCGGCCACTGTCAGCTGCTTCGCAAAGCCCTTGTCGGCAGCGAGGACGATCACCCTGCGCGCGAGCACCGCAGACGAGTATATCCCCGCCGATTAGACGACGGTGCCGGTCGACCGGCTGATCCACCGCTCGGGGTGGAACTCGGGGATGGCCTTGGCCTCGAGGATCGGCGAGCCGTCCTTCCAGAACTCGCGGAACGGCCGCTTCTCGCCCGTTTCGTAGAAGTGCATCAGGTACGCGACGTCGCACGCGGCGAAGTCGGCGATCCATTGATCGAGGTCGTGCACACCGGCGTCGTGCAGGAGCTGCAAGCAATACCGGCACGCCTCGGCCTCGTAGTCGGCGGCCTGCTTCATGAGCTCCGGCGTCCAGTGCTCCGGCTTCATGAACGCGGTCTTGCGCGCCTCCTCCGACACGTTCCACTGCACGGTGTGACCGAACAGGTGAACGAGGATGAACAGCGCTTCTTCGACCTCGAGGTCGTAGTCGACGAAGATTTCTCCGCCGTCGAGGTCCCCCGTGAACGGATTGGGGACGTCGTTGATGATCACCGGAATGCCCCAGCGATCCTCGATGAGGCGCTCGACCTTGTCGAACACCTGCTTGAGTCGTACGGGGTCCGGTGCCATGTGACTACTTCTTCGCGACGACGTTCTGCACGCGGGCTTGCGCCATCTCGTGCAGGGTACGCATGACGGAGTAGGCCGTCAGCTCCGCGAGGAGCTTGGTGACCTTGTCGTGCTGATCGTCGGAGAGGCCGGCCTCGACCGCCTTCATCGCAGAGACGAGGTTCGCTTCTTGCGTCGCGAGCTCCTTGTCGTCGATGACGCCGTCCGCGAGCGAGTTCGAGAAGTGCTCGAGCTTGCCGACGTGTGCGTCGAGATCCGGGGTGGAGTGGTCGTTGAGCCAGCTGCTGCGTGCCATGGTGTTCTCCTATTTCCGTTCTTCGATGATCTGTTTGATGGCGGTGAGCCGCTCCTGCAGCTTCTCGCGTCCGCCCATCTTGTCGAGCTTCTCGATCTTGGACTGCGGCAGGAACTCGATGTCGGTGCACTCGATGATCGCCGCGAGCTCCTGTGCTTCGCGCTCGAGCGTTTGCGTCGACGGCATGAAGCCCGCGAGGGCAGCAGCCAGCGCTTCCTTGGTGATCGTGCGCGAGCCGGCGAGCAGCGACGCGCGATACGCGCGACCGACGATGCCTTCGACGTCGGAGCCGGAGAGGTTGCCCTGATTCGGAATCGTATCCGGCAGGTCCTTCTCCTCGAGCGTCGCGCCGTTCTTCTTGGCGAGCACGAGCAACATCGTCTTCAGCTCGTCCTGGCTTACCGGATAGAACAGCGGGATGTGGACCTCGGCGCGGCCCTGGCGCTTGAGATCGACCGGTAGTGAATCGGGGCGCGACGTCAGCAGCATCCACACGATCTTGCCGCGGTAGGCGGTGTCGCCCATCTGCGACGCGATCAACGCGAACACGCGACCTCCGACGCCGGAGTCGCCACCTTGATCGCGATCGCCGAGCATCGCGTCGGCCTCGTCGATGATGACGGCCACGGGGCCCATCGAGCGGAGCACGTTGAGCACGCGCTCGAGGTTGCCTTCCGTCTCGCCGACGTACTTGCTGCGGAAGTTCTTGAGCACGACGGCGGGGATACCGATCGAGCCGGCGACGCACGTCGCGAGGAAGCTCTTGCCGGTACCGACAGGGCCGCAGAACAAATAGCCCATCGGCACGGTGTCGAGCTCGCCGCGCTTGATCAGCTCCGCGTCGTCGAGGAGGCGCTTCTTCGCCGCGACGTGACCGACGACGGTGTCGAGGCCCCACTTCGGCTCGACAAACTCGAGCAGGCCCTGCGCTTGGCGCTCGATGAGGCGCTTCTTCAGCTCGCGGAAGTACATGCGATCGAGGCGGCGGGTGCCTTCGAGCGCGGACTGCAGCAGCACCTCGAGGTCGGTCAGGCCGATGCCGGCCGTGAGCTTGCCGAGCTCTGGAATCTGGTAGTCGGAGAACGTCGTCAGCTCCTTGCCGCTCGCTTTGACCACCTGCGTGAGGTAGTCGGTGCGCTCCGGTGCGTCGGGCAGCGGCACTTCGATCGATGCGACGTGCGGGTTGGACGTGAGGCGCTCCGCGATCGACGACAGACGCGGATCGATCATCACGAACGCCATGTTCAGGCGCTTGACGTACGGGCTCGACGCCCAGTTCAGCAGCGTGACGAGGTTGGTCTGCTCGTTGAGATCGAGGTTGTCGCCGCTCGGCGCGACGTAGCCGCAGTGATCGATGATGACGGCGCAGCGCAGGCGCTTGTCGGGATCCGCCATCACGTTCTTCTGCACGAGCAGATCGATCGCGAGGAGCGCCTTCGTGGGATCGCGCGGCAGCTGGCGCAGGTCGCCGATCCACTTGTTCGCGGTCTCGACCATGTCCTGCAGGCGCTTCGCGTTGGTTCCCGCCGAACAGCGCAGGCCGCGCGCGAGGTCGTAGTGAATGACGAGGTCCCAGCGACCGAACAGCTGCTCCGAGAGGAACTCGGCGAGACCCGTCCAGCGATCGGGCGCCGCGCGCACGACGTCGAACGTGTTGCCGTGCACGACGAACATCGAGGTCGTGCCGGAAAAGTAGAGCTCGGCGATCTTGGCCGCCCACGGCGGGAAGTGCGGGGGCAGCTGGTTCGCCTTCGTGACGCCGTCGGTACCAGCGAGAGTCTTGGTGTCGTCAGCCATTATTGCGCAACCTTCTGCGGTGACAGGTCGGTGTCGAGGATCGACGGCGTCGTCTCGACGTCAGACACGCCCGTGATCTGCTGCAGCTCGCGAATCGTGTCCTCGGTCTGCGAGATGCCCTCGCTGATCGCGTCGATCTTCGACGACATCTCGTTGGGATCCGAGTGACCCACCGCCATCTCTGTCACGGCCTGGATCTTGTTCTCGAGGCGGTCGAGCTCGGTCGAGATGAACTCGAGGTTCTGCTTGGACTTCTCGACGTTCTCCTTGCGCGCTTCCGCGGTGGAGATGGAGTCGTCGAGCGACTTGATGATGCGGTCGTCGGCCTGGTTCGCTTCACCGACGGAGTCGGCGCGCTTCTTCCGCTTCACCTTCAGCTCGTCGACGTTCTTGTTGATGCTCGTCTCGTCGGCCGCTTGCAGAAAGCGCGCGAGAGCCTGCTCGCTGAGCAGCAAGCGCAGGAACACCCAGAGCAAGCGATCGAGTGCGGGCGTGCGCAGGTCGGCGGAAGCACCGCTCGCGTCCTGCGTGTCACCGCGGACCGCGTTTGCGATGCGCGACATCTCCACGCACCGCGCGCGGAGCTTCAAGAAGCGAGACCGGCGATCCTCGGCCAGCGTCTTGAGCACCTCGAGGATGCGATCGCGCGCCTCGGCCGGCTGCTGCCGGAGCGCGTTGCCCGACGGCGCGCCTTTCTCTTCGGCGCGTGCCTTGGCATCGATCGCCGCCTGGAAGCGGGGCAGGGTGGTGAGGCCACCGAGGTAGAGGACCTCGCCTGCTGCGACGAGAGGAAGCGCGACGTCGGCGTGACCCGAGACGATGGCAGCCGCAGCGGCCCCGCCGAAGACGAGCAAGTTCCACCGGAACATGAACGCTTCCTTGATGTAGCGAAGCAGTCCTGCTTTCTGCGGCTCGGCCACGACTAGTCCCCCGCTCGATTCGACGATTCCAAGTGGTCGATCTTCTCGCGCAACTCCATCACCGTCTCGACGAACTTGGGATCGCGCTGCATCTCCAACGACGGACGGTCCGGCGGAGGTATGCGCAACGCTTCCAGGATCGTTCCCGGCGACGGCGAGAACAAGAAGATGTGATCGCCGAGATAGACGGCTTCTTCGATCGAGTGCGTGATGAAGAAGATCGTCGGCGATTGCTCGCGCCACAGCGCGACCAGGTTGTCCTGCATGCGCGACCGCGTGGGCGGATCGAGCGCGCCGAACGGCTCGTCCATGAGGATGATGCGCGGCTCGAGGATCAGCGTGCGCGCGATCGCGACGCGCTGGCGCATACCGCCCGAGAGCTCGCTCGGAAACTTGTCGGCGTCGCGCTTCACGTTCAGGCCGACCTTGTTGATCCAGTACTCGGCGCGCGAGTTTCGCTCCGCCTTGGACATGTTCGACACCGTCGCGCTGCCGCCTTCGGTGCGATGACCGTCGGGGCCCTGCTGCTGCAGGCTGAACACCGTCGGTGAGGGCGTGGCGGCGATGACGAACTTCCCGTTGAACGTCGGGTCGGGGACGTTCTGGATGACGACGGTCATTCCTTTATCGAAGTTGTGCGGCGCCTGCGTCGTGAACTGCGCGACGGTCTGCTTGCGCGAGATGGCCGCGATCGAGCGCGTCAGGCCGCGGCACTCCAGGCCGAACGCGACGTTCTCGCGCACGGTCCGGTTGTCGAACGACGTGTAGTCCTGGAACACCATGCCGCGATCCGGGCCGGGGCCATGCACCGGCTTGCCGTCGATGAGCACGCGCCCCGTCGTTTGCGGGAACTGCGGCGTCATGCCCGCGATCAACCGAATGACCGTGGACTTGCCGCACCCCGACGGGCCCAGGATCGAGATGAACTCGCCGCGGCCGGGATAGTCGGGGATCTTGAACGTGACGTTCTTGATCGCGGTGAACGCGTTGGGGCCCGTCCCGTACGTCTTGGTGACGTTGTCGAACTCGACGACCGGCGGTTTCTCGAGCGGGACGCCGAGCGGTTTGAGCGTGACTTCCACGCGCGGCGTGGGCGGCTCGGGCATCGACGAAACAGCGGCCGGCGACACGATGCTGTCGTGCTGACCACCACCACCCGCCGGGCCCGTTCCTGAACCGCCGGGCGGAATCCTCGCGTCGTGGCTCACAAGTCACCTCGCCACGAGAACACCCCGCGCTGAATGGTGCGGAGCAGATAGTCGATCAGGAACGCGATGAGCGCGATCGCGAACAGGAGGAGGTAGATGTTCTCCGACTTGCCGCGGTGCTGGAATGTGTTCAGCATCGTGCCCAAGCCGTGCGGCGCGTCGATCACCTCGGCGAGCATGATGTAGCCGATCGCGAGGCCGAGCAGATACCGCAGGCTGGTGATGATGTCGGGCAGCGCGAGCGGAACGAGGACCTTGTAGATGATCTGCCAGCGTGACGCGCCGAGCGTTTGCGCTGTCTCGACATAGCGCTCGGGAACAATCGACGCCGCCTTCACGACGTCGCTGAACACGAACGGCACGACAGCGAGGAAGATGAACATTGCCTTCTGCTTCTCGCCGGTGCCGAACAGCAGCAGGGTGAGCGGCAAGAGGGCGCCCATCGGCACGCTGCGCAGGAAGATGACGAACGGCTCGAGCGCGGAGCCGACGCCGCGGTTGCTCGCCGCCAGCACGCCGAACGAGATACCGATGAGGCCGGCGAGGAACACGCCCTTGAACACGCGCGTCAGCGAATCGATCAAGCTGCTGACGAAGCCTGAATCGAGAGTCTCCTTGAGGGAGCCGAACACCTCGCCCGGGCTCGGCAGCTTGGACGGCGAAATAATGCGCGCCGTCGGATCCGAACCGTGCGTCAGGTACGACCACACGATCAGCAACACCGCGATCAGACCGAAGCCGAGCGCGAGCTGCACGGGGAACGGCGGATCCTTGCGGAGCGCCTTCCACCACGTCGGAGCGGACGGGATCTTGTTCGGATCGTCCTTCGCCGCTTCCTTCGCCGCGACCTTCGCGTCGTGCGCCTTCTTCTCGGCGGCGGCTTCGGTGGCCTTGGCCGCAGACTTCTCTGCGTCCTTCTCCGCCTTGGCTTCGGCCTTGGCCTCTGCTTCTTTCTCCGCCTTGGTCTCGGCTTTCGCTTCGGCCTTGGCTACCGCCGCGACGGGCTCGCGCTCCTCGACGCGCGCGCGAGGCGCATCGCCGTCGAGCTCGGCCTCCATCGCAGCGAGGGCCGCTGCTTCCGCCGCCGGATCGCGCACGGGTTTCTGCTCGGCAACGGGCTTCTCGTCCGCTGCCTCGTCACCCTCGCCTTTGCGCGGCGGAATGCTCAACTACTGCGCCTCCGCGGGGACGACTTTCACTTCGACGCGACGGTTCTTGGCGTGGTTGTCGGGGTCCTTCGGGTCGGCGGGCACAGACCAGCCGTAGCCCTTCACGCTGAACTGGTTCGGCGGCATCTTGAACTTGTTGACGAGCTCTTCCTTCACCGCGTTCGCGCGGCGCTCGGACAGCTCCTTCACCAGGCTCTCGTCGGCCGTGCCGCGCATCGACGCGTCGGTGTGGCCTTCGATGACGATGCGCGCCGCGCCGAACTGACCGGCGAGCTTGGCGATCTCTTCCACCGTGTAGTCGACGTTGCCGTCGTAGAGCACGTCGCCCTTACCGTCCTTCGCCGGGACCTTCTTCTTCAGCTCGTAGCTGTTCGGGAAGAAGTTGATGACGACGGTCTTGGTGAGAACGGCGCTCTCCACGTTCACGTTGTCGCCGGAGGCGGGCGTGAACTTGAACTCGTAGTCGCTCTTGCTGTTCGCGTACTTTTCCTCGGCGCCGAGCTTCTTGATCACGGAGAAGTCCATGATCTTGTCGAACGGGGTCTTTTCCTCGACCGTGCGGATCGCCTTGTAGAGGAGGAACGCGGTGTCGTACGTGCGCTCGAAGTTGGTCGGGTTGGACGCGACCATGAAGAAGTCGCGGTTCTCGGCGTAGTTCGTCCAGTGCGCGTCGCCGAGCATCGACTGACCCGTGCCGGGCGGCAGCGAGTAGAAGCCGTCCATCAGCTTGCCGACCTCGGTCTTCTTGGCTTCGTCCTTGGACAGCTCGTCCGTCGCATCGAGGATGCCGCGCACGAGACCTTCGATGATCTCGGGGTTGTCACGCGCGAAGTCGGCGCGGGCGAACCACACGTCGGCGATCAGCTTGTTCGCCGTGGCGGACGAGATGAGCATCTTGTTGCCCGAGCCCGGCTTGGTGAGGTTGTAGATGTCGGGCGACCACGACACGACGGCCGCGATGTCCTTGTTGGAGTTGAACGCGGCCGCGGCTTGGAACGCGTCCTGCGTGAACTTCATCTTCACTTCGCTCGGCTGCACGCCGGCGTTGAGGAGGACGTTGAGGAGGAAGTAGTGCGACGGCGAGTTCTGCGCGAGCACGACGGTCTTGCCGCGGAGCGCGGAGACGTCCTTGATGTCCTCGCGAACGACGATGCCGTCGCCACCGTTGGACCAGTCGATCTGCTGGAAGACGCGCGGCATGGTGCGCGGGTCGCGCTTGAGGCGCTCGATGATGAGCGGCAGCATGTCGACGGTGCCCCAGCCGATGTGGACCGAGCCGTTGGCGAACGCGTCGCCCATCGCGACCGGGTTGTCGATGAGCTTGAGCTGGACCTGGAACTCGCCGCCCTTGGCGTCCTTCCAGATCTTCTTGGGCTCGGGGCCGCCGTTCGCCCAGATGATCGGGGCCCAACCGGCCCACACGTTCACCGCGAACTTCACGATGCGCGGCTTGCCGAGCTTCTCGTAGTCCGAGGTGCCGGGAACGGCCGGCAGCGTGCTCGCGGGCTCGAACGTGTACTCGGTGACCGTCGTCGCCGGCGCGTTCGGATCGGGGTTCTCGGCGGTCGCGCTGCCGCTACCCTTCTTCACGATGTTCGGGTCGATGTAACCGGCGCTGCCGGAACCCTTCCCATCGCCGGCCTTGCCCGCGTTGCAACGATAGAACGCGAGACCGCACAGGCCCGCCACGACGGCGAGCACGGCGAGAAAAAATGCCGGCTTTGGCTTACCAGTTCCGTTGGCCATATCTGTCCCCTCTAGCTAACTGACTACGTAAAAGACGTCGTAACGCACGCCTAGCTTGGATTTACTCGGTGACCTTGGTGGGCGCTGCCTTCTGCGGCGCCTCCTCGGCAGGACCGAGGTCCTTCGACGTCGCGACGACCGGCGTGGTCTCCGCCGAGCGCATACCGAGCTCGACCTCGAGATCCTTGAGCGCGTCGTCGGCCATCGAGGATTCCATCTTCTCCTCGGCCTTGATCTTGTCGATGCCTTCGCTCGACAGGTCGCTCGCCACGCGCGCCTTACCGCGGTTCGTGTCGATCTTGCGCTGGATGACATCCTCGAGCTGACCGAAGTCCGTCGTGACGTCCATGTTGAAGCTCTGCGTGAGCTTCGCGACCTCGGCCTCCGCCGCCGACATCTTGAGATCAGCGTCGTACTTCTGGATCTTGTCTTTGACGTCGACGAGCTTCTTGTTGGCGTACTGAATCTTCTTGAGGTTGTTGGAGTACGCCTCCTCGTGCATCGCGAGCTGCTGCTGGTTCTCGGCGAGCTGCGTCTTTGCCTTCGTCAGCTGCAGCGCGAACGAGCCAGCGGTCTCGCGATCGCCCGCCTTCAAGTAGGCCTTCGCCTGCGCGGTGAGCTTCGCGATCTGGCTCTCGCCGTCTTTCACCTGGCGCGTGACGCGCTCGACGAGACCGCGATACTGCTCGAGGCCGAGACGGCCTTCCTTCAGCTGCTCGACCGCCTGGTCGTACTCGTACTGCATCTGGGCGATCGGATCCGCTTCCCAGAAGAAGTTGGCGAGCTTGTTGAACTGAGCCCTGATCGCACCAAAGAACTTTCCTAGAATCATCGCGAGCCCTCCGCAGGGTGAAAGGTACGAAGGATCTGCGACCTCACTCAAGCCAAGTGACCAGGATCCTTCGTTCCCGGCGTACTTGGACACCATGCGTTGTGCGGTTCTTGGACTCGTGCTCGCTTCATGCGGGCGGTTCGAGCTCGCTCCTCAGAGCGCGTCGAACAGGGCGCGCGCGTTCTGCGTCGGCTCGAGGGGAACTTTCGGGAACCACTCGACGCGTCCACCGACGAGATCCATCGCGACGTAGAGCTCGTCAGGCTGCAGCACCTTGAGCAGGAGCCATGTGCCGGTTCCCGGTCCGCCGAACATCGCGGGCTCCTCGCTGCGAACGAGCTGTGTTCCGAGCACGCCGACCTCGAACGTCGCGGGTGTCGACGGCGTGTTCACGTTGGACCCCACCAGCGCCCACACGCTCGCCGCGCGGAGCCGGTCCGCTTGCGAGGGAGCTCCTGACGATGTTCGCTTGATCGAGACCTCGAACATGTCGACGTCGTCGATGTCCTTGTCTGCTCCGGCGTCGAAATGCTCCTCGAGATGAGCGTGCGCCTTGAGGCCGCGATCGACGAGGCGGATCTCGTATTCGCTCTTCGCATCGCCGTCGAACGCGCCGCGGAACGTGTACGCATCCGCGCTCTCCTTCATGGTGAATGCACCGATGAGGGATGGCCGGTTGCCGCTCACCTTGCCGTCGGGGTCGAGGAACATCGCGAGCATGAGCCGGTCCGCGGAGGCTCCCTGGTCCATCTGCTGCTGTGCGACCGAGTGACGAGCGAGGCGCGTCAGGAGCGGTACGGTCGGGGCGGACGCCGACGGTTGAGCCGTGGGCTCGGGCGGGGCCGCACCTCTGCTACAGGCACAGAGCAGGGCGACCAGGGGCAGGACCTTCACGGCCGCAACTCTAGCGGAACGGACCGTCGGGCGGTGGATCGGGGTTGAGCCACGAGAAGCCGTGGAGCTTGTCCCACTGGATCTTCTTCACGTCGGCGACGTAGGTCTCGTGATAGCCGCACTCGGTGCAGACGTACGCCTCGAGCTTGCCGTAGAGCGGCCAGGCGGGCGTTCCCGACGAGTTTCTGGTCGGTTCGCTCGAGACGCCGAGCGCGCGCGTGATGACCTGCCCGCTGCGGTTCATGTGCGCCGTGTAGTCCGTCGCCGGATCGCCGCGCCGTGCGACGACATCGTTCGCATCCGGCTGGAAGTCGAGAAAGCCGATGCGCTTGCTCTCGCATTTGGGGCATTGCTTCGAGCGCTTCACGGCCACACGATACCCCTCACACATGCGCGAGATGTCCCGCGGCTTCAGTGATCTCGGGCGTGCGCTCGGATTCCTCAAGGTGCATCCACGCGTGTGGCGGTGGCTGATCGCGCCCGCCATCGTGTCGCTGGTACTGCTGACGCTGATTGTCCTCGGTATCGGTCGAGCGAGTGCACCCATGGCAACGTGGGCGTCGTCTCACGTTCCGCACGTCCTCGCCGGGGTCGTTCACTGGCTCGTGAGCGCGATCGTCATCGTCGGGCTCGGTGTCGCGGCGGCGTTGTTGTTCGTCGCTGTCGTCGGACTCATCTCCGGTCCGTTCTGCGAAAAGCTCTCCGAAGAAGTCGAAGAGGAGCTCACGGGGATCAAGAGCCCGCCGTTCGTGTTCTCCAGGTTCATCGGCGAGCTACTCGTCAGCATCGGACATGCGCTGCGGCGACTGCTCATGTCGTTCGTGTGGATCGTCGGCCTGTTCTTGCTCAACTTCGTGCCCGGCATCGGAACGCTCGCGTCTGTCGCGATCGGTGCCTACCTCGCAGCGCGCGGCACGGCGTACGACTGCTACGACGCAGTGATGGGGCGGCGCGGAATGACGTACGACCAGAAGTGGACGTATCTCGAACGTACGCAGGGCAGGGCGCTCGGCCTCGGTGCGGCGGTGACGGCCCTGATGTTCGTTCCCGTCGTGAACCTCTTCGCGCTCGGCATCGGCGCTGTTGCGGCGACGCTCGCGGATCACGAGGTCAATGGTTCGGCAGCATCACGAGGCCCGCTGCAGGCCCCGCACCCGTGATGTCGGTCGCGCGGTCCCAGCCGTCGGTCGCCGAGTTGTAGCGATACCGCGCGACGACGTTCACGCCGCTGACGAACATCTCCAGTCCCGACGGGGAGAACGCCATCGCGACCGTCGTCGGTGGTCCTGGAATCGATGGGAGCTGCGAGAGCGAGTCGTCGGCGTTGATCTGGAAGCGCATCACGGCGTTCGCATCGATCGCGCCGACGTAGAGCTGGCCGGCGCGCACTGCCATGAAGTGGAGGTTCGCGGGGCCGGTGACGTTGACGGCCGGAAGCTCGGTTCCCGTCGCGAGCGTGAAGCGGCGGATCGTCGTGCCTGCCGTCGTCATGAACAGCACCTTGCTGTCGGGCGAGACGATGACACCGCGGCACGGACCGTTCGCGATCGTGCCGTTCGCGGTCGCGTCGTTGCCCGTGAACGTGAAGCGCGAGATGCCGGTGGAGACATTGCAGGCGAACAGCTCGCCGGTCTGGGGATGCAGCGTGATCTGAAAGATCGCCGAGCCGATGTTCGTGCCGGTGATCCTGCCGCTCGCCGTGAACGCGTGTGCGGTCGGGTTGTACGCGAAGCGCGCGATCGACCCCGCAACGCCGTCCACGGATCCGGTGCCGTGCCGCTCGCCGATGAGGACCTCTTGCGACACCGCGCGATACGTCGTGCTGACGGGATCCTTCAGGGACAGGCCGGGGATGCCGGTGATCTCTGTCGGCGCGGCGTTGTCGGCGTCGATCTCGAACGCGCGCATCCCCGCCCAGGTCGCCGGGTCGGCATTCGCGGGTTCCGCCGGTGATTGCGCCACGAGCAGCACGCCGCCCGTGGCGATCGCGCCGTCGTCAGGCGGAGCGTCGACGATCTCCATGGCGTCGCTGCCGGGCATCGCGTCCGGGGGCTTGGTATCGCTACCGGCGCCGCAGGCGGCCAGTACTACCGAGAGCAGAGCCGCGCGCCGAATCATCGAAGGCCGTCTCAGAACAGGAACTGTCCCTCGAGACCGATGACGAAGCCGAGGTTGTCCTCGGAGTGATAGCGATGACCGACCTGGTCGATCTTGGGCGAGGCGAGCGGATTGACCTCGCGCGTGCCGGGATTGACGACGTCATTCTCGTCGGTCTCGCACTTCACGCCCGCGGGGCCGTTGCTGCCGCTGCACGTGTTGAAGTCGACGCCGGCGTCCGCAAACGTGATCACGTGGTCTGTCTTCCACGCGACATCGAACGTCGCGCCAAACCGCACGTGAGGACCGAGCACGGCGCGCACCGCGACCGACCCGGCGGTCTGGAGATAGTTCTCGACGTTGGTGATTCCCGGGTGCGAGAGCGCCTGCAGGCCATCCTGATCCGGCTTGGAGTCGAGCACCAGCTGCGGCGGAATCTTGGTGTTCCCGGAGTCGCCCGCGAACGCGACCATCTCCCACAGCTCGGTGTACTCGCGACCCTCGAAGTGCGCGTCGATCTTGGCGCCGACGTCGAGGCTGATCCGGTTGCCAGTGAGCTTGTCGTCGAGGAGGTACGTCTCCAGACCGAACCACACGCCGGCCAGCTGCGGAGCGCGCGAGTTGGTCACGCCGAAGCCGAGGTCCTCGGTGTAGAGCGAGTCCGACGTGGAGGTGAGCGGCACCTGGTAGTAGACGCCGAAGTAACCCTCGGTCCAGTTGTAGCGCTTGTCGATGCTCGTCCAGAGGCGCAGCTCGTGGAGGCCGCGACCGACCGCGGAGTTCGCCGTCGGGTTGTTCGCAGAGAACGACATCACGCCACCGATCGCGAGGCGCAGCTCCGCACCGAGCTTCCACGTCGGCTTGGTGTCGTCGCGCAGCTGGTTCATCGGCGCGACGTTCAGGCCCAGATGAATCTGGTCGAGGCCGTGGCGGTTGACGCCCTTGAACAGCATGCTGCCGCCGGGCGGCGTACTCGCGTCGTTCGCGTCGTAGCCGTCCATCGGGAGGAACCCGTCCTCGAGCGTGGACAGGCGAGACCGGTCGACACCGTCGGCGAGCTTGAGCTCGCGGGCCTGGTTGATCACGATCGGCATCGCGACGGAGAGCCACGTGTCCTTCACCACACCGACCTCCACGCGAGGCGTGATCGTGTGGCGGAACTGGTGGAAGTCCATCTCCTTGTGCTTGGGGATGCCGTCGTTGGGATCCGCGGCCGGATCGCCGACGCGCTCGCGCGAGATCGTCGAGCTCTCGAGCTCGTAGCTGTAGTCGATGAACACCTGCGCC
Source organism: Kofleriaceae bacterium (assembly GCA_036499725.1). Classification (GTDB taxonomy): domain Bacteria; phylum Myxococcota_A; class Polyangia; order Haliangiales; family Haliangiaceae; genus JABFXX01. The sequence goes on from DASYDE010000109.1 coordinate 50,565, forward strand.
GGCTCGTCGCCCAACGACGTCACCGTGCTAGCGGGGTTCGCGTACGCGACGCCCGCACCGATTCCGAGGGCGAGAACCGACGGAGCGACAGCGGACGCGACAAGCCAGGAGCGAGACACCGAGCGCACGGTATCACGCCTCCTTGTCGCGCAGCCCGAGCTCCTTCATCTTCATCTGAAGGCTCTTGCGGCTGATCCGCAGCAGGCGCGCGGCCTGAGTCACATTGCCACCCGTCTCCTCGAGCGCCTTGATGATCAGCTCGCGTTCCACGCGCGAGGTCTCGGCGCGGACGATGTCCTTGAGCGATCCCGACGGCGCGCTGCCACCCTCGTCGACCACGCCATCCTCGTCCTCGATGTCCTCGTCGCGGATCGGCGCTAGCGGCTGGCTCGTTGTCGTGCGCGACGGCTCGGGATGCGACGGGCCGGAGGTCAGCTGGAGGTCGGCCCGCTCGATCTGGCCGCCCTTCGCGAACAAAATCGTGCGTTCGAGGACGTTCTCGAGCTCGCGGATGTTGCCGGGCCACGCATGGGTCTCGAGCGCGGCGAGTGCGTCGTCGGCGAGACCCGAGACGTTCTTCTTGAGGCGCTCGTTGAACTTCTTGACGATGTGCGTGACGAGCAGCGGGATGTCGCCCTGGCGCTTCCGCAGCGGCGGGATCTGCAACGGAACGACGTTGAGGCGGTAGTAGAGGTCCTCGCGGAAGTTGCCGTTCTTGATCTCCTGTTCGAGATCGCGGTTCGTCGCGGTGATCAGGCGGACGTTGACCTTGATCGTCTTCAAGCCGCCGACGCGCTCGAACTCGCTCTCCTGGATCGCGCGCAGCAGCTTCACCTGCATCTCGACGGGGATCTCGCCGATCTCGTCGAGGAACAGCGTGCCGCCGTCGGCGAGCTCGAAGCGCCCCGGCTTGCTCGACGTGGCGCCCGTGAACGCGCCCTTCTCGTAGCCGAACAGCTCGCTCTCCATGAGCGTCTTGGGAATCGCAGCGCAGTTGATCTTGATGAACGGCTCGGCCTTGCGGCTCGACTGCTCGTGCAGCGCCTTTGCGACCAGCTCCTTGCCGGTGCCGGACTCGCCAGTGATGAGGACCGTCGACGGCGTATCCGCGACCTTCTCGATCACGGCGAAGATCGTCTGCATCTCGGTGCTCTGACCGATCAGGCCATAGCGACCGCTCGCCTCGGGATCCTGATAGAGCGTCGCGCGCGGCGCGATCCGGTTGGCCGCGGCCTGACCGATGGCCTTGTCGATGATCGTCTTGATCGTGTCCTGCTCGAACGGCTTCTCGATGTAGTCGAACGCGCCGGCCTTGATCGCCTCGACGGCCTGTCCGACGGAGCCGTAGGCGGTGATCATGATGACGGGGATGTGCGGGAAGTTCTTGGACGCCGTGCGCAGCACCTCCATGCCATCCGCGCCGGGCATGCGCAGATCGGTGATGACGACGTCGACGTCGCCGAGGCGTTCGATCGCTTCGAGACCGCTCGCGGCCTGGACGATGTCGTGGCCATCGCGGCGGAGGAGGGCGACGAGCACGCGGCGAAGGTTTTGCTCGTCATCTGCGACGAGGATACGAGCCTGGTGCGACGACATCGAAGAGGCTTACCCTACACCTTCCACTGGCTCGACGGGGTCGGTGGTGTCGACACTGGAGGTGCTGTCGGAGGAGTTGTCAGCTCCTGGCGCTCCGTCGACCAGCGACGCGAGAGAGGGCAGCTTGCCAGTCTCCGTGATGTCCTCGACCTTGCTCTCCGGCACCTGCTCTGCGGCGGGCAAGAACACGCTGAACGTCGAGCCCTGACCGATCGTCGAGCGCACTTCGATCGTTCCGCCGTGCTGGTTGATGATGCGGTGGCTGATCGCGAGGCCGAGGCCGGTGCCTTTTTGCTTCGTCGTGTAGAACGGGATGAACAGCTTCTTGAGGCGGTCGCGCGGGATGCCGATGCCCGTGTCGCGGAAGCGAACCTCGGCAAACTGACCGTAGCCGAGGCGCGAGCGGCGTCGCCGCGTGGACAGGATCTCGAGCGTGCCGCCGTCGGGCATCGCCTGCAGCGCGTTCTGCCCGAGGTTGAGGAAGACCTGGATGAGTGATTCGGGGTCGCCGGCGATCATCGGTAGGTGATCGTCGAGACGGAGGCGCACTTCGACGTTCTTGAGCGGCTCCTGCTGCAGCAGCTGCACGGTGCGGCGTACGACGTTGTTGAGATCGACCTTGTCGGCACCTTCGCGACCGGGGCGCTCCGGCCGCGCGTAGTCGAGGAAGCGGGTCACGACGTTGTTCAGCCGGTTTGCTTCCTCGACGATGATCGCGAGGAACTCCGCCGTCTCCGGTGGCATCGCGGGCGACTTCACCGAGCCGTCCGTCATGATCAGCTGCGCCGCGCCCTTGATCGCGCCGAGCGGATTGCGAATCTCGTGGGCGAGACCGGCCGCCATTTCACCGAGCACCGCGAGACGATCGCGCTCCTTCACGCGCTCGTAGGCCTGGTTCGATTCGATCACGCGTGCGGCGCCCATCGCGAGCTGGCGGAACATGTCGATGTCGTCGGCGTCGAACGCACCGGCGGTGCGGTCGTCCTTGACGAGAAAGAGCCCCAACAGCCACGGGCCTTGTTCGGTCTCCGCGCTTCCGAGCAGCGGGAAGATCATGTCGGCGCCGAGCTCGTCGACGCGCTGGGCGAGCGCCATCAGCGGTCCGCGCTTCGATTCCTTCTCGGGATCCGCGCCCGCCCCGATCTCGTCGATCTCGCGCTGGACCAGATCGCGGTCGAGATAGCTGCCACGCACGCGATCCAGCAATGCGCGGTCGGTGTTCGCATCGAGCCGCTCGGGTGCCACGGTGCCGAGGCCTCCGAACTTGTCGAAGCCCGCACCGTCGGCGTCGAGGAGATACACGGCAGCGTCGGTCACGCGGCGCGACTCCTCGAGCGCACCGATGATCTTGCCGACCATGTCGTTCACGTCGACAACTCCAGGTAACTCTCGGCGAACGCTCTCCAGGCGCCCGCGTAACTCGGATCGTTGTCTGAGCAGCCAGCGGTTGATCGAGTTCTCGAGCCACGCGCGCACGGGCTCGAACAAGATGAGGATGACGAACGAGGCGACGAGAGCGTTGAGGAGGTAGAGGCCTTTTTGCCCGCTACCGATCCAGTAGAGGAGAAAGCCATAGACGGCCGAGAGCAGCAGCACGAGCGTGCCGAGCACGGCCATCTTGCCGAGCAGCTCGTTGACGTCGATGAGCCGGTTGCGGAACAGCGTCTGCGACAGGAAGTAGAGGTAGAGGATGCCGAGCACGTTGCCGACGGCGGGCCACGCGATATCGAAGCGCGGCAATACGTCCGTGAGCTCGAGCGTCGTCGCGACAAAGCCGCCGAGCGCGAGATAGCCGACGCGGTTGCGCTCCACGCGCTTGGTCGTCGCGCGATACGTGATCCAGAGATCCCACACGCAGCGGTACAGGCCGCCGAACACGTAGATGCCGAACGGAATCTGGAAGTAGCTCGACTGGTGAACGGGTTGCCCGATGGCGCCGTACACGAGCACTGCATACGCGGCGAGGGTCCACGCGATCGTGACGCGCGGTCCGCGCTTGGGGCCGCCGATGGACGGCTGACTCAAGAAGATGCGGAAGAATCGGATCGCGGTGACAGGGATCGTCGCGGCGGCCCACAGCGCGAGCCAGCGCATGACCGGGCTGTCCGTCGCGGCGTCGATGAACGTGCACAAGTGCCACGCGGACACGGTGAACGTGAACTGGGCGAACGACGTGTACATCTTGTCGCGCCGAGAACGCAGCAGGACGCTCATGCCGATCGCGAGGATCAGCAGCGCTGCGAGCAGCGCCGAGACGGCCTGGATGTTCACCCGCCCAGTGTACCGCTCGCGGGGTATAACGGCGCGGACGATGCGCGAGCTGTTGGTGAAGTTGCCTGCGGTTAACACACTCGCGGATGCGGCGGCGGCGCTCGTACCGGCAGCGAAGGCTCCGCGGTGGGCGTTGATCGAAGCGGCCCGGCGGGCGATCGCGGCGCGGCGAGACGCGATCGTCGGGACGCCGGCGACGATTCCCGAGGGCGCGAGTGAAGCGCCAGCGGTGGAGAACGCGACGAGCGCGGAGATCGATGCGCATGAAGTGGCGCAGGCGGCCGTCGCGCTCGCGAAGCCGCAGCTGCGGCGCGTGATCAATGCGACGGGCGTCGTGCTGCATACCAACCTCGGTCGCGCGCCGTTGGCGCCCGATGCGCGTGCGGCGATCGACGAGGTGGCGGGCGGCTACACGAACCTCGAGTACGACCTCGCGGCAGGCGAGCGCGGATCGCGGCACGACCATCTGCGCGCGATGCTGGTCGAGCTGACGGGCGCGGAGGACGCGCTCGTCGTGAACAACAACGCGGCCGCGATGGTGCTGTGCCTTGCGGGGCTCGCGATGAACAAAGAGATCATCGTCTCGCGCGGCGAGCTGATCGAGATCGGCGGATCGTTTCGGTTGCCCGAGATCCTCGAGCTGAGCCGCGGCGTGCTCGTCGAGGTCGGCACGACGAACAAGACGCACCTGAAGGATTACGAGAAGGCGATCCGGCCCGCGACGGGAATGCTGCTGAAGGTCCACCGCAGCAACTTCACGATGGTGGGCTTCACGAGCGAGGTCGCCGTGCACGAGCTCGTCGAGCTGGGCAAAGCCAACAAGGTTCCGACGCTCGTCGATCTAGGGAGCGGCGCGCTCGTCGATCGCGAACAGCAGCGCGCGTGGCGTCTGCCCGAGGAGCCCACGGTGGCGGAGGCGATCGCGACGGGGGCGGAGCTCGTGACGTTCTCCGGTGACAAGCTCGTCGGCGGTCCCCAGGCCGGCATCGTCGTCGGCACGCGCGAGGCGGTGGAGAAGGCGAGGGCGCACCCGCTGATGCGTGCACTGCGGCCCGACAAGCTCACGCTCGCGGGGCTCGCTGCGACGCTCGCGTGCTACCGCGACGGGAGGCTCAACGACGTGCCCGTGATGCGCATGCTCGGGACGGAGCCCGATGCGCTCAAGGCGATCGCGGATGCTCTGCGCCGATCGATCGGCAGGGTCACCGGGCTCGAGATTCTCGTCGAGCCGTGTACGTCTGCGGTCGGTGGCGGCGCGATGCCGACGGCCTCGCTCGGGTCGTTCGCAGTCACCGTGAAGGGCGAATCGCTATCGGCGACGCACATCGAGAAGCACTTGCGCGCGGCCGGCATCATCTCGCGCATCGACACGAATCGCGTGTGGCTCGACGTGCGGACGCTCGCGCCCGCAGAGCTCGGTCCGGTCGCAGAGGCCGTGCGCTCGCTCGTGAAGTAGGCTTCACCGATGGAGCTCCATCGCGGCCGCCTGCTCGATCACGTCCACCTCGTCGTCGCGGACATCGCGGCCAGCAAGCGCTTTTACGCCGCCGTGCTCGGCGTGCTCGGTGTTCCCGTCGGCACGAGTAGCCCCGAGCACGTGCAGTACGACGAGCTGTTCATCTCGTCCACCAAGCTGTCAGGGGTGCATCAAGCGACGGGCCGCATCCACCTCGCGTTCGCCACGCGCGACAAGGCGCTCGTCGAAAAGTTCTACACGGCGGGGCTCGCTGCCGGCGGTCGCGACAACGGGCTGCCGGGCGAGCGCAAATACCACCCGGGGTACTACGGCGCTTTCTTGCTCGACCCCGACGGGAACAACATCGAGGCCGTGTTCCACGGACCGGCCAATTACTCGGCAGATTCCATCGTCATAAGCACCCCGTAGAGACCCTGTTCTCGTCGGGCTTGACCCGCGCGGTGAGATCGCGCTTATGTGCCCAGTCATGACTGCGCCCACCACGTTGCCGCGCATCGTCGCGATCGCCGGCGGCAAGGGCGGCGTGGGCAAGAGCCTCGTCGCCGCGAACGTCGGTATCTTCCTCGCGACGCTCGGTAAGCGCGTCATTCTGGTCGATGCGTCGTTCGGCGCACCGAACCTGCACTTGTTTGCTGGCGTGCCGCGCCCGCCGCGCTCGCTGAGCGAAGCACTCGCCGCGAATGGACCGCCGCTCGCCGACCTCGCCGTGCCGACGCACGTGCCGGGCGTGAAGCTGATCGCGGGTGTCAACGATCCGCCGTGGATCGCGGAGCCAGGCCCGCAGTTCGTGCGCATGGTGAGCGAGCAGCTGCACCAACTTCCCGCTGACTACGTCGTCGTGGATCTCGGTCCGGGCATGGCGTCGCCGACGCTGGAGCTGTTTCTCGAGGCGGATGTCGGGATTCTCGTCGCGGTTCCGGATCCCACGTCGATCGAGCTGATGCATCGGTTCGTGCGCGCGGCGTTCCTCAAGTCGCTCGATCGCCGCGGCCTCGCGCACCTCGTGCCGACGCGCGACCCGAACACGTTCGAGGGTGGAGCTCCGAGTCCGCTCGACGTGTGGTTCAACGCCGAAACCATCGGCGCCGAGGCGCACGAGATCGAGGAGCTGCGCATCGCGATCCTCGGGTTCGCGCCGCACCTCGTGATCAACTCGGCGCGCTCCAAGAGCGACATGGAGCTCGGCCGCGCCGTCGCTTCCGTCGCACGTCGCCGCCTCGGCTCGCAGCTGCGCTACCTCGGGCACCTCGAGTACGACGAGGCCGTGTGGGCATCCACGCGCCGCCGACGTCCTCTGCTCATCGAGCACCCCGAGACGCGCATCGCGAAGTGCTTCGAGCGCGTCGCGCGCGGCCTGCTCGCAGTGCGCGACCGCGGTCGCAGCGATGGCTCGGGTGCGTTGCACATCGTCGACGGCGACGTGCTCCCGAGCGACTCGCACTACGAGTTGCTCGAGGTGCCGCCGACCGCGAGCTTCGAAGACATCCGCCGCGCGAACCGCCGCATCCGCGACGTCTACGGCGCCGAGTCGATCGCGATCAGCGGCCTCTACGACCCCGCGTCCCTCGAGGCCGTGCATCGCCGGCTCGATCTCGCGTACACGACGCTGATGGACGCGGCCAAGCGCAAGGACTACGACCTCGAGCTGTTCCCCGATGGCGTTCCGATGCCGATCGCGCAGCCGTCGCTCACCGAGCCGCTTCCCGCGGCACGCCCGCACGCAAAGGTCGACGACCCAGCTGTCGTGACGATCCGCCCGCCGATGCCCGAGATCACGCCCACGACGTCGTTTTCTGGCCCGCTGCTGCGCCAGATCCGCGAGGCCGTTGGCGTCGAGCTGCGCGAGATCGCGGAGCGGTCCAAGATCGGCATGGCCTACCTACATGCGCTCGAGGGCGAGGTGTTCGCGAAGCTACCCGCGGCGGTGTACGTGCGCGGCTTCCTCGCCGAGTACGCGCGGGCCCTGGGGCTGGACACGGAGCGGGTCAAGCAGTCGTACCTGGCCCGCTACCGCGCTGCCCGCCCATCGCCGGATGATGAAGAGGATCGGGCCACGAAGCCCTGATCCCGGCGCCAGCGCTTGACCGCGCTGCGTCACACAGCGACGATCGTCACATGGCCACCCTGATCGATAACCCGAAGCGCGCGCGTCAGCTCGCCCGCGCGATCGCCTCCGACCTGACGCTCTATCACGAGCCCAAAATCCTCGAAGGCATCAACGGCGACAACCTCTTCGAGGTGATGTCGGACGAGATCAACGAGGGCCGCGAGCTGTTCAAGAGTCGCGTCACCGAGGACATCTTCGGCCAGCACATTTACGAGAAGGCGATCGTGGACGTGCTCGTGAAGAGCAAGGGCCACGTCAAGTCGAAGATCTGGTGAGCTCCGACGACGAGCTCGACACCGAGCTTGTCGAGCAGGACAACGACCACGAGGTCGTCGTCGACGCAGCCGATGCCGGGACCCGGCTCGACGCGCTGGTCGCAGCGAAGATCGACGGTCTCTCTCGTGTCGCCGTCCAGCGGCTGATCGAGGAAGGGCACGTGACGCTCGCCGGTCACGTCGCGACCAAAGCGAACACCAAGGTTCGCGCGCGCGACAAGATCATCGTCCGCGTGCCGCCGCCCGAGCCGCTCGAGGTCGTGGCCGAGGACATCCCACTCGTCATCCTCCACGAGGACGCGGACCTGATCGTCATCGACAAGCCAGCGGGGCTCGTCGTCCATCCGGCGCCGGGCCACACGCGCGGCACGCTCGTCAACGCGCTGCTGTTCCACTGCAAGGACCTCTCGGGCATCGGCGGCGTGCTGCGCCCCGGCATCGTGCACCGGCTCGACAAGGACACGACCGGCGTGATGGTCGCGACCAAGTCCGACCGCGCCCATGCCGGACTCTCCGCTGCCTTTGCCGCCAAGAGCCGCGGAGAGCAGGGAGGGATCGAGCGCACGTACCTCGCGATCACGACGCCCGCGCCGCCGGCCAAGGTCGGCACGCTGCGCACCATGTACGGGCGGCACCCGGTGCATCGCAAGAAGTTCTCGTCGAAGGTCTCGGGCGGTAAGTCCGCCGTCACGCACTACGAGCGCGTCGAGCTTCTTCAAGATGCCGCGCTGATGCGGTTCCGCCTGGAGACCGGACGCACACATCAGATCCGCGTGCACGCGAGCGATCACGGCTGGCCGTTGCTCGGCGATCCGGTCTATAGCCACAAGCCGCTCAGCGAACGCATCGCTGCCGCCGCGACGGCGCTCGGTCGCCAAGCGCTGCACGCGAACACGCTGTCGTTCGAGCATCCGGTCACGAACGAACGCATGTCGTTCACGTCGCCACTGCCCGCTGATCTCGAAGCGGCGCTCGCCGCGCTGCGCTAGTTTCCCAGGAGGCTGCGTGAACCAGTCGACGCGGGCCGTACGCGACGGGAGAGCCACGAAGAACGAAGGCACGAAGAATTTCTCGTGGGCGGATCGGCTACGCGCTTCGCCCGGCGAGGTTCGACACACTTCATACCTTCGTTCTTCGTGGCTCTGGCGGGTACGAACCGCCGACTACTTGATCGTCGCGAGCAGCAGCAGCACCGCGATCACCGCGATGACGATGCCGTACATCATGAACGGCCGCTGCGTCGGCTGATCGGACCGATGGACGCGCGCCTGGGGGAGCGGCGCGGCGAACGGTGATGCGAGCTCGGCGACCATCGGCGGCTTGGAGCGCGGGCGGCCTGCGATGAGGAGCGTGACGTAGACGTCGCCGCGCGTGCCGTCAGTCTTCAACCCACCGGCGCCCTTGAGCAGCAAGCGCTGTTCGTGAGCGACGCCGGCCGGCACGGTCACCGTCTGCGTGGACTTCTGGAGGGACGTGCCGCGCCCCTCGCATGTCACGCACGGGTCAGCGACGTACCGCGCGTTGCCCTTGCATTCGTTGCACGTCGCCTCGATCTGAAAGAATCCCTGCGCGTGCGCGCGTGTTCCGGCGCCTTTGCACGCCTTGCAGACCGTGATGATCGCGTCGGGGTTTGCGGAGCCGCGGCCGCCACACGTGGTGCACGCCGACGATCGGTCGAAAGACACGTCGCGCGTGACGCCCGCGATCGCTTCCTCTTCGGTGAGCTCGATCGTCGTCGCGAGGTGACCCGCGAACATCGGTCCGAAGAAATCCCCCAGGATGCTGTGGAGGTCGATGGGGAGCTGCGGCGTCGGGCCAGCCATACGGGGGTAGTAAGTCAGCCCGGCGCCGCGAGCAAGAACTACGGGGCCGCGCAGTACGTGGGGAACGTGCTCGGCAGACCACTCGCCGCATACGGGGACGGCCACGCGCCATACGGGTTGTCGTCGAAGAACTTCTTCACGCTCGGGGCGGCGTCGAGCGGGATGTTGTGACCCTTGCCGTGATCACAGATCGGCGCGTAGTGGCCCATCGCTTCGAGCATCGACTGGTACGACTCGCTCGCACCCTTGAAGTCCACGTTGAACACGTCGTCGTTCGCGCCGCCGTCGAAGATCAGCGCGGCGAACTTGTTGTCCGGATTCTCGACCTGAACGATCGACTCGAAGCCAGCCGGCACGCCGCCCGAGTACGTCGCGACGCTCGCGATGTAGTTCGACCGGAAGAAGCTCACCGCTGTCGTCTGCAGCGCACCGGCGCTCATGCCCATCGAGTGAATGCGCTGTGTGTCGATCCGGTTCGCCTTGGCGAAGCACGCGACCACTTCATCGAGCAGCAAGAAGTCGTCCTGCTTCGTGCTCTGATTGATGAGGAACCACTCGAACGTGCCCGCCGTCGCATCGGCGTACGGCGCCGCGACCACACCGCCGGCATCCAGGATCGCCTGCTGCGTCGCACCGAGCGAGAACGCAGCCTCGTTCGGCGCGCTGCCCGTCGCGTGCCAGTAGATGACGAGCGGCCCCTTGGTAGTCGCGTCCGCCGTCATCGCGATCTTCACCATGCGCGGCGGCATGCCGGCCGGGGCAAACATCACGTCACCGTTCTTCAGCTCCGGGCAGGTGCCGGTCACGGCCGGCAGTTGCGCCTTGGCTGCGCCGCTGGATCCGCCGTCGTCCCCGCTCGCCACGTCATCGCCGCCGCTTCCCGAGCCATCCGAGCCACATGCAGCGACGAACATGAGCGACGAGAAGAGCGCCAAGGCGATTCGCATGGCGCGTACCTTACACGCCCGCTGCGCGGAGAAAAGAGAAATCCGCAACCTGAGAAACAGGTGTGTTTCTAGACGCGCTGCGGCAGCTTCGCGCCCGTCCCGATGACGGAGCGATCTTTGGTGTAGTGGTACAGCGCCTGCTCGTCGGAGAACCGCCACCTCGGATCGGGCGATGTGCAGCTCGCGCGCACGTCGTACCAGTCGAGCCACGTCGCTCCGCGCGTTGCGAGCACGCGACCGAGCGCGGTCTCACACCGTTCGCCGGTGCAGCGGAGGCCTCCGTGTGGTGTGGGAACGGTGACGTCGTCAGCGGGCGTCAGACCGACGAGTGCGCGCAGCGAGATCCACGGGCCGACGATGGGATGCACCACGAGCTGCGCCTTGCACGCCGTGACCAGCTTGGACGCGATAGCAATGCGCTGCATCGGCACGTAGGCCTGGCCGGACTCCGACGAGCCGGGAAACACCGGGGACGGATACACGCGATGTGCATAGAACACCGGGCGCTCGCCGACGAGCGGTGCGATCTGCTGCTCGACCCACGCGTCGAACGGATCGTCTTGCGCGCGCAGCTTGGCGCTCGTCTGATAGTCGAGCACGAAGCGCGGCCACAGCTCGACGTCGTTCGCGACAACGAGCGCGTGGGGATAGCCCGCGAGTGTAGACGTCAGTTGCGGCGCTTCGGCGATCGCTGCGGACGCGGGCATGCGCGCGAGCCGGTGAAAGCCCGCGTCGTACAGCTGATCGACGAGCGACATGGTCAGTCGCCCGCGTCGATACCGTACTGGCGCAGCTTCTTCCACAGCGTCGTTCGATTGATGCCGAGCATCGACGACGCCTTGGTCTTCTGGTTATCGCAGAGCTCAAGCACCTTGAGGATGTGCGTGCGCTCCAGCTCGTCCAGCGTCGGGACGTGATCGCCGGTGAACGTCGTCAGCGACAAATTCGCCGTCTGCGGGCGTGGACCAGCGACATCGGCGACGTCGAGCACGTCGTTCGAACCGAGGATGACGGCGCGCTCGATGGTGTTCTCCAGCTCGCGCACGTTGCCCGGCCAGTTGTGTGACTGGAGGTGCGCGATGGCAGCGTCGGTGATGTGCGGACGGCTGCGCTCGGCGCGGAGGGCGGCTTGCTCGGCGAAGTGGCGCGCGAGCGGAGCGATGTCGCCGGGCCGCTGGCGGAGCGCGGGGACCTCGATCGTGATGACGGCGAGGCGGTAGTAGAGATCCTCGCGGAACGTGCCGGCCTTGGCGCACTCGGGCAGGGAGCGGTTGGTGGCGGCGATCACGCGTGCGTCGACGCGGATGGAGGCGGTGCCGCCGACGGGCTTGACCTCGCCGTCCTGCAGCGCGCGGAGCAACTTGGGCTGCAGCTCGAGCGGCAGCTCGCCGATCTCGTCGAGGAACAGCGTGCCGCCGTCGGCCGCGAGGAACAGGCCGCGCTTCGCCGTATCGGCGCCCGTGAAGGCACCGCGCGTGTGCCCGAACAGCTCGCTGTCGAGCAGCGATCCGACGAGCGCGCCGCAGTTGACCGGCATGAATGCGCGGCCCGCGCGGCGACCGGCGAAGTGAAGCGCACGCGCGACGAGCTCTTTGCCCGTGCCGGATTCACCGGTGATCAAGACCGTCGCATCGGACTGCGCGACCTTGTCGATGGTGGCGCGCAGCTGCTGCATCGGCGGCGAGTCGCCGATCATCGAGCCGTACGCGAGGCGCTTGGTCAGCTCGCTGTGCTTGGTCCGTAGCTCGTCCTCGTCGAGCGCGCGGCGAACCACGAGGCGCAGCTCGTCGGGCGAGAACGGCTTGCCGAGGTAGTCGCGTGCGCCGAGCTTCATGCCGCGCACCGCGGTATCGATGGACGGGTAGGCGGTGATCAGCAGCACCGCGGGCGGATTCTCGCCGGTGAGCAGGCGCGGCAGGAGCGACACGCCGTCCTGGTCGGGCAGGTTGATGTCGCAGAGGATCAGGTCGAAGCGTCGGCGCGACACGGCCGCGAGCGCGCCGGCGGCGGTGTCGACGGTCTCGACCTCGTAGCCCGTCCGCCCGAGCACGTCGTTGCACAACGCGCGGATACCGCGTTCGTCGTCGACAACGAGGATGCTACTCACGTTGCGTTTGGTATCACGAGGCGAAACTCGGCACCACGACCATCGGGCCCCTCGCCGAGCTCGATCGACCCGCCAGCCGTCGCGACCAGGTGCTTGCACACGGCGAGACCCAGGCCCGTACCGACGCCGGCGGCCTTGGTCGTGAAGAACGGGTCGAACACTTTGTTCCGGTCGGCCGCCGGCACGCCGGGCCCGTCGTCGGCGACGGTGATGCCGGTCGCGATGCCGCCGGGGGCGGGAGCGAACGCGAGGGTGATGTTCTGGGCCCCGGCCTGCACCGCGTTCTGGACGAGGTTGACGAGCACCTGCTGGAGCGCATGCGCGTCGATCGCGAGCGGCTTCTGCGACTTCACGTCGCTGCGCAGGTGCGCCCGCGCCTTCTTCAGCGACGGCTCCAGGAGCGCTCCGACGTGTCGCGCGATCTGCGCGGGATCGGTCGTGCCGGCCGGCTCGATCTTTCCGGCGACGGGTCCCGCCGTGACGATGGAGCCGCTCGCCCGCTGCACACGCGAGTAGTCGAGCAGGCCGCCGACGATGTGCTTCATGCGCTCGGCCTCGCTCGCGATGAGCTCGAGACCCGCGCGGTCGGGATGATCGTCCGGCTTGTCCTCGAGCAGCAGCTTCGCGTAGCCCATCACCGTCGTGAGCGGGTTGTTGATCTCGTGGGCGACCTGCGCGGACATCACGCCGACGCTCGCGAGCCGGTCGCCGCGGGCGAGCGCCGTCTGGAGCTCGCTGCGCTCCGCGATCCGCTTGGCCATCTCGTCGATGCGTTGACCGAGCACGCCGATCTCGCCGGGGCCCGCGATCGGCTGGTCTGCATTCGCATCTGGCGTCCCCGACGCGATCGCATCCGCACGCCGCGCCAATGCCGCGAGCGGTCGCGTCAGCCTCGTCGCGAAGTAAGCCCCCAACGCGAGCGCGAGAAACAGCGCCGCTCCGCCGATGATGAGCGTGTCGCGCGTCGTTCGTGTGGCGAGCGCGTACGCCTGCGCCTCCGGTTGCTGATGGAGGATCGCCCACCGCACGCCGCGCAGCGATTGATAGCTCGACAGGTTGCGATACGCGCTGACCCACCCGCGTGCCGTCAGCGTGCCTTCCACCGATGACGCGAGCGCGCGATCGACGGCCGGATCTTTTCCCTCGAGCGAGCTCGTCCCGACCGGTCCCGGATCGCTCGCTGCGACCGGCACACCCGCACCGTCGACGACGAGCACGCGCGCTCCCTCGCCGAGCCTCGCTGCCGTGAGCAGATCGCGCACGAAGCCGAGATCCAGATTCGCGACGAGCACGCCCGTGAGCTCACCCGTGCGGCTGCGCGCTTGCACGATCAGCGGCACGACGGGACGACCATCCACGTGCCGCGCGTCGCCGACGTAGCCGCCGAAGCTGTGCGAGCCGACGTCGGTCCCCGCCGGAATCGGATCGCCCGCGACCAGGTTTCCGTCCGCATCGAGGATCGACAGCGCGTTCACGATCGGAACATCGCGGCGCAAGCGCTTCACGAGCAGCGCGGTCCTCACTGCATCCGTCGGCGCATCGGCCCAGGTAGCCGCGGCCAGCTCGACCGTGCGCCGTGCATCCTGCAGCGTGCCGTCGAGCGCAGCACCGAGCGCGCGAATATGCGCGAGCGCGCCGCGATTCACTTCCTTCTCGACGTCCCGGCGCGCCTTGCTGATCGCCTGGTAGCCGACGACCATCGTCGGAATGATCGCCGCGAGCGCGAGCACGAGGAGCACGCGCCAGCGCAGCGTCGCTGCCGACCGCTTCGCGTCGCTCATAGGAGCTCCTCAGTGGCGCAATGCGACGCGGGGAAGAGAACCGCGAAGACGCGAAGACGCAAAGGCGAACTGGTGAAACCACGGCGCATTGACTTACCGGTGGTGGCTGCGCCGAACCGCTCGGGCTCCCCCCGTTGCGTTTGGCGTCCTCGCGTCTTCGCGGTTCTCACCGGCTCCCTTTCTCGATGCGTGACCAGCCGCGGCGCACGCCGGCGATCGCCTCGTCGGCCGTCGCATCGCCCGCGACCACGGCGGAGAGGGCAGGGTTCAGATCGTCGAACAACAACGGAGTCAGGACCGTGCGCGGCAGCGGCGACGCGTCCTTCAGCGCCGTTGCTGCTGCTTGCGCGAGAGCAGGTGCTTGCGCGAGCGCGGCCTGTCGCGTCGGTACCGTGCGGAACGCATTCGACAATGTCGCCTCGAACGGCACGCTCGTGATCTCTCCGGCGAGCTTCCACCCGTCGGCGGGGCGGGGCGCGCACTTCGGCACGACGAGTAACTGACCGCCGCGCGGCGCATGCTCGATCGCCGAGACCGCCACGCGCTCGGGATCCCGCAGCGCACCGAGCTGCCACGGCCCCGTGATCCAGTACGCGACTTCATGTGCGCCCCACCGCCTCGACTCGTCGGGGGCCTCGCTGCCTGCTGGCGGTGGAGGCGCCGCGACGTCGCCGTAGAGCGCCGCGAATGCGCTCATCGCATGCGTCGCGTTGTCACCGGCAATTCCGTCGGGCGCGAGGTCCGCACCCTCGCTGCGCAGCCACGGCAGCAGCCAATACCCATCGACGCGCACGGCGAGCGGATACCGCCGCCCCTCGCTCTTCGCGGCGCGCGCGGCATTCACCAGATCGGCGACCGAGCTCGACGCCGGCGGAGGCGTCGCTGCATCGCGGATGACGATCAGCCCGTCCACCGTCTGCGGCACGCCCCACCACGCGCCGTCGAGCTGAGCGAGCATCGCGGCCTCCGGCGTCCAATCCAAGCTCTGCAGCTCCGGCGGCGGGGGAACCAACTGCGCGCGCAAGCCCGGCAGCCACGTCGCGTCGATGCGAATGAGATCAGGACACGCACCGCCCGCCGCGAGGATCTCGTTGATGACCTGCTGCCCGCGCGCGAACGGCACGAGCGAGCTCTCCACCGCCACGCCGCGCTCCGCGATCGTCGTATTGAACAGCTCCGTCTCGGCGGGCGAGAACGTGTGGAGAAAACGGATCGGCGGCGTGCTCGGTCGCTCGTCGCCGCAGGCCGCGAACACGAGTGCCGCAAGGGGAAGGGCGCGCGCGCCGGAGCGGATCACGCGGGACCGGCAGCCTTCAGCGCGGCCTCGATTTCGTCGGCTTCGCCGTACAGCTCGTCGACGGAGGGCATCCTCTCGAGAGTCGCGATGAGCTGTTCGGTCGTCTGGGACGGCTCATCTTGGAAGTGACGTGCAAACACCGAAAGCGTGTCAACGACCAACGCACGATTCACCGCGCGAAGCCGGATCAGCTCGCGGTTCTCGAGTTGCGCGAGCGCGCGCTCTTCCCAGGGCTCGGTCTTCAGTGTGGGCGGCGCGATGGCCTGCGGAATGCGCGCCTCCGCGGTCGACGTCTCGCACTCGTGGCACGTTGCATCGTACGGGTCGACGGTCGCGCCGCACGAGCACACGAGGTGGTACCCGAGGATGATCTTGTCGAGCTGTGGATCGAAGACGACCCAACCGGTGCGGTCGCAGAGCTCTTCGAGGGCGGGCCACACCGCCTCCAACCCGTCTGGCGTGCCTTCGTACCAACCGCCCGTCTCGGAGATGACAAGGATGACGCCGCTCTGCTCGGCCACCATCTCGAAGCGGCGATCCTTGTCGTAGAGCTCGGCGTCGAGCATGCGCGACAGCTCATTGGCGAGCTCGCGCAACTCGCCACGCGGAACGATCGGCCCGGTCGGCGGTTGCTTGATCCATGCGTCTACGGTCGAGCGATCGCGCGGATCGAGGCCCGCAGCGGGTGGCTGGATCGTCAAGTCGTAGGACACGCCCGTCTATCACACGGGTGCTGACCCAGATGTGTTGTATTTCGCGTTGAATCCTCGCCGGCTCGAGCAAAAAAATCGAAGTAGTGTCTGACCCATGCTCGTGATCTGCCCGGCATGTCTCCAGCGCATGGAGGTCGCCGACGTCGACGAGAACCATGTGATGGCGGCTGGCGGCTCTCTATGCACGTGCGTGAGCTGCAAGCGAATGGTCCGGCGCGACGAGCACCGACGGGTCGTCGTCACGGAGGAGTACCAAACGAAGCTCTACGGGTATCCTGACGGCGGCGCACGCTTCATTGCCCAGCGCGAGCGCGGTGGTCGTTGGCGATTCCGTATCCGCGGGCTGTTTTACTGGTTCTTCGGCAAGCGCGTGACGATCACGGACCAGCGGGTCGAGGTGACGCTGGGGCTGCGCAGGATGCATCACACGTTTCCCATCGCGCACGTGATCGGCGTGGTCGTGGTCCAATATATCTATCTCGATACACGCCACTCGATGTGGGCGCCGTATCTGGCGTTCGACGGCGGCACGATCCCACTCGCGGCGTTCTCCAACCTGGACAGGGCAATTCACGTGGCATCGGCGATCAATCGCGTGTTGATCGCGCGCAAGCCTGTTGGCGATCCGTACCGGGGCCTGCTCGCGTCGGGCGATGCGTGATCGCGCCGTGCTATCACCGCGCAGATGAGGAGCATGACGGGCTTCGGCCGTGGCGTCGCAGAGCACCAAGGCGTCCGCGCGACGGTCGACATTCGCACCGTCAACCACCGCTTCCTCGACCTCAAGCTCCGCGGTGCGCAGCTGCCGCCCGCCGTCGAAGAGGCCCTGAGCCAGAAGATCCGCGCGGCGATCGAGCGCGGCTCCGTCGCCGTCAGCGTTCACATCACCCGCGCAGAGAGCGCGCCCGCGTCGAGCTGGATCGACAGTGCCGCGGCCGCTGCCGCGCATACCGAGCTCACCGCGATCGCGAAGCAGCTCGGCATCGCCGGTCCCGATCTCGCGCTCGTTCTCCAGCAGCCCGGCGTCCTGATCGGCCCTGACCGCGAGACGGATGACGCCGCCCTCGCCGCGGCGACCGCGAAAGCGCTCGATGCCGCGCTCGCGCAGCTGGACCAGATGCGAAAGGCGGAGGGCGCCTCCCTCGTGGTCGAGCTCGCGAAGCGGATGACCGAGCTGTCCACCTTGCGCACCCGCGTCGCCGAGCTCGCAGCGAGCCTCCCCGCGCAGCTCGTCAAGCGCCTGCAGGAGCGCCTCGCGAAGCTGCTCGCCGACACGACCTTGGAGCCGGCGCGCCTCGCGCAGGAGGTCGTGCTGCTCGCCGACCGTGCAGACGTGACCGAGGAGCTAGTCCGGCTCGCGAGCCACCTCGATCAGGCCGGCGCGCTGATCACCGGGGCGACCGCGGCCGGGCGCCGGCTCGACTTTCTCGTGCAGGAAATCGGCCGCGAGCTCAATACGATCGGCAGCAAGTCTGCGCTCACGGAGATCACGTCCGCGGTCGTCGACGCGAAGGCCGTGCTCGAAAAAGTTCGCGAGCAAATCCAGAACGTCGAGTGAGCGGATGTATGCTGGCTCCGTGACCGATCGCGGGGTGTTAGTGATCGTCTCGTCGCCTTCCGGGGCCGGCAAGACCACGCTCACGCGCCGCTTGCTCAAAGAGCACCCGCGGTTGCAGTTCTCCGTGTCGCACACGACCCGCGCACCCCGCGCGACCGAGACGCCGGGGCAGGACTACCACTTCATCGCGGACGCCCAGTTCCAGCAGATGGTCGAGGCGCACGAGTTTGCCGAGTGGGCCTACGTGCATGGCAATCGCTACGGCACGGCGATGGCGCCGGTCGAGGAAGCTCTCTCTCGCGGCAGCGACATGATCTTCGATGTGGACTGGCAGGGCGGCCACGCGCTCGCGCAGCGGTGGCCTGCGGACTCGTTGAAGATCTTCATCCTGCCGCCGGATCTCGACACGCTGGCGCGCCGCCTGCGCGGCCGGGCAACGGATGCTCCGGAGGTCATCGACCGCCGGTTGCAGAAGGCGATCGAAGAGCTCGATCACTTCCATGAGTACCAGCGGTTGATCGTCAACGACGATGTCGATCAGGCGTACCGACTGCTCGAGGCCATGTACCTCACGCGCAGGTATGGAAACGTAGACCGCCCTGACGTCGCCTATCCGCTCGCGGACATGGCGCGCCTCGTCGCGAATAATACCGAGGCTGAAGAGCACGCTCGTCGACTCGTCAGCCGCTGACCGCATCTGCGACACGGCGATGTCTCATTGACGGCGATCGCGAATGGCGCGACGCTTGTTCCATGAGGGGCTTCAGGGCGGTTGTCCTCGGTGTGGTGGCGGTGGCGGGTTGTTCGCGGACGTTCAGCGGTCACGCCGTGCAGGCGAACCCGCTCGCGAATCCGCTCGAGACACTTCCGACGGGCGAGAAGATCACGATCGTCCGTGGCGATATGGATCTGGAGCGACCCGACGACGCGCTCGGGCCGCGAGCGTCCTACTCGCACAATCATCACTACCCGCTGCTCGACACGGCGAGCTTCTCGATCGTCACGCGCGATCGCCTGCGCTTTCACGTGCAGATCGATCACAAGTGGCAGGAGTACGCGGACCTCAACTCGTGGTCGGTGCACCTCGAGGACAACGCGGGGCACCGGTGGGATCCCGAGGCGGTCGAGGACGCGAAGACGCGCATCATCACGTCGATGTGGGATCGCGAGCAGCGGACGTCGGTCTGCAGCCGCGCGGGTCGCAGCGGTAGCGGCGATTGCTACAACACGATCGGCTTTCTCGATGACGGCTACCGGCGCCGCATGACGCTGGGGTCGCTGTCCGTCTACCGCGGGACGGCGGACTTCGTGTTCTATGAACGCGATATCTTCAATCCGCAGGTCCGCCAGATGAAGCTCGTGGTCTCCCGACCCGGCGAATCCTTCGAGTTCGTCTGGGATTTCGAGGATCAAGTCGCTTCGACGTCCGAGTAGCGGGCCCATTCCTCCTGGGCGTTCGGTCTAGACCGTTGGGCCGGGTCTGACGCAGCCCGTCAGCGTGGTATCGTGAGCGATACCGCTGCCGCTGTTGTCGACGCGGACCCATGCATCAGCTCGATCAGATCCTTTCCGAGATCGCCGGCTACTTCCCCAACGCCGACATTCCGCTGGTTCGCCGTGCGTACCAGTTTGCCGCGCAGGCCCACGACGGCCAGACGCGCAAGTCGGGCGATCCGTACGTCTCGCATCCGCTGTCGGTCGCGCAGATCATCGCCGAGCTCAAGCTCGACGTCGCGAGCGTGTGCGCAGGCCTGCTCCACGATTGCGTCGAGGACACGTCCGCCACCGTCGAGCAGCTCGGCGAGCTGTTCGGTAAAGAGATCGCGTTCCTCGTCGACGGCGTGACCAAGCTCGGCAAGCTGCCGTACTCCACGCGTGAGGAGCAGCAGGCCGAGAACTTCCGCAAGATGCTGCTCGCGATGGCGCGCGATATCCGCGTCATCCTCGTGAAGCTCTGCGATCGCCTGGACAACATGCGGTCGCTCAATCACCTCCCCGCCGAGAAGCAGGAGCGCATCGCTGCCGAGACGATGCAGATCTACGCGCCGCTCGCGAACCGCCTCGGTATCCAGTGGGTGAAGGTCGAGCTCGAGGATCTCGCGTTCAAGTACATGTACCCGGGCGAGTACGAGCAGCTCGCGCAGGACGTCGCCAAGAGCCGCGCCGAGCGCCTCGAGTACATCCACACCGTCGAGAAGCTCATCCAAAAGGAGATGGGCGAGAACGGCGTGCCTTGCGAAGTGCACGGCCGCGCCAAGCACCTCTGGTCCATCTACCAGAAGATGAAGCGCACGCAGCGCCCGTTCGAGGAGATCCACGACGCCATCGGTTTTCGCGTCGTCACCGACTCGCAGATGCACTGCTATCAGGCGCTCGGCGTCTCGCATCAGACGTGGACGCCGATTCCGGGTCGCTTCAAGGACTACATCGCGCTCCCTAAACCCAACCTCTATCAGTCGCTGCACACGGCCGTGATCGGTCCGCGCGGCGAGCGCATCGAGATCCAGATCCGCACGAAGGACATGAACCTCGTCGCGGAGCACGGCATCGCTGCGCACTGGAAATACAAAGAGGGCACGGCGATCGCGCCCGAC